>CAXUNT010000107.1:0-13212 GCA_964252595.1 uncultured Armatimonadales bacterium
CTTTTGTGGAGTGATGGAATGAAGCGATTTCGCATACGGCGCAAAAGTTATGTTCGGCCTAAGTCGCGCCATAGCCGCAATGGCCTCGGCTTCAGCCGGTTCGCAGTTTTATGGCGGCATCAGGAGGAAGTTAAGTTCAAGCACTATGAGGTGCGGGCTGATGCGCTTCTTTCGCGAACGATACTGCGTCAAACTGACCCGCAAGCCTTTTATCAGTCCCCGTTCATTCCCAGGCCGTATTACAGGCCGGATGCCTTTCTTCCAGGCCGGCAAAGACCAAGTGTTTATTAGTAGAAAGCAGCTTGATAACAATGAAAACAGCGCTCTTAGTCATGGTACATGGATCGCCCCGACCCGTGGCGAACAAGTCTATGTTCCAAGTGGTTGAAGAAGTGAAGGCGCGAGGCGTCTTTGACGTGGTGGAAGTTGGGTTTATGGAATGCAACGAGCCGACCATCACCGAAGCCGCCGACACTTGCGCGGCATCCGGTGCGGACACAGTAATCGCCGTGCCGTATTTCCTGCACACGGGAACCCATGTCGCTGACGACCTGCCGACGCTTTTAGACGAAGCGGCAGCGCGTCACCCGCACGTCAAGTTTCAGATGGGCCGCTACCTCGGCACGTCCCCTAAGCTAACAGACATCTTGGCGCGGCGGGCAGCGGCGGTGCAATAAGAGCCATTTTGTGAGCCATGTCCTTCAGGACATGCCTCTTCACGATATGCCTCTTCACGACATCGCTCTTCACGACATCGCTCTCCAAACAACATCGCTGTTGAAAACCTTGCGACTATTCCGTTATTCTCTAGAAAGACCCAATCTCCTATGACCTTTTCCCGTTTTCCTCTTGCGGCCTCGCTGCTGCTCGGTGTTTCCCTGGCCGCGCCGATCCATGCCCAATCGGCGGCGCACGGCGTTGACTTGGCGGCGATTGACACCAGCGCAGCACCCTGCACCGACTTTTACCAATACGCCAACGGCAAATGGCTGGCGAGCCATCCCATCCCCGCCGACCGGGGTTCCGTCGGCGGCTTTTCCGAGCTGTTTGACCGCAACCAAGCCGTGCTGCACCAGATTGTAGACAGCGCGGTCGCCGCGCCGCCCGCGCCAAATGGCAGCGTCAAGCGCAAAATCGCCGACTTCTACCGGAGCGGCATGGACACGGCGCAAATTGAGCGAGATGGCGCAAGTCCATTAGCTCTGGAGTTTGCCCGGATCGCAGCCATCTCCGACACGCCGAGCTTGGAAGCCGAGATCGCCCATCTGCACAAAATCGGTGTGGGAGCCGTGTGGAACTTCGGGGTGGGGGCGGACGAAAAAAACAGCCTGCATACCATCGCCGAGGTAGGGCAGGGCGGATTGGGGCTGCCCGATAGAGACTATTACACGAAGACCGATGCCAAATCTGTCGCGCTGCGGGCGGCGTACACAGCCCACATCGCCCGAATGCTGACCCTGCTCAGCGACGCCCCGTCAACAGCCGCGACGGAGGCGCAGACGGTGCTGGCGCTGGAAACGCAGCTTGCGGCCGCTTCCATGACACGGGTGGAGCGGCGTGACCCGAACGCAACGTACAACAAGATGACCCTGGCCCAGATGGATGCGCTGTCGCCCGGCTTCTCCTATGCCCCGTACTTCGCTGCCGCCGGTGTGGCCGACCCTGGCCCGCTCGTTATCGGCCAGCCCAAGTTCTTCGCCGCCGTCGGCGGCCTGATGAAGACCGTGCCGCTTGCCGATTGGAAGACCTACCTGCGCTGGCATCTGATTTCAAGCACGGCCCCGTACCTCAGCGAGAATTTCGTCGCCGAAAGCTTTGCCTTTCGCGGAACGACCCTGGGCGGCGTCACCCAGAACCAGCCGCGCTGGAAGCGGGTGCTGCGGGAAACCGACGGCGAGCTGGGCGAAGGTCTGGGGCAGCTTTATGTCGCCGAAGCCTTCCCGCCCGCCGCGAAAGCGCGGGCGCTCCTGCTGGTGCAGAATGTCAAAGCCGCTCTGCGGACACGCCTTACGTCGCTGGACTGGATTGGCGAAGACACGCGGCGTCAGGCGCTGACGAAGCTGGACAAGATGCGGATCAAGATCGGCTACCCGGACCACTGGCGCGATTATTCCAAGCTGGAAGTTTCCAGCCCGTCGTATGTCGTCAACGTCCTGGCCGCCAATCGCTTTGATTTCAACCGCGACTTGGCAAAATTAGGCAAGCCCGTAGACCGCAGCGAGTGGGGGATGACCCCGCCGACTGTCAACGCTTACTACAACCCCAGTGGCAACGAGATCGTCTTCCCCGCCGGCATTTTGCAGCCGCCGTTTTTTGACCCACAAGCCGACGATGCCTCCAACTACGGCGGCATCGGCGCGGTGATCGGCCATGAGATGACCCACGGATTCGACGATCAGGGCCGGCAGTTCGACGGCGACGGGAACTTGAAGGACTGGTGGACCGCCGCCGACAAAAAGCGCTTCCAGCAGCGGGCCGACGGGGTTGCCGCCCAGTTTGATGGGTTTGTGGCCGTAGACGATGCCCATGTCAACGGGCATCTAACTTTGGGTGAAGACATTGCCGACTTGGGAGGCGTCAAGATCGCTTATCTGGCGTTTGAGAAGTCCCAGATCGGCCACCCGCGCGTCAAGATCGGCGGGTTCACGCCGGAGCAGCGGTTCTTTCTCGCCTATGCCCAGATCTGGCGCGAGAATGTCCGTCCTGAGAGCCTGCGGATGAGTCTTGCGACCGACCCGCACGCCCCAAACAAGTTCCGCGTGCTGGGGCCGCTGGCAAACCTGCCGGAGTTCGCCCAGGCGTTCCCCTGCCCGGCAGGCGAGACGCGTACCGCATCGGCCGCGCGGGTGAATATCTGGTAGGGAGGGGTTCCTCACAGCGACGCATACAGCTTGCCGAGTTCGGTCAGCGAGCCGTCTTTGGCAAACAGGGCGGACGGGCCGAGCGCGGGATCATCCGGCGCGGCGGAGAACCAGGCGTAGCGCTGGACATACGGGCGGCGATCCATCTCCGGCAGGACGACGCGCATGAACGCGGCGACCTGCGCGGGACTCCAGCGGTTCGGGTGACCCGGTCCCGCGCTCCAGTCCGCCGGGGCGAACTCCGTCACCCACAGCGGCCGATGGTACAAGTCATGCACCCGCGTCAGCATTCCTAAAAAGCCCGGCGCATCCGCGCCGCCGTACCAGTGGATCGTGACAAAATCCACCCGGTCATGCCGCTGTTCGGCACCCGCCATAAACGCCTTCATCCAGTCGCCGTCCGGGTGGACCGCCGCCGGGCTGCCCAGCGTCAGCCCTGTCTGCTGCAAGTAGGGCCAGCCTTCCAGCGCTTTGGCGACGCTGAGGTTGGCCTGGTCTTTGCCGTCGGGTTCGTTGAAGCCGAGTAAATACTTGACCCCTGGCTGACGCTTGACTTTTGCCAGCCAGTTGACCAAGCTGCCGTCTTTGCTGCCGTAGTAGCCCCAGTCCATCGGCACGAACTCGACTCCCGCCGGCAGGTCTTGGGGCTGGTCGCCGCCCCAGCTATAAAACCAGCGGACATGAAGCTGGGTGATGTCTCTTTTCCAGCCGCCGTCCGGGCGCACGACCGTTCCAAAGCCTTTTTTCGGGCTGGGAACGGCCTGTGCCTGAGCCGTCCCCAGCGCTGCTGCCAAAAACAGCAGGCCTGCCAGAGCAGCCACCGTGGCTTGGCTTGCTTTCATTCGCGCGGCCTCCCAGTGTGGAAACGTGTCACTGGCCGCTGAAAGTAACCGCAAACCCGTGCTGGCCCATTGTGTCTACCCCAGCCGCTTCACTGCCGTAGCACTGGCTCTGGGTATCCGTGGACGCGCACGCGCCGTAACCTGTTGACACCGAGGGCGGGAGGAAGTACTTGGCGTGACCATCGCACAGTATGTAGTTTGCTCCTGCTGTGTGACGTGCCGGAGCAAGGAGATATACCTGACCTGCGGGACGCTGGGCCAGGTTCAGGCCCAGAGGCAGCGTGAGGCCAGCGCTCCCTCCGTCCCCAGTGCCAGGGCCGGCACCCCAGTGGCCGCTGAACGAATCGCAGCCGTTCCCGCTCGGCGACTCGAAGCCGCTAGGCGGCTTCTGGTTGAAGTTGTTGGTGCTTTCGTCGTTGGTCGTCACGTCCACGGGCGCTCCCGATACCTCATAGATCAGCACGATGCTGGCGGGGGCCGTGAAGTGGGCCAGGGAATAGGAAGGGGAGCGGTGCTGGGCATCATCCCCGCTGTTGGGGGTCAGGTCTTGGTTCATGGCATACGATACGGGAACCGCCGGGTTGTTCCCGGCAGAGACATAGGTGTTGGTGCTGTCGTCGGGGCATTTGAAGACGCCAGTGCTTTTGACGTAGGGGTAGAGATGTCCGGCCCATCCCTGCGGAGCGCCATAGAAGCAGTAGGGCAACTGCTCGTCAAAGTCCTGGGTGTACTGGATAAAGCCGAGACCGAGCTGCTTTTGGTTGGACAAGCAGGCGGTCCGGCGGGCGTTCTCGCGAACTTTCTGGAAGACGGGAAACAGAATGGCTGCCAGAATGGCAATAATGGCAATCACGACGAGCAATTCAATGAGCGTGAACGCTTTGGCAGCGCCGCGCCGGGAAGGGGTAGATAGCATTGCAGTTCTCCTTTTGGATTCGGACTAAGACATGAAATTGGAAGCGAAAAAGACGCGAAATAAGATCAAGTTGTATCGCCGGCCAGGAATTCCACCGGCAGGCGCGTTTCAGGTGCAATGGTTTCACCGTCGATCAAGCGGACCAGCAGCGGGATGGCCGCACGGGCAACCTCCATCCAGGGCGCACGGATCGTCGTCAAGCGCAGTGGACCCGAATGGGGCGGGACAATGCCGTCGAACCCGGCGACAGCCAGGTCTTCCGGCAGGCACATCCCCAGTCGGCGGCATTCTTCCAGCAGAAAGTAGGCCGCGAGATCGTTCCAGCAGACAGCCGCCGTGGGACGCACCGGCGGCGGCAGATCCAGCCAGGTCAGCTCCCCTTCGGCAAACCGCTCATGGTGGCTGGACGGATGGAACTCCGTGACTTCCATCCCCAGAGCCGCGGCCGTGGCATGGAACGCTTCCAGCCGGCGCACAGCCGATACCAGCGTCGAACTGCCCGCGACATACACAATGCGCCGATGCCCCTGCGCGGCCAGATGCGCCGCCAAAAGCGCCGATCCGGCGGCATCGTCCGCCACCACCGTCGGCAGACCAGGCAGCGCGTCCACAACCGAGATGACCGGCAGATCCGACGCCGCCAGCAGCGGCACCAGTGGGTCTTCCGGCCTCGTATACAGGATCAGGCCGTCAATCTGCCCGCCGGTCAGCTCCGCGAGAATTTCTTCGGCCGGGCGTCCCCGGTACATGCCGTGCAGCAGCAGGTCTTTTCCAGCGTCGTCGCACCCGAGATGCAGGCCGCCGATGATCTGCGACGTAAACGGCATATAAGGGTTCAGATACCCCTGCGCCGTGTAGACGCCTAAAACATTCGTGCGCCGGTTCCGCAGGGAGCGTGCGGCACGGTTCGGCTGGTAACGGATCTGTGCCGCCGCTTCCAGGATTCGCTTTCGGGTCTGCTCCGAAACACGCACATGGCGGGACGGATTGTGTCCCAGCACAGCCGAGACCGTGGAGCTGCTGACCCCGACGGAAGCGGCGACATCTTTGATAGTAGCAGGTTTGTTCATTACGAGGCTAACGCAAACAATTTTGATGCAACGTCACATCAACACGCTCATCATAGCACGGCGCGTAAAAGATGTCAAGTGGCTGCTGCAAGTATTTTCGGCATCGGTGCCGGGCTAATCCGGGTATAATCAAACGGCGAAAAAGATTTCTCTAAAAACTCTCTCTTGACGTGACAGAAAGATTTGCGAATGGACCTGCGTGAACTGCCCGGTTTGGCTGACGATTACCCGGCGTACCAAAAACTCAAAGACGCACTGAAGTCAGGCGGCGTCACCCAACTGGAAGGATTGCCGGTGCCGGCCAAAGGCTGGCTGCTGGCCCAGTTGCATCGGGAGCTTGACCGGCCCCTCGTCGTCCTTTCCTACAACAGCGATCAGGCCGGACGCATTGCTGCCGATCTCGCCCGCTGCGGCGTGGACGGCGATGCGTTGATTGCACTGCCGTCCACCACCGAAACGCTGATCTTTGCCGAAGGAGCGCCCGATCTCGGCCAGACCGGCCAGCGGGTCGCCGCTTTGCAGAAGTTAGCCCTCGGCACGGCGAAGATCACGGTCGGCCCCATCGGCGCGTGGCTACAGCGCACGGTCCGGCCGGAACTCCTGAAAGACCGCCGGGTGGCGCTCTCGGTTGGCGAGACAGTCGAGATTGACGGCTTGGAACGCTCCCTGGCGGAGTTCGGCTACGACCGGGTGGAAGCGGTCGAGCAGCCCGGCCAGTGGACCCGGCGCGGCGGCATTCTGGACATCTTTCCCGGCGACGGCCGCCTGCCCCTGCGCGTGGACTTCTTCGGCGACGACATTGAAAGCATCCGGCCCTTTGATGTCGAGACCCAGCGCTCGGTCGGCAAGTCCGAGTCGGTCGTCATCGCCCCAGTCCGCGAGGTGCCGTTTGAAGACAGCGCCGTCGCCAGTGCCGTGTCTCGCCTGCGTCGCGAGCTGCCGAGCCGAGCAGCGGCTTTAAAGAAAGCGAACTTGGAAGAGCGCGGCGTCGAACACGCGGAGCGCTTAGAAGAGCGTATTGAAGGCGACATTGCCCAGCTTCAGGCCCGCATCACGTTTGACGCGTTAGAATACTACCTGCCGTACTTATACCCCGATGCCGTTTGCGCGTTGGATTACCTGCCGGAAAACGCGTTGATTGTTCTTGACGAGCCGAGCCAGGCGCAGGCGCGGTGGGAGCAGCGAGAAGGCGAGATCGCCGAAATCATGGAGGCGCGGGCCGCGCGAGGCGAGTATCTCAAACCCGACATGCCCCATGCCTGCGGGTTTGAGACGGTAACGGCGCGAGTCGCCCGCGAAGATGCGGCCCTTTTTCTTGCCCTTCTGGGCCGGGGCCTCAACGGGGTCCAAATCCAGACTTCTATTCCGACCCAGGCCGGCGCGATGGAGCAGTTTGCCGGACGATTGCCGGCGTTCTTTGAGGCCGTGGACGGCTGGCTGGGCGCCCGCTTCCGGTGCGTGGTCGTCACCGAGCAGGCCGAGCGGATGCGGCAGATACTCGCGGAGCACAAGCTGCCGATCTCGCCGCAGGACCGCCTGGAGCCGGGCGGCGAGGCCGGCGTCTTTGTCCTGCCCGGCTCGCTGCTTGGCGGCTTCAAGCTGCCCGAAGCCAATCTGATGGTGGCGACCGACACGGACATCTTCGGCCACCGCGCCCACCAAAAGCCTCCCAAACGCGCCTTCAAAGAGGGCCTGAAGATCACGTCGTACCTGGAATTGCGCGAAGGCGACTATGTCGTCCATATCCACCACGGCATCGGGCGCTACGCGGGCATTTCCCGGTTAAAGGGAACAGATGGGGCCGAGCGTGACTACCTGCTGTTGGAATACGACGGCGGCGACAAAGTCTATGTGCCGACCGATCAGGTAGACCGGGTCCAGAAGTACATCGGCTCGGCGGACTCGCCGCCCCAGGTCACGCGGCTGAACTCCGGCGATTGGGCACGGGCGACCAAAAAGGCTAAAAAGCAGGTTCAGGAGATGGCCGCCGACTTGATCAAGCTGTACGCCGCCCGCAAGGCCGCGACCGGCCACGCCCTGCCGCCGGACACGCCCTGGCAGACCGAAATGGAAGAAGCATTCCCGTACCAGGAGACGCCGGACCAGCTCGCGGCGATTGAAGATGTCAAGCGCGATCTGGAAGACGACAAGCCGATGGACCGGCTCATCTGCGGCGATGTCGGCTACGGCAAGACCGAAGTCTCAATCCGCGCCGCGTTCAAAGTGGTCAATTCCGGCCGCCAAGTGGCGGTTCTCTGCCCGACGACGATTTTGGCCCAGCAGCATCTGAAGACATTTCGGGAGCGCCTCGCGGCGTATCCCGTGCGAATCGAAATGCTTTCCCGGTTCGTTTCCAAAGCCGAAGCTGCTGAAACGCTGAAGGGTTTGGAAGACGGCACGGTGGACATCGTCATCGGCACACATAAAATACTTGCCAAAGATGTCAAGTTTAATCGGCTCGGTTTACTTGTCGTGGACGAAGAACAGCGCTTTGGGGTGACCCACAAAGAGCGCATCAAACAGATGAAGAAGAACGTGGACGTTCTCACCATGACGGCGACGCCGATTCCGCGAACGCTCCACATGTCCCTGTCGGGCATCCGCGATATGTCCCTGATTGACGACCCGCCGGAAGGCCGGATGGCGATCAAAACCTATGTCAAAGAATACGATGATGAACTCGTCCGCGAAGTCATCCTGCGTGAGCTGGACCGGGGCGGCCAGATTTATTTCCTGCACAACCGGGTCGAGAGCATTTCCCATGTCGCCGAGAAGATCCGGCGGCTGGTCCCGACGGCCCGCTGCGAGATCGCGCACGGCCAAATGCACGCTGACGACCTCGAAGACGTCATGCTTGGCTTCGCCGAAAAAGCGTTTGACGTGCTGGTCTGCACCACGATTGTCGAAAGCGGCCTGGACATCCCGAACGTCAACACGATCATTGTAGACAACGCCGACCGATTGGGCCTCGCCCAGTTGTACCAACTGCGGGGCCGGGTCGGGCGCTCCAAGCGCCAGGGCTATGCGTATTTGCTGTACCGCAAAGACAAAAGCTTGTCGGATGTTGCCGAAAAACGTCTCGGCGCACTCCGCGAGTTCTCGGATCTCGGCAGCGGCTACAAAGTCGCTCTGCGGGACTTAGAAATACGCGGCGCAGGAAATCTGCTCGGCGCGGCCCAGTCGGGAACCGTCGCCACGGTCGGCTTTGACTTGTACACGCAGTTACTCTCGCAGGCCATCAACGAAATGCGCGGCCAGCCGGTCGAAAGCGAGTTCGAGCTGCCGAACGTCTCCCTGCCGCTCGATGCGCTGCTGCCGGTCGCCTACATTCCGAGCGAGGCCGAGCGGATACTCATGTACAAAAAGCTGACCGCCGTGCGGAAAGTGAGCGACGTTCAGCGCATCCAGGACGAGCTGGAAGACCGTTACGGCGACCCGCCGCGCCCCGTCTGGAACCTGCTGGCGATCCTGCGCCTGCGCCTGCGCTGCGCCGAAGTCGGCGTCTCGGCAATCATCGCCGAAAAGCGCCGCCTTGCCCTTCGGTTCTCAGGGACGCATTTGACCCAGGAAAGCATCAAGCGGCTGGCCCGAACCTATATGCAGCACCAGTTCCTGCCCGATGTCGTCTTTGTCGCCTCTCCAGAGCAGCCTGCCAAGATGCTTCAAACCGCCGAAGAGATGGTTGAAGTGCTGGCGAAATATCTGCCGCCCAAGCTCGCTGCGGAACCCGCGAAATCGCCGATCAAGCGTCTTCTGGCCGACCCCGAAGACGACGCGCCGAAACCTGCACCGAAACCAAAGCCGAAAGCGCCTGCCAAAGAAGCCACAGAAGCCGATGTCGCCAAGACGCGCAACTTGGTGACCAACCAAATCTCGTCTCGGCGTCGCGGGACCTACACACGCGGCAGGGGATAATTTTCAGCACGGTTTAGCTTGCTGGGGGAAGCGACGCCTTCAGGATGTCCCGCATCAGGATTGGCGGCCGGCCCAGCAGCCGCGCCAGGGTTGGATCAACGGCGGCGAATTCTCCCTGCCGGCTTGCCCGGTAAAGACCCAGCGAGATGTCCGCGACAGGAGCAGGCAGGCCGCGGGCGGCCATCTTCGCCCGCAAGTCGTCATCCGAGAGGATTTGCCGCCGGATAGGCTGGGCTTGCAGCTCCGACGCAATGACGGCGAAGTCGGCCAGGTCCAATGCCTGCGATCCGGTGAGCGGCGGTGTCGGTCCGTCGTACCGGCCTTCATCCGCTAAAATAATCGCCGCGGCTTCCGCCAAATCGGCGTGCGCTGTCCAAGAGACTTTGCCGTCCGCCGGCGCGTCAATCACGCCGGTTGTGAGGGCATCGCCCATCAAGAAAAGGCCGCTCGACGCATAAAAGCCGTTGCGGAGCGAAGTCCAGGCAAGGCCGGATTGACCCAGCATCTCCTCGGTCGCCGCGTGCGTGAGCATCGGCGGGAACAAGGAAGCGGTGCTTGCCGCCATGTGGCTGGTATAGACGATCCGCCTTGCGCCTGCCCCTTTGGCGGCGTCAATCGCCGTGCGGTGCTGGGCCAGCGGATCGCCGCCGGACGCGGCGGCGTTGGACGACACGATCAAGACTTGCGTCGCGCCCTCAAAAGCGTGGGCGAGGCTTGCGGGGTCGTCAAAATCCCCCCGGCGGACGCGGACGCCTCGTGCTTCCAGTTCCCGCGCCTTTTCCGGGTCACGCACACTCACGCCGATCTGCGCGGCGGGAACACGCTGGATAAGCTCTTCGGCAATCGCACGGCCAAGAAGACCGCTGGCTCCTGTCACAATAATCATGAGATTCTCCTAAGGGCATATTTCATCAATGATACCATGATTATGGTATCATTGATAACAGCGACATGCAAAGTTCAGAAAAAATTGCGGTAGTGTCTCCATGACAACTTTAGACGACGAAACTGTCGAACCAGGCACGGCCCGCGACGAGATGCGCGGGCGCATTATCTTATCCGCGATTGACCTTCTGAACCACGGCGGCCGGGATGCCGTGACGACGCGGGCCGTTGCGGACGCCGCCGGGGTTCAAGCGCCGGCCCTTTATCGCCTCTTTGGCGACAAGCAGGGCCTTCTGGATGCGGTCGCGGAACACGGCTTCGCGGCGTATCTGAAAAAAAAAGCGGTGCGTCAACCCGGACAAGACCCCGTAGAAGACCTACGGACTGGATGGAATCTGCACATCGAGTTCGGGCTGTCCCATCCAGCGATTTATCTGCTGATGTACGCCCAGCCCCGCCCCGGCGCGAAGTCTGCGGCCGCCGAGATGTCGGGGCGCTTCTTGAAAGAGCATATCCGGCGGGTGGCGGCGGCCGGCCGGCTGCGCGTCCCGGAAGAGCAAGCGGCTGACCTTTTTCATGCCTGCGGATGCGGAACTGTCCTGACCCTTCTGTCCCAGGCCGAGGAACAGCGCGACAGAAGTTTGTCCGCAACCGCCCGCGAAGCAGCGATTGCGGCGATTACTTCGGACCAGCCCGTAGCGGAAAAATCTGGCCCAGCCGCTGCGTCAGTCGCCCTGCGTGCCGTGCTGCCGGAAGCCCGCCTCCTTTCAGACGGAGAACGCACATTGCTGACAGAATGGCTGGATCGTCTCGCCGCAGATCGGCACTGAACAGGATTTGCCATATCGCGGCAGTTGTGGTAAAATGAAAAATCTATGAAAATACTCGCACAAACACCGGCACTGGCGGCGGCGGACGGCGTAGGATGTGGCACTGCGGAAGACGCGCGGCGGCTTCTCGCAGGGTGGGGGGCAGCGCCGCTGCTGTACTTTGCCCTGCTGGCCGACAAGCGGTATTTGTTCAGCCAGCCCGGCGAAGCCGAGTGGGGCATCGCCTACCGGGTGCAGGGGCGGCAGGCGCTGGCATTGGGAGATCCGTTCGGTGATCCCCAAGCCGCGCCGGACGCCGTGAACGCCTTCGCCGCGCTGTGCCGGACGAACGGCTGGAAGCCGGTGTTCTACCAGACCACACCGGACCATCTCGGCGTGTACGCTCAGGCCGGGCTGAAAGCGGTCAAAGTCGGCGAAGACGCCCAGATTGCGCTGGCCGATTTTTCGCTGGCCGGCAAAAAGTATGTGAAGCTCAGGAACGACCTGCGGCGCATTGAAAAAGCCGGGGTCGTGCTGGAAACCTACGGGCCGGACGCACCGATGCCCGCCGCCTGCGTCGCCGAGATGGACGCGATCTCGGCAGGCTGGCGGTCGGCGCACGGCGCCCATGAAGGCTGGTTTGCGATGGGCGGGTTCGACCCGCATTCGGCGCTGTTCGCCGAAAGCCGCTCCTTTGTCGCCCGCGACACCAGCACGGGCCGAATGCTGGCGTTTGCCAGCTTCGTTCCGGCGTTTGGGTCGGGCTGGACTTTAGATTTGATGCGCCGGGAAGCCGAGACCCTGCACGGAGTCATGGATTTTCTTGTCGTCTCGGCGGCGACCCAGTTTGCTTCGGAAGGCGCCCAGCTTCTCAGCCTGGGAATGTCGCCGCTGGCGGGCGATGATGACGCCGCCGAAAAAGCCGCGACTTCGTCCGTCCGGCGCTTCCTGTACACGCACCTGAACCGGGCGTACAACTTCCAGGGTCTGCATGCGTTCAAAGGCAAGTTCGCGACCCATTGGGAAGCCCGATACCTACTGTATTCCGGCAGCCTCGCCCTGGCCTCAGGCGCAGTTCTGCAAGCGCACTTGACCCCGCCCGCCGCCTTGCGTCCCGTGCGCGTTTGGAACACGCGGCCCGCCCGAACCTTCGCTGCCGCCTGCGCTTTGCTGATGCTCGGCTTCACCCCGATAGAAAAAACTCTGGCCCAGCAGGCCGTCACCCACTCCCGCCTCGCCATCCGCCACTTCGGCGTCCGCTACCACGGTCTGCACGCGCTTCACCTGCACCGGATCAAGTTGCACCCTTCGGTTCAAGTCTAGCTTCTTCTTGGGCTGGAACTGAAAGCCGCCCGGCACTGTTGTTCTTAATGAGACGGTATGCCGAAGATCTGTGGTTTTCGCCGCAGAACCGGCAATTACCGTAGGGAATACCGCGCTTTTACCCCTTAGCATCGGGTATAATAAGAAGGCGAATTTTTCGCTGAACCGCCGCATTGTCGCGGCGGAGCCACACAATCAAAGGAGATTAACATGGCACCCACACTTCATCAGGAGATCGGTCTTCGTCAGGACACCTTTCTTCGCGAGGATCTCAGTCGGGAAGTTTCCCCGCCGGCAGTGCAGCCGGAAGGGCTTGTATCCCCGCTAAGCACCTCGCTGCCGCGCACTGCCGCCGGATCGCCCCGGCTTGCCGTCCGCAGCGCACGCCTTCATGGCCTGCGGCTGGACTGGGCCGAGCTGGGCATGGTCGGGCTGGTCGTCTCCAGCGCCGTGCTGTCGGTGTATCGCCTGTTCTGGGCGATCCACTAGGACGCACAAAAAACAAAAACGCCCCCCGCGCATGCCCGCGGCGGTTTTTGCGGCACAAGTAACCGAACATGCCAAAATAACCCCGGGCCCCCACCCCGTCGC
>CAXUNT010000108.1:0-3697 GCA_964252595.1 uncultured Armatimonadales bacterium
TTCAGGATGGGCCAACAAATGGTGCGCCCCTAGGGGTTCGCCCGGATACCGGTATTTTGTCGGGGGCCAACGTTGTTTGCGCCCTTCTTCTGTTTGGTTCGCCTTTGTCCGTCTTAATCCACCATGCCCACCTCACAAACCCTGCTTGATCCGCAGTTTCTGAAAAAACTGGAAGCCCTCAGCGTCCTGTCAAAGCGCGTCTTCGCCGGCCAGTCCAAGGGCGAGCGGCGGTCGCTGAAGCGCGGCTCGTCAGTAGAATTCGCCGACTTCCGCGAGTACGCCCACGGCGACGACCTGCGGTATGTGGACTGGAAAGCCTACGGACGGCTGGAAAAGCTGTTCCTGAAGCTGTTCGTGGAAGAAGAAGACCTGTCTATTCACCTGCTGGTAGACACCAGCGAAAGCATGAACTATGGCAGCCCGCTGACGAAAGCCGATTACGCCCGGCGCATCGCGGCGGCTTTGGGCTATGTCGCGCTGTCCGAATACGACCGGGTCCTCCTAACCTCATTCAGCAGCGGGATCGGCGAGCGGATGCCGCCCCTGCGCGGCAAGCCGGGCGTCTTTCCGTTCTTCCAATTCCTCGAAACCAAGCTGACGGTTGGCGGCGAAACCAAGTTCGGCGCGGCGTTAAGCCAGTACGCCGCCCAGGCCAAAAATGTCGGCATCGCGGTCATATTATCAGACTTCTTCGATGACACCCATGTCCAGGGCATCCGCGCTTTGCTGTCGCGGCGCTTTCAAGTGGTTCTGGTTCACGTTCTGGACGAAGAAGAGCTGCATCCGACACTGACCGGCGATCTGCGCCTGGTCGATGCCGAAACCGGCGGGGCACGCGAAGTCAGCATTTCCCCCCAGCTCCTCGCCGAGTACGAAGCTGGCGTCCAGCGCTTCTGCGGCAGCTTGCAGGACATGGCCGCGAAGTTCAACTTGGACTATGTGCTGGCCTCGACTGGTGTGCCGTTTGAAGATGTCGTGCTGAAGTCCCTGCGCGGACGTGGCTTGGTGCGGTGAATGAGTGAGGGTATACTGGTGCTATGAGTATCACTGAGATTAAAACAATGGTCTCGCAGCTTCCGCCGCCGGAGCTTGCGGAGCTGTCTGAGTGGATTGACGAACTGCAAGCTGACGCCTGGGACCGGCAGATTGAGCGGGATGCGCTTGGGGGGCGATTTAATGCCCTGGCGGATGAAGCAAACCGGGAGTTTGAGGCGGGCCGCTGCCGTCCATTGTGACGCTTTCCGATGAACCACTTTACCACGCCGCAGTTTTGGCAGCTTTATAATGCTTTGCTGGCAGAAGTTAGTACACTCGCCGATAAAAGCTTTCTTTTGCTGAAGACAGACCCAAAGCATTCTTCCCTCCGCTTCAAGAAAGCTGGCAAATACTGGTCGGTGCGTGTCAGGCTGCATTACCGGGCGCTGGCGTATGACCGCTCGGAAGGAGCGTTGTGGTTCTGGATTGGGCCGCATGGCGTCTACGACGGCTATCTGCCTTAGCGCCGAATCGTGCTATAATTTCACCATGACCGCCTATAATTTCACCATGACCGCGAAAGTCTGCCCGCGCTGCGGCTCGCAGTACGAAAACCTCAAGTCTACAACCTGCCCCCAGTGCTTTGCGATTTTAGTGGCCGTGGACGAGCAAACGGCGGAAGAATTGTCGGCGGCGCGAGCAGAAGTGGAGCGGTCGCCGGAGTTTCAGGAAACAAAGCTCGCCGATGACGAGCGCTTCCGCCAGCAGTCAT
Source organism: uncultured Armatimonadales bacterium (assembly GCA_964252595.1). Taxonomy (GTDB): domain Bacteria; phylum Armatimonadota; class Armatimonadia; order Armatimonadales; family Capsulimonadaceae; genus JANXMY01. The sequence goes on from CAXUNT010000108.1 coordinate 1,748, forward strand.
TCGGCGCGTGCCTCGGCATCGCCGCGCTGACGCTTGCAACATTGATTGTCGCGGTGGTTCTGCTGGTCTCGGCGGCGCATCACCGCACGGCGCATCAAGCCAGTATTGCAGTCGTGAAAGCAGCCGCGGCCAAAGACGAGCCGCTGACGACGCTGCCGGTTGCGGCGGCGACGCTCGGTGAAGTCCTGCCGCCGGACATTGGGCCGTTTCCGCGTCAATCGGCAGACGCAGGCACGGTGCTGACGGGAACGCTGACGCCGCTGTTTCACGGCGTCTATCAAACGTCCGCGCGAAAAGGGCTTGATGTCTATGCACTGCCCGCCGGCCGCCCCACCGCCGAGCAGAACGAGTTTCGCCTCGGCCTGACCGTGGCAAGTCAGGTCGGCGGAGCGAGCCGCCCGACGCTGTTCTTCGCCACCGAATACTGGCACTTCGCCGTTCTCGCCGCTCCCGGCGACAGCCAAGCGCCCGCGCAGTTCCGGGATGCACTCGCCACGCATTTCGGGTATACTGGCGTCAGCACGTCGGAAGCCAATTCTCCATAAGGCAATCTTCCATGAACAAAACACTGAAATCTTTGCTGTGGGCCGGGGCGGGCGCGGCGGCTGTCGCGGCGGCGAACAATGCTGTCTTTGCCGGGGCGGACGCGCTCGGCAACACGCTCGGCGGCGATGCCCGCTTTTGGCCTGGCCCCTACGGCGACTTGTTTTACACCAAGCAGGGTCAAGGCAGGCCGGTCGTCCTGCTGCACGGGATTTACGCCGGCGCATCGGGCTACGAGTGGCGCAAGAACTTTGATGCGCTGTCCGAGCATGAGAGGGTGTACGCCCCGGACTGGCTCGGCTTCGGCTTGTCGGACAAACCGCGCATCAAATATACCGCCGCTCAGTACGTGGAGCAGCTCACGCAGTTTCTCGCCGAAGTGGTTAAAGAGCCGTGTGCGGTGATCGCGTCGTCGCTGGCGACCGCCTACGCCGTGCAGGTCGCTTCCGACAGGCCGGAGCTGATTGAGAAGCTGGTTTTGGTCTGCCCGACCGGCTTCCGGCATCTGGCGAAAGCGCCGAACACAGGGACCGAGGCGATTTATCGGCTGACGCACGCGCCGCTTTTGGGAACGACCCTGCACAACAGTGTCACATCAATGGCGAGCCTGCGCTATTATTTAATGAACCAGACCTATTTTGACCCGTCCTATGTGGACGACGCGCTTGTGGATCACTACTTCACGGCGTCCCACCAGTACGGGGCGCAGAACGCTCCGCCGTCGTTCTACAGCGGCTATCTCAACCACAGCGTCGCGGAGGCGTTCCCGAAGCTGACGCAGAAAACCGTTCAAATCGTCTGGGGGCGGGAAGCGCGATTGACGCCGCTGTCCGACGCCGAAGCGTTTTTGGCGGCTAATTCCCGCGCGGAGTTGACCGTTTTCGACAAAAGCGGCTTGCTGCCGCATGATGAGCAGGCGCAAGCATTCAACCGCCTGGTGATTGCGGCTCTGTCCGAAGCGTCGCCCGCACGCACAATTTCATCCCTTGAAGGAGCCGACAATGGCACAGAATAACGGAAACGCCCAAAGAAGTCCCGCGCCTCAGCGCAGGCCGCCGGTCCCGCTGACCCTGGTAGACCAGACCGAAGAGTTTGACGAAGACGAAGAAACGTACATTGTGGTCGGCGAAGCCGGCGAAGATGTCGCGTTTGAAGTGTGCGAAGACTTAGAAATCGCGCTCGGTGTCCGCGACGCCATGCTGGAAGACGGCTTTGCCGTGAAGCTGTATCAGGCCGTTGAGATTGAAGTGGTCAATGATGACGAAGCGCCGGTCCCGCCCGGCGGCGCGGCGTAGAAGGCCCACTCGGCAGCTCGCTCACTCGCCCGGCTCACTCGCCCGGCGCAGCCGGGGCAGCGGGTTCATCCGGGGGCGCGATGCGGCCCAGATGAATTGGCGTCGGGGACAC
>CAXUNT010000108.1:3707-11948 GCA_964252595.1 uncultured Armatimonadales bacterium
ACACCAAGAGCGGCCAGCAGGGCGCAGGCGTCGGCTCTTTGTCCGGCGGCAGCGTCAGACGCCCGCTGTCGTAGGCGGCGGTGTAACCAGCCGTCGCATGGAACCAGGGCTGATGCGAGAACGTGTCCAGCGGCAAGGAGCGGCCATTGATGCTGAGGCTGCCGCAGGTGACCGCAACTCTGTTTCCTTGATGCGTGTAGGTTCCTTTGCCGCCGATGGCTCCAGTCGGGAACGTGATGACGATCCCGCAGACATTGTGCGGCAGAAAAAACACAGCAGTTTTCAGGCTTTGCTTGTAAGGCCGCCCGGAAGTATCGTTCCAAGCCACGATGCCAACCCATTTCCCGTCCAGCGTCGCCGGCGCACTGGCCCGGTGTACGATGCGGGAAAACGACAGCGAGAACAGCAGGCCGAGAAGCAGAATGCCGGCAGCGGCAAGCGCCGAGTATTTGTAGCGTGTGAGTTTCAAGATAAAAGAGAACCATGTGCTGAAGCACACGGCTATTGGGCGCGGATGCCGCGAACCCTCACTTCGTGAGGCTAAAAAAGCATTTTTGTTCTTGGTGCCGCGCCCTCCGGGTCTGCCAGTGCAGAGCGGTAGTTCCCGGCGTCCACGCCCAATAGCCGTGTGCTTCAGCACATGGTTCTTTACTGCCTTTCGTCCCTTACCCTGACCAATCGCCGACATACAAAACTTCTTCTTCCAGAACGACGCCGAAGCGGTCAAAGACAATGGCTTTGACTTTCTCCGCCAGCGTTCGCAGATCCGACGCGGTTGCGCCGCCGGCGTTGACCAGAAAATTGGCGTGTTTTTCCGAGACTTCCGCCCCCCCGACCCGCAGGCCCTTCAGGCCGCACCCCTCCGACAAAAAGCCCGCCGGGACAACGCCTGCGGCTTTCATGCCTGCCGGCAGCGTCTCCAAGCGTTCCGCCAGGGCTTTGTTTTGGACATTCTTGAAAAACGATCCCGCCGACGGCGCATACGGCTGTTTGGCCCGGCGCTGGGCTTGATATTCTTTCGCACGGGCGAGAATCGTCTCCGGGTCGCCGCGCTCGGTCAGATGCAGAGTGCAGGAAAGCACCACCGCGGACCCGATGCCTTCCCGGCGCAGGCGGCTGTCCCGGTAGGAAAACTCCATCCACTCCGGCCCAACGGTTTGGTCACGGCCTTCGGCGAAGACCCGCAGCGACGACACCAGCGGCCCGATATTACCCCGGTACGCCCCAGCGTTAGACACCAGCGCCCCGCCGACCGTGCCGGGAATGCCGATGGCCCATTCCAAGCCGCCGTAACCCGCCCGTGCGGTCTGCAAGAACAGCGAGCCGAACGACACCCCGCTTTCGGCGCGGGTTTCGCCGCCGACGGTGCAGCCTTTGCAGCGGTTTTGGATGACCAGGCCATCGTACCCTGTATCGCTCATCAGCAGGTTCGAGCCGTGGCCGATCAGCAGGTACGGGATGCGGCTTTCCGCGCAGAAGCGCAAAACCTGCGCCAGCGTTTCCACCTCCGCAGCCGCCCAGAACCAGCGGGCGGGGCCGCCGACCTTCAGGGTCGTGTGCCGGGCCATCGGCTCCCCGCGCTTCAATTCTGCACCCAGTATTTCTTCCAGTCGTGCGTCTAACTCCATAAGCGTCCCTAGTGTATCACAAGGAAGCCCCGCTTGGCAAGGTTTAGACGGGCGTGAACAGGGCAAGAATAGCGGCAGAGGAACAAAGCCATGAGTGACGAAGCGCAAACTGACCGTCTGCCGCTGCTGATGCCGGAGAACTTGAACCCGGAGCAGAAAAAAATCTACGACCGGATGATGACGGACCAAACTCCGTGGGCCGCCAAAGCGGGATTTAAGGCGGCGACACTTGACGGGCGTTTGCTCGGCCCGTTCAACTCTCTGCTGTACGCCCCGGAAGTCGGCGTGGCGTATTTGGACTATTTCACCGCCGAAAAGAAGAACACGTCGCTAACGGAGCGCGTTCACGAAGTCGTGATCCTCGCCGTCGGCGCGGCCTGGAATTCTGCCTACGAGCTGTACGCGCACGAAGCGGTCGGCAGGTCAGTGGGCCTGCCCGAAGACGCCGTGAAATCGCTGGCTGCCGGGAACATCCCAGCCGGTTTATCCGAACCCGAAGAAAGCGCTTATGCGTTTGCCCATCAGCTTGCTGCCGACCGCCGGGTAGACCCGGAAACCTATGCGCGGGCCAAAGCGGCCTTCGGCGACAAAGGACTGGTAGACATCACACTGCTGATCGGCCTGTATCTCACAACCTGCGCTCTGCTGAATGCCTTTGAGGTGCCGGTGCCGTAGGAGAGCATAAGAACCGGCACTTCCAGTGCCGGTTCTTATGCCTGTGCCTTGAACCAACTTACCGTGTTTGCGATGCCTTCCGCGACCGGCGTCGCTTTCCAGCCGAACGTGTTCTCAAAGCGGCAGGAGTCCACAATCTGCGGCTCCGTATATTGGTAAAACATCTCAACCATCTCGCGCATGGTCGGGTTGAACAACCCCATCGTTTGAACCGCCAATTTTGGAATGGCTTGGATTTTGACGGGATGACCAACGGCATCGCCGACCAGGCGGAGCATTTCCCGTGTGGAAACCGCTGGTGCGACCGGCAGCAGCCAGGCCCGGCCCAGCGCTTCCGGGCGCTCTCCAAGCGTCGCAAGCCCGCGAGCGACATCGCCCATGTAGCTGTAGGCGTGGGGCAGATTCACATTGCCCAGCACCTGCGCGGGCCTGCCGGCCAGTGCCGGGGGGAAGACAAGGTAACCCAGCGACGAGTTCCGCACGCGCGGTCCGTAAAAGTCGGCTGCCCGGCCCAGGGCGACCTGGACGATGCCGTCTCCATGCGCCTTCAGGTACTTGGCGGTGGACTCGGCTCGCATCCGCCCTTTGCGGGTCGTCGCCGCGTGCGGCGTGTCTTCGGTCATGGGGACGCCGCGGGTTTCGCCGTACATATACAGCGTTTCAGTGACGATCAGCTTCGCGCCTGCCGAGGCCGCGCCCGCGATGATGCCTGCCTGCTGGCGGGGAACCATCGCGACCTGCTCGGCATACGAGGCGGCGTTGGTGCAGTTGTAGACGACAGATGCGCCCCAGCAGACTTCCTTGGCGGCATCAACGTCGGTAATGTCGGCGGCGAGCAGCTCGACGCCTGCCAGGACAGCCGCTTTGCCGCTGCGGCTGACGAGGCGGACCTGCTTGCCCTGCGCCAGCAGGACATCGGTGAGGGTGAGACCGACCGGGCCGGTTCCGAGAACAACGTGCAGCTCATTTGCGAGAGTGTTCATTTGATTTTCCTTTGCGTTTTCTAACAACATACAATAATCTAACGCAGTTAGACTAAAGAGAAATAAAAAGCAGGGTCAGCCTGCTTCTTTTTTTGCCGCCCACGCGAACAGCAAATCCCGCATTCCCTGCAACGCGAGATGCTCCGCCCGCTCCGCACCACCGCGCACCCGGTCCAGCCCGCTGACAGACACCATCCCGTTCAGGAGCGCCCACAGTGTTTCGACCGCCCCCTGCGGATCGAGCAGGACAATTTGCTTCCCAATCGCCCACTGTTCCAGCGCCTCGTAAACAACGGCGGCGGCTTTGCGTCCTCCCTGAAGCGTTTCTTCCGTCGGCAGTCCGGCGCTGTCGGTGCCGTCCATGACTTGGTACAGCTCCGGCTGCTGCTGCGTGAACCGCCAGTATGCTCTGCCGATCCGTTCCAGGCGCTCTGCGGGATCGGGTGTCTGCTCTGCGGCCCGGCGGATGGTCTCGGTAAGCTGGTCAAAGCCTTCGCGCTGCAAAGCGCTCAGGATAGCATCTTTGCCGGCGAAATACTCATAAATGGTCGGCGGGCTGTATTCAATGATGTCGGCAATGCGGCGAATGGTGACTGACGGCCAGCCTTCCGTGCGGGCAATCGCCCGTGCCGCCGCAAGAATGCCGTCTCGCGTTGCTTCTTTTTGCCGCTCCCGCCGTTCTTTAGTTCCCAATTTCTAATTTATATCGGCTTTCTAACACTGTTAGATTTATTTTAGCACAGTGCGTTCGGCATTGTCAAGCGTCTCCGGCAGCAGTTTTTGGTATAATTTTTTCGTGACTGAACTTGAAATGCTCCATGACGCCATCCGGGCCTGCCGCAAGTGCGAGCACGACGGCTTTCCGGTCGTTCCGCCGCCGCTAGCCTGGGGGCAGGCGCCCGCGCCGTTTCTTCTGGTTGGACAAGCGCCGGGCCTGACCGATTTTCGCGAAGGCCGGATGTACCTGGGTCCGGCCGCCCGCAAGCTGATCGGCTGGCTCGTGGAAGCGGGCTTTGCCGAAACCGACGTCGGCACGGCCGTCTATATGACTGCGCTGACCAAGTGCTTTCCGGGCCGCCTGCCGGGCAAAAGCACCGACCGGGCGCCGTCGCCTAAAGAGCGTGCAAACTGCCGCCCGTGGCTGGATGCCCAGTGGAGGCTGGTTCAGCCGCGCGTCGTGCTGCTGTTCGGTAAGATGGCGATTGACACGTTCCTGCCGAAGCAGTCTTTGGAAGCGTGCGTCGGCCATACATTCGACGTTGGCGGCATTCACTTCATCCCCCTGCCCCATTCGTCTGGGGCTTCCACCTGGCTCAATGACGCCGGCCACCGGGCATTATTGGCACAGGCGATTGAGCGCGTCCGGGAAGCGCGGGAAGTTTACCAGGCCCCGGCGTTGTCCTGAGCAAATGCCGTAAATGACTTCGGCGCTCGCCCGGTGACTTCTTCCACCGTTCCTGTGACCCGGTCTTCCGCACCGTGCTGGATGGCGTCTTCCAAATCCGCCAGCAGAGCGGCATAATCGGCTGGGATGCCGAACGCCGTTAAACGTGCGATCAGTTCGACGCGGCTGATCCGCACATGGCGGACGGTTTTTCCGGCGGCTTCCGAGATGACAGCCGCGACTTCGTCGTAGGAAAGTGCCTGCGGGCCGGTCAGGACATGCGCGGCATTGTACGGCACGGGATCAGTCAGGATACAAAACGCCGTTTCGGCGATGTCAGCGGTGTCAATAAAGCCGACTTTGCCGCCGCCCGTGGCTGTGATGATCTCGCTGCCAGCCTTGATCGTGCCGCCGTGCTGCCCGGTCGTGAAGTTCTGCATGAACCAGGACGGCTGCAAGACGCTCCATTCGGGCATCAGTTCGCGCACCGCTTGGTGAACTTGGCCCAGCGCCGGGCCGCCGTCAGGAATCGCGGACGACGACAGCAGCACAGCCCGGCGGACGCCCGCATCCACCGCGCGGCGCAGGAACGGGACCATGACCCGCTCCGGGTCAGCCGCGCCGACAGGGGCGACCAGGTAAATCCGGTCCACACCGTTCAGCGCCGGACCATAGGTATGGAAATCGTTCCAGTCAAAGACCACCGAGTCGGCGTCTGAACTTGCTTTACGGCTGGCAATACGGACTGGGACAGCCGTGTCCCGAAGCCGGGCGGCAAGGGCCACGCCGGTGTTTCCGGTTCCGCCGGTCACCAGGACTGTTTCGTCTGCCATTGTTAGTCCGCGCCTCCAAACACTTCCAGCACGACTAGCGGGTTCCAGTAATCTTTGTAATGCGCGATTTTGCCGCCCCGCATCCGCACGACCGAAATATAACGCTGATTGTAGGACTTGCTTGTAGCCGGCACTTGGCCCCGGCCCGCGAACTCGACAATCAGCGTGTCCGGGTCGAGCGTTTGGTGCATCTCGACTTCGGTAAACGCTGTAAACGTGATTGTCTGCGGGAAGTCTCGGAAATGCTCCAGCATCGCCGCTCTTCCCTGGAGCTGCGCGGGGTAGCCGCGGGGGGCAAACGGGTATTCAAAGACAGCGTTTTCCGTAAACAGATCGATCCACTGCGGGATGTCTCCTTTCAAGATCAAGTCAAAGAACTGTGTCATCGCGTCTTGTGCCGTCATAGTGGACTCGCTTTCTGCGTGCTGCTGTCATAATTATAGAAGCCGCACCCCGCGCAGTGCAATCAACAGCTCTGCGCCTTTGTTGCTTAAGCGACACAAACGCCATTTTGTCGCGGACGCACCTTGAAAGTTATCATGAACCAAACTACACTTGACCCTAGAGCCAGACGAACACGTTTGGCGCTTCAGCAAGCGCTCGGTGAGATGCTGACCGAGCGCAGCTTGGCATCGGTCACAGTCGCGGACATCACCCAGCGAGCGGGGGTCAATCGGGCGACATTCTACGCGCATTTTCAGGATAAAGATGACCTGCTGGAATCTACCCTGCGCGAGAAGTGCCGTCGCGTGCTGCAAACCGCCCTATCGGAGCCGCCGACGCCGGAAACCTGGCAGCACCTGATTCAGTCCGTGCTGGACTTCTTCGCCGTCATGCCCTGCCGCTGCCCGCAGGCGGCCCGGCTGTGGAATGCCATTGTTGCAAACGCCATGCGCGAGGAGCTGGACTGCCTGCTGGAAACATGGATCGACAGGGGACCGCTCGCGCGGGCGGCGCACCGAACGGTGACTGCGGCAGTGAGCGGGGCGATTGTGACGGCGGGAATGCAGTGGCTTCGCGGGCAGGCGCAGGGAACAACGGCAGAAGGCGCGGCGGAGCTGACGGCGTTCATTCTGAAAGGGCTGGCTTAAACATTGCTCTCAAGCATCACTCCATGACGGCTTCGACATGGGCGGCGGCTTCGGGGTTCGGACGGCGCAGCAGCAGAACCGCGGGCAGAGTCACTAAGTTGACGATCAGCACAATCAGGAATGCGTCGTTGTAGCTCATCATCATGGCCTGGCGCATCAGCCCCTGTTCCATCAGGCGCAGGGCAGCGTACTGAGCCTCCACCGGTCCCATGCCGCTTGAGGCCAGTCCGGCAGCGAGGCCCTGAAGGCGCTGGGTGAAAACTTCGTTCCCCAGCGTGTAATGGCCGAGAAGCTCGACCCGGTGGAGCTGGATATGCTGCTGGACAAAAGTAGCGAGCAGGGCGATGCCGAACGAGCCGCCAAGCTGGCGCGACAAGCTAAGCAGGCCGGACGCCTGCTGAAGCTCACTCTTTTTGAGACTGGCGAACGCCGCTTGGTTGATCGGAACAAACAAAAAGCCCGTGCCGAAGCCGCGCAGCAGCAGGGCGAAAGACGTGTCCGCCGCCCCTGACTCCGGGGAAAGATGGCCGAGCATCCACATGGAAAGCATCGTCACGAGTGTACCGAACACGATAATCCAGCGGATGTCCACCAAAGGCTTGGGACGGTTCAAGATCGCCCCGCAGAAGACAATGCTGATGCCCGTGGCGACGCCGCCGGGCAGCAGAGCGAGGCCGGTCTGCATGGACGTGAACCCCAGCACGGTCTGGGACAGCAGCGGGAACAGGTAGGTGCCGCCGTAGATGCCGAAGCCCAGCACGACAAATAAAAACAGCGACACCGACAAGGTCCGGTTCTGAAGCACCCGGAAGTCAATCACAGGCGCGGGGTTGCGCGGCGACAACTGCCACCAAACCAGCGCCGTCAGCGAAAGAACCGAGATAATCGCCAGAGATAGAATAAAGCTGCTTTGGAACCAGTCGTTGCGCTCGCCTTCTTCCAGCACATACTGCATCGCTCCTAGCCCAACGGCCAGCAGCCCGATCCCTAGCCAGTCCACAGTCCCCGACTTGCTCGGCGTGTCGGTGTCATGCAGAAACATCACGACGAAAAACGTTGCCAGGATGCCGATCGGCACGTTGATCAAAAAACACCAGTTCCAGGTGTAGTTGTCCGTGATATAGCCGCCCAGCGTCGGCCCCAGCGTCGGCGCAACGGTCAGGCTCATCAGAAATAAAGACTGGACAATGCCCTGCTCGCGCTTCGGGAACACCTGCACCAGCGTCGCCTGCGACGTAGACAGTAGCGCCGCCCCGCCTGCCCCCTGCAAAACCCGCCAAAAGACGATTTCTCCGAGGCTGTGGCTGGTGCCGCAGAAGAACGACGCGACGATAAACAAAACAATGGAAGCGGTCAGGTAACGCTTGCGCCCGAAGCGCAGGGTCAGAAACGCGGTCATCGGCAGCACAATCACGTTGGACAAGATGTACCCGGTGACAACCCAGCCGATTTCTTCACTGGTCGCTCCGAGGTTCCCCGCCATCTGCGGCAGGGCGACATTGACAATGGTGGTGTCCAGAACTTGCAGAATGGCTGCGGTGATCAGACCGACCAGAATAAACCAGCGGAATGGGTTGACGGCTTCAGCGGCAGCGTCTTCCGGGGCCGCGGGCGTCGGCAGCTCACGCACTTCTTCCGCCTGCACGG
>CAXUNT010000108.1:12012-13206 GCA_964252595.1 uncultured Armatimonadales bacterium
ACTCAGAAGCCCCTCGCCCCAATTCTGGGGAGCCGGATGAAGAGAAGAGCGCAGCAAGCAGCGCCCCTACGGCTTCTGCTCTGTATTGCTCCCCAGATTTGGGGCGAGGGGCTTATTCTATATTCTTCATGGACGAAGACCGGTAAAGAAGACATCGCAGGTGGCGTCGGCGACTTGCACGGTCGTCGTCTGCCCTGCGGCAATCAGTTCTTCATACGACGCAGAGACCAGGCCAAACAGCATCTGAACGATCAAGCGGCTGGGCAGATCAGCGCGGAGTTCTCCGGCTTCTTGCGCGGCTTCCACAACCTCGGTCAGCGCCGCCGCCCGCTGCTCAGACGCCCGCAGGTACTCCGGGTGCGATTTCACGGTCATCAGCGAGTTCCGCGCTTTGATCAGGGCAGCATAAGCGGGTTCCGACCGGCTTTCCAGCATCCAGCGCACGACCTGTTTTAGCTTCTCGACAGGGGGCAAAGCCGGGTCCAGAGACCGGATCACATCAAGCCCCTGCTCCATCAGCGCAAGAACCGCCCGCAGGGTGATGTCTTCGCGGGAAGCGAAATGCAGATACAGCGTCTGACGGGAGATACCGACACGCGCGGCAAGCTTCTCCATTGTCAGCGCATCGTAGCCTTCTTCAACAATGAGCGCAAAGGCGGCGTCGAGGATCGCTTCGCCTCGTGCCTGCTTCTGCCGCTCTCGTAATCCACTGACTTTCACGGGCTCCAGGACCTGCATATCTGCCATAAAAATAGTATACACGGCTGTCAAACATTTGTCAAGCGTGTCATGTTGATCAAGACCATGTCCTGAAGGACACGGCTATTGGGCGCAGACGCCGTGAACTACGCCTTCGGCGCATTTAGATGTTTATGTCTTGGTCTTAGCCCCGCGCCTTCCAGGTCTGCCATTGCAGAAGCGGTGGGTTTTCGGCGTCTGCGCCCAATAGCCGTGTCCTTCAGGACATGGTTACTCAGGGCATTGCAACCTTTTCGCGCTTGCCGTGTCACAATCAATACAAGCAGAAAAAGAAAGGCACCAGGCGATGATTTATACGACGCTTCTTCTCGTCGGTCTGATTGGGCTGTTTGCCCAAGCCGTGCTAGGCCTCTCGCACGGCAGCCACGGAAGCCATGCAGGCCACGGAAGCCATGCAGGCCACGGAAGCCATGCAGGCCACGGAAGCCATGCAGG
>CAXUNT010000109.1:0-13165 GCA_964252595.1 uncultured Armatimonadales bacterium
TGTCGCCGTGGTACAGAGAGTCGTACTGTCTCAGTCCCGGGGACGCCGAAGCCGCAGGCGGCAGAGCAGCGGCGAGGGCGGCCCCGCCGGCGGCGGCCAGGCCCGTTTTAAGAAAATCACGTCGTTTCATAGATTGCTCTCCACTCAACACAATACATTGTATAATAGCATGAGTGATTGTTTTTGGCTAGGGGAGAAACACGCACATTACCATGAAAATCGTCACTAAGGAAGATCAAGGCTTAGAGGAAGAACTGGCGTTTCAAGCGGCGCTGCCGGTGCAGCCGAGCTGGGCCGGGCAGTTGATTTCGCGCGGCGTCGGGCGGCACCCCCGGCGGCGCATGGCCGACTATGAACTGATCTTTGTGCGCGAAGGCGTCTTAGAGATCGCGGAAGAAGCCAAAGAGTTTCAGGTGTCGGCCGGTCAGAGCCTGCTGCTGTTCCCGGAGCGGCTGCATTACGGCACGGCGGAATACGGGATGGACTTGTCGTTTTTCTGGGTCCATTTCACGCTGAATCCCCAAGAACCGGCGGCTGCCGAAACGGAGCCAGCACGGTTCCAAGTCTCGCAAATCGCGACCGTCAGCCGCCCCGATTATCTTGCCGAGCTGTTCCGGCGCTACATGGACGACTTCGGAGCGCAGCGCCCGGACCCCGTGGCCGGAAGCTGCTTGATCCTGCTCATGCTCCGCGAAGTCGCCCGTCTTGAGACCGCGCCGACTACGGGGGCATCGGTGCGGGCCGCCCAGGCCGACAGCGTGATCCGCACCCATTTTCACCAGCCACTTTCGGCGGCTATTGTGGCGGCCCAAGTCGGCTGCCATCCGCGCTACCTGAGCCGCATTTACCGCGCAGCTTACGGTGTGACGCTGACCGAGGCGATCCAGCGCACCCGGATCGATTACGGCTGCCGCCTGCTGCTTAATAGCGACCTGCGGGTCGGCGAGATCGCCCGCGCCTGCGGCGTGGACGACGCCGATTACTTCCAGCAGGTCTTCAAGCGCCGCAAGGGCTTAACCCCCAGCGCCTACCGCCGCCTCCACGCCCCGGCCAACGTCAACACGGAGTAGCAGTACGCCCTGCCGTTACCGGGCGCTGAGGCCGACATCAATGATCTGGCCGCCGACTGTTTGACGGCAGTGAACGGCGATCACGTTGGCCGCGCCGGACTTCAATGCCGCGCGGGCAGCGTCACTTAGCGGCAGGCGGACGTAGTCGCCGGTGTATCCGAGGGCGGAAGCCGCGAGGACACCGTTGACATACACTTCCACATCTTCGTCGTGGATTGTGACAACGTCTAAGAGTGCGGGGATGGACTGCGGCAGCGTGACCGTGCGGCGGAGCCAGATGTCGCCGGGCGTATCGGTCCAGGGCGTGTTGGGCGAGCCGACGCCCTGCCCGAACGGAGCCGGACCGGTCTTCCAGGCGGACGCATCAAAGCTCGGCTGGGTCCAGTTATCCGCAGGCTTGTGGGTCGTGTACGCCCAAGTCTGCGGCGTTCCTTCCGAGGTCGGCACGAGGTCATGGGAAGCGGGCGGCGGGGGCAGGGCAGGGAACTTGCCTGCATTAGCCGCAACGATGTATGAGGCCAGGGGCTTGACGACGGCCCGGTCATACGTTAAAAGGCCGTTGGTCTCACGCTCCACGTCGGCGATCTGTGTGTAGACCACCGCGCTTGCGCCCAAGTTGTCCCGCAGGGCGTAGGCTTCTTTGAGAACTTCCTGGTAGCGGCGGGTCAGGTGCCAGCCGTCGTGCTGGATGTCGCCGTAGCCAAAGTTGCCCGCTTCCCATAGATGCCCCGGAACCCGGAGGGAGATGCCGCCGAACTCGCCGCAGACGAGGGCGCGGGCCGGGTCGGACTTTTCGGTCGTGGGGTCCGGGTAGGTATGCGTGTCGTTGATGTCGCCGATGCCTGCGGGGGGCGGCAGCCGGAACTGGCTCATTTTGCCGTTGACGGCCTGATTGTAGCCGCCGGACGCCGCATCCACCAGCCGCGACGGGTCAATCTGCTTGGTCAGCGCGGCGATTGCCGCCGTGTCATGCTGTCCCCAGCCTTCGTTAAACGGCGTCCAGACAACAATGGACGGGTGATTATATAATTGGTTTAACTCGCGCGTCCATTCGGCAAGCCACTGTTTTTTCGTGTCCGCCGTGAACGTTTCTCCGTCGCCGAACGCCTGCGGCATATCCTGCCAGACCAGAATGCCGAGCGTATCCGCCCAGTAATACCAGCGGTCCGGCTCAACTTTGGCGTGTTTGCGGATCAAGTTAAAGCCGAACCCTTTGGCGGCGTCAATGTCCGAGCGCAAGGCGGCATCGGTCGGTGCCGTGTAGATGCCGTCCGGCCAGTAGCCTTGATCCAGCGTCCCGATTTCAAACACATTTTGGTTGTTCAGCAGTATTTTGGTGCGCCTCTGTGCGTCTTTGCCGAGCGACACTTTCCGCATCGCAAAGTAGCTGCCGACGGGGTCGTTCGGCTTGCCGTTTCGGATCAGTGTCACTTGAAGACCATACAGGAACGGATCAGGCGGCGACCAGAGGTGCAGGTCGGGGATCGGGATCAGAAGCTCGCGTCCAACCACCTCCGGCTTGAATTGGATGCTGAAGGCATTGTTGCCGTTTACAATCCTCACCGAAACGGCATCAGCTTTGCCGACAGCATTCACGGTCAGCTTCAGAGCGCTGTTGTCCACATCGGGCGTGATTTTGAGGCCGACGATGTGCGCGTCAGGCACGGGTTCCAGCCACACCGACTGCCAGATGCCGGTCGCGCCGGTATACAGGACACTGACCGGATGCGCCCGCTGCTTGCCGACGACCTGCGCGTTCGGCGTCCCGTCAATCATGGGATTGAACGCTGAGACGACCAGCTCATTTTCGCCCGGTTTCAGCGTGTCCGTAACATCGTAATCAATCGCCGTGTAGCCGCCTTTGTGATCGCCCAGCAAATGCCCGTTGACGGCAGCCGTGCTGTCCCAGTTGACCGCGCCGAAGTGCAGCAGCACCCGCTGGCCGTTCGTGCGCCAGGCGGCGGGAACCGTGAAAAAGCGCCGGTACCACAGCCGCTGCGTTACGGGACTAGGCTTACGGACACCGGACAGCGCAGACTCGTAGGGGTAGGGGACTAAAATCTGCCCGATATAGGCTGGGGCGGTTTGCGCGTCGCTTGCCGAAAGGCCGTAATCCCAGAGGCCGTTCAGGCTTTGCCACTGAGGCCGGGTCATCTGAGGACGCGGGTAGTCGGGCAGGGCATTCGACGGGGAGACGTCGCGGCTCCACCCAGTCGGCAGAACATTGTCGGCAGGCTGCCAGGCGAGAGCGCAAACGGGGGAGAAGATCAGAACGAAGGCGGAAAGCAGAACAGCGGCGCGGGGCCATTGCAGGAAGCGCATGATCTCAGTGTATCATAGTGCTTTCATCCTGTCAAGAAGGGGCGAACACGAGGTTCGCCCCGACAGGACTAGGACAAACAGCAGTGAAGCGGTTTACTTTGACATCATGCCCAAGATGCTCTGAGCCGCGATCAAGTGGCCAGTCTCGGTGCTGAGGTAAGCGCGGACTGTCGGCGTGATCTCCGGGTCGGTCGTTGCGGCCAGCTCTTTGCTGGCGTCGCTGACATCCTGCTTGTTGGTTTTGATCGCCTGCTGAAGCCAGGCGCGGTCAAAATCGGCGCCCTGCTTTTGGGTCAGCGTCGTTAAATCCGATTGGTCGGAAGCCGTCATGGTCAGGGGCAGGTTGATCCCGCGCACCCCTGCCAGCGCGAACAGGGAGATGTTCAGCCGGTCATGGTCTTCCATGATCCAAATGCCGAGCTGGCGGACGGCAGGGTTTGTCGCCCGGTTGACTGCCGCCGCGCCGTTGGCGTAGTCGGAAATGCTGCCTTGAGCGGCCTGAACTAAGAATTGCCGGTCTGTTGCCGTGGTCGGCGGCGGGGTGTCCTGCGCGAATGCCGGGGCGGAAAAGGCCAAAATCGCGCCGAGGGCGGCAAGGGTGGTAACTGTTTTCGTCATAGTACTGGGTTCATTTCTAATCGAAGAGTGACTGCGTGACTGATCCGCTTTGTTTTACCCCGGTAAAAATACGAGTAAACAAGGAAATTGTAGGCTAAGACGCCCAAAATTCTGCGCTTCAGGTTTATGAACCTGGCAGGCCGGGAACAAACACCCCGAAGACAACTCTCAGTTATGGCAAGCAAACAAAGAAGTTTTCTGCCGCACAACCAAACACGAAACCGAACTCAACACGAGGAAAAAACCATGTCTAAGACAGTCGTTGGATTATTTGATGATTTTCAGGACGCGCAAAACGTCGTCCGTGACTTGACCACCGCCGGCTTCCGCCGCGAGTCCATTTCTCTGGCCGCCAACCAGACCGCGACGGGCTACACCGGCGACGGCTCCGATTTCGGCGCGGGAACCGCCCAGACCGGCCATGCGGTCGGAAAAGATGCGGGCATCGGCGCAGGTGTCGGCGGCGTCGTCGGCCTGCTGACCGGCCTCGGCCTGCTGGCGATTCCGGGCATCGGCCCGGTGCTGGCCGCCGGCCCGATTGCAGCGGCACTGGGCATCGGCGCAGCGGCGACTTCCACGGTGGTTGGCGCGGGCATCGGCGCGGTTGCGGGCGGCCTGATCGGCGGCTTGACGCATCTTGGCGTTCCGAAAGAACATGCCGAGTATTACGCGGAAGGCGTCCGCCGGGGCGGCACGCTGGTGACGGTGGATGCGCCCGACAACCAGGCGCAGCAGGCTGTGGACATTATGAACGGCAACGGCGCGGTGGACATTGATACGCGCGGCGCGGCGTACCGCTCTGGCGGCTACACCGGCTACACTGAAACCGCGGCACCCTACGCGATGGAAGACATCACCCGCGAGCGGGATACCTACCGCACGGCACCTGTAACGGCAAGCGCCGGCACAGCCGCGAATATCGGTACGATGAACACCGGCGTCAATACGCAGGGCGAAACAGTCATCCCGATCGTGGAAGAAGAGCTTTCGGTCGGCAAGCGACAGGTACAGAGCGGCGGCGCTCGCATCCATACCTACGTCAGCGAGCGGCCCGTGGAAGAATCTGTCACTCTGCATGAAGAGCGTGTGACGGTAGACCGCCGCCCGGTAGACCGTGCCGTGACCGATGCCGATATGGCATTCGGTGAGAAATCGTTTGAGGTCACTGAGACATCAGAAGAAGCCGTCGTCGGCAAGTCCGCGCGGGTCGTCGAAGAAGTGGTCGTCGGCAAGACCGCGACCGACCGCACCGAGACTGTCCGCGATACGGTCCGCCGCACGGATGTCGAAGTCGAAGAAATCGCCGACACAAACCGTACCACCGGCACTGACCGCCTGTAATTTCAAGACCGACAGCCGCCTGCCCCTGATTGGGGCAGGCGGCTTTTTTTATGAGCCGAGAGGGCGGGCAAAAAACTCCGGGTACGTTTGATGCCCGCAACGGCGGGGAATTGCTGTTTGAAGCACAGGGGTTCAGCCCCGTGACGCTTAGTTCCAAGAAAGACCAACTTATGTCAACCCGATTCAAGGGCATTCTGCTCGACATTGATGGAACCCTGGTAGACAGCAATGACGCCAACGCCCGCGCGTGGATGGAAGCGCTGCTTGCCCACGGCGTAGAAATCAATTACATCAAGCTGCGCGAAGGCATCGGCATGGGCGGAGACAACTTCCTGCCGAAGCTTGCTCACTTAGACTCCGACAGCGAGCAGGGCAAAGCCATCAGCGAAACTCGCGCTCAAATTATGAAGTCCAAGTACTTTCCCGACTTGAAAGCGTTTCCGCAAGTCAAAGCCTTGCTGACCCGCTTCCACGCCGACGGCCTCAAACTGGTCGTCGCGACTTCAGCGAAGGCCGATGAAGCCGAAATCTTGCTGGCCCTGACCGGCGCACGGGAGTTGATCTCCGAGATCGCGACCACCGAAGACGCCAAAAACTCCAAGCCCGACCCGGATATTCTGCAAGCCGCCCTGGAAAAATCGGGCTTGTCCGCGGACGAAGTCGTCATGCTCGGCGACACGCCCTATGATGTCGAAGCCGCCCAAAAAGCCGGCCTCCAATCCATCGGCGTCCGCTGCGGCGGCTGGTCCGCCCCCGACCTCAAAGGCGCGTTAGCCGTCTACAATGACCCCGCCGACTTCCTGGCAAACTACGCAGAGTCGCCGCTGTACGGCAAGCAGTAGGGGCGCTGCTTGCTGCGCCCTTTTTGTTCTTTTTTGCTGTCCTCTGGTACAATGGTCGGCAATGGACAGACTGGTCGGCATACTTCGCACGGAAGACGCACTCACGGCGCGATGGGTGCGCCAAAGCCGCACGGCAGACTTTAAAGACTGCGGCGCGGTTCTGGACGCCTTCTCGGAAGCCGGTGCGCCCTGGTATGAGTTCACCGATGGCCTGCTCGTACTGCCCCAGCAGTCGGCGCTGCTCGCCGACTGGGACGCTCTGCGCGATGCCGTCACGCCGGATACCGAGGCCGTGCATCGGGTGCTGGCGGGAACTGTGCTGGGGCAGCCGGTTTTCCTACCGCCGGTGACGCCGCCGGTGCCTCCCGCGCCCGTCAAGCCGACTGCCGCGCATCCTCGCGCCTACGCCGGGACCAAGTATAAGCCGCCGCGATTAAAATCTCCCTACGCACAGGACTGGCGGCCGTTTCTCTGCGACCCCCGCAGCCTGGAAAGCGTCGCGGCGGAAGCGCGTCTGCCCGGTACGTTCCGCACGTCTTTGTATCCGCTGATGCGGCAAAGCGACACCGAAGTCGCCGACCTCCTGGCGCTCCACTGGGCGCTTGGGCTAGACGGCAGCCCCGAACGCCTAGCGGCGACGGCGTATCTGTTCAGCCTCCACATCCAAAACAGCCGCGACTGGTGCCGCTTAGTGGTCAGCCAGCCGCCGGAACAATGGACGCTTCTGCTGACGCTGGTGATTGAGTCCGGCGCGTATGCCGCTGCGCCGCCGCTGTCGTTTAGTGAGCTGCTGACGGAAGTGCTGGGCGGCAAAGACGCAGCCTATCGTGCTTACTGGCTGCTGCATGGCCTCACGACCCAGATAGACCCGGCGTATCTGCTGGCAGGCTACCGTCTGGCTGATGCCTGCGAGGTTTCCTATAAGTTTCACGCTGTCCGACGAAGCGGTGATTTTTCCTTGTCGGCTGTCGTAAGCTGGGGCGAGTATTGTCAAGGCGGCGAAGATTATTATGGAGGAATACTGCTGTCTTTTTGGGAGCAGTGCGGTTTACGGGACGGTTTGGGTAAATGGCTGGAAAATACCGATTTTACTCAGATGACACCGGACGCGGCCTCTTACTGGCTTCGGCTGCTGGAAAGTCCCTACTGGAACGATTGGGGAGATTTGCCGGATGATGAGGTAAATGCCAAGTGGACGGCAGCGCAGCCGTGGCTGGAGCCGATGGCAACGCTGCTGCAAGAGGTTCCGCCTGCCTATCAAAACAAATGCTTTCAGCATCTAAAAGAGTACATATCTCAATGTGATACTCAGGAAGAAATGCAGACCCACTTGCCGACGGCGTTAGCACTGACGCGCCGCCTTTGCTGTCCGCCGTTCGCCGATGAAAACGATTCTATCGGAGCCATTGCTGATTTTCTTACCAACCTTTCTTCTCCACTGCGCGAACGCTTCCTGTCGGCCCCGGATACAAGCTTCAAGCGCTTCGAGCAGGCGTGTCGGCGGAACAATGATGCTTGGTTGATTGAAGGCGGAATAGAAGCGGTAAGTCGGTATCAGATCGAGTTCTCAGTTCGCTGTTTTGAGATCGACCCAACGCGGCTGTTCCACGCCGCGAAATTGCTTGGAACGCTGCCTGCACCGATGCGTGACGCACTCGTGCAGGCGTTTGTGGTCTTGCCCGATGAACCGCCGCGCGTGGCTCTGGCACGGCTGGAAGATGCTGTTATGGCGGCGCTCGCGCAGGGATTTACGCCAGACGCCCGCGCTCAGGCGGAGCCGCACGCTCTGCAAATGCAGCAGCTTATTCGGGACAACCGAAAAGCGTTGCGGCGCTTTCTCGCCGCTCACTGGGAAGGCCGAACCGACTACCGGCAGATGCATCCGCTGACCCGTCGCTGGCTTGCCGCCCATCCCGCACTGAATTTAGAACGATGGCAGGCCGGAGTAACGCTGCAAGCGGAGACAGAAACGCGCAAGACACTTACATTGGCGGTGGAACAAGACCCGCTGGAAGCCCTGAAACTCGGCACTTATGTCGGAAGCTGCCTCGGCCTCGGCGGCGCGTTCACCTACTCCGCCGCTGCGGTCGTGCTGGACATCAACAAGCAGGTGGTCTACGCCCGCGACAAGCGCGGCACGGTTGCGGGCCGGCAATTAGTCGCCATTTCTGAAGCTGACCAAGTGGTCTGCTACGAAGTCTACCCGCTGAGCGCACAGAAAGAATTAGGTGCGGCGTTTGCTGAGTTTGACCGGCAGCTTGCCGCCGCGCTCGGCCTGCCGATTTACCAACGCGCCGAAACCGAAGACTACGAAATCGCGCATATCTTGTCCCATAACTGGTGGGATGACTGCGCTTGGGACCTAGCGATAGAAACAGAAGAATGAAGCTTACTTTCCTCGGAACCGGGGCGGGGTCGCCGAGCTTGACGCGCAATGTGTCGTCGCTGGCGCTGCAATGGCCGCAGCGGGCGGCGCTGTGGCTGTTTGACGGCGGGGAAGGGACGCAGCAGCAGGTTTTGCGGTCGCCGCTGAAGCTCAGTCAGTTGGAACACATCTGGGTCTCGCACCTGCACGGGGATCATGTCTTCGGGCTGCCGGGGCTGCTGGCAAGCCGGTCGGCGGCGCAGGACGTGTCGGCACCGGTGACGGTGTTCGGGCCGGCAGGGCTGGAAGAGTGGCTGCGGACAACGTTGCGGCTGACGGCGACGGGCCTCAAGTTCCCGCTGCTCTTCGAGACCGTGGCGGAGGGTTTGGTGTACGAAGATGAGACGCGCGAAGTTTACTGCCGCCGCTTGAACCATCGGGTGATGTCCTATGGCTACGCTGTCAGCGAAAAGCCGCGCCCCGGCACGTTCGATGCCGCGCAGGCACAGGCGCTCGGTGTTCCGTTCGGGCCGCTCTTCGGGCGGCTGAAAGCGGGCGAAACGCTGACGCTGCCCGACGGGCGGATCGTAGACGGAACCGCGCTGGTCGGACCGCCGCGTCCGGGCCGCAAAGTCGTGGTCTGCGGCGACACGGGCCGGACGCCCGCGACCGTCGAGCTTGCCGCCGGTGCGGACGTGCTGGTGCATGAAGCGACGTTTTTGAGCGCTCAAGCGGACCGCGCGGTTGCCGCCGGGCATTCCACCGCCGCCGAGGCTGCAACGGTCGCCCGCGATGCCGGGGTCGGCACGCTACTGCTCACGCACATCAGCGCCCGCTACGAAGGGGAAGGGACGCCCCGCGCCGCCGACCTCCTGGCCGAAGCACAGGCGATTTTCCCCGACACGCTGCTGGCTCATGATTTCTGGGCATATGAAGTTTCTGCCCCTTGACGCCGCCCCGCGTTTCTGCGATAATCGTGTTCCATGAACACGACACACTTCCCGGAAGAAAATCCCGAAGCCAACTATGACCCGTCGGCCTTCCCGCGCCCATCCGTCACCGCTGACATCGCGCTGTTCACCGTCCGCGAGCGTACCCTCCAAGTGCTGCTTGTCAGGCGCAAAGAATGGCCGTTTGCCGGCCAGTGGGCCGTGCCGGGCGGCTTCGTGCGGCCCGGCGAACCCCTGGAAGACGCCGCGCGGCGCGAGCTGGCCGAAGAAACCGGCGTTTCCGACGTGCTGTTAGAGCAGCTACGGGTGTTCAGTGCGCCGGACCGTGACCCGCGCACCTGGGTCATCACCGTGGCGTTCACGGCATTGGTGGCAAGTGACGCGCTGACCTTAAAGGCCGGGACCGATGCCGCTGAAGCGCTGTGGTTCCCGGTCCACGCGCTTCCCGCGCCTCTGGCCTTCGACCACGACGCCATTCTAGACCACGCCGTCGCTTCGCTCCGAGCAAGGCTTCAAAACGATCTTCAGATCGCTGCGGCGTTGCTACCGAGACGCTTCACGCTCACCCGGATGCAGGAAGTGTACGAGACGATCTCCGGCACCGCGCTTGACAAGCGAAACTTCCGCAAATGGGTTCTCAGCACTGGGTCTCTCACTCCTACGGGCGACGAACAGCGGGGGGCGCACCGTCCGGCGCTCCTATACGAGTTCATGCCGAAAAAATCTTTTCCCGCTTAGTGTCATTTTCACATATCTTCGGGTATAGCGTTATCATTACACTATTAGGAGGCTGTTTTCATGTGGATTTTGATGAATGACTCCATGCTGTCCGTGGTCCGGCACCACACCCTGCCGCATACGCTGCTGGTTCGCGCCCGGCTGGCAGGCGATATTGAGCAGGTCTTCCCGTCCGCGCAAGTCGTCGAGAACGGCGGCAGCGATTATCGCTTCCGTGCGATTATCCCGGAACAAGAAGTTTCCCAAGCAATCAGCCGCCGCGTGCTGGAGATTGACTACCCAAACTTCAAGGCCAGTGTCCCGGAGCCGAAGCGCCATCAGGCGTATTTCAAGGTGTGGGACGTGCTGCACCGGATGCAGGAAGCGGCAACCAAGTAAAAGATAAGGCAGGAGGAAAACAATGGCAATCGAATTCTACCGGGAGCGGGATGCGCCTTACGGCTGCTTCTCGAACTTTTCCAAACACAGTTTCACCCTCGGCGGCAAGCCGTGGCAGACCGTGGAGCATTACTTCCAGGCACAGAAGTTTGCGGGAACGCCGCAGGAACATGCCATTCAGATCGCGTCCGACCCGATGAGGGCCAAAATCTTGGGCAACAGCCGCGAGTATCCGCTGCGGCCCGATTGGGACGCCGTCAAGGACGAAATCATGCGCGATGCCGTCCATGCCAAGTTCACCCAGCACGAAGACATCAAGGCAGTTCTGCTCGGCACCGGCGACGAGCTGCTGATCGAAGCCGCCTACAACGACAGCTACTGGGGCAGCGGCCCAGACGGTGAAGGCCAAAACAAGCTGGGCCTGACACTGATGGAAATCAGAAACGAACTGCGATGAACCTCAGCACTTGCCTGTACCAAGATCAAGAAGCCCGCTGGCCGCAGACTGGACGGCATATTCTGGCTCAGTATGACGCGAAAAAAGTGGTCGTCTATCAAGCCTTCCGGCCAAAAATCGCGGAGTACGCGGCCCGCAACGGCCGCCGCTTCGGTGACAACTTTTCGTTGTCCCGCATGAGCTGGATCAAGCCAAACTTTCTGTGGATGATGTTTCGTTCCGGCTGGGCCACAAAAAAAGACCAAGAAGCCGTGCTGGCCGTCTCGCTGAAGCGTGAAGCGTTTGACCTCATCTTAGATCAGGCCGTCGCATCGGCTTTTGACCCAGAGCCGCACGGCAGCCATGCCGAGTGGCAGGCTGCGCTTACTTCGTCTGACGTGCGCCTGCAATGGGACCCCGACCACGCCCCAGACGGAACAAAAACATTCGGACGCCGTGCCATTCAGCTTGGTCTGCGCGGCGATGTTTTAGCGCAGTATGCATCTGACTGGATTGTGTCTATCGAGGACATCACGCCCTTCGTGGCGGAGCAGTATCAGCACGTTCAATCAGGCGAAATGTCTCGGCTGCAAACGCCGTGTGAGACGGTCTACCCGGTGTCGGATGCACAGGCGGCGCAGCTCGTGATGGCACGACCATGACGCAAAAAGCAATTGTCGGCTGTCTGCTAGGGACGGCAGTGGGGGACGCGCTGGGACTGCCGGGCGAAGGCTTGTCCCGGCGGCGTCTGGCGCGGGTGTTTCCCGACATGACGCGGATGCACTTTTTAGGCCACCGGGGCATGGTGTCGGATGATACGGAACATGCGTGTCTGGTCGCGCAGGCGCTGATTGAGACAGCAGGCGAACCCGATGCATTCGCGCGGGCGCTGGCCCGGCGTCTGTGTTTCTGGCTGCTGGGCGGTCCGGCGGGCGTCGGCTGGGCGACGTTGCGAGCCATCCTAAAACTTTGGGTGGGGTTTGCCCCGGACAAAAGCGGCGTCTGGTCGGCGGGCAACGGCCCGGCCATGCGGAGCGCTTTGCTGGGCGTTTGCTATGGGGGCGATCTGGAACACCTGCAAGCGCTGGTGCGGGCGTCGTCACGTCTCACCCACACCGATCCTCGCGCCGAGGCGGGCGCACTGGCCGTCGCCGTTGCTGCCTCTCTTGCGGCTGAGAACGGGCCTGCTACTGCCTTGCCTGATACTTACTTGCAGGCAGTGGGGCTGTTGCTGGAAGAAAGCGAGCTGTTGTCGCTTCTCCAAAAAGCCGCCGCGAGTGTCCAGCGTGGCGAGCCGACACGCGCATTTGCCGAGTTGATCGGCGCGGAAGAGCGCGTCTCCGGCTATGTCAACCAAACCGTGCCGGTGGCGATCCATGCCTGGCTGTCATTTCCCAGTGATTACCGAGAAGCCGTGCTTGCCGTTATTCGCTGCGGCGGGGACACGGACACGACGGCGGCTATTGTGGGCGTAATCGTAGGCGCGGCAGTCGGCAAAGACGGCATTCCCGGCGAATGGCTGTCGGCGCTGGCGGAGTGGCCGCGCTCGGTGGAATGGATGGAGCAGTTGGCGGCGCAACTGGCACAAGTGCAGGCAACAAGGACGGCGCAAAGGCCACTCGGCTTGCCCCTCTTGCCGCTGCTGGGGCGCAACCTGCTGTTTATGCTCGTCGTCCTCGCGCACGGTTTCCGGCGCGGGCTGCCGCCGTACTGAAAGGTTGGCGTAGGGAGTAAAGGCGTGAGGTACGAAAGCGTTTATGCCCTCGCTGGGGAGCGTAGACGCTAAGGTCCCGCCTACGCAGGACAAGATTTCTTTATTCTTCTGTTCCTCCGCCACGCAGGTGGCGGCTTGGCGCTTCGCCTCCCAGCGAGGGCATTTACGTCCTCGTGCACCACGTCCTCGTTTTTCCTTGACGCACTGTGCTATACTGACCCCATGCACTTATCCCAATCCGCTTGGCGTCCTGCACTTGCCGCCGCGCTTGCCCTTTTCAGCGTTGTCGGGCCGCTGGCCGCACAAACGCCTAATCCAGCGCCTACGGCAGTCCCGCCGCCGCTTCGGACCTCTGTGCCTCCGCCGTCTGCCCCGCCGTCCGCAATTACAC
>CAXUNT010000110.1:0-2391 GCA_964252595.1 uncultured Armatimonadales bacterium
ACCTCTTGACCTTCCCGTTTCGGGAGGGTCGGTGAGGAACGAACCGGGGTGGGTTAGATTAAGGACACAAACTATGAATAACACACTTTTACAGCCCGCGCCGAATAGTACGCCCGGCAAATCTGTCGGTCAGCCGATGGACCGTGTGGATGGGCGGTTGAAAGTCACGGGCGGGGCCAAATACTCGGCGGATATGCCGGTCGCGGATGTCGTCTATGCCGCTTTGATTATGAGTACGATTGCCCGCGGCACCATCACCGGCGTGGATACCCATGCTGCCGAAGCCCAGCCCGGCGTCATCAAAGTGATCACGCCCGCGAATGCCCTGCGCCTGCCGTCTCCGCCGAGCAGCCCCGGCGGCAAAGCGGCCCGCCCGCAGGAGCGCAACTTGCAGGTCTTCCAGGACCCGAAAGTCTTGTACCAGAACCAGCCAGTTGGGGTCGTGATTGCCGATACGTGGGAACGGGCCGCTCACGCCGCGTCGCTGGTCAAGTTCCAGTACGACGAAGAAACGCCGCGCACGGAAATGGGCCGACAGAAAGAAAATGCCTACAAGCCGGAAAAGGCGAATCAGGACCCGACCGACTCCAAGCACGGCGACCTCAGCATGGGCATGAGTCAGGCAACGGCCAAAGTCACCGAAACCTACACAACGCCGGTGGAAAACCATAATCCGATGGAGCCGCATGCGACCCTGTCTGTCTGGAACGGCGACCATCTCACGGTGTACGACACGACCCAGGGCGTGTTCGGGACGCGCCGGGTGCTGGCGAAAACGTTCAATCTGCCGATGGAGGATGTCCGGGTCGTATCGCACTTTCTTGGCGGCGGCTTCGGCTGCAAAGGCTCCGCCTGGTCCCATGTGGTCATCTCCGCGCTGGCGGCAAAGCAGGTCGGCAGACCGGTCAAACTCGTTTTGGAGCGGCGGCAGATGTTCGGGCCGGTCGGCTACCGCCCGCGCACGGAGCAGCACCTGCGCCTGGGCGCGGTCTCCGGCGGGGCGCTCACTGCCGTCGGGCATAATGTCCACTCGCAGACTTCCATGTTTGATGAGTTTGTCGAGTCGTCCGCCGCCGCGACCCGCATTCTGTATGACTCGGCAAACGCGGAAACGTCGCACCGACTTGTTCGCCTGGATGTCGGCACGCCCACGTACATGCGGGCGCCTGGCGAGTCGTCGGGAACATTCGCGCTGGAGTCCGCAATGGACGAGCTGGCGTATGCCATCCCGATGGACCCGATTGCGCTGCGTTTAAAGAACTATGCCGAGAAAAACCCGGAAGACGGCAAGCCCTGGTCGTCCAAGTCCCTGCGCGAGTGTTACCGGGTCGGCGCAGAACAGTTCGGCTGGGACAAGCGCACTCCCGCTGTTGGTTCTATGAAAACCGCTGACGGCAATCTGACGGGCTGGGGCATGGCGACGGCCACTTACCCCGTCCGGCGCTCCAAATCGTCCGCGCTCGCCCGCCTCCTGCCCGACGGCACGGCGTATGTGCAGGCGGGAACACAGGATTTAGGCACGGGAACGTACACGGTGATGACCCAGACCGCCGCTGACGCGCTCGGCCTGCCGCCGGAGCGGGTACGCTTTGAGCTGGGCGACACCAGCATGCCCGAAACCCCGGTATCGGGCGGCTCGCAGACCGCTGCGTCCACCGGCTCGGCCGTTCAGGCGGCCGGCAAAGCGGCGAAAGCCGCAGCGATTGCGCTGGCTGTCGCCGACCCCACTTCGCCGCTGTTCGGACTTTCCGCCGACGCCGTGGATGTGTCCGGCGGCCGGATGTCGGCCAAAGCCGACCCCGCCAAAAGTGAAACCTACGCCGACCTCATCGCTCGCCAAAAGCTGCCCGGCATTGAAGTCAAAACCGACTCCGCGCCGGGCGCGGAAAAAGACGAATACGCCATGCACTCGTTCGGCGCGGTCTTTGCCGAAGTCCAAGTGGATCCCGATTTCGGCGAAGTGCGCGTGAAGCGCATCGTCGGCGCTTACGGTGTCGGGAACATCCTCAACGCCAAGACGGCCCGCTCCCAGCTTCTCGGCGGCGTCGTCTTCGGCGTCGGCATGGCCCTGCTGGAAGAAACCGTCGCCGACACACGCCTCGGCCGGGTGATGAATGCGGACCTCGCCGAATATCACATTCCGGTAAATGCCGACGTCCCCGAAATAGACATCACGTTTGTCCCCGAAACCGACCCGTATGTCAACCCGCTCGGCGTCAAAGGCATCGGCGAGATTGGCATCACCGGCACGGTTGCGGCGATCGCAAATGCCGTCTACCATGCGACCGGCAAGCGGGTCCGCGATCTGCCGATTACCCTGGATAAGGTGATGTAAGAACCCACCCCGCTCGCTTAGGCTCGCCTCCCCTCCCGAAGCGGGAAGGGTAAGAG
>CAXUNT010000110.1:2401-4999 GCA_964252595.1 uncultured Armatimonadales bacterium
TGTCCGAGACTCCGGCCCTTCCCGCTTCGGGAGGGGAGGCGAGCCTAAGCGAGCGGGGTGGGTTCGGAACTCTGTTATGAAAGAACTCTACGACATCGTTTCGGCCTGGGAAAACCTCTGCGCCGAAGGGCGGGAAGCCGTGCTGGCAACCGTGGTCGGCGTCAGCGGCTCGACTTACCGGCGGCCCGGCG
The DNA here is from genome assembly GCA_964252595.1 of uncultured Armatimonadales bacterium. Lineage (GTDB taxonomy): Bacteria > Armatimonadota > Armatimonadia > Armatimonadales > Capsulimonadaceae > JANXMY01. Next base: position 2,593 of record CAXUNT010000110.1, read on the forward strand.
CACGGATGCTGCTGGCCCCGGAAGGCCGCCTGGCGGGTTCCGTCAGCGGCGGTTGCCTGGAAGGGGATCTCATCAAGAAGGCTTCTTGGCAGACTCGCGATGGGGCTGCTTCAGTCACTTACGACTCCCTGGATGCCGATGACGATGTGGTGTGGGGCTTCGGCCTCGGCTGCAACGGGGTCGTGCAGGTGCTTTTGGAGCGCGTGTCGCCGGAAACGCCCGGCCCGCTGCGCCTGCTGTCCAGCGTCCTGAAACAGCGTCAGCCCGGAGTCATCGCGACCATCTTCAGCGAGGACGCCGGGCATCTGGGGCAGCGTCTTTTGCTGCTGCCGGACGGAACCCGCGACAGCACGATCCGCGACGCCGCGCTTGCCGCGCAGATCAGCCGAGATGCTGAAGCGGTGCAAGCGGCACAGAAGTCGGACACGCGCACCTACGATCTCGCGAACGGCGCACGGGCAGCTGTCTTTCTGGAAGCCGTCCTGCCGCCCCTGCCGCTGGTCATCTTCGGCGCAGGCCATGATGCTCTGCCGCTGGTGCGCTTCGCCAAAGAACTCGGCTGGCACGTCACTGTCGCCGATACCCGTGCGGCGTCGGCCCGCCTGGAACGGTTTTCCGACGCCGACTGTGTTCTGGCCGGCTCGGTGGAAGCCGTTTGCACCGAAGCCGGCCTCACGGCACGAACAATGGCCGTCGTGATGTCCCATAACTACCCCGACGACAAGCGCATCATGCGGGCGCTTTTGGCGTCCTCAATCGCCTACATCGGCCAGCTTGGACCCAAAGCACGGACCGAGCGGCTGCTGGCCGAGATCAGCGACGATGGCTTTGCCGTGACGGAAGACCACCGGAAACGGCTGCATGGGCCAGTCGGGCTGGATCTCGGCGCGGACACGCCGGAACAAATCGCGCTGGCAATCATTGCCGAGATCCAAGCCGTGTCGGCAGGCCGTGCCGGCGGCCCCCTGCGGGACCGGCGCGACCCGCTGCACCTGCACCCGGCGGCGCTTACCGTCTCGGAGACTCCGAAAGAACACGCCGTATGTGCGCGGTGAGCCGGGAGCGCAGCCGCGCCGGGCTGATCCTGCTGGCGGCGGGCGGCTCGCGGCGGCTAGGAACGCCCAAGCAGCTTGTTCGGGACAGCGAAGGCAAAAGCCTCGTGCGCCGAGCGGCGGAAACCGCGCTCGGCTCCCACTGCCGCCCGGTCGCCGTTGTCCTGGGCGCCGACGCCGACATGGTTGCTGCCGAGCTTGACGGGCTGGATGTCACCATCACCATCAACCCCCGCTGGCAGACTGGCCTCGCGTCTTCGCTGAAGACGGGCTTTGCCGCACTTGAAGAAGCTAGCCCCCTGGACGCCGTCGTCGTCATGCTCTGCGACCAGCCGCGCGTGACGTCCGTGCTTTTGGATTCCCTTCTCGCGGCGGCTGCCGACACGGGCGATCAGATCGCCGCGTGCGAATACGGCGGCACGCTCGGCGTTCCCGCGCTGTTCGCATCCCCACTTTTTCCTGGCCTTCAAGCTTTGACCGGGGACGAAGGCGCCCGCCGGGTCATTCGGCAGTACGCTGGACCAATTGCCCGTATCCCGTTCCCTGGCGGTGAGACGGACATAGATACGGCATCCGATGCGGCCGAATTCGCTGCTGAACCTTAAGCCTGGCTTGGAACAAAATTCCCTTGTCAGAACCGAACACCCACCGATAATCTGATGCCGGACAGATCAAAGCCTTTGACTTTGGCAACTGCTCGGTAGCGAACTTCGGCAAAGCCGCTGGCGCCAATGGTCGTCCCGACAAGCGCGGACCCGCCGTAGGTGAGCCGAAACCCGGAATGAACATTGTCTTCGGGCGAGCGCAGATCCACTGCCACGAGGTTCGCCGAGACCCCATAGTAGGGGATGAAGGTGCTGCGCTCCTTGACCGGCCCCGGGCTGAAGGCGCGGCGGTAGGAGATGCCGACCGGCGCGGCAAACGCATGGTGGTCGCCTCGTTTCTGGTACTGGGTGCTGAAGTCGAACGCGATCAAGCCCTTGTCCGACGGTTGATCGGGCCGTCCGATCCCGATCCCGATGCCGCCCCAGTTGCTGCCGAAGCGGCTGCGGGTTTTGCCGCTGGACGGAAGAAAAGCATCGAAGTCCACACCGATTTTCGGGATCTGAAAGCCGTGCTTTTTCGGCTTGTCTTTGCCGGCATCCGGCGGGGCAGGAGGCGAGCTGTCCGGTGCAGGCGGCGCGGCGGGCGCCGATACGCTTGGGCCGGTCGGCACGGGTGCCGGAGCCTGTGCGGAAGCGGAGACCGCCCAAAGCGGCTCCAGAAGAAGAATCAGAGGCAGGTGCGTTTTTGTGAGCATAAATTTATCCTTCTGAGCAGCGCCTAAACTGCGTGTCACGAATGGCCGCGCAGTG
>CAXUNT010000110.1:5099-8089 GCA_964252595.1 uncultured Armatimonadales bacterium
TCTATGGCTGCGCGGTGTCTATGGCTGCGCGGTGTCTATGGCTGCGCGGTGTCTATGGCTGCGCGGTGTCTACGGCCGCCTCGTTACGGCATCCGCTGGGCTGGCGGCGCTTCCAGGTCGCCTCTTTCTTCACCCAGCATCTCCGCGTTCTCTTGAAGAGCCTGCGTCAAAACTGATGGCTCAATCAGCAGCAGGTACCGAGCCGGGCGCAGCGCCAGTACCTCCCCGGCATAAGCGGTCGGAACTGCCAGCAGTGGACGCTCGGAGTCCCAGCCGAGCGGCTGACACACGGCGGATGTCAGCGTGATCTGCCACTGTTTCGCCAGCGACAGCGGCGTCAGATCAGCCATGTTTCTTCTCCACAAACGGTTTCCCGTCCACGATCTGCGTTCTGCCCAACAGCGAGATGCTTTGCATTTTCCAATGCCCGCCGGTTCTTGTCCAAACGCTGCGGTACCGAGTCCGCTCGCTAAGGCTGTGCGGCTGATTGAGCGGCCCAAAGTCTTTGTCCACGTCAATAAACGTCCGCGAAAAGACATATATGCCCGTCTGCGTCAGCGTGTTTCCCTGCCGAGCCGCCGTTTGCGGATAAAACGCATCTTTTTTGACGTCCCGGTTTTCCGTCGTCACCGCCTGCATTTCTTGCAGAAACTGGGCATAATTCAGCGTCTTGCCGCTGGGAGTACGCACCACAAAATTGGGCGAGAAGAACGACTCGACGACTGGCTTGATTTTATCGTACTTGAGTGTCGCTTCGGCGGTCGTGAACCGTTGTAAGTCGCGCTGAACTTCCTGGCGGTCGGCGCGGCTGGGTGTGCTGGCATGGAGCGAGCCGCTCGCCAAAGCGAGAGCAGCAAAAGCGGCAGAGAAGAGTTGTCGATTCATTGAGTAATCCTTTCGGTGTCTGCGTGGGGAGATTTCAAGTAGGCCAGCAGGCCGGCGACGGCGGTTTCAACGGCCTGCCGGCAGAACTGCGGCTGACGGGCGGCAAACGGCTGGCCATGCCCCGTGACGATCAGCGAGACTGCACCATGAATGTGCGCCCAAAATATCCCGGCGGCAAGCGTCGCCGCATCCGCGCCTTCCGGCGTGGGCGCAGCAGGGAACGGCGTGTTCTGGGCCTCGGCGACCTGGCGGACGGCGTCCCGCAGCAGCGTAAAGGCGCGTGCCGCCGAAGGGCGGCGGGCGCCATAGTCGCCGTAGCGGTCCTGCGCCGAGCTGCCCACCTGGAACATCAGCCCATACAAAGGCCGATTCATGAGGGCGAACTCGGTGTAAGCATGGCCGATGCGAAGCAAATGTGCGACCGGCGGCTCGGCCGGCAGCGGCTCCATGATGTCCGCCAGGGCAGCATAGCCTTCGGAGGCCAGCGCGTCCATCAGCGCTTCTCGGTCTCTGAAGTGCAGGTACAAAGCTGCTGCCGAGTAGTCAATCTTTTCGGCGATCCGCCGCATGGAAACTTTTTCATAGCCTTCTGATGCCAGCAGTTCCCGCGCCGCTTCTAAAATTGCCTGCCGCAGCGCTTCCCGTTCCCGATCCCGCCTCTCGCTTGATGACATGAACACCTCAATAAAAATTAACAGTGTTCATAGTATGAGATAGGTTTAAGATTTTGTCAAGTGTAGCGGGAAAATAAATTTCATGCACAAACTATTGTTCGTGCTTGACAAATCAACTCCTGTGCCTTATACTGGGCTTAGATACCCGGCATCCACGCGCCGGACCGGCAGCGCTGCCGGGCAGTGAACCGAAAAAGACTCAAGATGAGAACGGCTTCCGCCGATACTTTTCCTAAGACACCTTTCCTAAGACGCTTCTTTCAACAACACTATTCCAGACGCCGAAATTATTCTCGCGATTTGTCTGCCCGCCATCTGTATGCCCGCAAGGAGAACCGTGTTTTGATCCGACCCGCCGTTTTACTGGCTGCCTGTGCGCTCACCTGCACCGCTCTTGTTCAAACTTCATTCTGCACTGCCGCTCCGACTTCCGCTGCCAGCATGGCCGCCGACTCTGAAGCATCGCAGGCTGCGCCGGACACTTCAACCACTTCCGCTCCGCGCTTTTACCACCGCCGTTCCCGGCATTCATCCCGCGCCCGTTCTCTGCCATCGCGCGGCATCGTGTCGCCGTCCGAGGCGGCGCAAAGCGTCGTCGGACAACTGGCCCAGGTGACCAGCGGCCAGGCGGTGATTGTCGCCGGGCGCGAAGCCGGTGGGCGTGTGCTGTCCGTCTGCCCGAAAGGCCAGTATCTGGCCCTCAGCGGCCAGACCCCGACCCAGTACGCCGTGCTGATGGTGGACCACTCCGTCGGCTTTGTCCAGAAGTCCGATGTGGCGCTGTTAAATTACCAAGTTGCCAGCCTCGCGCCGAACAGCGGCAATGCAGGTGACGCCGCCGGGGCCGCTCCTTCCTCCGAAGGCGGGCCGCTCGGCCAGGCGTTGGTCCAGACGGCGTTCGGCTACCTCGGCGTCCACTACGTTTGGGGCGGCACCACCGCCGCCGGGATTGACTGCTCCGGCTTTGTTCAGGCCGTTTACGCCGCTCACGGGATCGGCCTGCCGCGCGTCTCCGGCGACCAGGCGACGGTCGGCTACGATGTTCCCAAAGCCGACTGGTCCCAATGGGTTCCCGGCGACCGGATGTACTTTGCCTGCCATCACGATCGGATTGACCATACGGGCATGTACATCGGCGATGGCCGCTTTATCCATTCTTCAATGGGCCACGGCCAGCAGGTCGCCGTGGATCGCGTGGACACCGCCTACTACGCCCAGCACCTGGTCTGCGTCCGCCGCTCCCGCGAGCTGGTCGGGGATATGCCCGTTCCCGGCCCTGCCTCCCAGACCGCGTCTTCCTATGCTGCGCCTTCGGCGGCCGCTCCCAGCGACGACACCGAATCCAGCCAGTTCTAATCTTCTGTTGTTATCTCCTGCGTTCCACTCCGCCGCGCGGGGGGGGGAAAAAGCGCCCCGGCGGGTTTGTTGTGT
>CAXUNT010000110.1:8099-13016 GCA_964252595.1 uncultured Armatimonadales bacterium
CCCTGTAAATATTTTCTGTTTTTCGCCCGGCCCTCCCCCCCCCCGGGGCGCACTACAAACCCCCCCCGCGGCTCTTTGCATTCTCCCAAAACTTGCATTCCTCTAAAAATAGTCCAAGCCTGGTACACTACTGGAACGGGAAATACTATGCTTCAAAATACACTTGCTACGGCGCTCAAGGAATGGGCGGTGACCCAAAGATCGCTGCTGGAAGGGCATCAAATTGTTCTGCTTCGCAAAGGCGGGCTGATTGAGGAAACCGGCGACTTTGACCTGAAAGCCCGGCAGTTTTTGCTTTACCCGACCTATGAACACGAGACCGAGCGGGCGGGGGACTTGCAGCCATGCTTTGGGCAGTGGCTCCGCGAAGAAGAAGCGCGGAAGCTGCCGCTGGGCGAGATACGCATCGAAACGGCGGCGGAAGTGTCCGACGTGGTGCGCGTGGACGGCCGGGCGAAGCTGCTCGCTCTCGCGCCGCAGCATATCTGGAGCCAGCAGTTCATTGACGGGCGCTATGACTGGGAGCCGTATAAGCCCGTCTTCGTGCTGCTGCTCCGGGCCTATGCACTGGCGTCTCCTGTGGTGATCCCCGTCACCCGCGCTTACGGCGGCTGCCGGTCTTGGATTGAACTCGAGACGCCGATCTCAACCGGCGGCGCGATCCCGGCGATTTCCGACGAGCGCTACGCCCGTCGCCGCGAGCTGACTTTGACACTGTTGGGCGAGCCGGGGGTTTCTACACCTCCGGCTTCCATTAATAAAACCAGTTGAAAGAGCAAATAGATGCCGATCTGTGAATTCCACTTGAACCAAAACACCGTGCTGGAAAAGATGACCTCGTTTACGGCGATTGTGCCGGACGATAAACCCGGCCCATTCCCCGTGCTGTATCTCCTGCATGGATTGTCCGACGACCACACGGCCTGGACCCGGCGCAGCAATATCGAGCGGTACATGGATGGCCTGCCGCTGATTGTGGTCATGCCGAATGGCGAGCGAAGCTTTTACACAGACTCCCAGAGCAACCCGAAGGCCGCGTTTGAAACCTATCTGACGCGCGATCTGGTCGGCTTTGTAGACCGGACATTCCGAACAATCCCTACCCGCGAAGGCCGCGTTTTAGCCGGGCTGTCTATGGGTGGCTACGGCGCCGTCAAGCTGGCTTTGAAGCACCCGGACTTGTTCTGCGCCGCCGTGTCCCATTCCGGCGCGGTCGGCTTCGGGCAGCGCACGTTCGACGCGGGCAGCGAATGGGCGGCCATTATGGGCGAGAATGCCGCCGGTGGCCCGAACGACATCTTTGCCCTGGCTGAAACCCTTGACCGGAACAACCTGCCCGCGCTCCGAATAGACTGCGGCGTGGATGACTTCCTGATTGAAGAAAATCGTGCTTTAAACGCGCACCTGACGGCGCTTGGCATCGCGCACGAATACGAAGAGCATCCCGGCGAGCATAACTGGGTGTATTGGAACTTTCGTATACTTGACACCCTGAAATTCTTCGGTCAGATACTGGGATACGAGTTCCGGCCTGAGCAGCATTTTCGCTCCGGTGAATAAGGCGGCGTGGCCGACCTGTGACTCTGGGATTGTCCTGAAGGAGTTTTTAATGCGTCCTTTACTTCTGTTGATTGGCCTGCTGACTCTCTTTCCTGTCCTTGCGTTTGCCGAGCCGGCACCTTCAACCACGCTTGATGCGAGCATGGAGCAGCCGGTTTGCCAGGAGGGGCAGCCTGCTGTTCTGGCACTCGCCCTGCATAACAGCGGCACAGAGCGTTATATCATTGACGGCAGTGCTTTCGAGGAGTCTTCGTTTCAAATCGCTGTTACTGACAGCGCGGGCAAAGCAGTACCGCGCACTGCGGTCGGCGAGCGTGTTCTGACCTCGCCAATGGCAACGGATGCGAACTCAACCGTTGCACTCTCCCCAGGGCAAACGATTTTGTACCGCTTCAACCTCGCCCGGCTCTTCGATCTCTCCCGATCTGAAACCTACACCATCAATGTTAGCCGTCGCCTGCGCCCACAAGTCTGGCCTTTGACAGTTCCTTCAGCCGTTGAGCCACTGCCGCAGGTGTTCACCCTGACAGCACATCCTCTGACAGTCCGCATGACAGAAGATGCCACCTCCTTTAGCGGCTCGACTGCCTACGCGCCGTCGCCAAGCCGTCAGCCCTTCTTATATATGACAGGTCCGGGGAGAAATGGCGTCGGTCGCTACCGCGTCGGGGAGGACGGGAGCGTATCTTTCGCATTTCCGCCTGCCTACACTGCCCCGATGCCGCCCGCGAAGGAAGGGTTTCACTCCATCATAACCACGCCTGATGGGCGCTTCCTTTACGTCAGCAATAACGGCGACCATACTGTCTCGCAGTTCCGCATTGGGGACGATGGGGTGCTTTTGCCTCTTTTCCCGCCGACGGTCCCCGCTCACTCATTTCCTTCGTATCCAACCCCGCTCCTCATGGACCCCAGAGGTCACTACCTTTATGATCTGTCAGGGACCCTCTACGCGATTGGTGCTGACGGGCGGCTGACCGTCACGGCATCTGTATCAAATGATCCGCCGCCAAAAAATAGCGGACCACCAAGTCTGGGGCATGACTACAATGTCACCGCCTCTGAAAATGCTGTGATGAATACCGCCGGCACTTTCCTATACACCAGCCTTGGGCTGACGCGCGGCTACCGTCTCGCTCCTGATGGCGCACTGACGGCACTTTCGCCGCCGATTGGTCTCCCGTCAGAGCAGAACCGGTCAAATGACATGGCGCTCGCACTTGTACCTTCGGGCAAGTTCGCTTATGTAGGCACATCAACAACATTGTCGAATGCCTTCTTTGACCAGATCGTGACGATGCGCGTTGCGCCGGACGGCACTCTTTCGGCATTACCAGGTGTGACAATCCCAAAAGGACCGCCCTCGGAATGGCCGCACCAAAGTCAGCCGGATTGCGCGGGTCTTGCGGTAGACCCAAGCGGACATTTCCTGATCGTGATCAATCCACAGTACCTTGCCTGCTACCGGATCGGGCTTGACGGTTCACTCGCGCCACTTGAGTCCAAAGTGTCAGGCGCTGGTTTTTCCTCGGTGTTGTTCGGACCGGTCGGTCACATCCTTTACGCCGTTGACCGTTATGCCGATAAGTTCACCGCGTTCCGGCTCGATGACCGTCTGGGCCTGGTCCCGGCAGGCGTGAACCTGCCAAGTGGGCTGCTGATCGCCGATTGTATCGGATCAGCGTATGCTCCCACGCCTTTGAGGTGGGGAGAAGCCGTCGGCGGAGTGATGGTATCGGCCTCCCTGCCCGCTGACGTTCTTCCTGCCAATGCGCCGGTCGTTCTGACGGTGCGCTTAAAGAACATAACAAAGCACCCAATAAGGCTGGGCGTGACAGGCGAAGATATGTCTTCGTTTCGGCTGGTTGTAGCCGGACCACCTCGGCAGTATCGCTTCATGCTGCGAAGTGGATATGAGCCGGTCATCGCGTCAACCCCGTTGCTTGCCGCCGGTCACGATCTTTTGGATGCCCCTAGCCCATTTACTGTACCAGTGATCTTGCCACCGGGCGGCCAGCGCCAGTATCGGTTTGTTCTCTCGCGGTTGGCAGACCTGACCGTGGCCGGAAATTATACGGTTCAAATCACACGCGCCCTTCCCAGCAAAGCGGCGGTCGCCTCGCCTGTTGTGCCGTTCCTGCTTGACGGGCCTTTTGACGGGCGTGTCCGAGACGATAAATATTCCGTTCAAATCCTGTAAAAAGTACCTGGGCCGTAGTTTAGCGAGTATTGGGACGCGCACATCCAGGACACGCTGACGTTCTTTAGTTCCGTCCTGCCGACAAAAGTTGATGTGTATCTATGAGTGGTTGTTTGTGCCGGCGAAACTCCGGGGTAAACAAAAGCAGCAAAGAAGCGAGGAGAATTCCCTATGGGTTTTGTGACAGTCGGCAAAGAAAACACGACTTCCATTGATTTGTACTACGAAGACCACGGCACGGGCAAGCCGGTAATTCTCATTCATGGCTACCCGCTGAGCGGCGCGTCCTGGGAAGCGCAGACGGCGGCGCTGCTGGACGCGGGCCACCGGGTTATCACGTATGACCGACGGGGGTTCGGCAAGTCCAGCCAGCCGGCGACCGGCTATGATTACGATACGTTTGCGGCAGACTTGGACGCTCTGGTCAGCCATTTGGAGCTGCGCGACTTTGCACTGGTCGGATTTTCCATGGGCGGCGGCGAAGTCGCTCGGTATCTCGGAAAGTACCGGGCCGACCGAGTCCGTGCGGCTGTGTTTATCTCGTCGGTCCCGCCGTATCTGCTGAAGGCCGACGACAACCCGGAAGGGGTGGATGGCAGCGTCTTTGAAGGCATCAAAGCCGCCGCCGCGAAAGACCGCCCGGCGTTCTTTTCGAGCTTTTTTGAGAACTTCTACAACGCAGACGTGCTGAAGGGAACGCGGATCAGCGAGCCGCAAATCCAAGCAAGCTGGAACGTTGCGGCTGCCTCGTCGGCGATTGCAAGCGTTGCCTGCGTTGACACCTGGGGCACGGATTTCCGCGCCGACCTGGCAAAGATCACCTGCCCGACACTGGTCATTCACGGAGACGCGGACCGGGTTGTCCCGCTGCCTGCCGCCGGCCAGCGGACCCACGACACGATCCAGGGCAGCAAGCTGGTGGTGGTGGAAGGTGGCCCGCACGGCGTTCTCTTAACCCATCCCGATGTTGTCAACCCGGCGCTTTTGGACTTTCTGAAGTAGCCGAAATCGCGTCTTAAAACCGGCCCTGCTGGCTATCTGCCAGCAGGGCCGGTTTTTTCTGGCTGGGCTTTTTCTGATCGGGGCAGGACACGCGCCGCAATAATGACCGCAATGAGGTCCAGAGCGGAGGCGGCGAAGAACGAAATGCCGGGGAT
>CAXUNT010000111.1:0-12989 GCA_964252595.1 uncultured Armatimonadales bacterium
CGGCGGGGCGGCGGGAGAAGACGGAGTTACGGGGCTGACCGGCGCATTCCCCGGCGTCGCCCCGCCGCCCTGCGCCAGAGCCGACGGCGGGATCATTCCCAGCGACGCCGACATCACTGTCGTAGACAAAGCAAGAGCGCAAGTTCGTTTCACTTGCGCCCGATTTTTATTCCAAAGTGTCAAACAAACGCTCCTCAGAGTCCAATTCTTATTCGTTCAAATCTTAATTCGTTCAAATCTTAATTTGTTCAAATCTTCAAGTACGGCTCTACTTTTTGCCGCACCATCGCCCGTGCCCGGTTCAGGCGCGTTTTCACGGCTTCCAAAGTCAAGCCGGTCGCATCCGCGATCTCGTTGTACGCCAGGCCGTCCACTTCGCGCAAGATCAGCACAACCCGGTATTCCGGGGCCAGAGCGTTCACGGCGCGGTTGATCTGCGCTCCGAGTTCTTTTTGCTCCAAGAGGCGCATCGGCGACAGGCTCCAATCGGCGATCTCCCGCGTTCCGGTATTCTCCTCGAAGTCTGCGCCATCGCCGAGGCCCGCATCCAAAGAAGGCCCTTCCATCTCCCATTGCCGCCCGCGCTGCTTCAGCCGGTTCTTGAAATGGTTGTTGGCGATCCGGTAAAGCCAAGTATAGACTTTGGCGTCGCCCCGGAACTGATCCCGCGCTTTATGGGCCGAAAGGAACGTTTCCTGGGTCAAATCGGCGGCTTCTTCGTAGTCCCCGATCCACTGGTAAATCGTGTTGTAAATCTGCTTGCCGTAGCGGGCATACAGCGCGTCGAAGTCCTGCACCAGCGCCAGGTCGTCCCGCTGCCCCGCGCCGGCTCGGTCGGACGCCGGTGTTGCTGGCGGCAGGGACCGATCCCGCAGCATCAGCGCCGGTAGGATCAGCGCCGCTGTGTTATTCCGTTGGACAAAGCTCAGGCTCAAATGTTTCACAATTTTTCGGCGCGTGTTTTATCTCGTGAATAAATGGGAACTGGCGCAGAAGGCCGAGGGAGTGGACGTCCTCGTTCCTCATCTCAACAGAAAATCCTAAAATGGGAGGGTTCCTAAAACCGGATCACCGTTTGCAGTGTCACGGTCTTGTTCTTCTGGTCGTCCGTCCCGACACCCAGACGCAGGCGGCGAGTGAGGTCGTACCCAAGCTGCACCGTGTACTGCGGCGGCTGCAAAGAGGTTTCGGTCGTGCCGCGTGCGCCGAACGACCGTGAGTAGGTCACGCTCAGGCGCGGGCCGAGGTCCACTGTCCCGGTCACCAAAAGCGGCTGGTTCGGGTCATACGCGACGTTTAAATCCGTGAGGCCCAGCGCCTCGCCCAGCGTCGAGGTCAGCGGAGACAGAGCCGCCGACACCAGCGCCTGCTTGAAGCCGGACTCCAAATCGCTGCCGCCGCTGGCAAGAAGGGCGGAGGCCGGCACTAAAGCCGCCAGCATCTGCTGGCGCGACAAGCCGCCGGGCGACGACGTCAGATCCAGCGCAAGCTGGTCCGGCGAGTTCAAGACTCCGTGAATATGCGCCGTAATCGTGTACCGCTGGCGCGAGCCGCCAAACGGAGTTGTGTTCAAATCCGAAACCGACGGCGCGGACTCGCCGACGGTATTGCTCGCCACCGAGCGGTACTGGGCCAGTGACGACTGGGACGGAGTTACGGTCGCCTGGGCGTACAAGTCTACCTGAGTCCGCAGGGCCGGCAGGCCGTCTGGACCGGTATACGGGTAGGACGCACGGACCGTGTTGGCGTCACCCGTGACCGGCTTGACGATCTTCAGCACGGTGGACGGCGGCAGGGTGAACTGGCCTTTGGCGACCGTAAGGTCCGCCCGAAGCTGCGGGGCGGAGAGACTGCCGCCGATCTGCACCAAACCGCCGGCTTCGGCCTTCAGAAGCGCATTGCTGACAGTCACTGTGCGCGTCTTCCCGCCGCCGAGACGAACGGCCACGGCGAAACTTGGATCAAAAGCCGACGGTGTTCCCTTGGCGGACGCGGCACCGGAGGCCGACGGCAGGGTTCCCGACGCATCGCTGACGACAATCGGCGCATTTGGCGGAGTCGCGATGCGCGGGGTCAGCCACGGGCCGACCGCCGACACCGCGCCACTGATTTTGGCTTTCAGGCCGCTGCTGAACTCCCGGTACAGCAAGCTCTGCTTGCTGGCCTCGTCCACAGTTAAATTAGTAGTCGTCAGCGTTAAATTCAGCGTCTTAGAACTCGTCAGCGCTGCGCCGCCAGACAGCGCGAAGGTCCCTCCTTTGGAAGACTGGCCTGCGAACGACTGAATGGATGCTTTGTTTTCCCCAAGAACAACAATTCCATTGATTTTGTTCGCGTAAGTGTCGAAGCCCATGAGGCCAAAGGAAGCGTTTTGGAGATTGACCAAACCCGACAAGCGTCCCCCACCGAAGTTCGCGGTGGCCGTCAGCGCCCCGCCGGTCTTTTTGGCATCCAGCGCCGGGCTGAAGCCCGCCAGGGCCGAAAGGTCCTGAACACGCAGATCGGCATGCAGGTCGTCGGCATCGGGAACATCCGTCGGCACGGCATCCGGCGTCGTCAGCTCCGGCAGCGACAAGGGCAGCGCCCCCGACAGGGTTGCGATCAGCCGCCCGTTCTTGAACGCCGACAGCGTGCTGACCGTCAGCACCTTCGGCGTGCTGGGCGTCGGCGACGAAACCGTGATCGTGCCGCTCCGTATCCGGTCCAGCGCGAGCGTGGAGTCCCCTGGGCCAGGCTTCGTGCCTTCGGGATTGGCTAAACTGATCGAGCCGACATAGTTGGGGGAGCGCGTCGGTCCCGAAGCGTTCACCGACAGCGCAGAGATCTCGCGCGGCAGCAAATTGAGGTAGGGAGCGGCGCTCGGAACCGCTGTCCGCAGCAGCGCCAGCGGGATGTTGGACGCATCCACATTCGCGGCGATGTCGCCATCAAGATTGACCGTTCCCGATGCGCTCAAGAAAGCCCGCTCGCTCGTTGCTTTGAGGGCATTGACGGTGATTGTGCGATTGACGAGTGAAGCATCGAGCGATGCCGCGCCGACCGGGACGCCTGCCGCGAGCAGATCATGCGCGGACGCCGCGACCCGGCCTGACGGAACCCGGCCGCCGCCATAGTCGGCGTGGGCGGTCAATCCCGCCAGCGTGGATTCCCCGAAAATCAGATGGTCGGCGCTGAGGTCCGCCGACGCCGTCAGGGCGTTGACCGGCCCGGATACCGACACGCGCGGCAAGGCAAATGTCCCCGACAGCGGCTGCGGCAGCTTTGCCAGCCCTGCTAAGAACTTCTGCCCGGCGGGTGTTCGCGCCCAAGCGGTCTGCCGGATGGTTCGGAACACATGAGACAGCCGCTCCGGTGCACCGAGAGGAATGGCCGCCGTCAGCGCCAGTGCGAGAGGCCGCTTTTTATACGCTCCCACCGGCAGGTTGAGCCGCAGGCGGTCGATGTCATATTCCACCTGGCCGGCAGGCTCGGCGGCATAATCCGCCGGCACAGAAACGACAAAACGCCAAGGGGCGCCGGTCTGGGTAAACACACCGTCATCGTAGCGGCCCGCCAGCGTCAAGGGCGCGAACTTTTGGGAGTTGACAACCAGATCGGGCAGAGTCACCGCCTGAAGGACGACATGGGGGGACGCCGGCGTTCCCGCAAAGCTGCCGGACAGTGCCAGTGTGCCTTGAACATCGGCATAAGGATCGGAAAGCTGATAAAAGCGAGTCAAATCCAGGCCGGACGCGGCGAAGCCGGCACGGATCATCCCGGACGCGGTGCGGGTTCCGTGCACGGTCAAAGTCGCCGCGCCGGACTTTACCTGACCGTTTTTGACAGACAGCGCACCGTTCAGATACTGCACATCGGCGGCCAGCCGGTCAATCCGGTAAGAAGCGACCGTCGCATCCGTGACGACCGCATGGCCGTAGGCGCTGGGCGATTTGACGCTGCCGCCGAGATGGAACGTCCCCTGCGCCGTGCCGGTCAGGTTCGGCAGACTGGCCGAAAGCGCCCGAGCGGTCTGCTTTGAGGGGGCCGATGCCTGCTCGGCCAGGCCCAAAAAGTCGCTGACATCACCTTCGGACAGATGCACGTTCAGCGCAAGCTTCGGATTGCCGGACACGAGACCCAAAACGTCGCCGTCCAGCCCGGCCACGGTCGGGAACCGGCGCACGGCTGCATCTTGGAGGTGCAGCGAATGAAAGTCTGTGCGGACGTTTCCCGTCACCAGATCCGCCGAGAAGCGTCCGTACTGCGGCTCCAAAAGCCGCACCGCGCCGGTGACCAGCGGCGTATTGAGCGGCCCGGTGATCCTGCCGCTGAACGCCGCCCGCCCGCTGATCGGTGAAGTCGTGTACGGCTTCAGCAGCGTTCCTAAGTCCAGGCCCGCCGTCCGCACCAACAGGTTCCACTGCCCGCGGCCCGCCGGAATTGTCCCGCTTGCCGCCGCACGGCCTGCGCCCGCCGACAGCGACGCATGGACCAGCGTGATCGGTTGCCCCGTCGCCCATAGAATGCGCCCATTCAGCGTGTTCAAAGCCGTCTTTTGGAACCGGGGATTTTGCACCTGCACGTCAGCAGCGACCGAAAAAGGCCGATGGAAGTTATCGGCAATAAATTGGGCGCTTGCCAGGCCGCCAAGCGTCAGCTTCTTTGCATTCACCGAGGACGGCAGATGCGCCGACGCTAAGTTCACATTCGCCAGTGTCCCCGCGAGCAGCACGACCGGCTTCTTGGTGCGTGTATCTACGGTGGCCCGGACAACGCCCGCGCCGGCGCCGTTCAAGTGGAACGTTGCCGACGGCACGGTCAAGACTTTGTTCGCAAAAGTCGCCGAGGCCATGAGATTGGAAATCGTGTTGTTTTGGTACTCTACCGACGGCAGAGAAGCATTGAAAGTAACAGTGGGGTTGGCAGCAGCCCCCGTAAAGCTGGCCGAGACCGGCCCCGGCGCGGCTCGCAGTCCTGCCGGCAGAGCCAGAGCAGGAACAGCACGGGCGAGCGTTATGGGGTCGAGTGCGGCGGACTTCACGGTGAACGCGACTTGAGGATGCTTAAAGTCAAAGACTGTTCCCGAGGCCGAAAGCGGCTGCCCGCCCAGCGACACCGACGCATCCAGTGACGCGCCCGCGCCGGTGAAGACCGCCGTGCCGTTTAAGTTTACAAGCGGCTGCCGCAAAAGCTTTTTATCGGCCACCAGCACGGTCGTCCGGCGCAGAGTAATCCGCCCGGACAAGTCCAGCGGCAGGCCCGGCGGCGGTTTCGCGCCGAGCTTTGCCACCGAGACGTCGGCGTCGGCCCGGCCGGTTGTCACCCGTGCCTGCGGGAAAGCTTTAAAGTAGTCGGTCCAATACGACGCATCGGCATTAACGGCGGCGATGCGGCCCTGGAAACGCCCGGAGAACTGCCGGGACACGTCGCCGCTGACGGACAGCGTGTTGAACCGGCCTTCCGTGTTGACCCCGCGCACGTCAAAGTACACATTGCGCTGCGGCTGAAAGTCCACCGTGGCGTCCACGTCCGCCAGTGTGTTCAGCGCAGGCCGCTTGCCTCGGTCGGGGGCATCAAAGTCCCGGAAGCGCAGAAAGCCGTTATGAACGAGAATGCGCCCGGCGAACGGCTTGGTCTTCTTTTTGGGT
The DNA here is from genome assembly GCA_964252595.1 of uncultured Armatimonadales bacterium. GTDB lineage: Bacteria > Armatimonadota > Armatimonadia > Armatimonadales > Capsulimonadaceae > JANXMY01. The sequence continues at coordinate 5,628 of CAXUNT010000111.1, forward strand.
GTCGGCTTGAAGAAGTCCGAAAAGTTGAACTGCTTGTTGGAAAGCCGCTCGACCAAAAGAGTCGGCTGATCAATCGTCACATCGCCGACAGCGTGTGCCGCATTGCCGCTGTCAAAGAGCAAAGAATGCAGATTGTAAGCGACCGTGATCCGCTTTGCGGTCAGCGACGCTTCGCCGTTTCCCGCCGCAAACGTGGCTTTGTTGGACACGGCCACATGGCCGAGGACCAGCGCTCCCGGCTTCAGGTCGGCGCTGCCGATGCGGACTTCGTGGCCATACTGCCGGGCGGCTTCGGCTTCAGCGATGGGGATCAGATGGGCGTGGAGGAGATGATACAGGCGGCCACAGTAGACGCTGGCGGAAACGGTCAGGCACAGCAGTGGCAGGGCGGCGATCCCACGCACAGCCCACCGCTGCCCGGCGGGAAGCCGCAAAGAGCGACGCCGCTGCTGTCGTCGTAATCGTCGTTCATTCATGCAGATTGATCATGCGGGAAGAAATCAAAAGCTTTGCCGCGCCGCCTGCTTTGCCAGAAACATGTCGCTGAACTCTTTGGCGTTGTAGGACGACCGCACAAACGGCCCGGAGGCGACAAACAAAAAGCCCATCGCTTCGCCGAGCGCTTTGTACTCGGCGAACATGTCCGGGTGGACATATTCCACCACGTCCAGATAGTTCTTACCCGGCTTCAAGTACTGGCCGATGGTCACCGCATCTACATCATGCGCTTTCAAGTCTCCCAAAAGCGCGATCACTTCGTCTTTGGTCTCGCCCAGCCCGACCATGAACCCGCTTTTCGTGTAGATTTCGGGATCGGCGGCTTTCACATACTGCAAGAACTGCAAAGAGCGGGCATAGCGGGCCTGCGGGCGGACCTTGCGGTACAAGCGCGGTACGGTCTCAATGTTGTGATTAAAGATGTGCGGCTTGGCATCCACGACATTTTGGATATTGGCCTTGTTCCCTAAGAAGTCGGGGGTCAGCACTTCGACAATCGTATCCGGCAAAAGCTGCTTTAGCCAGCCGATGGTCTCGGCAAAGTGCCGCGAGCCGCCGTCCGGCAGCTCATCCCGGTTCACACTCGTCACGACCGTGTGCTTCAGCCCCAGCGCCGCCGCGCTTTCGGCGACTTTGCGCGGCTCTTCCGGGTCGAGCGGCCCGCCTTTCCCGGTCTTGACCGCGCAGAAGCGGCAGGCGCGGGTACAGGTATCGCCCAGAATCATAAACGTTGCCGTCTTTTTGGACCAGCATTCGCCGAGGTTTGGGCAGCGGGCTTCCTCGCAGACCGTGACCAGCCCGGCTTTCCGCATCAGCCCTTCGACTTCTTCAATCCCCTGCCGCTTCGGCAGCTTAATCGTCAGCCATTCGGGGATGCGGCGGTTGAGAACGCGCGGACCGCCGGAGCCGACCGGGGCAGCCGGCAGAGACGGAAGGACATCAAGTTGGATCAATTCAGCCATAAAAGGGTACTTTCTTCCCCTTGATTATACTGTTTTCAGTGGCCCAAAGTCAACAATTCACAATACCCGGCACATATCAAGCGCCGGCTGTGCAGAACAGGCGACTGAAGTCGCGGCAACAAGTTCGCAAAGTCCGCCTTCGCGGACTCAGACTTAAGCCCAAACATCAACTCCTAACCTGCGAAGGCAGGTTTCGTGCTTTTGTTGCCGCGACTTTAGTCGCCCGACAGACTTTCTACACAGTCTTTTAAAACCTGCCCCGGCCGCGGCGCTCACCGCCGTCGTCGCTTGGTGCCGGCGAGTTATCCGACTTGGTAGAGGTCTGCGGCTGTTCCTCCGGCTTTTGTTCCTGCGCGGGCTGCTCCTGCTGCTTCTGTTCCTGGGGTTTCTGTTCCTGGGGTTTCTGTTCCTGTGAGCGGCTCCCGGCAGGACGGCTGGACGGCGCGGCTTGGGACCGGCGGCGGTACTCCCGCCAGAATTCGGCGGAATTGTCGTCACTCGGACGGCTGGGAGAAGACGTGCTGGCCTGAGAAGAACCGCCCGCGGGCGGCAAATGAACAATGATTGGCTTTGAGTCTACGCTGGGGCTGGGCGCAGCCACAGGGTTCCCCGGCGGAACCTGGACTGGCCTAACCCGGACCGTGTCCCGGCGGGCCGCGTCGCCGAAGTCGCGTCGCACAAAGAACGGCGGCTGCGCCGGGGCCGAAGGTGCAGCGGCAGGCGGAAGCACTTCCACCGAAACCGGGGAAACGCGGGACGGAACACGCGGCGGGACCGACATGCGCTGCGGCGGGGCGAACCGGGCGACACGATCCGGCAGAGGGGCGCGGAAGACCGGACGCGCTTGAACGGCAGCTTCAGGCCGCATGTCGGGCAGGAACACGCGCGAAGGTGTCGCGGACACGGCGGTTGGACGCACCGATACCGGCATGCCGACCGGATGGCCGCGCCGGAAAAAGGCCGAACCGTCGGCGGCCTGCGGGCGGTACTGCCCTGCCCCGCCGAACACGGCGGCGGAAGCGATGGTCACGCCGGAGTGGCGGGCGTTGGTCGGCACAAAGCCGCTGTTTTGTCCATGACTTGGCCCATAAATGTTCCGGTTGACAATCGTGCCGCCCGCCGGACGGCCAAAAAGCGCCGGGATGCTGGGCGTGATCGGCTGAGCGCGGTTCACCGTGACATTGTTGAACGGATGCGGATCGCAGCCGCCGCCGTGCGGGTAGTAGACCGCCGCGCCGCCGACCGAGAAAAACTGCGTCCAGTCATGGCCCCGTCCTTCGTAGCAGTCCGCCAGATAAACCGGGTAATGCACTTCGCCGGGAGCCAAAGGCGCCCAAGCAATCTCGCCATCGTACTCGCTGAAGCCGACCACGGCCGGACACCAATACTGATGCGCCGGGCCGGGGACCCACGCCCAGCCGTAAGGCTCGGAAACCCAGGTGCCGTAGTGGTACGGTGCCCAGCCCCAGGCTTCGTTGGCCACCCAGGTCCAGCCGAACGGCTCGACCCAGACCCAGTGGCCGTGCTGGTAGGGACGCCAGCCGGCGTCGGTCTCACGCGGGCACCAGACCTGCCCGTACTGAGGATCATCGTGCCATGCACCGTACTCATTTAAGTTGCCGGCCACGAGAGCGATGTCCGGCGGCAGCCGGTGATCGGTTTCGGCATCGGCAAGCTGCTGGTCCCGGTCGTCGTTGAATCGGTCCCAGCTATCTTCATCGGGCAGAGGGTTGACCGTGTAGTTCGTTGAGGCTTCAGCCAGATTTACATAATCGCCGTTGCTGAGGGTCGTCTTCGCGCCGCTGCCTTCCACCGTCGCCCGGCCTAGGCGCACGGCGACTTCAACGCTGCTGTCCACGCCGATCCGCACTTTCGTCGGCCCTTCGGACTTCACAGACACGAACGGCGTGTCGACCTGGTAGATGGATGGCGTGCCGCGCAGCTTCAGTGCAGCGAGACCTTCGGAAAGGTTCAGCTCGGTAAACTCGCCGTCCATGTCGCTGTACAGCGTTTGCAGCCGCACCACCGCGCCGTTGCCCAGCCGGAGCAGGCTGCCGTCGTCAAACTGCACTTCCGCCCGCCCGCCGTTCGTGACCCAGATTTCCGCCCCCTGCCGCAGCGGCAGGTTGACCGAGGCCAGCGACCACGCCGCGCTGTCATTCGTGCGCCAAGTGACATTGCCCTGCACAAACGAGAACCGCGCCAGGCGAATCGGCCCTGCCCCCGCGCCCGCACTTTTCGGCGATGCCTGCACCGGCGCTTGGGGCGTTTCCCCAATCTGATATCCCGACGCCCAGGCCGCCCCCGGCAGCAGCGCCGCCATCATCCAAACTGCCGCCGCGTTCCACAGAAAACTTTTCATCGCGCGTGCCTTTCGTCGGTCCCTCACAGATTAAGCAAATCAAGTAAGCAGACGCAGGCAAGCGAAGAAAAGTTCCGGGGAAAAGCCGCTGTCTAAATCCGCGCCGCAATTCCTGCCACGTCCAAGGCCATTTGAGACATCAAAGTGTCAAGGCCATCGAATTTTTGCTCCTCGCGAACTTTTTCGCGAAAGTCCAGCGCGAGCTGTTGGCCGTACAAGTCGCCGGAGAAACCGTCCATCAAGAACGCCTCGACTTTACGTCCGCCGTCCGTGTCGGTAGTCGGGTTGGTGCCGACCGAGACGGCGGCGCGAACAGTCTGGCCGGACTGCAACAAGGCATAGGCGGCATACACGCCGTTGCCGGGCAGGAGCTGGCGGGGCTGGGTCGGATGCAGATTGGCTGTTGGGTAGCCCAGGGTGCGTCCAAGCTGCTTGCCGTACCCAATCGTGCCTTCAACGACAAACGGATGGCCTAAGAGGTCAATCGCGGCGGGGAGATTGCCGCCCGCGACCAGGCCGCGGATCTGGGTGGATGAAACCCGGTGGCCGTGAATGAGAATGGGCGGCACGACGGTGACGGTGAAGCCGCATTTCGCCCCGTCTCCAAGCAAGTCCGTAACGCTGCCGGCTCTTTGGCTGCCGTAGCGGAAGTCCGCGCCGACCAGGACATGCTTCGCGCCAAGGCGGGCTTCTAGAATGTCCGACACGAAGGCGGCGGGGGACAGCGCGGCGAATTCCCGGTCGAACCGGACCACGGCGACGGCTTCAATTCCGCCGCCGTAGCGGTCCATCAGTACGGCTCTCTGGGAAAGCGACGCGATATACGGCGGCGATTGTTCGGGGGCGAACAGTTCGCCGGGGTGAATGTCGAAAGTCAGGGCAATCGGGGTCAGCCCTTGTGATCTTGCTTCCCGGACAGTCTGCTTCAGGATTTCCTGATGGCCCCGGTGGACGCCGTCAAAGACGCCGATGGCAACGACCGTATTTCGCAGTGCTTCCGGTGCATCTTGAAGAGAATTGATAATATGCATGGCAGGCAATAGAGATGAGATTGGCACGGTTCTTGCAGGATACCTTACAAAGGCCCGCACTGTGGTGGGAAGAACGACCCTCTTATGACAATTTTACCTCAATCTACGTCCCCGCTGGCGGCAGGGCCGGTATCGGCACCGCGACTGCGCTTGAACTTTTTGGACGGCCTGCGCGGGCTGGCTGCGCTGTATGTGATGCTCGCCCATGTGTTCTCCATCACAGCTTACGGTGATGATGGCCGGGTCAGCGCGACCCTGCCGCCGGCTTTTGTGTGGGCGACGCGCGGGCTGTGCTTTCCGCACTACGCTGTCGCCGTGTTTATCGTGCTGTCGGGCTTCTGCCTGATGCTGCCGGTGTCCCGGTCAAAAGACGGATACCTGTCCGGCGGGCTGCTTGGCTTTGCCAAAAGGCGGGCGAGGCGCATCCTGCCGCCGTATTATGTGGCACTGACCTTCGTGCTGGCGATCTTATTCGCGTCCCACCGCCTGGTCAAGCACACGGGCGGCGGAGCGACCGATTTGTCGGCGGCGGACATCGGGACGCATTTCCTGCTGATCCACAACTTATGGTCGCGCTACTCCATGCAGATTGACATTCCCATGTGGAGCGTGGCGTGGGAATGGCAGATTTATTTCTTCTTCGCCCTGCTGCTGCTGCCGGTCTGGCGGCGGCTTGGAAGCGTCTGGACCCTGGTTCTCGCGTTTGCGCTCGGCTTCCTGCCGATGATGGTTTTGCCGGCGGCGTCCAACTTTTCCTGGACTTCGCCCTGGTACTTGGGGCTGTTCGCCGTCGGCATGGCGGCGGCGGACATTTTATGCCGACCAGGCAGCGGGCCGTTCCGGCGGCTTCAAGACGCGCGGTTCCTGTCCGTCTCGTCCGGCCTTCTCGCCGCCGGCCTGGTCGTGCTAGCGACCGTGCAGCCGGCCTGGTTCGGCAGCTTTTACTGGCTGGGCGACTTGTACATTGGCCTCTTCGCCGCGCTGCTGATTTTGGCCTGCGCCCAGCCGGCCAAGCCGGACGCGCTCCACACGGTTGTCCGGGGTCTGGAATCCCGCCCGCTGATGACTCTCGGCGCGTTCTCCTACAGCCTGTATCTCGTTCACTTTCCTGTACTCATCAAGATGCAGGACATCCTGCACAAGCACGGCGCATCCCACTTGATTCAGTTCTGCGTCCTGCTGTGCGTTGGTGCGCCGCTATGTTTGGGCTTGGCTTACCTGTTCCATCTCGCGTTTGAGCGCCCGTTCATGCCGGGCCATCCCAAAACCGAGCGTCAGGCCGAAACCGCCGCTCTAGTTAGCCCCGCACCGTAATCTCAGTCTTCCGGTCCTAAAAACACTTTGAATGGGCGCAGAAACTGCCCGTCGGCCCGGCCCAGCGCAATCAGATCACCGTCTGCGCCGAGAATCCGTGCTTCCGTTCCCGGCGGCAGGTCGGACGGCAGGGCGCGGCCCGCTTTGATTGCATTTCGGGCGTCTTCGGTCTCGGCATGGTGCGCGGGCCAGTCGCCGAGGGCCGACGCGGAAGACACAAGCAGTCCCGGCAGGTTTTCCCCGGAAAGCGCATCCAGCGGCGTCGCGGCGTCCGCCGTGAACCTGCTGACTTGGGTGCGCCGCAGGGACTGCATATGGCCGCCGACGCCGAGTGCCGCGCCGAGATCGGCGCAAAGCGTGCGGATGTAGGTTCCCTTGCCGCAGGTGATGTCCAGCGTCGCCGTGGCGACAGAGCCGGGCGTGAAGTCTAGCAGCTCAATGCTGTCAATGCGGATCGTGCGGGCCGTGCGCTCGACCGTGATCCCCGCACGGGCCAGTTCGTACAGCCGCTTGCCTTCATGATGTACTGCCGACACCATCGGCGGAATTTGCTGAATATCGCCCATGAAGCGCGGCAGGAGTGCGGCCAGCGCGGCCTTGGTCACAGCCGACGCATCGGCCTTGGTTAAGACTTCCCCCGATGCATCCTCGGTCGTCGTCGTTTGCCCCAGTGCCAGCACAGCCTTGTAAGCTTTGCCTTCGGCGGCCAAGTATTCGGAGAGCCGGGTCGCTTGTCCTAAGCAGACAAGCAAAACGCCGGTGGCGTCAGGGTCCAAAGTGCCCGCATGGCCGACCCGCTTTTGATGCGCCAATCGCCGGACCCGCCCGACCACATCATGCGAGGTCATCCCGGCAGGCTTGTCTATGTTCAGAATACCATTCATAGAGAATACAGGTGGTGCAGGCGACTAAAGTCGCGGCAACAAGAACATGAAGTCCTGCCTCGTGGACTGAGAACTCGCCGGGAAATCTTAACCTGCGAAGGCGGGTTTCGCGAACTTGTCGCCGCGACTTTAGTCGCCTGCAAAAACGCCCGCCGAGTAAATGCCGCCGCGATGCCGCACTTCTACCGGCTCGCCGAACAGCGCCGACAGATTGGCTGAAGTCAGCACGCTTTCAGTCGGCCCATCGCGAAAGACCTTGCCGGCTTGCAGCAGCACAACGCGCCGGATCTCTGGGAAGACCTCTTCGGCGT
>CAXUNT010000112.1:0-12986 GCA_964252595.1 uncultured Armatimonadales bacterium
CCCTATACCATCGCCGCTTCCGCTTCAATTGTCTTGCGGATCTTCGGCGATAGGAACGCTTTGAGCTTTTCTTCCACGATGCGCGGGTTGTCGCCCGCTTGAATAGCCAGAATGCCTTCCATGATGATCTCGCGCACCAAAACTTCCTCATGCGAGATGGCCTTCAGCTTGTTGCCGAGCGGCAGAAACAAGAGGTTCGCCGAGCACACACCGTACAGGGTTGCAATGAACGCTGCCGCAATACTTGGCCCCATGCTGCCGGGATCGGACAAATTAGCAAGCATATGAACCAGACCCGACACGGTGCCGATGACGCCGAGTGTCGGCGCGAAGCCGCCCATCGTGCCGAACAAGTTCGCCCCTTCATGATGGCGCGTGCCGAGGAACTGGATGTCGGTTTCCATAATTTCCCGCACAAGCTCCGGGTCGGTGCCGTCAATCGCAAGCTGGATGCCTTTCTTGAGGAACGGGTCATCCATTTTCTGCACTTCGTCTTCCAGCGCTAGCAGCCCTTCGCGCCGGGCTTTTTCGGCGTAGCCGACCAATGTTTTGATCAGATGCCCGACATCTTCTTTTTTAGAAAGAAACGCATTCTTGACGATTCCCGGCAGGCTGGTGACGGTGGACAGCGGAAAGCAGATCATGGACGCGCCGAGCGTCCCGCCAAAGACCAGCAGCGCGGCGGACGGGTTCAGCAGGGCCGACAAATCGCCGCCTTCAATCAGAATGGAGCCAAGGAACGCGCCCCAGGCGAGTACAAGGCCGATGAGTGTTGCTAAGTCCATTTATGCTTCCTCTTTGTCCGCTGCTTCGGCGGCTTTGGCTTCTCCGGCCTGAATGCCCGCGAGCGGGGGGCGCGGAAAGATGCCGGCAAGCCGACGAAACTCGACCACGCGGGCGATCACATCGGCGGTCGTTTGCTTGACCAGCATTTTTTTGCCGGTGACAAGCGTGATGTGGGTATCCGGGAGCGCTTCGACGGTCTCGATCAGGTCGGCGTTCAGGACATAGTCGCTGCCGTCGAACCGGGTGACTGTAATCATAAGGTTGTTTCCGAAGTACTTCACCCGGCAGCAGGCTGCCGGGTGAAGTCATCCTACTGCTTGAGCTGGATCACGTCGTTGAGGAGCTGGTCCACAGTCGTGATGATCTTGGTGTTGGCCTGGAAGCCGCGCTGGGTGACGATCATGCTCGTAAACTCATTGGACAAGTCCACGTTGGACTGCTCCAAATAGCCGGTGCTGATCTTGCCGAGGCTGCCGGATTGAGCGGTGCCGATGGTGGGCAGGCCGGAGTTGATGCTTGTCGTGTAGCTGTTGCCGCCTTCGCGCTGCAAACCGGCGTCATTTGGGAAGTCGGCCAGCGCGATCTGGCCGAGAACGCGGGTCAGACCGTTGTTGAAAATGCCGGAGATCGCGCCGGTATCGCCCACGCTGAACGACTGCAAGGTCCCCGGGGCGTAGCCGTTCTGGGAAGTCGGCGACGCGCTGGACGGCCCGGCAATCTGGGTTACGGTGCCGAAGTCGGGCGTGATCGCCTGGCTGGCTGTTGCGCCGTCGGTTGGGGTCAGCGTGACGGTTCCTGTGGACGCAGTCTGCTTGCCGGTGGCGTCAAAAGTGATTGAGCCGGAGCCGGATGCGCCGGCATCGCCGGACGCGCTCCAGTCCCAGGTATTAGCGGCCGCATTGCGGGTAAACGAAAGCGTGACGTTCGCCGGCTCGCCGAGGCTGTCGTAGGTTTTGATCGTGCGGGTGTACGGAGGCGTGCCGCTGGCAGGAGTCGTGCCGGATGCGGCGACGTAAGGAGTCGCATCGGCGCTGAGATTGCCGCCGAATGCCATGTTGGAGGTCGGCTGAACGGCGGTCAGGCCGCCGACGGGAATAGACAGCTTGGAGTCCGACGTAATCTGCTGGGTCGTGTCGATCTTGCCGTTGGCGTCCGCTTTCCATCCCAAAACATTCGCGCCGGAAGAGCCGTTGACGAGGTTGCCGTTGCTGTCCAATGTGAACGAGCCGTCGCGGGTATAAGAAACGCCGGCCCCGTTGGTGTTGCCTTCCATGAAGTAGCCGTTGCCCTGGATCGCCATGTCAGTGGGACGGGCGGTGCTTTGCAGTCCGCCTTGCGCCATGACATTGTCAATGGCGGCGACGCGGACGCCGAGGCCGACCTGCTGCGGGTTGGTGCCGCCGACATTCGCTGTCGGCGTGGAAGCGCCCTGGATGGTCTGCGAAAGCTGGTCTTCGAACGTGACCCGGCCCGATTTGTAGGCGGTCGTGTTGACGTTGGCAATGTTGTTGCCGATGACGTCCATCGAGGTCTGCTGGGCTTCAATCGCGGAAATGCCGCTGTACATGGCCTGTAACATAGTTCAATCCTCCTGAGTGTGTCTGTGGGCGGCTCGCTTTCGTGCGGGCCGCTTAGGTGAGGCAGCGTCCTCAATGAGGTCCGGCTGCGTGAGAACGATTTGTTTCTACAAAATCATTGCACTGTCAATGTTCGTAAAGATGTTTTCTTTCAGTGCGTCTGATGCCACGGCCGTGACCACGGTGCGGTTGGCAACCGAGACGACGAACGCGGTGCGGTCCATCAGGACTAGCGAGTCTTTGGCTCCTTTCGTCGCGGCTTTGGTCATAGCCTGGCCGAGCCGCGCCACATCGCTGTCCGACAGCGTGATCTGGCGGGAAGCAAGCCGGGTCTGAGCATGGCCGGAGAACTTGATCCCGGCGCGGGCCGCGGAAGCGGCCAGCGTATCGCCGACCTGGCTTTGCAGCACTTGGCCGAAGCTCGGCCCGGTGGCCTGCGTGTTCGCTTCTGCGGCGGGTCGGCGTACGCCAATCGGCGGCGCAGTGCGTATTCGGTTTTCGACGTCTACAAGTGTGGACATATCATCCCTGATTTTCTGTGTGCTGTTGTTTGTGTGCTATTGTTCTTCGGCTATTGAATGCTGGTCACGGTGGACGCATCAATGCTTTGGCCGCCGACTTGCAGGTAGTTTTTGCCGCCGGCGAGCGAAACCGAGGTCACGACCCCGGAGATGCCGGCATCGGTGCCGGTAGCCGTGGATACGGTCTTGCCGATCAGCGTTGCGCTCTGGGCGACATTCGCAAAGCCTTGATTGGCGGTCAAGGTCTGGTTCAGCGTCGTCGTTTCCTGGAGCTGCGAGAACTGCGCGAGCTGGGAAAGTGTCTGGGTCTGGTCTACCGGCTGTGTCGGGTCCTGGTTTTTCAGCTCGTTGACCAAAAGCAGCAGGAACTGGTTCTGGTCAACTGAGGCGGCATTGGAGCTTGTCTTGACAGTGCCGTCGGCGTTGACATTGGACGCGGTGCCGTTGGCATTGGTCGGGATCGTTATGTCTCTTGCGGTCAGCGCATTCGTGGTCATTTTTTTCTCCTTTGGTTAAGCGTCAAGCGCGGGTGTCAATCCGTCCTGATGCCGGGCGAAGCGGCGCATAGGTAATTTCCTCATCCTGCTCCAGGTCCGGCGCGGCGGGCAGGAACGCGGGCGAATGCTGCCCCTGGCGATTGTTTTGCGAACCGCCTGCTCCGAATGGATTTGCTCCGAAACCGCCGGTGTCCGTACCTGGCTGACCGAAGCTGCGGGACTGCTCTAAAGGATCAGATTGACGCTGGCCGGAAGAAAATTCCGCTGACGCACTTTGCGCGGCAGGCTTTACTTCCACGGCCTTCTCCGGCGCTTTGACCGAGACCGTCAAGTGGTCTAAGTGCAGGCCCGACGCGCGGAGGGCCTGGTGCAGCGCTCCTGTTCCGCTTTGCAGCGCGGCTTTGACCTGCGGCGTTTCCGCGACAATGTGCGCCGTAACCGTCTTCGCCGCTCCGGCGGCTTGGCTGGGCGCGACCGTCACCGACACTTGCAGGCTCCCCCAGTCTTTCGGGTGAAGCTGGACACTCATCTGCTCCGGTGCGCCGGGTTTCGCGGGCAGGGGCATTCCCTGGACCACTTCAGCGGCTTGCCGGACCACTTCGGCCCGTTCGCCTGCCGAAAGCGGTTTGGCTTCGGCTTTGACTGTTTCGGCTTTAGCGGTTTCCGCAGGGGCGGCCGGGGAGAATGTCGGCACGCGGTTCGTGCCGTCGCCAGTAGTAGGGACCGGCTTCTGCGCCTCCGTGTGCTTTTCCGGCGCCGGCTGCTGCCCTGCGGCCGGAACACTTACTTTTGGGCTGACCCTCGCCGCTTGTCCCGATGCTGTCCCGGTATAAGTATCGGCATTTTCTCCGGCTGGCTTCAGGGCCGGCGGCGAAAACTTCCCGGCAGTTTTGGCAGGGATCGGCTTCAAGGTCTCAGAAGGCAGCGGCACGGCAGCAGCGGCAGCGAAAGTCAGCACCGGGGCCGGAACCGTCGTGTTCAGCAAGGCGGCGGGTGCCGCTGGGAGCGATGCAGCCGGCACTCCTTCCTGTGGTCCCGCTTGAAGCGGCGCGGCCACCGGAGCCTGCGGCGCGGCAGAGACTGGGCTGGGCAGAGACGGCAAAGGGCGGGCCGCCGCTGCCGAGGCAGGTGTGGCTGCCGCCGGCTTGGAGGCGGTCATGCCGGCCGCCGTCGGCTGCGGGGCTTCTTCGCTTGCGGCAGGTAACGCCGGCGCTTGCGGCACGGTTTGCAGAGGTGCCGTCAGCGCCCAAGTGCGGGGCAGCGGCAGGCCGGATTGGGCCGGTGCGGGCTGATCGGGTGCGGCGGCACTGGCCGGGACGAGGGCGGACGTGTTCCAGGGACTTCGCGAAACCGGCGTGGATTGCTGCGGCACGGCCTGTTCTGATGCGGCCTGTGCCGGCGGCGCGGCAGGAATTACCTGTGCAGGCGCGGCGACCGGCGCTGTCACAGAAGCAGCAGGCGTGGCTTGACCGGATGCAGCAAGCAGCACGGGCGGCAGCGCAATCTGGCCGGTGACGACGGGAACGAGACCCGGCACGCTTGGCGCAGGCGTCTTGTCTGCCGCTTTTTGATCCTCGGCGGTTTTCTGATCCTCGGCGCTTTTCTGATCCTCGGCGGTTTTTAGGTGCTTTGCAGTTTGGGGAAAAGGCAACTCACTGGCTTTTGCTATGGCTTTCTGCGCGGGCGGAAAGGAAAGCATCGGCAAAGTGTCCATTGTCTTTGGTTTTAGCAGCGCTTGCGTTTCAAGCGGCGTCTGCTTCTGTCCCGCTGCGAGTGTTTGCGTGGCCGCAGCTTTCGGCACGGCGGCTGTCACGCCTGGTGGGCTGCTTTGGGCAAGAAACGCGGCGAACAGTGACGCGGCGAGCGGCTCCGGCGGGGACGGACTAGTGCCTGCGGCGACGCCCGGCGGCGCACCGGCAAGGGCCATCAGTCCAGCAGTGCTGCGGGGTCCGGGAGTGATTTCCGGGGGCATAGCGGCCTCCTTTCGTAGTTGGGTGCTGCCCGTATTGTTGGCAGGAAGAAGAGGAAACCAGAGGGGCAGAAAGAAGGCGGAAAAGAGGGCGATGAAAAAAGAACCGCTCGACCTGGGAGCGGCACCCGCGGGAAGACAAGATTTGCCAGCGTGCGGATCGGTTATGTGACGTGCTGATAATCGGTGAACAGATCAACCACGCTCTGAGGCGCATTGTCGTCGAAGAACAGCTTGAGGTTCCGGTCCGCCTCCGCAGCAGCGGACGCGCTGCGGGGAAAAAGGTCCTTTTCATACGCGAGAAGCGCAGCTTCCACGTCGTCGGGGCTTTCGGCGAGCGCTTTTCCAAGTTCCGCGCCGTCGTACAGTGCGAGATTGGCCCCTTCGCCAGCGAACGGTGACATCAAGTGTGCTGCATCGCCGAGCAGTGTCACCCCAGGGATGCGCTCCCATCGGTGCTCAACCGGAAGCGCATGGATCGGCCACAGCACCGGGTCAGTTTCACTGCCGGTAATAAGCGCCGTCAGCTTTCGGGCCCATCCGTCGAACTCCGCGGCAAAGCGGGCTAAGGCAGTTTTCGGTTCGGAGAAGTCAATGCCGTCAATCCAGCCCTTCGGCTTGTTCACCGCCGCGTAGGTGCGAAGCGCCCCATGCGCCTCGCGGTGGCCGATAATGCCTTTCCCCGGCGCAGTCGCTATCAGCGTGATCCCGCCCTCCGCGTCCGCGCTTGCCTTGTAGCGGCCCTCGCCGTCAAACTGGTACGTCTCGATGAATGATGTGCCAACATACGCCGGTTTCGCCTCGGAAAGAAGGGGGCGGACTTTCGACCAGGCGCCGTCCGCGCCCACGAGGAGGCTGGTCGTCACTGTCGAACCGTCCGCAAAGGTCAGCTCATGCCGCCCGCCGCCGAGCGCGGATACTGCTGTGGTTTTATGTCCCCAGCGGATCGTGCCGGCAGGGAGTGAGTCAAGCAAAATCCGGCGCAGGTCTCCCCGGCGCACTTCAGGCCGACCGCCGTTGCCCTTGTCGGGTTGATCAAGCAGGACAGTGCCGTCCTTGTCGAGTACCTGCTGCCCCTCCGCGCCGGCCAGAATGATCTCGCGGAACTCTTCAAAGAGGCCGGCAGCCTTGAGCGCGATCTGCCCGTCGTCATCGTGAATATCGAGCAAGCCGCCCTGCACCCGTGCATTCGCCGAGGCTTCCGCTTCGTAGATGACCGCTGCCATGCCGTGAACATGGAGAACACGGGCAAGCATCAGCCCGCCGAGTCCGGCACCGATGATCGCGACTGGAGTATTCATCAATTGACTGCCTCGTACTTGCTGTTGCGGATGTATTGAGCAAGACCCGGCACTTCCCGTGCCGGGTCTTGAAAGGCTTTGCGCTTACACTTTAGCTTTGTCTTCAACAGATTGGCCGGAGTCCTGCTTGGACTGGCCGGCCTTGAGAGACTTCTGGTAGTCGTCATTGAAGCGCATGATGCCGATGTCCGTGAGTGGGTGCTTGAACAGCATTTCCATTGTCTTAAAGGGAATAGTGGCGATATGCGCCCCGGCTTTGATGCTTTCAGTGACTTGCAGCGGGCTGCGAATGGACGCGACCAAGATTTCCGGGTTCTTCGGAAACTCGTAGGTTTCCACCATGTTGACCGCTTCAACAATATTGAGCGGCGCTTCCAAGCTGCCCATGTCGTCAATGCGCCCAACAAAAAACGAGATAAACGACCCGCCGGCTTTGGCGGCGATCAACGCCTGCGGCAGCGAAAAGATCAGCGTGACATTGAAGTTGATGCCTGTCGGAGCCAGCTCACTCACCACTTCCATGGAATTCTGGTTCATCGGCACTTTGACAAAGATGTTGGGCGACCAGGACGCAATATCCCGCGCTTCGGCCATCAGCTTGTCTAAATCGGTCTCGACGCACTCGGCGGACACGGGCATCTCGGTGCCGACAATGTCAATAATCTCCATCACCCGCTGCTTATGCGGGATGCCTTCTTTGGCAATGAGCGACGGGTTCGTCGTCACCCCGTCCAGGATGCCCCAGGCTTTCGCCTGCTTGATTTCGTCCACATTCGCCGTATCAATAAAAAACTTCATAATCCATGTGCCTCCTCAGCAGCTCGTCAGCGGGGCCGTCCCTGGGAATAAGTGCAGGACGACCTCTAGGTATATACCCGTCTTGGCGGGAAATCGCTCGGTGCCGTTCTTTAGGCATCAGGCCCAGGCCATACTTGCAGCGCTACCTGAAGAAGAGCGTTTCCCCTCGTAGCAATCGCTTCTTCATTCCAAGCATCAGCATTGCTGAAGGTCTGAAAGTAGGAGTTCAAGCGGAGCCTGCTTTGCCCGGCGATTTCCTGCCTCTTTTGGCTGAAAGAGTTGTTGCCTACAGAGGAGTTCAAGGGCTGGGTCAAGAGCGTTAGGTTTCCGAAGGTTTGCAAAATGTCATTTCTGTGAGCAATCTGTTCTTGGTGTTCTTCCTCCATATTCTTCACTTCTTCAAACGGCCATTTCTGTTCGTTCCAGCTCTGCGGCATGATATGTTCTACTGTCAGCATGGACTCGATGTGAATTTTCTCTTGTTTAGAAGTTTCCATCTGTAGGTCTATGGCTTCCAAGACGAGAGCAACCCGCCGCGCTCCCAAAGTGTCATACACCCGGTTTTTCTTCCAGGCTGCACTAAATTCAGCATCTGTCGGCCACCGCCGGCTCGCTCCTTGAAGGCCGCTCAAAAGCTGGCGGAAAGCGGCCCGATCCAGAAGCGTCTCTTTCTTCGCTTCTTTAAGCAGAGAAAGAAAAACATTGTTATAGTCTTTCGGCGTCAGCCCGCAGACAAGCCGCCGAATGAGGTACGACTCCAGATCTGCGAGGATAAGAAGTCGGTCTTTAATTTTGGAACTGGATGGACGCTGAGAGGTCAGGAAAAGCAGCAAAGGGTAGACGGTTCCTGTATCCAGTTGAGCTAAACGATTACAAAAAACGCTCAGGCGGGAGTTAGCGTCTGTATTGAAGAACTGGCGGTATGCCTCCCCGGCAGTCTGTAAATCTTCTAAACCAGGTTCTACGCGCGGCCGATTTCTCAGCCACCAATCGCGGAATTCCTGATAGAGATGTTTGATGGGAAGCTGCCGCTCTGTCTGCTCAGTCAAGTAATGAAAGATGAACAAGTCAAAGCGCGAGCGCCGCAGCCTTCCTTGCGTCTGCTGTTGCTTCCAAAACGCCTCTTGACCGGCATCGTCATCATACTGACGCCAGTAATCATTGTACAATTTGACGACGTTTTCTTTTTGCCGCGTTGCTTCCAAGAAGACAAAATTGCGGATCAGGTCAGACGGCAACAGTGGCTCTCCACGCGCATTCAGTGTTTCAAAGATGACCTGTGGGTCATCATTTTCTTCCAGTTCGATGACAACCACTTCCAAGTACAGAGTTATGGCATTAACCAGGGCTTCCAGCCGCCGGCTTCGCTTTGCTTGCAGGTCGTCTTCAGCGCCGTCGGCAGAAATATCCGTTTCATTAAGATAGCTGCCGATCACACTGTGGAAATAGAGGTAGGCTTCAACGAGGCGTGGGCGCGGGGACGGTTTGCGGGCGTACTTTGCATACTGCAAGGGAAACTCTGTTCGCAGGTTGTCCGGCGAGGTGGCCGCGAAAACAGACTCATAAACAGCACGGTCGCCGCTAGTCGGCCAGACCTTGTACTTTTCTTCTTCATTTTCTACGCTCAGGCTGTTTTCTGTCAGCCTTTCGAGTTTTCGAGCGAAATTGTGAAAGCCATTTTCATTCGCCCAGTCTTTCAATGAGCAAAGCAATACCTGTAACGTAGTCAGTCTTTGCTGTCCATCAATCACTTCCATTGCTGAGGTGTGCAAACCGAAGGTCCTGATTTGATTGATAACAGCCGCGCCGAGGAAATGCTTCCTGATAGGATAAAGGTCATCTTCGCGCTGTTCAAGGACTTCGTTGGCTTTCGCTTTGACATCTTCCCAAAGAGGTTCCCACTGCGCCTCTTGGCTCCAAACATAAGGGCGCTGAAAAAGAGGCACGACGTACCGGCGCTCCATTTGAAAAAGGTTAAATACACTAAGATTATTGGGCTTCATGGTAGAAACTTTCGTGCGGTCAGGATATGGCTTTACTCTAGCCGAATTTGCGTTTGCGGAAATATCTTGTTGACAAATTCATTCTTCCTCCGGCAGTCTATCATAAAGGGCGTTCTTCGCGCCGACGCGCAAGGCCCAGCCGGAGTCGCCGTAGGACCAGTGCCACCATTCACCGAGATAGTTGGTCAGCCCGGTTTTTGTGAGGGCGTCAAACAGCAGGCGACGGTTGGCCTGGGCTTCATCGGTCAAGCCCTTGGTGTCACCGGGGGCGCTTTTCTCGTCCATCTCAAACGGCGAGGTCATGTCCAGCCATTCGCGTGACGGCATTTTCACCAAAGACAAGTCGACCGCGCCGCCGGTGATGTGAGGCGGCGGACAGGGGTCACCCGGCGGGGCGGACATAGTATTGGTCATACGAATCAGCGTCGCGCGGTTCCATTCGGGGTGCTTCTCAGCGAATTCTCGCTGGATTTCTTCGTACATGAACTGCTGCTGGTGCATGGGTCGGAAGCCTTCGATAATCACCAGATCAATGCCGCTCGGCAGAGAGTCGGCGGCTTCGGCTAGCATTTCGGCGACCCGGCGGCGGACTTTGGGCGTGCGCTTTAGGTCCTCAAACTTTGGGTGCTTTTCGGCGAAGTGGATGCGTTTGGAGAGCGAGCGAGGGTCAACGAGCGGCTCGCCATTGTCTTGGATCGGAACGGCGCGAAGCTTGGTCAGCGGCTCGCCAAAGGATCGGGCCATAGGTGCTGCTTTCTAAGGGAGTGAGCCGGGGGTGTAAAACCCCCGGCACGAAATGTCCTTCGGACACGGAAAATGCCGCATGTATCTGGTGTCTTCGTCCGAAGGACGCTCTGTTGCCGGGGGTTTCTACACCCCCGGCATTGTCATCTTCTTGGCGAACGCCAGCATTTTGTCGTACCAGCCGATGACCTGCTCGCGGTCACCGCTGCCGTGGCCAGCGTCGAACCAGACCACCTCGATGTCTTTGCCCAGCTCGCGCATCTTCGCCTCGTAGAATTCCATCTGGCGCGGCGGACAGCGGGTGTCGTTTCGGCCTTGAATGATCAGCATGGGAGCTTGTACAGACTCGGCGTAGGTCAGCGGGGACGCGGCGCGGTACAAGTCGGGCTTTTCGGCGGGCGTGCCGCCGAAGCTGGCCGTGGTGATGCCCTGCAAAAGTCCTGACGAATCTTCCCAGGTCAGCGCCTGGTCGGCAATCGCGACCAGCGCCATGCCGCCGGCCCACAGCTCAGGCCGCTTGCCGAGGCCGAGCAGGGTTAGATAACCGCCATAAGAGCCGCCGGTCAGCAGTATCTTGTCGGGAACGGCGATCCCCTGCCCTACCAAATAGTCACGGGCAGCGACCATGTCTTCCAGTTCCCAGTGGCCGGCGTCACCCCAAATCTTCTGCAAAAAGTCGCGTCCGAACGTGGTTGAGCCGCGAAAATTCACCGACAGCCAGGCGAAGCCGTTTTCCGCCCACAGCGACCCCATGCCGAACGTTTCTTTCACAAAGTCATGCGGGCCGCCGTGCGTCTCCAAAATGGTTGGGAACGGCCCGTCGCCGTCGGGCAGGCAGAGCCAGCCTTGCACCATGACGCCATCCGACGACGGAAATTGGACCGACTGGACTGCCCGTCCGGGCGGCAGGTCGGCGGGCGGCAGGACATCCCGCAGGTAGTGGCCGGTCGTGCCGTCAAATGCCGTCAAATGGGTCGGGGTCTGGGCATTGCCCCACTGCGCCCACACTTCCTGCCCGTCCGGCCCGAAGCCGCCGCCGGAGGTGCCAAAGATTTGAAACGAGCCGTTCGGGTGGTCCAGCCGTGTCACGGCATGGGTGTCCACCTCGTACAGATACAGCCGCTGGGCGGCTTGGTAGGTCTGGCACAGAAGAAGCCGTTTGCCGTCGGGTGACCAATTGACCGGAATCACATCGCCGTCTACGCCCGGCATCTCCAGCGGAGTGACTTCGCCCGTCGCGGCGTTCCAAAGCAGCGGCCGCCGAACTCCGGTGCGGTCGGAGCTTGCCGCCACCCGCGTGTCGCCGACAATCGGGCTGAAGACGACGGGTTCTAAGCTGCTTTCCGGCCCGTCTGCCAGTTCGTTCAGCCGCTGCCCCTGCGCGTCAAACGCGAACAAATGGTACTGCTGCTTGCCGGTGCGCTCGCTGGCGGCAATGACCGAAATCTGCCCATCGGCGGACAGCAGTGGCGCACGAAAAAGATACTTTGATGTATACAGCAGATTCGGTTCACCCAAACTCCCATCGGGAGCGATGTCTAATCGGCACAAGTTGTAGCCATTGGGATCGTTGAACCGAAACAAAAAGGCATTGCCGGACGCGCTGAACGCGAGGCTCGGCTGCGGGAACGCGATGGCGGACGCGCTGTAAGGTGGCAAGCCAGGCGTAACGGGTTCAGTCCCACCGCCACCGTAGGGAACCCGCCGGTACGACCCAATCTCACTGCCTTTGGTGTCGTCCATGTAGTAGACATACGCGCCGTCCGGCGACAGCAGGCCGAACGAGACGCCGCCCGGCTTGTCGGTCAGCGGCCGGAACTCGCCCGTGTTGATGTCCCAGGCGTGAAGTTGGGGCAGGCCGTTGTGCGCTCGAACAGCGATGCCGCGCTCTGGGGCCAGCGCGGCGATCTGCCCGCCGCTGACCGACGGCGCACGAAGCCGCCCTTTCCAGGTATCGGGAGCGGGAACATCGGCGGCGGGAGAAGTGGTGGGTTGGGACATGAATAGTACTTTCTACCCGGCACTGGAAGTGCCGGGCTAACGCAGCACAGAAAGTCCCTCCGGGACTGGCATGCTTCTTTAGTCCCGCAGGGACTCTCCTTGCTTCAGCAGCCCGGCACTTCCAGTGCCGGGCCGTTTGCGTTCATTTGACCGCCGAAATCGCGGCGAATTGGTCTTTCAGCGCCGGGTACAGCGCCTGATAGACCGCGTAATACTCGGCATACTTGGCATGGGCTGCCGGGTCAGGCTCGGTGACGGCGGCGGTTTGGACGGTCGCGGCACAGGCATCGGCCACCGACGAATACGCCCCAGTCCCGACTGCCGCGATCAACGCTGCGCCGAGGGCTGGGCCTTCATCTACGGAAAGCGTCACATGCGGCCTGCCGGTGACATCGGCGTGGATCTGCCGCCACACAGCGGACTTCGCGCCGCCGCCGCCGGCTCGGACCTGCGTGATCGGGATGCCCAGCTCACCGAAGATTTGCAGCGAGTCGTTCAAGGCAAACGCCACGCCTTCCATGACTGCCCGCGTGAAATGCTCGCGCTTGTGCCGCAGCGTCATGCCGAAAAAGACGCCTCGCGCATCAGCGTCCGGGTACGGCGTCCGCTCGCCGGTCAGATACGGCAGGAAGATCAGCCCTTCCGATCCTGCTGGGACCTGCGCCGCGCCGGCGGCCATCAGGGCATAGCGGTCGCCGCCGGTCGTGCGGGACACGACGCCTTCGGGCTGAAAGAACGTGTCGGCCAGCCAGCGCAAACTGCCGCCTGCCGATAGCGAGACCCCCATCG
>CAXUNT010000113.1:0-12701 GCA_964252595.1 uncultured Armatimonadales bacterium
GAGCACGTGGAACCGCTGGGGGCGGAGGCGTTTTCGGGGGTTTGGCAATGCGATTCAGCGCGAAATCGGGCGCAAACAGGAGGCAAAAACGGGGCAGATCCGCAGGCGAAGGCGCGGCAAAGCGATTTGGCAAAGCGACTTGGCAAAGCGATCTGGCAAGGCGATGGGGCAGAGGCCGGCGGAGTGCTTTGAGCTGCGGGATGTCCAAGAGCGGGCCTGCTGTGAATGCAAAGCGTTGGTCGGATCGTGGCCCTTATTGCCAGGCGTTGCCGCAAATTCCGCTCTTCCCTCACCCAATTCTGCTCTTCCCTCACTCAGCGGTGCGGTGACTTCATTTGAGCCTCTGAGTGCGTGAGTTCCTGACCGGATCGCCAGCGCTATTGCAAAAGAAGAGCGCGTGTTGACAGGACAAAGCCTTACAATGGAAAAGTGCTTGTTCTTTACAATGGAAAAGAGTTGACTGCAACAAACGCTGGCGCAAGACACGCTGGCGCAACAAACGCAGACGCAAGACACGATGGCGCAACAAACGCAGACGCAAGACACGATGGCGCAAGACAGGTTTGTTGGCTTGTCCCCCAAAGGCTTCTGGCCGATAGAGTTCAGTGACAGGCGATCAAGTTCAGTGACAGGCGATAAATTCCAGTGACAGCTAATGAAGAGCCAGCGCTCTTTTGGAAGAAGCGATGCTCTTTTGGAAGAAAGCAAAGGAAATGAAAAAAGAAAGCGAAATGAAGAAGGCAGCTCCGTCAAATCTAATGTCGCAGAGGTCAAATTCGACGCCGCAGGGGTCTAATCTGATGAGACCGGACGCCGCGGAGGAAGAACTGTGGGCAATAGCAGCTCAGGAGGAATGGCGAACACTCGCCAATCAGGAGGAACGGCGAGCGCAAGCCGTTCGCACAGCGGCACAAATACTGGTCCCGGCGGCATTGGTCCCGGCAGCACTGGTCCCCACGGAGACGGCACGCGATCTCAAAGCGGCACGCGACAAACCGACGGCCGCACAGTCCGCGTTCCGTGAGACCCCGGACGCCGCTTCCGTCTCAGACACGGACGCCGCTTCCGTCCCAGACACGGACGCCGCTTCCGTCCCAAGCATGGACAGCGCTTCCGTACCAACCCCGCCCAGCATTGCTGCATTTGCGCCGTACCGCTGCCCGCCGGCTCGAATGATCCAGGAAGACGGACGTGCGCTCCAAAAGGACAGCCGTGCGCTCCAAGAGAACGGCCGTGCGCTCCAAGAGAACGGCCGCGCTTTGCTTAACTGGTACGATGAGTACGCCGCAGAAACCGAACAGCGGCAGCACCAAAAAGCCGAAGACTTTGCCGATTGGCAGCAGGGACGCAGCCGTGTGCGAAAGTCACACGCCAGCAGTGTTTCTCAGGGACGCGGCGGCGGTGTGCAAAAGTCATGCGGTGGCAGTGTCCTGCCTCGGCACGCGTCTGCGCCCGCCCGGCCCCTGCCGCTCCGGGCGGGAAAGCGGACCCCGCTGGGACGCGCCCATCAGCATTGGGATACCCCAGAAGGGCGCCTCTTGGTTCAAGTGCGGCTGGGCGAAGCGGTCCTGCTGCCGAAGATGCGGGCGCAGAATGCCGGCGAGCGGGGCGCCGTGAATGCCCGGATCGCCGAAGCTCTGGGGCTTGCCGCCGCGGCGGAAGCCGGGGTGCTGACCGGGTTCGTGGTAGGCTGGCAGGATACGGGACGCTGGCCGCGCCGTCCGGTGGCGGTGCAGTTGTTTTGGCCGGGCGGCAAAGCGCAGGGCGACCGGCTGCGGGGGAAGTATGGCCCGCTCCTCGTGCACTTGCAGGAAGAAGCGCGGGTTCATTTCAACCAGGCTCATTTCAACCTAGAGCGCCCTTAATGAAAGCCGGAGCGCCCTTAGTGAAAGCTTTCATTGGAAGCTTCCAATAAAAGATCGAACAGAGCCCGGCGCAAATGATCACAGAGCACAGGCAAGAAAACGCAAAGCAAGAAAACGCAAAGCAAGAAAACGCAAAGCAAGAAAACGCAAAGAAAGCAGGAGACGATGGTTAAAATTATGCATCCCATCTGGGACCAAACGACGAAAGTGGAGCGCAAATCAGGCGCGTCCTGGATCCGCGGCGAGGGTCCGATGCTGAAGACGCCGGCCGAACGGCGTCAAGAAGCAGAGCAAGAGGCGGAAGCGGCCGCCGAAGACCAGGAGGCCGTCGCCGCGCTGTTTGCCCCGGCCCAGAAGGGTCTGCCGCGGGAAGCCGCCGCAAAATACAGCGCGAAAGCCGCCGCAAAATACAGCACGGAAGCCGCCGCGACATCTAAACCCGCTGCATCCCCTGCAGCACCCCCGCCCCGCCTGCCAGCCGGTCCTGCTGGATCATCCGGTCCTTCAGAGGCGACAAAGGGCACGCTCCACCCTCAAGACCCGGAGACTTTTCTGCCGCCAGGCGTTGTGACCCAGCAGGAAGGCGAGCCGGCGTCCGAGACATCTCACGCATCCCAGCAGAAGCCCGACGCATCCCAGCAGGAGTCCGACGTCTTCAAACAAAAGGTGCAGCGCCGCCGGCCCGACCTGCCGCCGGAACGCCGCAGCATCCAGGCCGGGTACGACGTGGCTCGCTTTCGTGTCCTCCTCAAAGGTCCTGGCTCTCAAGCTCCGTTCACTCAACAGACTTCTACTCAACAGACTTTCTCTGGAAAGGCCTTGGAGTCGGTCTTTGGGAACTCCATCCCGGCCGCGCCCCGCCCGCAGATTGTCGTCTGCCTGCAATACCCGCCGCCAGGAACCGGAGCCGAAGGAGCGCCGGGCGGGCGAACTAAGAGTGGGCGAACTAAGGGTGAGCGAATGCAGGGAGCGCGTCCCGTAGACAGCGCGGAAGCACGAGCGGCGTACGTCGGTGAAGCGATCCACTTTGCGGAGCCGCTCAGCATCAGTGTCGCAATGGTCGGGGACTATGCAGAGGCAGATATGATGACAAGCGCAGATATGATGACAAGCGCAGATATGATGACAAGCGCAGATATGATGACGGCGGTGTTCATGCCGACCCGTTATGCGCCTCGCATCCCGAAGTTAAGCCACATCCTTGCCCTAGCCCTGCGTCAGCAAAAAGAGCCTTCCCGGCAGGCAAAGCAGAACACGCAGGAAGAGGACAAGGCTGAGGAAAAGAAGCTTCCTGGAGTTTTGGAGCTGGCGGAGATCTGCCGGACCGGCGCAGACGTGTTTCTCTTTGCCCCCCATCCACTCCTTGGCCTCCATCCACTCCTTGGTTCCTATCCACTTCTTGGCCCGGCCCGCCGTTCGTCAAGGGGTGAGCTTGACCGCTTGCCGGGCTGCCCTATTCCCGGCAACATCCGGCTGCTAATCCCGGACCTTGGGGTGGCCGGCAAATCAGTTCAGCGGAAGCTTGAAGTCTTTCTGGTGGACCTCTCGCCGGAAGCGGCGCCGGGCAACTCACCGAGTGAGCAGCATGACCCTCTGAAGCCGTTTACGGATCCGCGGTTTGTCACCGACCCGCGGCTTGTCGAAGCCTTGGATTTCGACTGGGCGGCGCTGCGGGAAGCAGATATGGAAGAGTACAAAGCGGCAGCGGCGGAGCAGGCGCAGCAAGTATTGCACTGGGTGCTGGGCCTAAAAAGTGCAAGTTGATAAGTTGCCGACCAGTTGTAAAGTTGCCGACCGGTCACGTTTTTGCAACTGAACAGCAGTGAAAAGATTGAGACTTGCCCGAGACTCACTTCCCGAACCACAAAATCCGCTGCCATCAACCTCTGAACACCAACGATTTCACCGCCTAGGATCGCAGATGTTGCCTTCGGTTAAAAGTGCCGATGTCCGCATCCGAAACGCGACCATCCAAGGCGCGATTATCTAAGGCGCGATTATCTAAAGCGCGAACAGCGAACGCTACAAGTCTCTCAATGGGCACGCGAAATTCTCGCCACGAAAGCTTACACCACGAAAGCTTACACCACGAAAGCTTACACTAAAGTGTCATCAGGCTGAAAGGCAGAAAAGGAAGGGAACAGGAAAAGAAAGGAACTGGCGTCACCCACCCGGCTGCCGCGGGAAAGGCCAGCGCCAGTACCAGAGATGTTATCGCCGGTATTAGAAACGTTATCGCGAATACCAGAGAGGCTATCATCAGCAAGCAACCAGAACCCGAATGGGAAGGGCGAATATCGGGACGCCGCCCGAAGTCCTTGTGTCCGCCCGTCGGCTTTTCCGGTTTTAGAATGAGTTCGTTCTGTTCTGTCCCTTGTTCGCTCAATGCTTTGTTCCTATTACGCCCCGTATCAATCACTTCCTGTATCAGTCACTCCCAGAAAAACTTCTTTTCAATGTGTTTGCGCTGAATGTGGTCCATCCGCCATTTGCAGTCACTCGCCCATTGATATCCGGAATAGTTGTCCATGACAATCTTGTACTCCGCCAAGGCGTCGCTCCACCGATTCAGATGACTATCAAGAATTCGGGCACGCTGAAAATGGCAGTAAGCTGCCTCCTGAGAGCCGGGGTAGTTATCTGTCACGATCTCGTAGGCGGCGAGCGCCTGTTCATAATCCGGCAGGTCGCGGAAGAGGTTTGCCTGATTGACTTCGGCGACGCGGATTACTTCTGCGTCCTGGCACTCCGTCAGCAAGCGGTCCAGCGCCGAGATCGCCTGTGCGCGCTCGGCGTTTTTGACATGACTTTGCGAAATGCAGAAAAACAGCTCGTCTCTGGCCTCGCGGTCCACGGTCAGGCTCAGCAGCCGCTCAAAAGACTGCGCGGCATCCGCGTAACTTTCCAGCCCGTCATACTGCACTTGGGCGAGCCGTACCAGTGCTTCATGAGTCACATCCTCGTCGGAGGTGCTGTCAAGGATGCCGCGGAGGATTTCTTCGCTCCGCTGGTAACAGCGGCGTTTTTCGCCGCCGGCGCTCGCCGTTTCCGCCAGCACGGCCGCGATCTCAAACTGAACCAGAGGCGAGGCAAGATCCATTGATGCGCTGTTTGCCGCGTCGTACTGCTGCCGGGCATCATTGTACTGCTGCCTGGCGTCCGGCTTACCGAGCGTCTCATAGGCGAGGTTGATCTCTCTCATTTTCGCCTCATAGGACGCTTTGAGGTTCATGGGAGCCGTGTCTGGATGATACTTCTTTGCCAGCAGCCGGTAGACGTGCGCAATGGTTTCCGAATCGGCTTGGGGGTGAACTTGAAGAATATGGTAACAATCGAGCGGAGAAAGCGACATAAACCGTCCTTCCGAAGAATAGTCTGCCTTGACAGAGATAGTCTGCCCTGATAGACGGAAATGATGAGGCGGGAAAATCTGAAAACGCGGGTGATTCGGCTCAACGCGGGTGATTTAGCTTGAAGAAAAGCGTTTTTTTGGTCCTCACCATATTCTTACACTGCAAGCTACTCTTTTGTTTTATCAGCCATTTTCTTGTGTTATCAGCTTTGGTTTCCGTGCTTCTTCCACAGATACAGTTCAGTTCTCGAAGAACCCACAGCCATACCGCGAGCGCGGACAGGCCACCGGCCAATCCCACTAGCAGCGGGCTAACCGCGGTGAACAAAAGTGCCTTGACCCACATGCCTTTGAGCAGGTACCACAGCGGCCCGAGGAAATTTGTTTTTTCTTTGTTAGTCAGTCTTTCCCTCCAAGGTAGCTATGCTTCTTAAGAAAGCCTGGCTTTACGGAAGAGGAAAGAGTGTTCAGGAAAAGCGTTTAGGAACAAAATATAAACCCAGCCAGAGCAGGCCAAAACTCAGCCAGGCACACGAAAACAGAGCCGCGGCCGCTACCGAGCCTGCACTGGGGGTAGAAGAATAAAAGCAGAGGCTGAAAGCGAAGCTCGCAAACGACAGCCAAAACATCCACCGCTGCACCGCACGCAGCTTCTGCTCGCGGGCGTAGGCAATGTCCGTCCGCTTTTCGCCGCACGGCGTCCCGGACACGCTGCGCGGCCGCTTGAGCGCGTTCGGCGTTCTTCGCCGTGCGGTAGACCGGATCGCGATCTTCGCAGGCTTTCTCCTGCGCGGCGATTTGCTCTTGGCGTGCCTTCTCCCGGACAGCAAGCCGCTTGGCCTCGGCCCGCTCTTTGTCTTGCTGGATCTCGCGCAAGCGGCTGCCGGCGGTATGGGTAGCGACTTTGAACAAGAAACTAAGTGGATCCATAGGGTTTAACCGGGCGAAGCCGCTCTTTCATTGTCTGATGCTTGCATTGTCTGATGCTTGAAGCACCTTGAGACTCTTTTCCCTAGAAGATTTCTGTCATGGAAGATCGTCGTCGGAAGAGAAAACTACTTCCTCACGTAGCAGACCCTGCCCGCTGTGTGAGGAAAACAATCTGCTGCGCGGAGGCAACACGAACTGCGCCTTTTCTAAGGCCTTCGCTGCAAACGCTGCTCGGTTCTTCCGTACGTACAAAGAGCCTTTTTGCTGACTGCTACTCGCGATAATCTTTCTTCTTGGAAACATTGTAACATAATTCTTTCTTCTTTGCCATCTTTTCTTCTCCGTGCAGGCGATTCTTTCTTCTTAGCAACCTATTGCTCCCAGCTTCCTGGGACAATAACACGTTCCGCGAAACCGGGTGCTGTACAACCGGGTGAAGCGTCAGAACAAAGTATAAGAAGAACCAGGTGAAGTTATGCCGCAGGGCGGGCCGCGTCTACGCGCAGAAGGTGGAAAGCTAAACCGTGTGGGCGGGCGGGTGCGCCGGCGGCGGCAGGAGCTGAAGATGCGGCAGCTTTCGCTTTTGGGGCGGCTGGCGGATGTGACGGACGGGAACTGGAACCCGACGCCCCAGGAAGTACTGCGGATCGAGAACGGCACGCGCACCGTGACTGACACGGAAGTGGTTGCACTCGCACGGGCGCTCGAATGTGATCCCTGCTGGCTTTTAGTCGACAGCAATACTTGACTGACAGCAATACTTGACCCGCGACATTGCTTCGCTGGTGGAAAATAGCCGGGAAGACTCAGGCTAAGAAAATAGCAGCGGGATGAGGGCGGCTTCAGCCGCGACGTACTCAGTTTACGAAGCTGCCAGGCGTAACTCTAACGCGGACAATCGCCCATAACGCAGAGAAGTCGCCGGCTTTCCCGGCGGCAGTGCATATTGCACTGGGCATGCGCTCGAAAAGAGTTCCACGCGCACCGATCCTTTCAGGCATGTCGAACGTATGCTGCCTCTTCTACTTACCTCTTTTGCTGACACTGGGTCAGCAGCCAAACGGCAAGCACCGCTCGCCGCAGAGCAACGAAAGCTCCAGGGAAGCTTTGCTTAGGGGGTTGAACCAGACGCTGCTGATGATAGCGGGCGTATAATTGATACTCAGTGTTGGCGGTTTGTTTCCTGTCTGGGTTAAGCTGCCGATAAATGTCAGCAAGCAAGGGGAAGCGGATGATTAAACGGATGTCACCTGGGATCGAGTGCCACACCTGTGCATCCCCGCCCGCGATATACTCGCGCAGCTCCGTTTCTGTGAAATTGCGAACCGGGATGACGTGGACATCCGTGCCATAGGTCCCCGCAACCTGATCCGCGACTTCAGCGGGAGCGGTAAAGGCAAGGCGGATTCCCGGAACAGCCCGAAAAGCATGATAAAGTTCCCTGGCTTCGGAAATTGTCCGAACATTGTCCAGAAAGACGAAAAGCCAGCGGCTAATTTGCATGGGGACCGTTTCTTCCACGCGGCGGGCGATGACGTCCAGGTCCCCGGCTGAGCCGTGCCCCGCGATTACCTGCCAGAAGAGGCGCGCAGTCTCGTCCCGGTCCCTGTCGCCATTTCCTTTCGCCTCAAAAGCAACGGTTGGCATCGTTTGAGCAAAAAATCGTGCCATTTGAATGAGCCGCCATGTTTTACCCTGTCCGCTCTCGCCTGAAAGTATCAAGAAGCGGGCGTTACCCTGGGTTCAGGGCCGGAGTGCTTCTGCCGAAAGAGGCAAGCGGATGTCTTCTTCCGGCTGATAGCGAAAAAGTGGCAGCCGCGCTTCCAGCGCGGCGCGGCTGCGTGTCACCAGCGGGTGCCAGCTGGTCAGCGAAAGCGCTCGCAGTCCATTTTCGTCTAGGAACTCTGCAGTCCGAATGTGCGCATTCCCATGACTGGCCTGAAGCGCGAGCGATGCCAAAAGTGTACTCAGAGTCCTGTCGAAGATCGGCGGCGTCGATAACCGCACGCAGTCGCTGCTGAAGTTGATTGCGGAGCGGGTTCGTTGCTTTCTCCCATTGGAATTCCAGGTTTGCGAGCAGCTTCCAGAGCTTGCGATGGTTCAGGCGAACGTCTTCATCGCGGGCGGGCTGTTTTTTCCGAAGGACTTCGGCGATCTGTGCAAACAACGCTTCTTCGTCCAGGTCTGAGCTCGCGTTTTTTTCGTCCAGGTCTAAGTTTGCATCTTCTTTGGCTGCTAGACTGCCACGAAAGCTAACCTGGCGCGAGTTGTCAAGCAGAGGTAAAACATTCTGCCCTTCTTCAGGAGGCGATTTTTCTTTCAGGCTTTGAAAGAAGTCATGGACCTGCTTCCAGTCGCCCATGTGGCCCTCGGTAATAAAGACGAAGCGTTGCGCACGGCCGAGTTTTACTGCCCGGTACAGGTCCGGCAAAACATCCGAAACGATCTCGCGCAGCGACCAAGCCCCCGCGTCCGAACGCGCTTTCAGCTGCTGCACGATTTCCGCATCCCTGTCCTGGACGAGGAGATCGCCCCCACCGCCTTGTGGCTCTAAAACTAGGAATGCCTGGGTTGCAGATTCGCCTGTCGAGTCGCTGTCACAATCCTCAATCTGGAGTGTGAATGCTTCAAGTAAACTCCAAAGCATTTGGTAGAGAATGCCATGAAATGTGGCAGAACCGCCAGCGGGTATGCTCATGTGTTGCTTTTTCTATAAGCGAGATGAAGTGTAGACATCGTTAGTGCAGACGGCGTTGGTGTAGACAGCATTACAGGGAGTGTCAAGTTGTTTGTCTAAAAGCTGAGAGGATCGTGCTCCACTCGTTGTTCTGGGAGCATTAGGGAGGCTTTTTCCCCCTTCCCATTTGCTTCTCAGTATCCGGTTCCAGGTAAGGCACTCGTTTCAGGATGAAGCTGGAAGGCGACGACGGCGTGGTAAGAACAAGCACAGGATCGATTTGCTGAATTGATGCACTGTTTTATATTGATGCACTGTTTTATGGTGCCATCGCTGGCTGCACATTGCCAGCGGGATCGGCGGCAAGAGGGGCCAAAAAAGGCGGACCGAGCATTGTGAGCGTTAGCGAAAGCGGCTTGTTTCTCAGCAGGCGGCTTATCTTTGAGCAGGCAGCTTACCTCTGAAGCTGAAGCAGTTGAGCAACGAGCTTTCCCATTCCCGAACAAGGATTGTTGTAAAAAGATGCTTCCTTTTCCAGGTTGCGCTGATCGCGCCGGGCTGCACGCGCAATGGCATCCTGAGCCGAACTCTTCAAATCGGAGTACAGGCTTACCGGCTTTTTATAGCCGGGAAGATGCTTTTCCAGTTCGGCCAAAGCCTTGTCCCGGTGAAGAAACGCTTCCTGGTCCTGGAAATGGAGGAGATACCATAGCTCTAGGCTCGGATTGGACAAGGCGAGCTGGATTTGGTGCGCCTGCGCTAGGTCCAGCGATTGGTACCAATTATCAGCATTATTATCCCGATGCTCATCTCCATCTAGAGCGGCCCACGCAGTATCGCCGGCCACCCAGAGACCCTCTTTTTGCATTCCCTGCCGCTGCAGGAGGACAGTTCTCACAATAGTGAGCGGATCCGTGCCTTTCTCGTTCAAGACAATAATCTGGTTTTTGGAGAGGCGCAGGCTTTGACGGAGATCCTCCAGGTAGGCTTCCTCGCTGTCGCCTTCGCAGGCGATCAGGAACTTGGGACCGAGGGAGCGCGTCGGAGGGCGGCGGCTAAACGCGGAATGAGGCATCAGGCAACCAATTCCCGTTTCTGCTCATAGTCTGCATTCTGCTTATAGTCTGCATTTTGTTCATGGTCCGTGGTTGTTGACGCCAGATAGTCTCCCGTTGTTGAAGATCGGCGGACATGGTCTTTTGGAGATTGAAGGAGATCTTCCGTGTCCGGCAAAATGGGAACGGCTCCAAAGCGTCCATCGAGATATGATTTGTCGATAGCCAGATCATTACGGGGCTTAAAATCCGTGAGCGGATATAGATCCGTGCTACCGTCAGGGCGCTTTTCTGTGAACCAGATTTGATCGCGGCGAAGCAGGTTTCGCTGCTGAAGCGTATTATCATGACTGGTAAAGAGCAGCTGCGCTCGCTTCGGATTGGTTTTGGCACTTTGAAACAGGCGGATGATCTCCCGCGAGATGTGCGGATGAATGTTCGAGCCCAGCTCATCCTCGAGGATCAAGCCGCCGTAATCAAGGCAAGACAAAACTTTGTTCGCGAGGTCAAAGAGGCGCTGCGTCCCCGTTGATTCCTCCTCAAAAGGCCAGCGGACCGACGTTGCGCCAAGGTTATGCACGGCGATCAGTTTTTGCTCTGAGGCACCGGGCTGTTTTGCCGCCACTTCAATATCAGACAAACCGGTATCAAATTGCCGAATGATTTTCACGATGCGCTCTCGCCATTCCGGCCCCATGCGTGTCAACTGATGAACAGAAGCGGCATGATTGAAGCCTTCGTGACCTAGCCCGAACCAGCGAATGTTTGTCCAATCGGCAAGAGGCTGCAGTAGATCCACGTTGAAGCGCGTGGTGAGAAGACCCAGAAATGTTTCGTGCTTTTTGATGGTCGCTTGTACCCGGCGGTAAACGCCGAGATTATCTGCGCTCTTCCAGAGGTAGTGATCGGAATCTTTGTCCCAGCTGCGCGAGAACAGCAGGCGGCTGCGTTTTGCAGACGGCGGCATCTGTTCAAGCCGCTCTTCAAGGATAAGCTGCTGGTTCAGTGACAAAAAGTAAGTATAAATGGTGCCTTCAAGGGTAACCCGTAGCTGAAACCGCGTTGGCGAAGCAAGAGTGGCTTCCTGCAGTTCAAGTGGAATATCACTTAATCCAAACGGAGCGATATTTTCGAGTGGAGCGAGCGAGGAAGCGCGACGGTCCAGGTTGCCGCTTGCCATCAAGTCCAGCAGCGTGTCGAGCGCTAGGAAAACATTGCTCTTGCCGGAGGCGTTTGCCCCAAAGATGCCAAGAGCAGGCAGCAGCTCAAAGCTGCGCCCTGTGAGCGGAAAGCTGGGTGCAATCTCTTGATCTAACTTGATATAGCTGCGCCCGAACGTTTCTTTTCCTTTCCCAGGCGCTTTTTTTTCTGGTTTCTCGCCCCGCCCTGCCTGGGCGACAGCGCTGAGCAGAACAGGCTCTTTGATGGAGCGATAATTTTCAGCCGTAAAGTCAATTAGCATAATTTTCAGCCTTCAGAAGTGCTTTCAACGTGATGAACTCACCCACCGACAGTCTAATTATGCCATAATATGCAGCTTTAGTCTCAAATTTCCACCCGATTTTCCATTGCCTCATTTCTTCAGCTCTTTTTTCTGCATTGAGTGTTCATCAATGGTCTATCTACGCATACTTGCATTTTAAAATCATTCCGATGAGGTCAATTCTATTCGGTAACACACTTCACTCCCGCGACATACTGGCTACTATTCGGGCAGTGATTGTGCTGTCGGAAACCAAACGAAAACAGCCCTGTTGTCGGGTGACAACGAAACTTTTTTAGTGGAAATTGAAAATGATTTCAATGATATAGGGATATAGGACGTCTCACATCTACATTTGTAAAACCACAATTCATCCCCACGCACGTGGGGCAGAGGCGGCGATTGACGCGCTGGAGAACAAAGACTACGGTTCATCCCCACGCACGTGGGGCAGAGTTTGACATCAAAGGCAAAGTCAGTTCGGCGGAACGGTTCATCCCCACGCACGTGGGGCAGAGTGTCAAATCTGCCGGCGGCTGGTCGCTGGTGGCGGTTCATCCCCACGCACGTGGGGCAGAGGCCTACTGACGCCGACCGAAGCGAAGTTCCATGCCGGTTCATCCCCACGCACGTGGGGCAGAGGTAACGCTAATTGAGGCGGCCATTATGCACGACGGTTCATCCCCACGCACGTGGGGCAGAGAGCCCCTGCTGCCATTTTTGCAAGTGGAGGTACGGTTCATCCCCACGCACGTGGGGCAGAGGCGCCGCAGATTGGCGAAAGGAAGCGGGGCGACGGTTCATCCCCACGCACGTGGGGCAGAGGGTGAAAAATAAATAAAATCTTTTCTCCAGAGGCGGTTCATCCCCACGCACGTGGGGCAGAGGCTTTGGCAGGGTGTCTATCATAGCGGGACTTCGGTTCATCCCCACGCACGTGGGGCAGAGAGCCTTTGAAGCGGCACAGGAGAAGCAGTATTCGGTTCATCCCCACGCACGTGGGGCAGAGGCCTACTGACGCCGACCGAAGCGAAGTTCCATGCCGGTTCATCCCCACGCACGTGGGGCAGAGGGGATGTTTTTCATAGCTGCTTTGCCCATTCACGGTTCATCCCCACGCACGTGGGGCAGAGTCATGGGATTACGTTGGGTCGGACTACAATCACGGTTCATCCCCACGCACGTGGGGCAGAGCACCCTTTGGCGACCGGGCAGGTGCTGGGCCTCGGTTCATCCCCACGCACATGGGGCAGAGGCACCCGCGTACAAAGCCGCTCAGCACCGCAGCGGTTCATCCCCACGCACATGGGGCAGAGACAGTCCAGAAGTCGCCGGTGTT
>CAXUNT010000114.1:0-9378 GCA_964252595.1 uncultured Armatimonadales bacterium
GTGTGGACCCATCCAAAAGTGGAGCAGGCACACGACGGCAAAAATCCCGCCGCAGGCCGCCACGCCCAGCCCTTGATGGACAGGCCGCAGCCAGGGCTGCCGCCGGGCAGCCTGCACACGGGCCGGCGCAGTCTGCACGGCTTCTTTGTCCTTTGTTCTGCCGCCTTTTCGTGCTGCCACGGGGGTCATAGAGACACGCTCACAAACATCTTTTTCAAGTCCTTAAGATAGTGTTCCACGTTCTCCCCCGCAATTACACAGTTATTTTTGTTTTGCGGCCTCTGTTACCTAAGACATGTCCCCTAAGATGTACCCCTAAGACGCCGACAAGCAAAAACGCCGGGCCTTATGGCTGAGACGGGGCGCTGATGCGGATTTTTCTCACGTTGTTCTTGGTGTTATCGCGCCACTTCACCTGCTACGACGGTACGTCTTCACCAGGAAGCGGATGATAAGGCGTGGACAAAGGCCCCATCTTATAATGCGATGGTTTATGGCCGGACGGAAATTCTCTCGCGTCGCCCCGGATCAGGCCCTGCCCCGCGCCAGCGCGTGTGAGGCTGTCCCGCAGACCCCAATAAAGCGGTAGCTGCTTGGGTCCGTCCGCGAGGAAAGCTCGCCATACTTCCGGGTCAACTGGAATGCTGACATTGTCATAGTGGTATTTGTCCGCCGCGACAGCCCAGCAGAAAAGAGTCAAAGCCCGGCTGTCATCGTTATCACCTAATCTGCGGTTAAACTTTGGGTAGTGAATCAAAAAGCGAGCATTGCCTTCATGAATACGGTACACCTGCACTACGTCGTGGGGGAAGCCGCCCGGAAGCTTCTGCCCTTTTGCATCATCAAATTGAGCATTGATGTTTCCCCAATTGAGCAGGCAGTTCATGTTTAGCTCAGAAAAATCGTGGGAGCGCACATACCAAGTCGTTACCAATCCCGTAATGACGTTAGTCATCAGCAAAACTGCGACAGCAAAAAGGACAAGGCGCGATGGCATAGGGAATCTCATGCTGACCTCCTAAAAAGAAGTTCTTACTTTGAGTGATGCCGCAGGAACCAGCCCTGGACGCTGAAGGGGACTTCTCCCTCGGCGGGGTGCAGCCGGGTGTAGGTGCCGTCGGATTGCAGCCGGTGGGCGCTGACGGTGTCTTTAAGGTACGGCTCTAAAATGCCGTCGCGCAGATGCTTTTTGAGCGCTAAGTCTTCAACAGGAAACAAGACTTCGACGCGGCGGTCTAAGTTGCGGCGCATTAGATCCGCTGAGCCGCAGTAAATCTGGTAGCGTCCGCCGTTGTGAAAGTAGTAAATGCGCGAATGCTCTAAAAAGCGGCCCACGACCGAGACGACGCGGATGTTCTCGGAGACGCCGGGGACGCCCGGACGCAGGCAGCAGGCGCCGCGCACGATGCAGTCTATCTGGACGCCGGCCTGGGCGGCGGCGTACAGGGCTTTGATGATCGGGATGTCGGACAGCGTGTTGGTCTTGAAGATCAGCCGGGCGGGCTTGCCGCGCCGCGCCCATTCGGCTTCACGGGCGATCATCTGCACCAGCCGCTCCCGCATGTTGACTGGGGCGACCAGCAGCTTGCGGTAGCGGCGCTGGCGGGAATACCCCGTCAAATGGTTGAACAAGTCGGAGACGTCGGCGGCGAGGTCGGGCCGGGCTGTGAACAAGGACAAGTCTGTGTAGATGCGGGCCGTGATCGGGTTATAATTGCCCGTGCCGAGATGGACGTAGCGGCGCAAAGCCCCGCCCTGCTCGCGGCGGACGACCAGGGCGACTTTGCAGTGGGTTTTGAGGCCGACCAAGCCGTAGACCACATGCACACCGGAATCCTCCAGCGCTTTGGCCCATTCAATGTTGTTTTCTTCGTCAAACCGTGCCTTCAGCTCCACTAAAACCGCCACCTGCGTGTCGTCGTCACGGGCCGCCGCCAGCGACTTCACAATCGGCGAGTTGCTGCCGACCCGGTACAGGGTTTGCTTGACCGCTAGGACGCCAGGGTCGTTGACCGAGCTTTTGATGAAGTCCAAAATCGGGCCGAACGAGTCATACGGGTGGTGCAGCAGCAGGTCGTGTTCGCCGATGGCGTCCAAAATCGAGCGGTCGGGGTCGGCCAGTGTCGCCGGCACGGCGGGAAGAAGCGGCGGGTCTTTCAAGTCAGGCCGGTCCAGCTTCCAGACCTGCATCAGATCGGACAAGCCGAGCGGGCCGGGCAGGGCATAGACGTCGGCGGGGTCCACTAAGAGGTTCTCGACCAGCAGCTCGCGCAGGCGGACAGGCATGGCGCGGGTGATCTCTAGCCGCGCGACATCGCCGAACTGACGCCGCCGCAGGCCCTGTTCCACGGTTTGCAGCAGATCGGCGGCGTCATCTTCTTGAATTTCCAAATCGGCGTCGCGGGTCACCCGGAACGGGTAGCTTTCGGTGACTTGCAGGCCAGGAAACAGCGATTCCAAATTGGCGGCAATGACCTGTTCCAGCCAGACAAAGCAGGGGGCAGACAGGGAGCCGTCGCCAGGGCAGGGGACAAAGCGCGGCAGGACACCGGGGATTTTCATGCGGGCGAACCGCTCGCCAAGCTCCGGGTCACGCACGACGACTGCGAGGTTGAGGCTCAGGTTGGAGATATGCGGGAACGGATGCCCCGGCCCCAGCGCCAGCGGCGTCAGCACCGGGAACACGTCGCGCTCGAAATAGCCCTTTAAAGCTTTCTGCTGGGCTTTGGACAAGTGCCCATAATCCACGATCTCAATTCCCGCCGACTTCAGCGCAGGCCGCAGCTCGTTCTGGAACAATTCGGCGGCGTCGGACAGCATCGGGCCGACCCACGCCCGCAGGACCGTGAGCTGCTCCGCCGAAGTCATGCCGTCGGGCGATACGTCGGTCATACCCGCCGCGACCTGCTGCTGCAAGCCCGACACGCGCACCATGTAATATTCGTCTAAGTTGGAATGGGTGATCGCGACAAACTTGACCCGCTCCAGGAGCGGCTGGGCCGGGTCCGCCGCTTCGCCGAGAACACGCCCGTTAAACGCCAGCCACGAAAGCTCCCGGTTCAGATACAGTGCCGGGTCACTCAGGGCCGGTGGGAACACAAGTGCCGGTGCCGCAGGGATAATGGTGTCTTCTTCGGCGGAGCGGGGGGAGAGATGAAAAGACGCGGCATCCGGCATGGGCAAAGGTCCTCGGTGATAGGTTCGTCTGTGGGGTTGGGGGTAGATTCGGCGAGAAGCCGCGAGAATCCTGCGTGGGAACCATGTGCTGAAGCACACGGCTACACGGCGAAGCGCCACGAAGTACCGCTTCGCGGCACTGGGAGCAGATTATCCTATTCCTAACCCCGCGCCCTCCGGGTCTGCCAGTGCAGAAGCGGTGTTTTGTGGCGTCGGCGCCGTGTAGCCGTGCGTTTCAACGCATGGTTCTTCAACGCATGGTTCTTCAACGCATGGTTCTTCAACGCATGGTTCTTCAACGCCTGTGCAGGACTCCCACTGCCCTCTGCCGAACAAACGCAAATGTTCGCCTTCCTCACCAACGCCGTCAATACTGTGCTGCTCCTGCTTGCCGCCGCCGCGCCGCTGCTGCCGACGAAAGACGCCCACAAAAACGCAGACAAAATCCGAAGTGCAGGCGACTTCTGGCTGCGCTCCGGGCTGGGAATTGGGATTGCGGTTGCGCTCGCCGAAGGCGGCAAGCACTTCCAAGTCTGGCCGGGGCGTCCGACGTTTCCCTCCGGGCATGAGACGCTGGCGCTGGCTGCCGGGACCTGCTTTGTCTTGCGCCACCCGCGCGGCCTGGCGCTGGTCCTGCCGCTGACCGCATTTCAAGCTTGGGCGCTGGTCGCGGGCCATTTTCACCGGCCTGTAGATGTCGCGGGGGCGCTGGTGACGGGCATAGGGCCGCCGCTCGGCGCTCACTTACTTTTTCTGCATCATCAGCACGCAGGCGAACAAGCCTAGAGCGCCCGCGATGCGCCACGGGTTCAGCGGAACGCGCGGAACGCCGAACCAGCCGAAATGGTCAATCACAACCGCTGCTAAAAGCTGGCCGAAGACAGTCGCGGCGATCACAATGCCCGCGCTGACCTTCGGAATGCCGATCAGCCCAATCGCGACGGCGAACGCGCCGAGCAGGCCGCCGCCCGCCCACACCCACCAATGGGTCTTTGTCAGCTCCGACACTTTTCCCTGCCCCAGCACACCAAAAGCGGAAAGGACACCCAGCACGGCGGCCCCGACGGTCAGCGACAGCAGCGCCCCCAGCATCGGGGACTTCACGACGCTGCGAAGCTGAGCGTTCAGCGCATCCTGCACCGGCAGGCCGACGCCCGACAGCGCCAGGAGCGCAATGAGTAAATACTGCAAATTTGACTTTCTCCCGCCGCTCCTCATTGGGCGGCAAAAGAGTCTACCCAGATTTTGCCCCCGCAGTTCCCCCTTCAGTTTCCTTTTCTGCCTGGGAAGTCGCCAGGACACCCGTGCGCTGAACCCAACTTTCATGGGGCAAGGCTGATTGTGATCTCCTGTCTGGTCGCAGAAGGCGCACCGCTCTGCCCGGCGACATGCTGGGGGCGGGCTTTACGCAAGGCGTCCAGATAAGCCTGATCTACTTTGCTGTCGCCGGAGGATTGGTTGAGGTGTATCTGTGTCGGGTGGCCTTGCGGGTTAATGACATATTCTATGACCACGCGCCGGGCCGGATGGGAAGTGCCATCGGCAAACCGAAGAACAGCCTGAGTCGTCTTTTTCGGCTGCTCAAAGAAGGGAAAATGGCCGCAGCCATCAAGCAGGACAAGCTGCGAGTTTTTAATGGCTGCGTGGACCGCTTCGGCGGCCTCTGGGGTGACGACGCCATCCTGCCGACCGTTAATGATCAGCAGAGGAACAGTAATTTTCGCCAGCAGCGGCGTGTCATCGCGGGTCAAGTAATGGTCGTTAATCGCAAGCGCCGTGCCGGGTTCGGACGCCGGCATCAGCGCGGCGGGCGGGAGGCTGTAAGGCTTGATGGCGGCGCCGATCTGCCCGTAGAACGCCGCAAATGCCGCTGGCTGGGTGCCGGCAAAATACAGGCCCGCCGGGCCCATCGCGAGGCTGAACGCGCCAAACATTCGATCTGGGCTGTCCGGCGGCAGGGCGCATAACTGCTTCACTGTCGCGAGGTCGGTGTCGTCTTTTGCCGCAGCAAACTTCTTGGCGGCATTGTCTAAAATCGCCGCCTGCACCTGCGGTACGGACACCAAGCCGTCCATGTGGACATAGCCGAGAACGTGTTCGGGATGCGCTGCGACATACTCCACACCGAGCATTCCGCCGAACGAGTGGCCCAGGACGAACCATTTGTCCGCTCCGAGATATTTTCGGACGCCTTCAATATCGGCATCGAGCATGCTAAATGTATAGCCCTTGATCTCCACCGGTGTCGGAGCCATCGGATTTGCCACCGAAAGCCGGGCCGACTCGCCGCAGCCGCGCTGATCCAGATACACCACGTTCAGCGCCTTTTCCAAGCTCGGTCCCCAGGCATAAAACATATGCGACGAGAACCCTGGCCCGCCGTGCAGGATGACCAGATAGGGATTGGTTTTGTCCGCTCCGCGCACCCGAAAATGGAGCATCGCCCCATTAATGACGACGTTATGGTCTTCATCAAACGCAAGTGCGGGCAGAGCTGTGAAAATCACCAGGACGCAGACAAAAATCGCTTTCCAAGAAGCCGCAGAAAAGACGCGCATAATAAACACCTTTATTCTCTCCCTGCCGGACCGACGATCTGGCGCAGAACGCGCACATGGTCTTCAAATGCTGTACGGCCTTCCGTACTCAGCGCAAGCCAGGTGCGCCCTCTCTTTCCCTCAAATACTTTCGTGATAACGATGTAGCCGAGCGACTCCAGCGCCGACAAATGCCGCGACAGATTCGACTCGCCGAGCGCCAGATAATCCCGCAGAAACGCAAAATCTATCTTTTCCGATTGGGCCAGCGCCGCCATGATCGAAAGCCGCACCGGCTGATGAATCGCATCGTCAAGCGCATGGCGCGGGTGTAAAGCGTTCATTGCAGTTCCCTGCCTGATTTCCCGCAAGCGCGGCGCTGCTGCCAGCCCACCCAGAAAAGAGGAACAGCATCGAGAATGCCGATTAGGGTGAATGTGCCAGGCCGAGCGCAGTCCGTTTGCCACCCATGAGTTCCCAGGGCGATCCCTCCCATTAAAACAGCCGCATGATATGCTCCCCAAACTCCAAACAGCCAAGGCTTGTCTCTCGTGCGCGGCTTGACCGGCAAACGGCGCTGGTAAAGCCGTGTCCAGGCAGACGCGGCAAGCGCCGCCGCTACGGCAGTGCCGGAGGCCCAAAGAATCGGCAGGATGTCATAACCGACCATGCAGGTCAGAACAACCGCGCCCCAGACCAGTGGCACGACTCCATTGTTCGGACCGTTCCGCCGAGCCGCCGTTTCCGCCCAAGCGATTGCTTGTAAAACTTCCTGCGCCTGCTGCGTTTCCGCTTCCATCAGCTTCTTCATAACTTTTCTCCTAGGTAAGCAGTTTACTAACAGTAAAGTATATCACGGCAAATCAAGTCTGTCAAGCGCTCGGAGAAACTATTTCGCCCGGCGCGGCCTTGGCTGCCACTGGCCTTTTTGGATCGCCATCCAAAGCAGCAGCACGCCGGTCAGAGTGCCGACGGCGAGGAAGACCAGGCCGGCTTCGGGGCCGAAGGGGCCGCCGGTTAGTAACGCCGGGCCGGACAGTGTCGCATGGAGAAGGGTATGCGGATCGTGGGTGCCGGAGTCGGGGCAGCCGTAGATAGGGCCTTCGAAGTAGTCCCAGGCCCAGTGGATGCCGATGGGAAGCCACCAGCGGCGGGTCAGCAGATACGCCGCGCCGAGCGGCAGGCCGGCTTCCAGGCAGATTTGCAGCGGCCCGGCCACCCGCATCCACTGCGACGCTCCCGGCACCGGGTTCCCTAAATGGGCCAGGCCGAACAGCAGGGAAGTCACCGCCAGCGCAATCCCGCTGCCCCAGCGGCTTTCCAGGGTTTGAAAGATGTAGCCGCGAAACAGCGTTTCTTCAAACACGCCGACCGCCAGGAAAGTCAAGAGCGGCGTCACCACCAGCACGCTCGGCACGAACGCCGACACATGGTACACGCCCAGCCCGCGCAGAATCAGAACGCCAATAGTCAGCATCGCCGCGCCAATGGCGAAACCGCCGGCCAGTCCCGTCGCCAGTCCCTGTCGGCCAAAGCCGGCGGTCGCCCAGGAGCGCTTGTCGACGAACCGCGCCATGATCCAGAACGCCAGCACGGCGCTTGTCGCCGCGATGCCTTCGCCAAGCGTCATCAGCAGCACGAGATTGCTGCCCTGCCGGCGGTGCAGCAGGCCGCTGACGACAAAGGAAGAGGCTTTCCCGATGGCCGCGAACAGCAGCAGATACAGCACAATGCGGGTCACGGGAAACGCCAAAAAGCGCTGCCACCGGCTTGGCGTCGGTGCGGCGGGGCTGGAAAGCGGATTTGTATAGATCATGCTTGTGCTGACACAAGGGCGTGGGAAAAGTTGCAGGTGGAACGAGGAAGCCTCCCCGCCCCAATTCTGGGGAGCAATACGGAGCAGAGGGCGCGGCAAGCAGCGCCCCTACGGGGTCTTTTCCGGCTCCCCAGAATTGGGGTAGGGGGCTTCCCCTCTTAATACTTCAAATACGCTTCGGAAATGGCGCTGCCGATTTCGATGCACCGAATCTGCACCTGGTCCAAAAATTGGTGCAGGCCCTGCTTCAAGATTTCGTCAGTGGTCATAAACGACAAGTCCGCCCGCAGGCGGCCTACCAGCCGCTCGGCGCGGTTTGAGGCCGGAACGCCTTTCGTGCCGCCGATCTGGCGCAGGGCGCGGTCCATGCGGGCGATGGCGTAGCTCACCGATGCCGGGAAGTCGGGGTTTCGGACGAGAAATGAAACCACTTTGCCGGGCGTGATGCCGAGCCGGTTGGCCTTGCGAAAGGCTTCAAACGCGCCGACGCTCTTCAAGACAGCAATCCACTGGTGCTGGTCCAGCGTCCCGCCGATTTCCGCTTCGCCGAGAAGAATATGATACTTGACGTCCAAAATCCGCGCCGTTTTGTCGGCCCGCTCCAGCATCATGCCGCATTCTAGAAACGCCCGCGCTTCATCGGTCGGCATGGTCCGCTCGGTGATGCCCCGGAACAAATGAGAGTTATTCTTTACCTGGGCAAAGAACGAGTGCGGGGAGGTTTCCAGAATCTTGTCCACGTTCCACCGGGTCACTTCCAGAAAGAAGATGTTCAGGCTTTCGTACATCTCCGACGGGATCATCTCGCGGACGCCACGTGCGTTCTCACGGGCGCGGACAACACAGGAGCCGATGGAGTTGCCGTTCTCGCGGCTGAACGCGAAGAAGTCCAGCACATTGCGCTCGACCTGGGTGTCGTCATAAAGGGCCGCGAACAGATCGGCGTCGCCGGAGATCGCCAGAATGGGACCCCAAAGGGCGGACGGGTCGCCGCCGCTGCCGCTTTTCGCCAGTGGGAACGCTCCCTCAAGCTCCGAGTGGTACTGCACGTCCACCATCCGCGCGGTCGCTTCCGCACGTTCGACATAACGCCCGATCCAGAACATGGCATCGGCTTCACGAGCAAGCATAGGTTATCCTTTGACGGTGAAGACCCGGCACTGGAAGTGCTGGGCTAATGAAGCACGGAAAGTGCCTCCGGCACTGACGGAATGTGTTCCATTTTTGGCGAGAGGAGGCCACTTCGGTGGTGCTTCTTTTGGTTATCTACATAATGACTTACGCGCGGTAAATCAGCGGCCGCGAAAGTCAGCATTCCATAGCCGGGCTGCCAGCGCAGAGGCGCATTGACAGAGTGGCGGCTGATGAAGTGTGAGGAGCCGCCCTTGATGCGCTTCATAAACTCTGAGACAGAAATGCTGGCAGGAACCGAGCAGACTAAATGAACATGGTCCGGCATCCCGTTCAGCGCGTGAACAGCCGCCGCCATTTCCTGGCATCGCTGCCGGATGTGGGCGTAGAGCAAAGCTTCCAAGCGCGGCACGATCATTTGCTCCCGCATCTTGGTCGCCCAAACAAGATGGTAAAACGCTTCCGCATAGACATCTGACATCGCTGATCCTCCTTGAAATATTGCTGTTAGGACCCGGCATTGAAATGCCGGGCTAGTGAAGCACAGAAAGTGCCTCCGGCACTGCGGAGCTGTCTGATAATGCTTCTCAGTCGCGGAGCGACTTTCCCTGCTTCACTAGCCCGGCATTTCAATGCCGGGTCTGAATTCGCATTCTCCCTGCTTCGCATTCTCCCTGCTTCGCATTCTCCCTGCTTCGCATTCTCCCTGCTTCGCAT
>CAXUNT010000114.1:9478-12632 GCA_964252595.1 uncultured Armatimonadales bacterium
TCTCCTTACCGCTTCATCGCCGGCGGCGGGGGCCAAACGCCCGGCGGCGGTGCCTGCTCGGCCAGCGGGTCCGGCGAAGCAGGGCGCTGGGCTATATCGTGCAGTGTTCGCCACAGCAGATAAATCGCGTAAAACCCCAATGCCGTCGCCGCAAAGTACAAAATCGTGGAAAACAAGTAGGAATTCCAGCGTGACCCCATGCCGAAGAAGAAATGCATATCGCGGACGAAACGGCCGCAGCCGCTGAAAACGCAGCTTGCCGCGGAGGCGTTCGCCCACCGAAGATGCTGCCGCAGGCCGGGCCGCGAAACGACAGAAACGATCATAATAGCGAACACCAGAAACAGCAGATCCGTCAGGGTGTAGTAACCGTAGTCAATAAGGCTCAGCGCATCCGCCCATGCCGGTCGTGCTGTCATGTCTTTTCTTCCCCTTTGCTGACGCCTTCAACGGGCCGGGTTTCTTCCTCGCCGAAGCCCTGACGCTGGCTCATCGTCCCCATCGTCTGCGATTGGGACATTCCCGTAGGACGCGCCAGCACCCAGGTGTCTTTGGAGCCGCCACCCTGCGACGAGTTAACGACATACGAGCCTTTACGAAGCGCAACACGGGTCAGCCCGCCGGGAATGATCGTGATGTCCTCGCCCATCAAAATGTACGGGCGCAGGTCAATGTGCCGCCCCTCAAAGCCCCCTAAATCCGGGACAAACGCTGGGGCGCGGGAGATTTGGACCAGCGGCTGGGCCACAAAGTTGCGCGGGTCGGCTTCGATCATGGCGGCGAACTCGTCCTGCTGGGCTTTCGTGGACTGCGGCCCCATCAGCATCCCGTAGCCGCCCGCTTCGTTCGCGCTTTTGACGACCAGCGTGTCTAAGTTTTTGAGGATATGATCGCGCTGGGCATCGTCGGCGGACAGGTAAGTCGGCACGTTCGGCAGCAGCGCGTCTTCGCCCAAATAGTACTTGATCATCGCCGGGACATACGCATAAATGACTTTGTCG
This sequence comes from uncultured Armatimonadales bacterium, assembly GCA_964252595.1. Lineage (GTDB taxonomy): Bacteria > Armatimonadota > Armatimonadia > Armatimonadales > Capsulimonadaceae > JANXMY01. The sequence goes on from CAXUNT010000114.1 coordinate 10,480, forward strand.
TCGGCGATGCCCGTGCCGACGGCATTGGCAAGCGCGACATTGCCCGCCCGGTAGGCGTTGAACAGGCCGGGGACGCCAAGCGACGAGTCGGGCCGGAAGGTCAGCGGGTCTAAAAAGTCGTCGTCTATTCTTCGGTAGATCACGTCCACCCGCTGCGGCCCGCGCGTCGTCTTCATCCAGACGCAGTTGTTTTCGACATACAAATCGCGGCCCTGGACCAGATCAATTCCCATCTGCTGAGCCAGAAACGCATGTTCAAAGTAGGCCGAGTTGAACTCGCCGGGGGTCAACAGCACGACGGTCGGGTCGTCGCTTTTGCGCGGGGAGATATACCGCAGGTTCGCCAGAAGCTGGGAGCAGTAATGGTCCACGGCCAGCACACGGTTTTCTCGGAACAATCCTGGAAAGATGCGGGTCATCAGCATCCGGTTTTGCAGAACGTAAGAAACGCCCGAGGGCGACCGCAGATTGTCTTCCAGAACGTAATAATCGCCCTTGTCGTCACGCACCAAGTCCGTGCCGCAGATGTGAACGTAAATATCTTTGGGGACCGGAGCGCCGATCAGCTCGCGCCGGAAATGCTTGGCGTTGACAATCAGCTCGCGCGGCACGACGCCGTCTTTCAGAATCTTCTGGTCGTGATACACGTCATGCAGGAACAAGTTAAGCGTGCGGAGCCGCTGGACAAGGCCGCGCTCGATCCCCTCCCACTCAGCATGAGTCATAATGCGCGGGACGAGGTCCACGGGCATGGTCTTTTCCAGCCCCTGGTTGTCGCCGTAAACCGTAAACGTGACGCCCTGGTTGAGCATGCTGCTTTCGGCCATCAGCGCCCGCTGCTTGAAGTCTCCTGCTGTCAGTGACTCCAGAGTCGCATACAGACTCTGGTAGTGGCGGCGCGGGACGCCCGCGCTTTGGAACATTTCATCGTAGAAGCCATCGAGGGTATAGTGGTCGAAGAGGGACATAAAACGGCAGACTCCTGACTGTGGGCCTTGAGATCGCGCGTCATTGCGGGGAACCATGATTATACCGGGCGCTGAGGGAGAGTGTCAAGGCTGAAAGGAACCTACCCCCGGTTCGTTCCTCACCGATACGTAGTAATGCGTAGCGTACCCCTCCCTAAGAAGGAAGGGTAGGCTCTGAAGAAACAGCGCTTCACTCATCCGCGCCCTTGCCTTCTCAGCAGATAACAAAAGAACGGAGCGCCGAGGAATGCGGTGACGATGCCCACCGGCAGTTCCCGGCCATCCGGCAGGGCGCTTCGGGCCAGCGTGTCCGCCCAGACCATCAAAATCGCGCCGCACAAAGACGCCAGCGGCAGCACCCGCCGGTGGTCAGGGGTGCGGGCCAGCCGCCGGGCGATATGGGGACTCATCAAGCCGACAAACCCGATAATGCCCGCGAACGCCACCGTCGCAGCGGTCAATAAAGACCCGGTGACGATCAAAATGGTCTTGAACCGCTCAGTTTCCACCCCAAGCTGCATGGCCGACTCTTCGCCGAGAGCAAAGACGTTCATCGCCCGCGCCTGCGCCCCTAAAATCAGCAGCCCAATCGCCAAAAAGCCGAGCGTCACCCCGCACTGCCCGAACGTGGCGTCCGACAGCGAGCCGTTGAGCCGATATTGCAGATACTGGGCGTCGTTTGGATGGCTGAACTGAAGCAGGAGCAGCGAAACGCCGCCGAGGAACGCGGAGACCACGACCCCTGCCAGCAGCAGTGAAGTCACCTGCACCCGCCCGCCGCGCCGGGCCAGCGTGTAGACCACAGTCATGGCTCCTGCCGCCGACCCGAACGACGCCAGCGGCAGGGCCAGGCCGCCCAGCGCCGTGTCCGCGTGGGCCAGCAGCGTTCCTTCCGCCCCGACTGACGCGCCTGCCGAGACGCCGACGAGGTAGGGGTCAGCGAGATCATTTCTCAGCAGAGCTTGAAACGCGACGCCCGCCGCCGCCAGCGACGCGCCGACGAGCGCTGACAGTCCAATACGCGGCGCCCGCAGGGTCCATACAATCGCGTCCGTCTCGCTGGTGCCGTTCGGCCCATACCGCAGCGCGGCCCAGACTTCGCTCAGCGGCAGATGCACCTGCCCGAAGCAGGCCGACAGCAAGAGGGAAAGGAGGAGGACGAGGAGAAGCCCCCACCCCCAGCCC
>CAXUNT010000115.1:0-12271 GCA_964252595.1 uncultured Armatimonadales bacterium
TCGGGGACGAGGGTGGCTGCAAGCGCATTACCGTCGTAGACGACGCGTGCGATGTGGCTGCCGCTGCCGGTCATCGCCACGTAGAGCACGGCGGCTCGGTAGTGGAGGCCGGAAAGCGTCACGGGACCCCACGCAGCGGGCAAGGTAGGGGAGAACGTGAGCGCCGATGGCCCGAAGCGCATCCCGAACAGGCCCGAATAAATCATCCGCAGGTAGGCCGAGGCCGACCAGGTCTGGTCCGGCGCAGCGCCCCAGTGGCCGCCGGACTGCCAGCCGCCGTCGGGAACGCCGGTCAAGCCGTTGTAAATCTCAAAAAAGTGCCCGCCGCTGCCCGCCGCCAGCCTGGCGGCGTTCTCGGCTTCGCTCCCGAACAGATCCGTGCGGCCCGCCGACGCGGCGGCGCAGGCGAACATGCCGTTGACCAGCGGCCAGACAACCCCGTTATGCCGGCCGGGATGGGCGTCGTCAAACCGGGGGAAGTGCGGCCACGACGCCGTGATGCCGTGCGGGGAGCGGTAGACGTTCTGAAGAACGCTTCTCGCCTGGGCCGGGGAGGCGACGCCGAATAGAATGGCGAACGACTGTCCAATGCCCTCCTGCGTCGGGTCAAGCTTCCCGGCCAGCGGCCCGGCCCCATGGATGAAGTAGCCGTAGGTGGACTTTTCGGGCATCCAAAGATGGGTGTTGATGGCGGCTTTGAGCGCGGCGGCCGACTGGCTGTATTGCGCGGCTTCGGACGCGGGACGCTTCAGCTCGGCCGCCATCTGCGCCGCGCACTTGTAAGCATTGTAGTACACGCAGTTGGTGCTGAGGACCATGAGCTGGGAGGTGTACGGGTGGTCCAGCACGAATGAGCTGGTATTATGCGGGTCATACTCCGGCTCCGGGTAGCCCGCGATGCCGTCGGCGAAGAACGCCGGGCCTTGAAACAGGCCGTACTGCGCGTTGTAATGCTCGCGGCGCATCCGGGACAGTTCTTCGGAGGCGACCCCATAGGCCGAAGTCAAAAACGCCTTGTCGCCGGTAACAAGGTAGTGGTTCCACGCGCCGGTGATCCAGATCACTTTGTCCCACCACTGGTTGTCCTGCTGGATCGTCAGCGCTCCGTCGGCGCCCCGCTGGCAGACGGCCCAGAGCGTGTTGCGGGCGGCCTGCGGCTCTAGGAGCGAGGCCGCGTTCCAGCTATTGAGGGAAGCGTCGCGCGTCCAGGGCTGGTCGTAGCCGCCTCCCGCGCGAACAAAGAAGGCGGGATCGCCGGTCAGGAGCTTGCTGGCGTCGTGAGCGTGGGCAAGGTCCGGCACGGTATTGATTTGCAGCAGGTTTTCGAGGGCGTCTGTATAGGCCGTGCCGAGCTTGCTTTGAACCGCTGGGTTCTGGAACCACAGCCGGGGGGCAGGCAGCGGGGCGGGAATAGAAGTTGTCAGCGGGGCCAGCACGGCCAGTGCGGCGTCATGGCCGACAATCGCATACCCGGCGTCGGTCAGGTGCGTGAAGTCCTTGTCGCTGAAATATGCTGGGTTGCGCTCCGCGCCCGGCGTACCGAGGCGGGCATCGGCCCCGACATCTACCAAGCCATCGGCGAAAAAGCGCCAGTATTTACGGATCAGGCCGTCGTACTGCACCATCTGCGCGTCGAAGTCGGCGGGATAAACGTGAGGGTAAGCGGCGACCGGCGGCGTGACCACTAAAATGCGCCAGGGATGGGCGGCGTGCCGCGCCCGGCAGTAGGTCACAAGATCGCTGAAGGCAGTTGCGGCGCTCTTATGGCCGCCGCCGAGGTCGTTGGTGCCGCCGAAGACGATCAGCACGTTCTGTTTGAGGGCGGGATCGAAGAGCGGGTCCACTTTAATCGGGGCTTCCCCGATCAGCGCTCCCAGCGGCCAGCCGCCGGTGCCGATGTTGGTGACGCGCCAGGCCGAGCCGAGCGCTTTGGCAAGTACGCCGGGATATGTCGTTCCCGTCGCCGTGAGCAGCCCCGAAGTCGAGTTGTACCCCGCCGTGAGGCTGTCGCCGTGGCAGATTACCTGCGCTGTGATGGTTTGCCCCGACGACTGCGCCGCCTGACTGACCGAGACATGGTCAAAGATCGCCTCGCCGGGCGTTCCAGGCTGGTGGGATGTGACAGCCAGGCCCGCAGACACGGCGGCAGGCAGGAAAGAAGTTACCCCGCTCACCAGTGTCCAGGCCGCGCCGTCCGTGGAAGTGTATGCCGTCACCTGCGTCCCCACACGCTGAAGCCGCAGCCAGAGCGGGGCGTCGCCGGACACTTGAAGCGTCGTCGTGGCGCCGCCGGCGGCGTCTCGGTGCTGGAACGTGATCCCATGAGCGGATGTGACAGCGAGAAGAACGTTCTTCGCGTCCGCGCCGGAGCCGGCGCGGAGCATGATCCCGGCTTTGGCCCATTCATTTGTGTGAGGGGCGGAAGCGACGCAGGCCGTCAGGGTCACATCCCCAGTGACAGGCCGGAAAATAAAGCCGAAGGCATCGGCGGCGTCCTGAATGTCTCGTCCGGCGGCGCTGCTGGTGAACGTACCGTCCGCCGAAGCGTGAACGCTGATGAGGGCTGCATCCCCGACTGCTGCGCTTCGCCAGGGAGCAGGGAGCGCCTGCGCCCATCCGGTGTGCATGGTTAACGCGCCGAAAAGACAAGCCAAGCAAAAGATCTGCCACTTCGGCGGGGTGTTCCGATGCTGCGGAGTGTTCTGATGTAGGTTTTTTGAGAACGGGTTCATGCGGTGATTTTACCTGATAAAAAAAGCTTCCGCTCCTCACGCAGAAGGAATGGAGGCAAACGGCGTGTTTGATGCACAGGCTGTGCTGCTGATATTAGATCTTGCTCATCGTCAATGTGGCGCTCCCCTGAGCGCCGCCAGCAACGTTCATGTAGCCCGTACCGGCGGCGAGATGATTGTTAGGATTACTGTTGTCTTGCGGGTTAGTGGAGGAGGCAGCATCTTTTCCCGCTGAGATCTGAGCCGCTCTCAGCCATTTGACATGACCGTCGCAGGCCAAGTAGTTCGCGCCGTCGGTGTGGACGCCGTTGCCTGTCCCCGCAAACAAGGAGATTTTTTGTCCCGGCGGTGTTCCGGTCGCATACCCGCCGAACTGCGCGGGGGTGCCGCCCCAGAACCCGGTATCCAGAGTTCCTCCAGAGGAGTAGTCGGGATCATTGTATTTCCCGGACAAGTCAGTCGTCGCGCCAAAGGCCTCGCAAAGCATCACCGTGGAGGCGGGCGCGTTCAGCTTCGCCAGCGCCGCCGTGTTTCCGCCACCGCCGTTGCCATCCGAGATCAGCGAATCATTGATGGAATAGGAAACTTCCGAATAAACCCAGCCGACGGTGTTCGCAGGCGGAGCGCCGTTATAAGAGTAGGAGTCGTCCGGGCATTTAAAGACACCGGCGGATTTCACGAAAGGAACAATGGAATGTGCCCAGCCACCGCACCAGTTATGGTTGGATTGAAGGCCGGCAGGAAATGTTTCATCCGCGTCTTGCTGATACTGGATCATGGCAAGACCGAGCTGCTTCATGTTGCTTTGGCAAGAAGCACGACGTGCGTTCTCGCGAACTTTCTGAAAAACGGGAAACAAAATCGCCGCTAAAATTGCGATAATTGCGATAACAACGAGCAGTTCAATGAGTGTGAAGCCGCGCCGAAAGGAGCGGGAAGTGAGGGACATGGCAGGTTTCTCCTTATTTGGATGATATTTTGGATTTCATCTGGAACAATCATAGCACGGTTGACAAGCGTTGTCAAGCAAATTGGGAGAAAATGGTAGAAAACATGAACCATTCGTGTTCCATACTACCGCCAGAAGTTTAATCGGAGGACCCCTGTTTGGGAACTGCGGTAAATCATGCTATAATGAGCCTTATGACAGCCGACGACATGACGGTGCAGATTCCTTCCGCGAGGCACCCGGAGGATGGCATTGCCGAGGTGCTGCGCGACCAGATTCGGTCCGGCAGTTACAAGGCGGGAGACTGGCTGCCAACCGAGCGTAAGCTGGCGGAAAACCTTCATGTAGACCGGCGCGTCATCCGTTTGGCGATTAACCGACTGGTCAGCAGTGGTTTGGTCATCCGGCAGCCCCACTGCCGCCCGATTGTCGCTGTTCTCCCGGAAGAAGTGCTGGAAGAAGTGCCGGTTAAAGCCGCTCAGGCACAGGCCGTTCCCGCAGCCTCTTTTGTCGCGCTGGTGATGTGGCATGGCGGCCGGATGGAGCGCACGATGACTTCTCAGCAGCGCATCTTCTGGGGCATGAACCAGGCGCTGGCGGAAGTCGGGCGGCACGCCGTGTTCATGGACCTGGGAGGCAGCGTCGGAACTGAGGAGGAGAACGCGGCACGGGAAGCGGAACAAATGCGTTATGCTCTGCAACATGGGTTCGGTGGAGTAGTTTTCTATCCCTACGCTTACCAGAGTAATCAAGCACTGATCGAAGAGGTCAGGCAGCTTATCCCTCTCGTTGCCATTGACCGGCGGGGCGGGGCGGAGACGGATTTCGTTGGCGTAGACAACTACAGGGCGATGTACGACACTGTCAGGCATCTCATCGATCAGGGACACCGCCGGATCGCTTACGTCACCAAGAGCGAGCAGATCGTCGCCGTCCAGGATCGCACACGCGGCTATCTCGACGCGATGCGTGACGCGGACCTCAACGACACGGTGCTGCCGATCTCGATCCGAGAGTCCGAGCAGAAGTGGGCGGTGATTGAGACGGTCTTCCGGCTGCCCGACGGAGAGCGGCCCACGGCGGCGGCGGTCTTCAACGATTATTCCGCCTTCCATCTGGCGGAGCGCCTTGGACTGTTGGGGCTGTCCGTACCCGGCGACGTGGCGCTGACCGGGTTTGACGACATCGTTCCCACGCTTCCCAGTGGGATCGGCCTGACCACCGCAGCACAACCCTATGAGGATATGGGCCGGAAGGCGGCAGAGATGATTCTGCGGCGCATGAAAGACCCGGCGGCGCCCCTCATTTCCGCCTATCTGCCCGCCCCGCTGATTGTCCGAGAAAGCAGCCGAGCTGCCCCTTAGATGTGCCGTGCAGGCAGGAAACTTTGCCTGTCGCGCCGAACTGCTCGGCATGAATACCCCGTTTACTTATCCCGCTGCCCGGGAGTCCGATCAAACCGACACTTATCACGGCACGGAAGTCGCCGACCCATACCGCTGGCTGGAAGACCCGGACTCGGAAGAGTCGCGGGCGTGGATCGAAGCCGAGAACGCGCTGTCGTTCGGCTTTCTAGAAAAGATCCCGGCACGTGAGAAGATCGCGGAGCGATTGACGACACTGTGGAACTACGAGCGCTACGGGATGCCGTATTTGCAGGGCGGGCGCTATTTTTACGGCAAAAACGACGGGCTGCAAAATCAAAGCGTTTTGTATGTCGCCGAGACTTTAGACACCGTGCCGCGCGTTTTGCTCGACCCGAACACGCTGTCCGCCGACGGCACGGTGGCACTGGCAGGCACCGCGACCAGTGAGGACGGCAAATGGTTTGCTTACGGCCTGTCGGCGGCGGGGTCGGACTGGACCGAGTGGCATGTTCGGAACGTAGACACTGGGGAAGACACCGAAGACTTAGTGCGCTGGGTGAAGTTTTCGGGCGCGTCGTGGGCCAAAGACGCTTCCGGCTTTTATTACAGCCGCTACGATGCGCCGCCCGAAGGCGAGGAACTCCAGCAGGCGAACTACTTCCAGAAGTTATATTTTCACACACTCGGCACGGACCAAGCGGAAGATGTGTTAGTGTACGAGCGGCCTGACCAGAAAGAATGGGGCTTCAACGGGTCTGTTTCGGAGGATGGCGCGTTTCTGATCATCGGTGTCCGGCAGGGAACCGACCCGAAGAACCGTCTTTTTTACAAATCGCTGACAGAGCCGAATGCACAAGTCATTGAACTGATCCCCGATCTGGAAGCGCAGTACCGCTTTCTCGGCAATGACGGCCCGGTGTTCTGGCTGCGAACCAATCTAGATGCGCCGAAGAACCGGGTCATCGCTTTAGACACCCGCAATCCGGGCAAAGAACACTGGATGGAAGTCATCCCTGAAGCCGCCGACCTGCTGGAAAGCGTGAGCCTCGTCGGCGAAAAGTTCATCGCGGAGTATCTCCACGACGCCGCCACCGAGATCAAAGTGTTCGCGCTGGACGGCACGTTCGAGCGCACGGTGGACCTGCCCGGCATCGGCTCGGCGGGCGGCTTCGGCGGCAAGCGGGCGCAGACGGAAACGTTCTACTCGTTCACGTCGTTCACGACCCCAACTTCTATTTATCGCTACGATGTCAGGGCCGGCGAAAGCACGCTGTACCGCCGGCCCGAAGTCGCGTTCAGCCCCGATGACTACGAGACGACCCAGATTTTCTACGCCTCGAAAGACGGCACCCAAATCCCGATGTTCATCACTCACCGCAAGGGCCTGACGCTCGACGGCAGCAATCCGACTTACCTGTATGGCTACGGCGGCTTCGACATTTCCCTGACCCCCTCGTTTAGCCCGGCCCAGATTGTCTGGATGGAGATGGGCGGCATTCTCGCGGTCCCGAACCTGCGCGGCGGCGGCGAATACGGTGCGGAGTGGCACGAGGCCGGCATCAAAGACAAAAAGCAGAACGTCTTCGACGACTTTATCGCCGCCGCCGAGTGGCTGATTGCTCACGGGTACACGTCCACCCCGAAGCTCGCCATCGGCGGCGGCTCCAACGGCGGCCTGCTGGTCGGCGCGTGTTTGACCCAGCGCCCGGACCTCTTCGGCGCATGCCTCCCCGCCGTCGGGGTTCTGGATATGCTGCGCTTCCAGAAGTTCACCATCGGCTGGGCCTGGACTTCGGACTACGGCTCCGCCGACAACCCCGAAGACTTCCCGTACCTGTACGCTTACTCGCCCCTGCACACCCTCAAGCCCGGCACGGCCTACCCTGCGACCCTGATCACCACCGGCGACCACGACGACCGCGTCGTCCCCGCCCACTCGTTCAAGTTCGCCGCCGCGCTTCAAGCCGCCCAATCCGGCCCCGCCCCGACATTAATCCGCATCGAGACCCGCGCCGGCCACGGTGCCGGCAAGCCCACCGCCAAAGTCATCGAAGAAGCCGCCGACCGCTGGGCGTTTCTGGTGGAAGTGCTGAGGATATAGTTAAGCCAAAGCATAAACACAATACTTTCGTGCCAATCTCAGCAGCTAAGAACAGGATGGCGCTCTTATTCTTCTGAGGTCTCATCCTGTTCTAGCTTTTGCTGTATCTCTTGAAGTTTGCGGATGACGGCTTCGTGAAACGTTTCTAAAAAGTTCACGGCTTCTGATTTGTCCTTGAACTGTCCGTCGAGCTTATCACCATTACTGTAGCGGATTTGAACTTCATACCGTGCGACCGGGTGGTCCCCCTGAGCCTGTCCATAACTGTGGATAAACTTAATTGCTGCCTCAACGGATGGACGATCGACGGCAGAGCTATGTAGGGGTAGCACCCGGACAGTTTCGATTCGCCTGCCAATTACTGTAACAAGTTCCTCTTTGAGTTCTTGCATTTTAGGAGCGATAATAGCGGTGACTGCGGAAACAACTCTTGCTTTGCTTGAATTGGGCAATTTTTCCCACGCATCCACCTTTTTCTGTGCGGCCTCATCCGTTGTTGCTTCGCCGTAGTTTGCGTCTATGCTAACACATTGAAAGGCTGAAATGATCGCGGGCAGATCGACGTAAGCGATCTTGAACCCATGCCTCTCCATCTGCAAAAGGGAATCGCCAGTAAATACGCCTCCGAGAACTGCTGCTTTTCGGGGCACAGAGTTCTTGTAAGCATCCACAATCGGCAAGATTGCTCCTTGAATTTCTTGAGCCTTGTTCCGAGAGTGTTTAGTGTAGCGACGCCATGCCGACTCAATGAACGCCACAGGCGTACCGATTTCAGTATCACTTCCGTCGCGCTCTAAAACAAAATCAAGGTCGTGCAAATTACCATAAATATCCTGCCATGTGGCTTTTTGTTTTCGACCACGCGCAGTTCGCCTACCACGCTTGTCAAGATACAGACCCTGAGAAGTAGCAAATTCTTGAAGGTGTTGTTTAATTGCCGCTTCTAAGACGTTTCCAATGATCTGCCCCCATCTATGGGCTGGTGATTTAGCCACGATTGTTCACTTTTCTTACCCTTCCACCCACAGCCTGCCCTCGTGGAGCGGGACTTGATGCTTCCGATTCTTCCATTTGACATTTCTATCCCGCGTCTTTTCAAACCGATAACTGGTAAAGCCAGAGGCCACGGCCAACCGGCCAAGCCAATAATCTACCGGAACGTGAACACCATAAGGCGCAGAATCACCAATGACAAAGCACACACGTCCACCGGGGGCAGTAACTCGCCGAAGGCTCATCCAAACCCGCGCCATATCATTGAAGTAAGCCGCAATCATTGTGTGATAGTTTTTCTTGCCACCGTGCTTTTCTCGTTCTGCAAGAAGTGAGACAACGACAGCACGAAGTTCATTGGCTATCGGCTCGACGGCGGGATTACAAATTAAAGCCTCTGTGTCCCCTACGATACTGCCGACGTGCTGACTGCATGACCTGACAAGATGTCGCCTTACATACTCCTGTAGATCTCCCCAACCGCTGACATGACCGAAAAATGAAAGTTCCAGACGGGTAGCATCTGCATAGTCGTAGTTATTTGCGTAGGGCGGTGAAGTAATGATAAGTTCTGCCCAAGCGTCGGGAACCGGCTCACAGGTCCGGGCGTCCGCACGACAAAGCTGAGCGTTCGGCCCCTGAGGAAGTCGTTGACACAAAGTCATGTCGCCAGCCATCTGGCGTACCTTGGCTTCTAATGCCACAAAGGGATCAATAACCTTAAGTTTCGCCCGATCAGGAAGAATATAGGTACACTGAGCGACGTTGACGGCAGCGCACTCACGTAGCAGAGACGTGAGCGCGAGCCATGTCAAAGCTGAACAAGGCGAACCATCTTCTATGTCTTCCCAAGAACGACGTAAAGCATCCAAACGTCGTAACGTCTCAGGGGAATAGCACCTTGCAATAAGGGCTGGATAATGTCGCAGTTCTGTATCGTGTGTTTTTGCACTTTCTACCACTTGTAGAGCATGTTGCAAGAAATCATAAGGTGAGCTGCGCCAGTACAACTTCGCCTGTGCTACTCGCACCACAAATGGGTGAGACTCAATTCCTATAGCCTGTACCCCACCTCGCTCCGCTTCCAATAAAGTGGTTCCTGAACCTGCAAAAGGATCAAGTATTCTCGTTCTGCCAAGAGCTTGTTCAGCCGTGACAACCTCCCGTACCCACTCAGCCGAGAAGCCAGCCGTGTAGCGGAACCAGCGATGAATTGGCAGGGAAAGGTTTCCAACAAACGTAGTGGATTTATCTACGGTTGCTGTCTCGGCTTCTAAACAGTCCGTGTCGAACAAAAGCATTTGCGAAGTATTAATCAATGGTCTCAACGTTACCCTCCATAGAACGAACTCCTGAACGCTGATTATACCTCGGAAGATTGTCAACAATTCGGTTCTTGCATTGCTAAAAACAACTAATAATCACTCCCATTTAAAGCACCAAGGCCATAGATTGCAACGGGTAGTGGAAACGATGATATGACCTCACTAGCCACAACCGTGGAATCAAGAGATGTTCCTAACGCTGCTAGAGGGTTTGCCGAGCGCCTAGTGAGGTATTTTTATGTGCAGCGGATGTCTGAAGTTTTAATTACCTCACGTGCGCCGGAGGGTCAAGACGGCGATGTCGTCGTGGAAGCGGCCGGCGGCGTGGTCGGCGGCTTGGCGGACCAATGCTTCGGCCTGTGTTTGGGCAGAGGTGTCGGCGGGCAGGGCGGCGAAGAGGCGGGCGAGGCCGGGTGTGCCGAGCAGGTTCTTACGGGTCGGGCCGGCTTCGGACAGGCCGTCGGTGTAGAGCAGCAGCGTGTCGCCCGGAGCGAGCGTCAGAGTGCTGTCGCTGTAGATGGCGTTCCCGTCCACGCCGAGCGGCGGGCCGGTGGTTTCGAGTTCCGCTACGCTGCCGCCGGCGATGCGGCGGACAAGGCCCGGCTCGTGGCCGCAGGAGGCAAAAGTGATGCTGCCGGTGGCGGCGTCGTAGACGCCGACAAAGGCGGTGACGAAGCCGGCCAGCAGGTCATGGGCGGTGACGATGGTATTCAAGCTGGCGACGGCCTGAGCCGGACGCTGAGACAGGTACAGCGTCGTGCGGAGGGAATTGCGGATCAAGGCAAGCTGGGCGGCGGCGGCCAGACCCTTGCCGGAAACATCGCCGATGACAACCGCGTGCAGCTCTTTGTCTAAAGGGAAGATGTCGAAGAAGTCCCCGCCGACCTGGGCTTCCTGGAGCGCGGGCCGGGTGAACGACCCGATCTCCAGGCCGGGAACAAAGTTGGGCAGAGGCGGCTGAAGCGCGTCCTGAAGCTGGGCGGCGATGTTGCGCTCCCGCGCGGCCATCCGCTCGCGCTCCGCTTCCAGCGCCTTGCGCTCGGTGATGTCCTGGTAGAACACCGACAGGCCGCTGCCCGCTGAGGGGTAGGCTCGCACTTCCACCCAGACACCCAGCGGCGGGTAAAACTCTTCAAACGTCACCTGCACCTGTTCGGCGACTGCTCGGCGGTACTCGCGCTCGAACGTGGAGCCGGCGGCGCCGGGAAACTCGTCCCAGAAAACCTTTCCCAGCAGTTCTTCCCGCGTTCGGCTCATGACTTTCTCAGACTGGTCGTTCACATAAGTGAAGCGCCAGTCCTGGTCAAAGGCCATGAACGCATCGCCGATGCTTTCCAAAATTCGGGTGGTGGCTGCGGCTTCGCGTGCCAGGGCATGAGCCTGCCGGGTGACTTCCACCGTCAGCCAGGTGCGCTCGACAACCGTTTGCAGCAACGCGACTTCTTCCGGCTTCCAGCGGCGGGGGACGCTGCTGTGGACGCCGATGCACGACACCAAGCGATCCGAGTGGACGACCGGGACGCCGACGTGGGCGCGGATGCCGAGGGCGTCATACGCCGGAATGCTGTCCGGCGGCACTTGGGCCGGGTCGGCGTGAACGTCGTCTACGACGACGGCTTTTCCCGCGACATAGGCCGCCCCGACACTCGCGCCGAACGAGGAAATCGGGAAGACGCCCGCCATGCTGACGACCGACGCATCAGCGCAGTAATCGGGCTGAGTCGTGCAGGTATCGGCTTCCACATCAATATCCACGAAGACGCAGCGGGCGACGCCGAGAAACTCACCGACCGACCGCAGGGCGTCCGCAATGACTGCGCCGGGATCGGACAGCCGCCGCGCCCGGTCGGCGAGGTCCGAAAGGAACTGCTCGCGCCGCCGCCGCTCCACCTGCGCCGTCACATCATGGAAGAAGACCGATAAGCCGCCGGGCGCTGGAAACGCCCGCACCTCAAACCAGGTGTTGAGCGGCGGAAAGAATTCTTCAAACGAGACCGCCGCCTGCTCGGCAGCGGCCTGGCGGTAGTGACGCTCAAACGCCGAGCCGACGGCGTCCGGAAACTCTTCCCACACGCTGCGTCCGAGCAGGGCCTCGCGCGTCCGGGACAGCAGCCGCTCCGCCTGGGCGTTGACATAGGTAAAGCGCCAGTCGGCATCAAGCGCGAAGAACGCATCGGTGATGCTTTCCAGAATGCCGACGACGGCGCTGCCGGGCAGCAGCGCCGCAGGCTGGGGAATGGTAAGAGGGGAAAAGATGTCAGTCAACAGCTCGGCCTATCGTGTCGGGTATCCTGCATTATACCATGTCCGCCGGCAGTTAGCCTGCCTTAAAATGCTTGCCACTCTGTCTTTGGAGCAGTCCGGTCTTGTTCCAGCACGACGGTCGTGCCGCCGGGGCCGGTCAACAGAAAAACGCGGTCGGCCGTGGTCAAAATCATCTTGAAGCCGTGGCCCATTGTCCCTGCCGTGCTGTAGCCGCGCCGCAGGGTGGCTTTGGGCAGCTCCGCCAGAGGAATGCCGCTGCCGGTGTCCTCGACCCGGACCTGCACCGTTCCACGCTCGTCCAAAAAGACAAAGCCGACCCCGCCGCTTGAATGCACGACCGCGTTCATGGCGGCCTCCCCGACCGCCGTTTCCAGATCGTCCCCCTGCGTCCCGGCGACGCCCGCCGTCCGGCAAGCGGCGACCGTCTGCCGGCGCAGCTCGCGAATGCCGCCGCTCTGAGAAAGCGCCACCGGCCCGGCGAACAGGGCCAGCGCCGGCGGCAAGTCGTCCGCCGACGCGCACAACGTCAGGCACCCGTC
>CAXUNT010000116.1:0-11669 GCA_964252595.1 uncultured Armatimonadales bacterium
TTTCAACTGCGCCCCAAAGTTTTGCCCGTCATCTTAACAGGTGTGCGCTGTTGTTGCGGCGACTGCCTGACAAGATGAAACTGGGTTCCTGCTCACTACGCCGACACTTCCAGTTTCCACGCGCTTAACTAATTTGCTCACGACGCGGTTTAGAAAAACGACACTGATCTTGCCCTTCGGAAAACGGTTCTATACGACTTTGCCGCATCCCCTTCCGCTTTAGGAGTAAGTGGCCGCGTAAGCCTCGGTTCGCTTGGGCCTAGCAGCGCCAGGGCAAGCATCGCCGCGTTCCTGCTTGACTTCTTCCGCCCCGGTCGTACCCCCGGCGTTTTGATTGGTTGAATTATGCAGCGGGTTTTACTCTCATTCGCGTAGATTTTTTAGGGAGGGAAAACAATAGAGCTTCAATAGAGAAGGCCGGCATGAAGCAGATTGGAGTTTCACAGGATGATACACGTCGTCACAAGTATTCAGGATAATAATTGGAAACTTTAGGGTAATCTTCCCTACTGAACTTACTATATCTCTGCGAAGCGAGAGAGATATAGTAAGTTAGTCATTGGGGCGGGGATATAAATAGTGATCTGGAAGGGGTGTAAACGGAGCTATCAGTACTTGTGTGTTTACGAGAACTAACTTAGCAAGTGCGAACGCTAACGCTGCACTCGCTAAGTTCTCACTGTGTTTCAGTGAAATAACAATGAAGTTGACGGATTGAGCAGCACTTTTTTTTAATGATTGAATACCAGTTTATTGTCTTAGCTTTAGAGCATACCATGCGACAAAATAAAATAAGCCTTTAGCCTAACAACTCCGTTAGGCTAAAGGCTTATTGTTCAGGGCCGGTCAAACAACAAGGGGGCAGGATCGCAGATAGACCTGGGGTATTACTGAGTGATACGAGCTAAGTTACTCAGTTGCGTTCGCTCACGCTGCAACTGTGTAACTTTCATTGTGTTTACTATGAGTGTTGACGGTTGAAACTCGCAAATTATTTAATCCGTGGATACCAGTTTTTTGCCCCTCTCGTTGACCGACTTTCACCCTAAATATCGGCTTCCAGTTTACCGATGATGGTATTGGCGGGCTACATGGGTCTGCAATTACAATTAGAGCTGCGTACTGTCACAACAGTCGGCCTGGCGCACTCAGAAACCAAGAGGCGCAGGCGGACTGTTTTTTGTGTTTTGGCTGTTGGTACAATGCCGCAGACGAAGCTATCACTACATCCACGGAAGGATCAAAATGAACATATCTACAAAAGCGGACGGGACAGATGACCGTTCGCCTAATCCAATACTGGTCGGCTTCTTTCAAGAGATACGCCGACTTGCCGAAGAACTAACCCGACGCGAACAGGCAGCCGTAGTGCAGGCTTGTGAAGACGGCGCAGCAGAGCAGTCTACGGGCTATGACACCCGGACACCCACACGGCGTTTCAAGCTCGTTGCAAGCCCCCCAGCGGCCACAGGGAGCCTATTCAGCTACTAGGGGCTGCGTATTCCGATTGAGGGACCGGAAGAGCGCTCAACAGGAGCAAGTAAGCCGGTCCCCTACCCCATGATCTCAGCAGAAGTTATGTCTTTTCTTCGAGCGCGTCAAGCCAGTGCTGACAGCTTGCTAAATAGGAAGACAGCGCACAAACCTAGTAAATCTGCCGTTGGATTGTGCAGGATGCTTTTGGTATCATACGGTATCAAACAAGCACACGGATAGGAGATTACATGGCTGATTTGACCGTGGAAGAAGTAGCAACAGAACTTGCCCTGCATTATGAAACGGTTCGCCGGTTCGTCCAGCACGGCAGGATACCAGGTTACAAAGCCGGTGTGCGTCAATGGCGCGTCACCCGCAAGGCGCTTGACGCCTACAAAATCCAAAGGGCCAATACCGCAATAGGGTTGGCAAAGAACAATTCAAGCAAGGAAGATCGTTATGAACAAACCAATCAGTAAGAAGACGGCGGGCGCTGTGATTGTCACCCGCGTCAGCACCGGCAAGCAAATCCAGGGGACTTCTCTGGAAGAACAAGCGGAAGTCTGCCGCGCAAAGGCTCTGGCCCTGAACCTATCCATCTTTGCGGAATATCAGGATGCAGGCGTATCCGGCGGCCTCCTGCTATCGCGTGAGGGGATGCAGAAGGCCATTGCTGACATCCAAGCGGGCCGGGCTGACACGCTCATCACGGCGACTATGAGCCGATATTCGCGTGATACGGAGCATCAGCAGGCTATCAAGAAGGCAGTCAGAGCGGCAGGCGGTCGCGTTGTCTTCTGCGATATTAATTTTGATGATACTCCCGAAGGCGACTTAGCTTTTGGCATCATGGGCGGTTTCGCTGAATATGAGCGGCAGTCTATTCGGAAGCGCACAATGGCGGGGCGGCGACGACGTGCAGAGCAGGGGTTCCAGCCAGGGCGAACTTTCGCGCCTTATGGCTACCATGTCCCGACAAAGACCGACGTTTTGCGCGGCGCTTACCCAGCGGATGAAGCCGGGCGGTATATCATTGTGGAGCCACAAGCTACATTAGTGCGGAATATGTTCGCTTGGTATTCAGAGGGTCGTTTCTCGCTGGCAGCTATGGCAAGGCATCTCAATTCCGAAGGCATCCCGCCTCCACGCGGCGGTCAGTTTTGGCGGGAGAGTGCTATTGGTTGCATCCTAAAGAACGCTGTGTATCGGGGTGAAGCTGTTTACGGTCGCCATCAAAAGCGGATAGATGAAACCCGTATCGGCCAGCCTCACGCGCTGACAGGCAAGCCGTTGACCAGTCCCGCGCGGTATCAACTATCGGATGACTATGTAGTCATCCCATGTCCGCCCCTGGTCTCTGACGAGCTTTGGGATATGGTTCAGGAACGCCTCAAAAGCAACCAGAACAGGCAGTCCGGGAACCCGACGCGCCTCAAAATGCTGTCTGGGCTTATCCACTGCCCGGAATGCGGCAGTTCAATGGTTTACAAGCCACAACGTAACCGTAAGGGGCTGATGCTTCCGGCCCACTACACTTGTGGAAAGCATATCAAAAAGCAGCGGCTTGAAGGCGTACAATTTTGTAGCGCTAAGACTTACCGCCAATCAATCCAAGAAGATGCCGTAGTTATGGCAGTCTCGGATGCCGTTCAGCGCCCAGAATGGATTGAAGCGGCACTAGAGACATACCGCAAGGCCAAGCGGATGCCGCATGAGGTCGTGGATCACCGTAAGGAACTGCAAGCCGTAGAACGCGCCCTGAAAGACATCGAGGCGAAACAGGGTGCAGCGGTTAAGGCACAGATCGCGGGTATTATGGCTGGGGCAAGCCCGGATGCTTACGCGGGCGTCTTTGCTGAGATCGCCGAAGAGCGGAAGGGTTTAGAAGATAGACAAAGCACATTAAGCCGGGCGTCAAGGACGCGGCAACCATCCCAGGTGGTCCAGCAGGAGCATACGAGCCGGCAGGCTATCTTAGATGACGTGCATAGGGTTTTGACCTCCCCAAGCATCACCGACGCAGAAAAACGCGCCGTAGTAGGGCGCGTCATCGAGCGGGTAACTTGCCAGAAAGACGGGGCGGACGTGACGTTCGTAAGCGGCTTGTTCGGTGAAGTCTGTGACGCAACAATCCAAGTCGAGCATCCAACATTCCAGACCAAGCCGCAAACTCATCAAACTGATTTCAAGTTCTTGACTGCTTGTGCCTCGTACTTCGGCTTGTAGTCGGGGCATTTGTAGCTTTTGGAGTATTCTTTGGGGTTCTCGGCGTCGGCGACGTAAATCTGCGCGGAGTTGACGCCGCACTTCTCGTGGGTGCGGTCGTAATTGCCGCAGTCATAGCAGCGGCGCAGGATGGTCCAGCAGACGGAGCAGCGCATGGAGCCGACGAGTTCCACGCGGCCGCACAGCGGGCAATGGATATAGGTCTCCTGGAAGCCGTACTCTTTGGACTTCAGCGCGAGCCGGACTTTGCGGTTGAACTCTTCCAAGCCGCGGTTCAGCTCGGCGCAGGTGGCAAGGAGCTGGTTCATCTGCACGGCACTGAGGTACTCGATGACGCGCTCGTCCAGCAGATCGGAGAGCTGCTGTCCGACTTTGTCAATCGCTTTCATGTGCTGCTCGGCGGTCTGCGGGCGGTACGGCTTGGCTTTTTCGGCCCGTGCGCCGAGGGTTTTCAAAAGCTGCTCGGTGATGGCAAGCGAGACCCGCAAAAACGCTTCCCGCTTCTCGGGATACTTCACAATTGCGCCCATCACCCGCTCGGCGTCGCCGACATTCAGCTTTTCGATCTTGATCTTGTCCACCATGCGCTTCTGCGAGGCGGGGTCGTGAGCCAGCGCGGCCAGGGCGCGGGCATGGCCTTCGGTCAGGAGAATTTGGCCGGGCAAGGGCGCACGCAGGGTCAGCTCGATTTGGACGAACTGGGGCAGCTCCAACAGCTCCAAAGAGCGGCGCAGGGTGGTTTCGGAGACGCCGAGCGTCTTGCCGCACTTTTCCCACGACATGAATGTCAGCAGACCCTGGATGGCGCGGGCCTTCTCGATGGCGTTCATGTCTTCGCGCTGGAAGTTTTCGAGCAGCGCGTCGGCGTGGGCGTCCTCGTCGGACATTTCTTTGATCAGCGCGGGGATGGTCGCCATGCCGGCGATCTTGGACGCCCGGAAGCGGCGCTCGCCCATGACAATTTGGTACTTGCCTTCAAACGGGCGGACGACAATCGGCTCCAAAACGCCGCGCTCTTTGATGGACGCCGCCAGTTCGTCGAGCGTGTCCTGATAAAACGATTTTCGGGGCTGGTTTTCGTTCGTGACAATCTGGCCCAGCGGCACTTGATGGACTGTCTGCGACTCGGCAGGCTTGGTTTTTTCAGCGGTAGGCATGGCTGGCTCCATTTGTAAATTTCTGGCTCTTTGGTGTGATTATCGGAAAGCTGTGGCATAATTTACAGAGGGGAGCTTGATGATACTCATGGAAGTGCACGGCGAGAAGATCAGGGCGCTGACAGCGTCGGCATGGGAAATGCGGTCGCAGGACCCGCAGCAGGCGCTGGCGGTCAGCCTGGAAGCGGTCGGTTTGGCACGAGGCAGCAAGCACAGGGCGTGTCTGGCTTCCGCTTTGTGTATGTACGGCATCTGTGCCAGTATGGTATCCCGGCATGAAGACGCGCGAGACGCCTTAGAAGAAAGCCTGGCCCTCAGCCGCCAAATTGGTGATCCGGATACGGAGGCCCGCAGCCTGCATTATCTGGGCATTGTCCATTATAATTTTGCCGAATATGACGAAGCCCAAGAAAAAGTCACAGCCTCGCTGCTGATCCGCGAAGACCGGCAGGACTGGGAAGGCATGGGCGCCGGCTACAATGTTCTCGGCAACATTCACTACAACCAATGCGACTACGCGCAGGCGCTGGACTGGTATGTGCGGGGCCTTGACGCACGAGAACGAGCTGAAGACAGGGTTGGAGAGATCGGCTCGCTGTGCAACATCGGCAATGTTTATGCCGAGCGCGGCGAACATGCCGAAGCCCTGCGGTATCATCAGCGAGCACTGGCCGGCGCAGACCGCCTCGAAAACCCGTCCCTGCAAATGATCAGCCTCGGCGCCCTAGGCAGCGATTACGTGGATTTAGGCTGTTATGACGAGGGCATTGCGGTCTGCCGCCGAGCGGTCGCCCTCGGCGAAACGCTGGAAAGCTGGCATCAAGTCGGGGCTGCGCTCACGTCGCTGGGGTTTGCCTGCAACAAAATCGGACGCCGGGCCGAGGCGCTGAAATACTACGCCCGCGCCCTGGAAGTCGCGCAGTCGGTGGAGGATCAAAAAGTCGAAGCCCATTCGCTCTATTCCATCGGCGATATTCTGGTCCATACTGGAGAGCTGACCGAGGCGCGGGTGCGGCTGGCGGAAGCGTCGGCCCTAGCCCAAGCCATCGGCGCGAAACGGACCGCGTTTCTGGCGTTTCAAATGCTGTCCGAAGTCTGCAAGCGGCAGGGCGATTACGCCGCCGCGCTGGGCCACCATGAAACGTTTCAGCGGCTGGAAAAAGAAGTGTTCACCGAGGAAGCCGCCGACCGGGCGAAGGCACTGGTCGTGCAGATGGACGTCGAGCATCACCGGCGTGAAGCCGAAACGCTCAGCGAGATCAACGCCGCTCTTCAGGTCGCCAATGCCCGCCTGGAGGCGCTGGCCGTGACAGACCCGTTGACAGAGCTGCCGAACCACCGCGCGTTGGTCGCCGCGCTGGACAGCGCTGCGGCACATGCCCACAAGACCAGACAGTCGTGCGCCCTGCTGTTCTTGGATATTGACCACTTCAAGACTGTCAATGACACTTACGGACACCCCGTGGGCGATGCCGTTCTGCGCGAATTTGCCGCCTGTGTCCGCGCGTCCCTGCGCGAAGAAGATACGCTGGGGCGCTGGGGCGGCGAAGAGTTTCTGGCGCTGCTGCCCGGCACAAGCCTTGCCGAAGCCCTGCCTATCGCCGAGCGTGTCCGGGCCGCCGTTGCCGGCTGCCTCCTGTCTGGCGGCCTGCCGCCGCATGCGTCAAGCCTGCGGATGACTTGTTCTGTCGGGGCGGCGGCCTGTCCGCCGGAAACTGCCGGGCGGGATGCGCTGGTCCAGGCTGCCGACCGGGCGCTCTATGCTGCCAAGCGTCTGGGCCGCAACCAGGTCCGAGCCACAGGCGATCCCGCGGTTCTCTCGCTGGGCGGTCCCTTGTTCTCGGCCGGGACGCGCCGCCTCGTTTGACACCTTCCCCTGCCCCGGAGTATAATAGCGTCAGCATGACTGATGAGATCCAAGCGCCGGCCGGCGTCGCAGACTTCAAGCGGTTCCTTCGGACTGACCTTTCTGCCGCTGCCTTTTTAGCCGAACACGCTGCGGGGCCGGCAATCCTGACCCGTGCGCCGGGACGGCTGGACGTCATGGGCGGCGTCGCCGATTACTCCGGGTCGCTGGTGGCGGAGATGACAATCGCCGAAGCGGCTTTGGTCGCGCTTTCTCCCCGCAGCGACCGCACCCTGCGCGTCTGGAGCCGGAACATTGAGGCCGAGGGCTTTGCTCCGCAGGTCTCGGTCTCACTGGACGACTTTTACTCCCCCGACGACGGCGGCACGCTTCTTTCTTACGACGACGTGCGCTCTTCTCTATGCCGCGACCCGCAAACCCGCTGGGCGGCGTACCTTTTCGGCTGCGTGTATGTGCTGCTGGCCGAGGACGTTGTCCCCGACTTCCCGCACGGCGCGAACCTGATTTTGGACAGCCGCGTCCCGCTCGGCGCGGGCGTTTCTTCCAGCGCGGCGATTGAAGTGGCGGCCATGTCCGCCCTGAATATCGCGTTTCGCCTGAACTTGGACGGCGTCACCCTCGCACGTTTGTCCCAAACAGTGGAAAACAAAGTCGTCGGCGCTCCCTGCGGCATCATGGACCAGATGAGCAGCGCCCTGTGCGTCCCGAACAGCCTGCTCCTGATTTTGTGCCAGCCGCACGAAGTTGTCGGCACGCAGGCGCTGCCGGGCGGCGTCAAAGTGTACGGCATCAACTCCGCCGTCAAGCACTCGGTCGGCGGCTCCGCCTACACCCGCGCCCGTGTCGCAGCTTTTATGGGCCGCAAACTGCTTAATGTGGACTACTTAGCAAGTTTCGCCCCAAAGATGTTTCTTGGAGAAACTGTAAAAGATGATTGGAGCGGGGTCATTCCAGCGGAGGTAATCGGGGCGGATTTTTTGGAGGCTGCCGGGGAAACCGGCGACGTGGTGACACGCATTGACCCAGACACCACTTACCCGGTTTATGAAGCCACTGCTCACGCCATCCAAGAAACAGACCGCGTCTTCCACTTTATCAGCCTTCTTGACGCGGGAAATGGCGACTGCGTTAATCTCAGCAGAGCTGGAAAGCTCATGTACGAGTCTCACGCCTCCTACACCCGCATCGGCCTCGGCTGCGAAGAAACGGATTTGCTGGTGGAACTCGGACGCGCCGCCGGGCCGAACAAAGGAGTCTACGGGGCAAAAATTACCGGCGGCGGGTCAGGCGGCACAGTCGCGTTTTTGACTCATGGCGACCAGGCCGCGCAGACAGTGGACGAGATCGCTGCCGCGTATCAAGAGCAGACAGGGCGGATGCCACAGATATTTGAGGGCGGATTATCGCCGGGCGCGATGGCGTTCGGAAGTGAAACTTTGTAGAATGCCGGGGGTGTAGAAACCTTTGGTGAAGAAGCGTCCTTCGGACGAAGAGGAAGCGCAATCGATGCATTTCCTTGTCCAAAGGACATCCCCTGCCGGGGATTTCTACACCCCCGGCACACGGCACACAAAAAAGACGATGGCAAAGAAGCTGAACTGGGAAGAGCGCTGGCACCCCCTGCGCGAAGAATGGATCATCATGGCCGCGCACCGGCAGAACCGCCCCTGGAGCGGCGAAGTCGTGGCGAAGAAAGCGCAGCCGCTTCCCGAATATGTTCCGGCCTGCTACCTTTGTCCCGGCAACGTGCGGGTCAGCGGACACCAGAATGACGACTACGCCCATACGTTCGTCTTTGACAACGACCACCCGTGCGTCGGGCCGAGCGCTCCGGTCCCCGCACCGGAACCATCGGGATTTTACAAGAACCGGCCTGCGTCGGGCCTGGCTCGGGTCGTCTGCTGTAGCCCAAAGCACAACCTGACCGTCGCCGAGATGCCGCCGCTGGAGATCGCGGACTTGATCCGGGTCTGGCAGGCGCAGACCCGCGAGCTGTCCGCCCGGCCGGAGATCGCCAGCGTTTTGATTTTCGAGAACAAAGGCATTCAAGTCGGCGTTTCCAACCCTCATCCCCACTGCCAGATTTATGCCGTCAATTTTGTCTTCAAGCATCTGGAAACCGAAGCGCGGGTCAGCCGCGAGTATCTGACCGAGCATGGACGGCCGCTGTTTGGAGACATCATCCAAGCAGAGCGGGCCGACGGCTCCCGCATATTGTATGAGAACGACACCGCGATCGCGTTCCTGCCCTATTTCGCCCGCTATGCGTATGAAGTATATGTCGCGCCGAAAGTGACCCGCGGCAGCCTGGCAGATTTGGCCGATAGGGAGATCAACGACCTGGCACTGGCCCTAAAAGACGTGCTGGTGCGCTTTGACAATCTCTGGCAGATGCCGTTCCCCTATGTACTGGCGCTGCATCAAGCGCCGGCCGACGGCAGCGACACGTCGGGCTTCCATTTTCACATGGAGTTCCACCCGCCCCTGCGAAAGCCGGATTTGCTGAAGTACCTCGCCGGCCCGGAAATCGGCGGCGGCAACTTTGTCTCCGATACCATGCCGGAAGAAAAAGCTGCCGAGCTTCGCGGCCTGCCCACCATTCATTACAAGCAGCGGTAACAAAGAAACGATGACACCAATTCGCAAGGGCGTGATTACAGCGGCGGGGCGCGGGACACGGCAGTACCCGGCGTCCAAGACGGTTCAGAAAGAGCTATTCCCGCTGATTGACGTAGACGGCTACGCTAAGCCAACGGTGCAAATTTTAGCGGAAGAACTGTTCGCGTCTGGCCTGGAAGAAGTCTGCATTGTCGCCAATTCCGCCAACATTGACCCGATGCGGCGGCACTTTCTAGAGCCGCCGCCGGCCTCGCTTGCCGGAAAAGACTGGGCCGACGCGCTCAGTCAATCGCTGGCCGAAATGGCCGGCAAACTCACGTTCGTCGTGCAGGAAACACAGGACGGCTACGGCCATGCCGTGTATCAAGCCCGCGAGTTTGCCGCCGGGGAGCCGTTCTTGATCACGCTCGGCGACCATGTGTACCTGTCCGACACCGCCCGCCGGTGCGCCGGGCAAGTCTTAGACGTGTTCCACACTTACGGCGCTTCGGCAACATCGGTCTCCTACGCGCCGGAAGCCGAGCTGCACCGGTTCGGCACTTTGACCGGCCCGCGCCTGCCCAATACCGATCCTCCCGTTTACGAAATTAAAGCATTGGTTGAAAAGCCGACAGTAGACTATGCCCGCGCCCATCTGCGTGCGCCCGGCGTTCCGGGCGGCCACTACTTGGTCCACTTCGGCATCCATGCATTCACGCCCGCTATCTTCGACTGCTTGGAGCATTTGATCCGAAGCAATCAACGTGAGCGCGGCGAAATCCAGCTTACCTCGGCCCAAGCGCTGCTCATGAAGCAGGAACGCTACTTGGCCTGCGAAGTTGCGGGTGCACGCTATGACATGGGTGTTCCCGAAGGCTTGGTAGAAACGCAGATCGCCCTCGCTCTGCGCGGCCCGTTCGCCGCCCAAGCCCGCGCCGCGCTGTCCCAAAACGGTACTCAGCAGGTATAATAGGCGGAAACAGCATCAATCTACACTAGCGAGGCAACTGGGAGAAACACGAAAATTATGTCTACGGCAATTACGAATGTTCAGGCGCGGCAGATACTCGACTCGCGCGGCAATCCCACGATTGAAGTGGATGTCTATTTGGAAGACGGGACGCTGGGACGGGCTTCCGTGCCGTCGGGCGCGTCTACCGGGGCGAACGAAGCGGTCGAGCTGCGGGACGGCGACAAGAAGGTCTACGGCGGCAAAGGCGTCCTGAAGGCCGTCGAGAATGTCAACGACCGCATTGCGTCGGAGCTGATTGACCTGGACGCGACCGAGCAAGTGGCGGTAGACGAGCTGATGATCCATCTGGACGGCTCAGACAACAAGGGCAATTTAGGCGCGAATGCGATCCTCGGCGTCTCGCTGGCGGTCGCAAAAGCCGCCGCCCGCTCTTTGGGCCTGCCCTTGTACCGTTACATCGGCGGCACGTCGGCCCGGCAGCTTCCGGTGCCGATGATGAACATCATGAACGGCGGCAAGCACGCGGACTCCAACGTAGACATGCAGGAGTTCATGGCAATGCCGGTCGGCGCGAAGTCGTTCGCCGAGGCCCTGCAATGGGGAACCGACGTCTACCATGCGCTGAAAGGCGTTTTGCAGGCCCGCGGCCTGGCAACCTCCGTCGGCGACGAAGGCGGCTTTGCGCCCAATTTGCCGTCCAACGAAGACGCCATCAAAGTCATCCTGGAAGCGATTGACAAAGCCGGCTATAAGGCGGGCGAACAGATCATGATCGCGATGGACCCGGCGGCGTCCGAGTTCTACGACAGCGGCTCGTATGTCCTGAAGGGCGAAGGCCGGACTTTGTCGGGCGATCAAATGGTGGATTACTACGCCGACCTGGTCGAAAAGTACCCGATCATCTCTCTGGAAGACGGCCTGGCGGAAGACGACTGGGCGACCTGGCACAAGCTGACCGAGCGCATCGGCCACAAGGTCCAGCTTGTCGGCGACGACCTCTTCGTCACCAACACCAAGTTCTTGCAGCGCGGCATTGACACGCAAACGGCGAACTCCATCTTGGTCAAAGTCAACCAAATCGGCACCCTGACCGAGACACTGGCCGCGATTGAGCTGGCGAAGCAGGCTGGCTACACGGCAGTTGTCTCGCACCGTTCGGGTGAAACCGAAGACGCAACCATCGCAGACATCGTCGTCGCAACAAACGCCGGGCAGATCAAGACCGGCGCTCCCGCCCGCACCGACCGGGTCGCAAAATACAATCAGCTTTTGCGGATTGAAGAAGCGCTCGGCGACACGGCGACCTTCAACGGCCTGAAATCGTTCTACAACTTGAAGAAGTAGGAAGATGCCCCCCGCCCCAATTTTGGGG
>CAXUNT010000117.1:0-11454 GCA_964252595.1 uncultured Armatimonadales bacterium
GGAGGCTGGGGGGGTTTGGGGGGGTGGCGCCGGTGATGTCTGTGGCCGGAGCGCCGGAAGCGGTACCTGCGCCGAGGCAGGGAGACGTGGACTTGAGGTGCAGGTTGGCGGGGGCATACACGAACTGCGGATCGGCGGTGATGTTCCCGGTACCGGGGTAGCCGCCCTGGATGTCAATGTCACAGTTCGCCGCCGTCGCGGTCGTATCACCACTGTCAAAGCTGCCGCCGGGATTGTTGTAGACGATGGCGTTTGTCAGGGCTGCCGTGCCGAAAACGACGAACCCGCCGCCGTTCCCGTCCGGCGCAGAGTTGCCGGTGATCGTGCAGTTGGTGATAACTGCGCTGCCGGCGCTGCCGCCGAGAAATCCGCCGGCGGCATAGCTGGCTGAATTGCCGGAAACGACGCAGTTGGTGAGCGTGGCGGCGCTGCCGCCGTAAATCGCACCGCCGTAACCGCCGCTGTTGCCGCTGGTGTTGGCATTTGTGGCGGCAGAATTGCCGGACACGGTGCATCCGGTCAAAGTCAGCGAAATACCGCTGCCGTGCAAACTGTAAATGCCGCCGCCGAAGAGGGCCGCGTTGCCGGACACGGTGCAGCCGGTCAAGGTTGCGATGCCGCTGTTGAAGAGGCCGCCGCCGGAATTTGAGTTCGTTGCGGTGGTGGCTGGGTTCGCGACCGAGTTGCCGGTCAAAACACAGTTGGTCAGGGTCAGGGTCGCCGAGTTGAAAATCGCGCCGCCGCTGTCGGTCAGCTCACTGCCGTTCTTGATGGTCAGCCCGCTGATTGCGATTGTTTCGCCGCTGTGGATATAAAATCCGCGATGGGCGCTGCCTCCGCAGTCAAGAACTGTGCTGGCTGCGCCATGAACCGAAGTAAATGTCAAGCTTTTGCCGCTGGGGTCAACGTCGACGTTGCCGGGGCCGGTGTAAGTGCCGTCGGCCAGCAAAATCGTGTCGCCGTTTGCTGCCCCGTTAACGGCAGATTGGATGGTTGGGTAGTCGCCGGAGGGAACATTGATCGTTGTGGCGTGCGCCGCGCCGGCGGCTGCGAAAAGGCAGAGCGGCAGCAGGACGTTAGGCAGTGAGAAAAAGCGGGTCATAGTGGTCTCCTAGTCTGTGTTTCTATCGGCAGAAAACCCGGCAATCTTTACAAGGTTTTTAAGGCGGCACGACGCTCTTGACAGCAAGCGCGGCATCTGTGTATAATAAACGCACAACTGAACAGATTTTGCGAAATGGCGTTGACGAAGAAGAGTACGCTGCGATTTTCTCTTTCAGAGAGCCGGGAATGCTGCAATCCGGCAGAGAACACGCGGCAGAACATGGCTTCCGAGCTGGCAGCGGGAACAGTGTCCAATCAGCGTTGGGGACTCAGTAGCGCTGTCCGGGTGGCTCCCGTGACCGGGCCAGGGTCGAAAGAATGCTTCTTTGGGAGCATCACTTGCACCCGACAAGGCGTGCGCCGCGAGGCGCCCGCGAAGCAAGGTGGTACCACGAAAGCACACTGTCTTTCGTCCTTGACATGGCGTTTATGTGTCGGACGAACGGCTTTTTTTGTGTTTCGTGGGAGATGAAAACATTGGCAAAAGTGCTGGGATTGAAGTGCCGCGAGTGCGGCCAGACGTATGACAAAGCGCCGGTGCATGTCTGTGAACTGTGCTTTGGGCCGCTGGAAGTGCAGTATGACTACACGGTCGGCCCTAAGATTACGCGGGAACTGATTGAAAGCGGGCCGCTTTCCATGTGGCGCTATGCGGACCTGCTGCCGCTTGATGGCCCGCCGACGGTGGGCAAGCAGGTCGGCTTTACACCCCTCGTGAGAGCGGAAAATCTGGCGCGAGCGCTCGGCATGGACGAAGTCTGGGTGAAAAACGACGCCGTCAGCCATCCGACGCTGTCGTTCAAAGACCGCGTCGTCGCCGTCGCGCTGTCTAAAGCCCGCGAGTTTGGCTTTCAGACCGTCGGGTGCGCGTCTACCGGCAATCTTGCAAACTCGGTCGCCGCCCATGCTGCCGAAGGCGGATTCGAGGCGTATGTATTTATCCCGCATGACCTGGAGCAGGGCAAAGTCGTCGGCACACTGATTTACGGCGCGACAGTGCTGAGCGTGCAGGGCAACTACGATGAAGTCAACCGCCTCTGTTCGGAAGTCGCCGGCAAGTATGGCTGGGGGCTGGCGAATGTCAATCTCCGCCCGTTCTACGGCGACGGCTCCAAGACGTTCGGCTACGAGATCGCCGAGCAGCTTGGCTGGAAAGCGCCTCAGCACATTGTCTGCCCGTCGGCTGGCGGCTCGCTGGTGACGAAGATCTACAAGGCGCTTCAAGAATTCAGTTCGCTTGGCTTGATTGATGGCGTCCCGACCAAGATGTATGTCGCGCAGGCGACCGGCTGCAACCCGATTTCCACCATGGTCAAGGAGCGGGCGGAGATTATGAAGCCGGTCCGCCCCAACACCATCGCCAAATCCATCGCCATCGGTAACCCCGCCGACGGTTATTATGCCGCCGAAACCTGCCGCAAATCCGGCGGCTGGGCCGAAGATGTTTCCGACGACGAAGTGGTGGAAGGCATCGAGCTGCTCGCCCGGACCGAAGGCATCTTTACCGAGACCGCCGGGGGCGTGACTGTCGCGACCGCCCGGAAGCTGATCGGGCAGGGGCGTATCCCGAAAAATGAAAGCTTAGTGATCTGCATCACCGGCAACGGCCTGAAAACGATTGACGCCGTTGTGGGCAAGCTGAATAAAACGATTCCAATCCAGCCGTCACTCGCGTCGCTGGAAGAGGCCCTGACCGCCCGCGCCCATGCCATTCCAGCAGGCAGACCGGAAGTAAAAGAACTGGCGGCGGCGTAGAGACCGACTGCGATCAGAGACCATGTCCTTCAGGACATGGCCGAGAACGTTCGGCAAAAAATCGCTGATTTAGAAAACAAAAACCATGAGAGCGTACCGTGAAAATCTCGCGCCCGATGAAGAAGCGCGTTATCAGGAAATGCGAAAGGCCGACGCCGAGTCACCTCGGCAGTTCTGCAACTTTGCCTTCTACAAGCTGGACCCGCTGTTCCGGCGCGAGCTGACTGCAAGCGAGCGCACCGGAGCCGTTGAAGAGCTGGCGGGGGTGATTGAAGCCGCTAAATCGCGCTTCTTAGTGTACCCGTTCTCCACACTCGGCATCCGGCCGGAGTGCGACTTTCTGCTCTGGCGCGTCTCGTACAAAATTGAAGACTTTGAGGAGATGACTGCGGCCATTCTGCGGACCCGTATGGGCCAGTATCTGTCTACGCCGTACTCGTACCTTGCGATGACCAAAACCTCGGTCTATGTGGATGACCACGACTTTGAGGACCGGGAAACCGGACGCAAGCAGATCGTCATCGGCGGCGGCAAGTACCTGTTTGTGTATCCGTTCATCAAGACCCGCGCCTGGTACCAGCTTTCTCCGGCGGAGCGGCATGGGGCGATGCGCGAGCACATCACCGTCGGTCATGACTATCCGAGCATCAAGCTCAATACAACTTATTCATTTGGGCTGGATGATCAAGAGTTTGTTGTCGCGTTTGAAAGCGATTACCCGCAGGACTTTTTAGACTTGGTGCATCGCCTGCGCGAAAGTGAAGCCAGCGCCTACACCGAGCGCGATGTTCCCGTGTTCACCTGTCTGCGGCAGGACATCGGGACGATACTCAAGCACGCCGGCGGCGTGGAATAGGAGATTTTGATCTATGGCAGTCAGTGTATTGGTGCCGACCCCGCTGCGAAATCTGACGCAGGGGCAGGATACGGTGGAAGTGGAAGCGGCGAATGTGACCACCCTGGTAGACGCTTTGGAAGCCCAGTATCCCGGCATGGGCGGACGCCTGCGCGGGGAAGACGGCACGCTGCGGCGCTTTATCAACATCTACGTCAACGATGAGGACATTCGCTTCCTGAATGGGGCGGAAACGGCTCTGAAAGACGGCGATCAAGTTTCTATCGTTCCGGCAATCGCAGGAGGAAAATAGTTTTTATGGCTGTCGAGCGCTTCAATCTCACGTTTAACAAGCTGATGTACAACCAGCCGATCGTTTACAATTTAGGCAAAAAGTACCGGCTGATCACGGTCATCGAGAAAGCCAATGTTTCCGAAGAAGCTGGCTGGATGCAGGTCGCGTTCAATGGCGACGGCGACGAGATCCAGCGGGCGATTGCGGATCTGAACACCATCGGCGTCGTCGTGACACCGACGGAACTTGCGACGCTCAGTTGAAAGAAATCCGGCACTGGAAGTGCCGGGCTAACGAAGCAGGAAAGTCCCTGTGGGACTCAAATGCCGTTGGCGTTCTACTCTTCAGTGCCGGAGGCACTTGCTTTGCTGCGTTAGCCCGGCACTTCCAGTGCCGGGCTTTCTGCTGTACGAGGGTCTCACGGCTCCAGCGGCTGGGCGACCTGATGCCAGGAGATAATGCTGTAGATGAAGCCGGTGGTCGGAAAGAACGGGGGCGGGTTGTTCCGCATCCGGGCATCGTAGTTGAACTGCGTATTGAAGCCGTTCGTGAGCTGAAGCGAGTTGTTGAACACGCCGAAGGTGCCGACGGTCTGGGACAAGTAGCCGCCCATATTCTCCCACAGCCCGACGGGCCGGTCCAGAAAATGGTCGGCATCATACTGGCCCGACGCCAGCGTAGTGCCGTCCATCTCGAAGTTCGTCAGCGCCGCGCCCGTCGAGTCTTTCGTCGTGACGAGAACGTTGTTTGAGATCAGGCCAAGCGTTCCGGCTTTGGACACGAAGTTCGGGTCGCTGCCTTCGGGGACATAGACCGGCGTGCCTTTGGTCGGGTCGGAAGTGCGGTTGCCGTTGACATCAATGTATTCCGGGTTGCCATTTGCGTCCTTGGTGACCTGGCGCTTGGTGCTGTAGGTGATGCTGCCGTCAAGGTTGCAGCTATCGGCCTGCGGGGTGGCAATGGTCAGCCCATTATTGTGGGTGACATTGCCGCTGGCGTCAAGCGTGTTATCTGCCACCTGCCCGTGCAGGCCGCCGGAAAGGCCGGATGCCGGGTTGTTCAGCGAACTGGTCTGCGGGTCAACTGGATTATTGTTGCTGTCTTTTGTCGCAGGCTGCCCAATGTTGCCGTTCACATACACAACACCGTTGCCGGTGGAAGTCAGAGCCGCAGTCAGCTTCCAAGTTCCATCGGACTGCTGCGTTTCCAGCTTGGTTCCTGCCGCGGGGTCAATCGTGACGCGCTGGACGGTCGTGCCGAGCGCGGTGCTTTGCTGGGTGATGGTCATCACCTGGACGGTATTGTTCGCCCCTGATGTACTCAGCGCCATCTCTGAGACATTCCCTTCCACATACACGCCGCCGCCGGGGCAGAGGGTGACGCCGTGTGGGTTCAGCGCCGCCCCGTTGGTCGCGGCGTTCTTTTGCAGGGCGCTGGACGTAGGGAACGGCACGACGGGCGTGCCAGTATGCACCGAGCCGGAGCCGCCCGCCGCGACGTTCAGCCACTGGTTTGTTTGGCTGCCGTCGGCATTGGTGACGACTTGAGGCGTTCCCGACGTGTTGAACTGGTCTTTCCACCAGGAAATACCGTTTGTCCCCGAGGTCGTGTACGCATTGCTGCCGGTGTAGTTGAACATCGGCGACGTGCCGGCGGCGGACTTCCACAGGACGTTTTCCGGCTGGCCGTTGGCGTTGTTGTCATGGACCGGGCCGTCAAACGTGGTCAGGCCGCTGACCCAGTAGTTGCCGCTGTTGTTCCATGAATTGAGCAAAACCAAGTACTGGGCCAGGCTTCCCTGCCCGACATACGCCTGCACGATGGTCGCCATGCCGCCGGAAACGCCGACCGATTCGATCAAATACTTTTTCTGGTTGGACGTGGGGCTGCTTGTATCCGTGTTGTAATAATCCGGGTAGATCCGCACGGCGAAATAAGAAGTGGGGTCGGACGGGTCGGGCGTGACCACTCCGCGTCCGTTGACGGTGACAAAGTCCCAACCAGTCGGCGCTTGGGCTTGGCCGACCGGCGGCTGAGCGCGGGTGCCGAGCCAGGCCAGCGTGTACTGCACGCCTGATTCCGCCATGTTCAGCGACGACGACGCTTTTGTCCGCATGGAGCTGGCTTGCAGGGCGTTATCGGTCATGCCGAGAATGCCGTTGTACCCATGCGAGCCGCTGGAGCCGACGGTCCCGATTAGCGTCAGCGTCAGCACGCCCATCAGCACCAGCATGGTGATGACCATGCTCATGCCGCGCTGCGTCCGGCGGTTTCTTTGTTTTCGGCTTTTTTGGGTTCGGCGTTGGGTCTGCATAGGTTTGTTCTCTTGTGGACGAGGGGATTCACTCTCTCGTCTTTTGCACGCGCTCTAGCGATGTTGGAACTAGTGGTATTGGAACGTGTTGTTGCCGGTACGAACGCCGGAGTTTGTCGTATTGCTGGATGCGGCGGTGCAGTGGTCGCGCATATAGACGCACTTGCCGCTGAGCTGGCTGGTCGTGGCCCCGGCGGTTTCTTCACTGGTCTGCCGGCCGTTCACCGGGCTGTAGTAACTGCTGATGATCTTGACTTCCACCTGGTTCTGCTCCGGGAGCTGGCCTGTCGCCGCATAATACGGCCGGACAAACTGCACGGCGTTCGGGGCCGGAGCGACGCTTTTGCAGAGCGTGGTCAAACTGCCGGGGTACTTCGCGACATTGAACGATCCATCTGCCGGCACTTTATATTGCCACAAATACGTTCCGGCCAGCGGGTTCGGGCTGCCGGTCGGGTCCGGGTCCGGCGTGCCGTCCGGGTCGCCCCGGTAGATCAGATACACGGCGCTGTCGGCGACGCCGAGGCCGCCCGGTGACTGGGTGGAAACCGGGGCCGCCGCCCAGTTGCCGCCGTTCGCCTGCCAATAGCCGCCAGGCGTCTGGGCGAGAACCCGCAGGCCGCCGGGCAGGGGATTGGCCGTGTAGCCGTTCGCCTGCGGGGTCAGGGTGATCGGCGTGACCACTTGAAGTGCCGTGTTGATCGTCTCGCCGTTCAGCGTCGTTGAAAGCTGGGACAGCAGCACACCCGTCAGCGGGGTCCAGTTCGACTCGGCAGTTGCCGGCGTGTTGGAAGTCGGCAGGGAAAACGTGCTGGCTTCCCGGAGCTGGCCGATGATGTTCTGGATGGCGTTTGCGGCGTCGCCGCTGGAATATACCTGCGCCTGCGTCCGCACGACGCCACGCCCGGCGGTGAGGAGCATGGTCATCGCGCCAATAAACAGCAGCGACATCAGCGAAATGCAGAGCAGCGCTTCCAGCAGCCCAAATCCACGCTGGTGGGAAGAGTGACGACGGCGTTGAGAATAGGCATTCATGGTGAGGCTGCTTTCACGGAGCGACATTGGCGAGCAGGGCGGACGTCTGGTAATTGCCGTTGTGGGTCGCGCCGCCGGTCCAGGACACGGATACGTTGACCAGCGTGAGGCTGCCGGCGGGAACGCCGCTGCTGGGATGCAGTGCGGCGTAATCCACCACGGTCAGGGTCCCCTGGCTGCCGGGCGCGAAATAGCCTTGCGTCGTGCCGCCGGTGACCAGGTTCTCGGCGGACGTGAAGGAATAAGTCGTGGCGCCCCCCGCCGGGCTGGGGTAGCCGGCGGGCTGCGGCGAGTCGATAATGCTCAGTTTGGTGAGATGCCCCTGGTCCAAGCTGCTGAAGCCCGCCGAGCGGATTTGATCCATTTTGTGCTGGGCGATCATCGCCGCCTGCGTGTAATTGCCGCTGTACTGGGCGCCGCGGATCGTCATGGGAAACACGGCGGCGAACAAAATGGTCATCATAGCGAAGACAATGAGCGCCAGGGTGACTTCAATCAGTGTAAACCCGCGGGCGCGGCGGTGATGGATAAATTTGCGCTGTCTCATGGGACACCTCGCGAAAAAAGCTGGGGCTAGGCTTGATTATGGCCCGGCACTAAGAAAAGATTATCGGCAAATGTGCGGGAGCCTACAGCGGAACGGCGACACGCTGCCAGGACAGCACCTGGTACTGGCTGCTGGTCGTTGGAAAGAACGGCGGCGGATGGCTGGCAAGGCGATTGTCGTAATAGCGGGAACAGGGGATACCGCCTGTAACGTGGCCGAGGCCGCCGGAGCTGAATATCCCGCGCGTCTTGACAATGTAGCTGCCCATGTTCAGCATGGCGCCGACCGGGCGGCTGGAGTGGTCCGTGGCGTCGTAGGTGCCGGAGGCCATGACGGCCGCGTCCACTTCAATGTTTGTGATGGGGTTGCCGGACGTGTCATTGTCCACTACCTCAACGTTCTGCGAGACAATTCCCAGTGTGCCGGCATTGGCAACGAAGGCAGCGTTGCTCGGATCGCTTTCCGGGAGCGGATTCCCGCTGCCGTCTTTTTGGCGCGGCGTGTTGTAGGTAATGCTGCCGTCAATGTTGACATTGTGGCTCGTGTCGGTGGCGAGCGTCAGCGTAACATTGTCGGCGACCACCCCGGTGACGCCGCCTGTCTTCGGCGACGTTTGGCCGCCGATGTCGCTGTCACAGTAAACGACGCCGTTGGTCACGCCGGTGTAAGTGTTGTCCGTCGTGGCCGGCTGGAAGCTGCCGCTGCTGTTGCTGAGGTAATCCACATGCACCTGCGTCGTGGGCGGACTCGCGGCAGCGTTCAATGTCAGCGTCGTCGTGTACGGGTTGCCGTTGGCGTCCGTTTGCTGAATTTTGATGATCTGGTTTTTGCTGTTATTGGGGTCCACGCTCAGGGTCATCTGCTGCACCGGGCCGTGAATGTACATGCCGCCGGAAGTCTGGCCGCCGCTGTTCGGGATCATCACTCCGATTGTCGTGGGCTGGCCCGCTGGCGGGGTGGTGCTGCCGGGGGGAGGCGGCGTTTGTCCCAGCGCGACGTACTGCTGCGTGAGGTCCGTGGCCGGCATGGGGATCATCGGGACGCCGGTATGGATGCCGCTGGAGCCAGCGCTAGCGATCATCTTCCACTCGGCCTCGCTGGTGGGCGAGGAAGAATTTCCATAAGTGTTGCGATACCAGTTGACGGACGGGCCGGAAACCGTGAACGCATCACTGCCTCCGTAAGTAAAGATCGGCGCGACAGGGGTGCCGCCGGTGCCGTCGCTCCACAGGATATTGTTCGCTACGCCGTTTGAAGTCGGCGGGCTGCCGTTGTCCGAGTTGTTGGAATGGACCGGCCCATCAAAAACGTTCAGCCCTGATCCCCAATAGGCGTTCGGCGGCGTGCTGTCGACAAAGACCGCATAGTTGCCGAACGAGGTCTGCTGGACATACGCCTGCACGGTCTGCGAGACGCCGCCGCTGGTTCCGGTAGACTGGATCAAATACTTCTTGACCGCGCCCTGGCCGGTGTTGTTATTGATGGCGGCGTTATTGAGGGCATCAGGGAAGATCCAAACAATAAATGTGCCGCCGGTGCCGTCCGGGTTGGTCAGCGGATAAACGACGCCGGGATCGTTGGGCTGCCCGCCCCACGCCGGGAGCTGGAAAGCCTTGTTGACATCCGGCGGACTCGGCAGCGAGTGCAGCCATTGCAGCGTATACTCGATGCCGGAGTCTGCGATGTTGAACGCCGCCGTGGATTGCATTTGCCGCGACGCCGACTGGTCGCCGTTCTCGGTCAAGTTGAGCAGGCCGCCGCCGCCGTGCGTCCCGGCCAGGACGCCGATGAGAACCAGGCTGAGGAGGCCGAACATCGCCAGCATCGTGCCTGCCAGCGCCATGCCCTGCCGCTGCCGTGTTGAGTCCTGCCGCCGTGTTGAGTGTTGTTGCATTAAACGCATCGTCTTCCGTGTCGGCTAGGGAACCTCTCCCGCCTTGCTTCGCGCATTCTTCGCAGGTCGGGTGGGTTTCTATTTGTGGTTCCGCATCAGGGCGCACCTGCCCGAAAGTGTGGTGATGCTGCTGCCGTCGCCGGCTTCGTTGGTCTGGGTGCCGTTGATGGCCGTTTGATCACCGCAGATCAGCTTGAACTCCAGCTCATAAGGCATTGAGCTGGGAATATCCGTGTTGGATGTGCGGCAGCCGATAAACTGCACGGCGTCGGTCGCGGGCGTCCCGTCGGCGTGCTGGGTCAAGATCAGGCGGCACAGCTTCTGCTGAACATCATGAGACGAGTCGTACAGACTCGTCCCGGCAGGCCGCTTCACCGCCCACAGATACTGCCCGGCGCTGGGGGACGCATTGCCGAAAGCGTCACCGCGGTAGATGCATAAAAAATCGCCGGCCAGAGGGTTGACTGGAATGCCGCCGCTGACTTCAGTTTGGGTGCGGTCGTACCCGGACGGTGTAATTGGACTGCCGGTGCGGTCAAAGACGTTGAAGCCTGGGGTCGCTGTTTGGCCGGTCGTCTTCACGCTGGTGACCGGCGCCGGCAGAAGCACCTCCACCGCTGTACTGATGCTGCCGTTCTGGTAGTCATTCGGGTTGCCATCGGGCGGAAAAAATGCCAGGCCGTTGGTGTTCGTTGAAGTCGTGTCGCCCGGCAGGGAAAATTGGATCGCTTCGCGGGTCGTGCTGGTGATGAACTGTGCGCCGACCCCTGCATCTT
The DNA here is from genome assembly GCA_964252595.1 of uncultured Armatimonadales bacterium. Lineage (GTDB taxonomy): Bacteria > Armatimonadota > Armatimonadia > Armatimonadales > Capsulimonadaceae > JANXMY01. The sequence continues at coordinate 10,556 of CAXUNT010000117.1, forward strand.
GGCTGCTTTGCACGGCGACACCGGTGCGCTGCACCATCCGCTGCGACCCAATAAACAGCGTGATCGTGCCGCCGAACAGCAGCGCCACGAGCGGCAGCGTCGCCATGACTTCCATCAAGCTGAACCCGCCTGTCCGCCGCCGCGTGCGCCGTTTTTGCCGCGATTTACTTGTGCCTGCTGTGTGTTTCATAGTTCAAGATGAAGAACCCCTTCTGTTCGTTCCTGTGTCTCCAGCACAGGAACGAGCGGAAGAGGTCCTCTACTGATGCGGCATGCTGATAATAATCGCCGGCACGCTGTAGCTGCCCGGCACGGTCCCGGCCCAGGTGATCGTCACCGTGACCTGCGCGGCATTGCCCGCTGGAACCCCGTTGTAGCCGTCGGCGACCGTGATCGTGCCGGTGCTGCCGGGCGGGAAATAGCCGTTCGCTCCTGTCAAGTTGTCTACGGTTGTAAAATCGTAGACGCCGGGGCTGTTCTGAGCATCCACCACGTTCAGCGCCGACAATTTGGAGAGCGCTGTGCCGCCGCTGCCGTCGAACAAGCGGCTGTAGCCGGCCATCCGAAGCTGGTCAATTTTGCGCTGGGCCAGCGCCGCTGCCTGATTGTAATTGCCGCTGTGCTTCGCACCCCGCACGGCCACCGGCAGGACCGCGCCGAACATCAGGGTCATCAGCGTAAAAATGATCAGGGCCAGCGTGACTTCCATGACTGTGAAGCCCCGCTGTGTTCGCGCCCGCGTGTTGAAACCTGACCGTAAAGCCTGCATACTCCTATTGTCGGCAGAAATGCGGGGAGGGCTTAGGGCGAACACGGACAAAGAAGGCGAACACGGACAAAGAAGGGCGAACACGGACAAAGAAGGGCGAACACGGACAAAGAAGGGCGAACACGGACAA
>CAXUNT010000118.1:0-11353 GCA_964252595.1 uncultured Armatimonadales bacterium
GCCGCTCTCGCTAGCACAGTTCAGCTTGTAAAACTAGCACCATTGGTTAGCTATACAAACCAATATCCTGCTGTAAGTTGAGGACTGCCGCGCTTTGGGCGTCGTTTCCGCGGGAGGCTGTTGTCAGCAAGCCCACCGTCGTCGCGCCCTGCTTTCCGACTACTTTCAGGCCCCCATCCACGGTGCCGACCCGCCTGGAGTAGAACATGTCCTGGTCCGGCAGAAAGCTGCTGCCTTCCGCGAAAAAGGGCCGCCGGTCAGTCAGCAGTTTCTCGTTATAGGAGAAGTTGATGTTGGTGACGTCCTGCTCGATGGTCTGAAAGTCGGGGTAAAGGGTGCCAACCCCGGTGATCGTCGTTGACAGCGGATACTTGATGTCAAGCCCCGTTCGCGCCGAATTGCCCGTACCACCGGTCACCAAAGTGTACGGGAGGAAGATCGGCCTTGGCGCATAGAACGGCGGCGCAATGCCGGTGAATGTGTCCAGAAACTGCGGCTCGGTCGCATTGTCTACCCCGGCGGCAGGTATGTAGGGCCAGCTCTGGAGGCTGGTCTCGCGGCCAATCAGTCGGTAAAAGACCATGCCGAACGAGGTTGCACCCTTCGGGTAGCGCATGAGGGCAAACGGGATTGCCATTTCGCAGTTCCAGCCGTTCTTGGTGCGCTGCGTTGCTGCTTTCCAGTCGCCGGCCCAAGTGATGTTGTCGGCGGTGCCGCCTTCGAGAATTTCAAGCTGAGTGCCGCGGGCATTGGCAATGAACGTCGAGAACCCATGCCGGGTGCCCTGGCTGTCAATATCGAACCCAACGAAATCGTCACGACCAATGTTGCCGTTGCGCTGGGTCATGCTGGACCGGATGAGGCCTGGCTGACTGTCGAGGCAGTGGAAGGCGACATACAGATGCGTGCGATCGGCGCAGATCCAGATCTCCGTTTGCTGAGCGGAAGGCTTCCCGCCACCGTTACGGTAGAAGCCCCGCACATGGGTCGCGGTTTTCCAACAAGCATCATTAAGCCGGCCGTCAATCTGCGGAGCCACTGTACAGGGAGCAATGATATGTGTGCCCCGTGTCCAAACACTCGGCGGGTCTGGCGGCGCAGGAATGACCGACGCTGAGGCGGCGTCAAAGTCAGGATCACCGCTGGGGGAACCAGGACCAAGCGGCTGGGTCGGCGGCGACGGCACGACCTGTGGCACCTTGGAACTCGCTGCATTTGGATCAGTGATATTTGCGCTAGGGCTTGTGCTGGGGCTGCTACTTGTGTTTGCACGGCTTGGAGCGAGGGGAGCAGCACCTGACGAAACGCTTTGTCCAGAAACACTCTGCGAAAATAAAAGAGGCAGCAGAATGCCAGCAAGCAGCAAGCAGAATGCAAGGGAGGGTCGCAGAAGATGTCTATTCCAGGCGGAACGCATTGTTGTAGAACGCAACATTGTAGAACGCTTCATCGCAAGGCGCATTATTGAGACATGGTCCTTTCCTGCCTCATGGCAGCAAATACCTGATAAAAGCAAATCTCTAAGTTATGAATACTTTTGGCATAAATATGTCTGGCAAGATCTAGTGTGTCAGGCCAGCACCTCGGGCGCGGCAGCGGCCTCCTGCCAGAGACGCTGCATCTCCTCGCAGCCTTCCAGCAGTTCCGGCAGCGTGCCGACAGCCTCGATCCGGCCCTCTTTCAGCACCAGGATCTTGTCCGCCCGGCGCAGTGCCGCCCGGCGATGAGAGACCACAAGGCAGGTGGCACCCGGCCTTCGGAAGACGTTCTCCCAGAGGCTCTTTTCGGTCTCCACGTCAAGAGCGCTGGAAAGATCGTCGAACACGAGCAGCGCAGGCTCACGCACAAACATCCGTGCCGCCGCGACCCGCTGCACCTGGCCGCCGGACAGGCGCATTCCCCGGCGTCCCACGGTCGTTTCCAGTCCGTCCGCCATGCCGGCCAAGTCCCGCGAAAGCGCCGCTGATTCAAGCGCGAAGGCAAGATCACTGTCGCCGGGCATACCCAGCAGGATATTCTCTCGCACACTGTCGCTGAAGATGGTCGGCACCTGCGGTGTGTAGGCGACGCGGGGCGGCACGAAGAACGCTGCCCGGTCATCCACGGGAACGCCGTTCCACCGCACGTTGCCTTCAGCGGCAGGCAAAAGGCCCAGCAAGGTTCGCAGAAGCGTCGTCTTGCCTGACCCGATCCGGCCTGTTATCACCACAAACTCGCCGCGTGCGACGGTAAATGTCGCGCCGGCAATGCCGCGCTCGGAGTTCACGAACTGAAACCCAAGGTCCAGGACTTCCAGCACGTTCAGCACGTCATGCGCCGTCCGCTTCGGCAGAACGGCCACCGGCACCGGCTGCTTCAGGTATGTCGGCTGATGCGCCATGAGGGCTCCCTCCGGTGCATCCTGCATCAGGACCGAAAGCCGCTCCAGCGCAACCCCAGACTGCTTCGCCCCGGCCAGCGTGCTGCCGATGCTGCTGGTCGTGCCGGTCACCCAGGTCATGTAGAAGCTGAACAGGGCAAAATCACCCACCGTGAATGTTCCCACGCGCATCGCCTGCGCGGCCAACAGGAGCACTGCACCGATCCCGAGGTTGCCCAAATTGAGAAACAGCGCTTCCGCAATTTTGCTGAACAGCGTGTCCTGAAGGGCGTACTTTTGCCGTTCTCGGCCCAGCGCCTCGAGGTGCGCGATCACGCTTTCTTCTTCGCCTGCCACTTGTATCGCCTGAACTGCGCCGAACACTTCGCCGATCGCCCCGGTCACCCGGCCCGCCGCTTCCCGGCTTAACCGCCGGTACTTCTTGATGCGGTTTGTCGCCTGCTGCGCGATCACGACCACGGCCACCAGCGGCAGGATAATGAGCGCCGTGAGCTTGACGCTGATGCTGATCATCGCAGAAATGCCGATCAGCGCAAACGCAAGCTGTCCAGAAAGATAGTTGAGACCCGTGACAAAACCTGTCACTTCATTGACATCATCCCGGAACCGGCTTACGGCTTCGCCGGACGAATAGGGAATTGCCTGAGCACCGGGGCGCTCCAAAACGCGGACGAACAGGTTGCGGCGCAGCAGCGCCCGCACGGTCATGTTGGCAGACGACGTGGTGCCGGCCATGACCATACCGCCTGCGATTTGCACAAACACCGCAATGAGGAAAAGGATTACAACTTCCTCCACGGTCCATCCTGCCGGTGCTTTGTGGCTTAAGACATCGAAGAAACGGCGGATCAGTAGGCCTGGCACGGCGAACATTGACCAGCTTAGAACGCAAGCCAGCCAGTTCAGCAAAAATATGCCCGGCGCATAGCTAACCAGCCGCCCGATTGCAGAAATGACTGTTTGGCTTTTTTCCGTGCTTTGGCTTATCACGGCGTCTCTTTTCATGATGCTTGTTCTCTTCCTGATGCTTGTTCTCTTCCTGATGCTTGCTCCTGGTCCAGCGAAAGCAGTTTCGCGTAGTGGGACAGATTATTCTCCGTCAACACCACTCGGTCTCCGTGTTCTTGAATGCGCCCATCTTCCAAGACTAAAATCTCGTCTACCCGGCACACGGTCTCCAGCCGGTGCGCGACGATGACCGCCGTTCGGCCTGCCAGCAACCGGTCTACCGCGTGGCGCAGCGACGCTTCCGTGGCCGGATCTAATCGGGACGAGAACTCATCAAATAAGATCAAGTCGGGGTCCTTAAGAAACACCCGTGCTAAACTGAGAAGCTGCGACTCGCCGGCAGACAGACTGCCGCCTGCTTCCAGAATGGTATCAAGTTCCTGCGGCAGTGCTTGGCACCACTCCCACATCCCAACTTCTTCCAAAGAGACTTGAACCTTGGCGTCTGAAATAGAGGTGTTGAAGAATGTCAGATTGTCCCGCACCGAGGCGTGGAAGATTTGTACGTCCTGCGTGACCAGTCCGATCTGGGCACGGACGTCGGATAAGGGCAGCGCGGCCAGGGGTTGACCACCTAGGCGTACAGTGCCCGATTGCGGATCATATAGACGGAAGAGCAAGCGCAGCAGCGTCGTCTTGCCGGAGCCGGTTCGTCCCAACACGCCCAGAGTCCGGCCTGGGGCAAGCTGAAATGAAAGTTCGTGTAGCACCGGAGCCGTCGACTCGTAGCCGAACGTCACCGAGTCAAGCTCCAGGCTGAGCGCCCCCTTCGCTCCAAAGTTTTGTTTCGCTCCGAGACTTCCTTCCGTTCCGAAGTCTTGCAGGCTACCGGCTAACAGAGCAACGTCAGCAGGTGCATTTTCGGCAAGCTTCGAAGTGGTTTCAAGGGCCGAGCGGGTTTGAAGCAGCTCTTGAATACGCTCCACGCTTCCACTGGCTTGCTGCAGGTTCTGCATTTGGTTTGCTAGCTGCTCGAGTGGCATAACAATAAGTAGCGTGTAATCAAACAGCAGAAACAACGTGCCAAGGGTCATGCGGTGGTGCAGGAAAAAGTAGGCCCCGATGAGAAGTGCTGTCACCTGCGCCAGTCCAAATGTCACATTGATCACCGCCCAGCCGGTCTGCCCCAGCAGCCACGAGCGGACGGTCGTTTCGTAGAACGCTCGCATCAGTGGATAGAGGCGGCTTAGGGTGTAACCCGTTGCCCCGCAGGCACGGATGTCTTCTGCGCCGGAGATGCGCTCTTCAATGAAGCCGAACTGGTCACTGGAAGCCTGACGACTCGCTTTCGAGGCCGCCGCGCCGCGCTTTTGGACTGGCAGCAGCGCAGTGCCGCCGACCACAAGCAGCCCCAGGATGCACAGCCCGATAGGGGGATTGACGCAGATGATCGTAATTAAGATGCCAAGAGCCAGAAGGGTGTTTGCCCCGACGCTGACCACAAGGCGTGAGAAATAGTTGGAGAGCGTCGACACATCGCCGTCAATCCGCTCGATCATTTCCCCCGGCAGATGCGTCTTGTGGAAGCTCATGTCGAGGCCAAGGCAGTGGCGCGTGAGGTCCGAGCGCATCTGGTTCGTCACTCGCCAGCCGACAAGCTCCGCGACATAGGTTTCGGCGACGGCAGTGATTTGGAACAGCAGCGCGAGGCCGAGAAACACCATAGCTGCCCGTGTGAGAACGAACAGCGGGCGATGCGTCTCGGCGGCATCTATGAAGTGCCGCATGATCAGGGGGCTGATGATCTGCGCCGCAATGCTCGCCGCGAGAAACACCGCCAGCAGCAGAAGCCGCCCTAGCTCTGGAGAAAGGTAGCGGCGCTGAAAACTCGGTTCTTTTGTACTGGTACTCAGCTTGTTTGCTTCGGCATGACTTGTATCAGCAGCAGGATTGATCACACTATTGTCCTTTGGGAATGACAAGCGGGAATCGCGAGATTGCTCAGTGACAGAGATGCCTTCACCAAGTAGTGGCTTCGAAAGTGATAGATTGAGAAGGAGCGTACCAGGGGTTCAGCGTCAGAAAGCCCCCGCGTGAGCGAAGGCAACGAGCGGTAATGGAGAAAATGAGAACAAGGTGCAGGAGCGAAGATCGGTCTTAAAGATCGATCTTTGCATTAAGGAAGTCATAGTCTGCTTTTCGCGTCAATCATTTCGGACACGAAGCAGAGCAACCCAGGCGCGAAGCAGATAAGCTAGAGCGAGATGGTGCTTAACATTATACCATGGATACATTCAGTCCGGAGCAAGGGAGCATCATCTATTTTCAGGCACGGCTTCAATCTCTGCCGTTTGCCGCAAACACATGATTGCCGCTGCGCTCATCGACTGCAACAGAATTACCTAGTTACCGCTGGCGAACCCAGGAGTGCATCTTTGTTTCTGCCGTAGGTTGAGGCAGTCGGCCTTGTCCGAAGAGGGGATCGAGCGCTGGCCGAGAAAAGTTTATCTTCGGCGCGTCCTTAAGAGACAGGGTACGCTGCGGCGTAATGATCAGGTAATGGCCTGGGGGCGCAGTGTAAACGGCTCCTGCGCGGAGCGGCCGGCCGTCTTGTGCCTGCCGAACAAGGAAAGGGCTGCGGTAGCCTAAGACTTTGTGCAGATGGGATGGGCAACGGGACGAGACGTGCTGCACGATCACGATAGGCAGGGAGAAATCTAGTGGCAGAACAGCATGTATGACATCACCCAAGAAAACCATGGGTTGTTGCCCAAGCTTCCGCAGTCTGCGTAAAGAGCTTCGCCACTGGGCTGGTTGCCGCCCAGGAGCGCACACCCAGCCCCACTCGAAAAGGCATCGCCGGAGACAGCGGCAGGGTCAGCAAGCCGTCTAAATCGTCAGGAAGCGTGGTGCGCGGCATCAGCGTCACACCGAGGCCATCGCGGACCATGAGAAAGATGGTCCGCAGGTCGCTCACGGTGTACTTGAAGCAAAGATCGGTCGCGTCCTGCCCCATCTCCTGCAGCGCTTCCGTCACCAAAACATGGCCCGAACGCGGCACGATCAGTGGCTCACTCAGCAGCTCTGCCGCGTCTATCCGTGCCGAATGCCGCAGCCGGTGGTCTGCCGGAAAAACCATGCAGATTTCATCTTCCACCAGCAGGCGGCTTTCGATATTTGGGGTCGGATGGCGCACGATGCCGACATCCACAATGCTCCCCGCGACCCATTCCTCGACTTCCTGCCCTGTTCCTTCAAACAAGATAAGATCAATTTCTGGATATTGACGCTGGAAATCACCTAAAATGCCAGCAAGGAGACGCGCAGAGACCGGATATGCGGTTCCGAACCGCATTCGTCCTACGGGAACCCCGCGTGCGGCGGCGGCAGTCTGCCGAATAGCTTCCGTTGCGGCCAGTGCCGTGCGGGCATGTGTTAGCACGTCCTGCCCTACGCCGGTCAGCGATAACCCCCGCCGGCTCCTCGCCACAAGCGTGACTCCAATCTCGGCTTCCAGCTTGGCAAGGCTGTGGCTGACTGCCGACTGGGTTAGCCCCATTCGATCGCCAGCGTCAGAGAAGCTGCCGGTTTCGACCAGTGCCACGAGAAGTTCGAGCTGACCGACATTCATACTGCTTCCTTTGAGTGATTACGTGTGAAGTGAATATATTTCATAGACTTATGCCAAAAATGATTTGACTTCATAATACCTGGCGAGATATACTTTTGCTTGCAAGAAACCGTAAGGAGTACGATATGACTAATTTCAACCACGAAGCAGGCGGCGCGACTTCCCGCCGCACCTTTTTATCCCGCGTCGCCGCCGCTGGCCTAGGCGCTGCCGCGCTGGGACTAGCCGCTTCCGTTCAGGCCGCGACCAAGCCAGAACAGCCGCAGGCCGAGACCGGCCACAACTATCCGATGGCGCACCCGAATGCGATGACCGCGAAGCAGTTCTACATGGGCGTTATGGGACCCGCAACGCTGTCGAAAATTACCAGCGAAATCGCCGTGGATAAAGCGACCAATGCTCATGCAAAGGAGTTTGCGAACTTTGAGCTACGGGAAGCGATTGCCGTCACCACAGTGCTGTCGGAAATGGGCACCCCAACTCCGCCGCTGAATGCCGTTGGCAAGGCCATTCTCGCCAAGCTGAAGTCGTCGGACGGCGCGGCGTTTGACAAAGCGTACATCATGGCCCAGCTTTCAAACCATGAGTTTCTCCGTGATCATGCCGCAGCCTATTTGGCAAACTCCAATGGGCATCGGAGCATGGAAGAAACACATGGGCGGCATTTGGCGCTACTGACATTGAATGAGTTCAAGGAGCATGTTGTCATCACCAAGAACATTTCCGCTGAACTTCAGGGGTAGGCCAAGCCCCATTTTTTGTGATCCACTCATTCTTGTAATCTAGTCATTCTTGTATTCGAGTTAGCTTCTGCCAGTTGCGGGTAAGTGTATGGACTAGGAATTACGATAAGCTCAATGAAACAAGAAGTCCTAGTATTCAAGAAATACCAGTGTTGAAGGAATATTTATGAAAAATCTGTTCACATCCACTGCCCCCGGAATTGCTACTGCCGCGTTGCTTACTTTTGCTGTCAACGCGGCATCAGCGCAGGTGCAGTCCGGCTCGGCGCAGGTCGGCAGTGCAACCATTGCCTACCGGGTGCAGGGCCACGGCCCAGCCATGATACTGGTCCATGGCTACCCGCTTTCGGGGGAACTGTTCGCCAAGAACCGTGCTGCACTGGCCCGCCGCTACACAGTGGTCACACCGGACCTACGCGGCTTCGGCTCTTCGACCACCCCGGACTCCAAAGGCGGCGTTGAACTGTACGCCAAAGACATGCTGGCAGTGATGGACCATCTGCATGTTCGAAGAGCCATCATCGGCGGCATGAGCATGGGCGGACCGGTCGTTTTGGAAATGTACCGGGAAGCGCCGCAACGGTTCCGGGGCCTGATCCTGATCGACTCGACGACTTCCCCGGCCAATGATGTCGAGAAGGCTCAATGGCCGGGCTTCGGCCAGCAGGCCCGCGACAAAGGCGTGGCGTCGATGATCCCGGTGCTGATGCCTCAAATGCTCACGACGGCGACCCGGACGGGCAACCCTGCTTTAGTGAAGTTCATCGGCGGCATTGTCAAAAAAGGCTCTGTCAACGCCGCCGTTGCGGGCGGCAGCACTCTGGCCGACCGGCCTGACTCCCGCCCGCTGGCCGCGCATATCAAAGTGCCGGTGCTGATTGTTGTTGGTCAGGACGACCCGATTTATCCTCTGGAGATGGCTCAGAAGATGCACCAGGACATCCCCGGCTCGCACCTGGCTGTGATCCCCGGCGCGGCCCACGCCGCGATCATCGAGAAGCCGGAAGCCTGCAACCGGGCGATTGAAGCTTGGACTGCCACAGTTCGCTAAGTGAAAATTGCTGATGTTGGCGGTGAATAACTCAACAAGCGTTCTGCCTTTCATGACTGCGATCATCATAGGCCGAGCAGTTATGATTTGTTGAAGCGAGTTAACATTCGAGCATTATTGTAAAGTGTCGGACCAACTTGGGCAATAACCATAGAGATCGTCAGTGCCTGAAAAAAGATGCTGACGATTCTTGCTTTCCCGCCTTTCTGCTAGTCCCTTACGCGCCAGTGGTGACGGCGCGGATGATCAGCAGGAGGCCGATCAGCGTAATTGCTGTCGCGCTCACGACCGGCAGGCGACGCATCAGATTTTCTCCGGCAGGAAAGCGCTCGAACCAGTGCCGCGTAGAGACGACCATCATGCCGATCACGATCAGCACAGATGCCAGCCCGACGCTGAACGCCGTGATGAGGATCATGCCGTAAGCTATCCGGTGGAGAGCGACGGCAGAAAGCAACACGACCAGCGCGGAGGGGCAGGGAACGATCCCGCCGGAAATCCCCAATGCCAGCAGAGAGCGTAGCGTGATCGGCCCTTCGGGGATGTCGTGGGTGTGCTGCCCTGGTCCGCGGCCGTGGATGTGGCCGTGGTCATGACTGTGGACATGATCATGGTCGTGCGAGTGGGCCTCTATGTGCAAGTGAATCTCGTCCGGGCCGTCGGCATGGTCATGATCGTGTACATGGTGATGGCTTGTGGGAAAGCCGCGCAGGCGGGACACGAGGAGCCAGACGCCGACACTGAAGACGGCGAGGCCGCTGACGGCGCTGAGGATTGGATAGAGTTTCTCCGGCACGATGTAGCGCGATGCAAACAATGTCACGAAGCCCAGCGCGAAGACGCCGAGCGTATGCGTGATCGTCACGATTAGTCCCAGTGTGACCGCATGTCGCGCCGTGCCGCGCGAGCCGACTAGGTACGCAGCCACCATGGTCTTACCGTGGCCCGGCGACAGGGCATGGAACGCGCCAAAGACAAATGCGATCAGCAATCCGGCCAGCATAACGCCGGGCGTCAGGCTGCGGCGGGCAATGGCCTGGGTGAAGAGGTCACGCGGCGTTGCATCGCGTGTCGCTGCCGGCGGTGCCATGGGTTCGGCGGCAGAAGCTGCGCCTGTCCCAGGAGCCGCCAAGAAATGTGCCGCGGTGTCCTGAGGCGGGACAACATCGCGCGGGTAGATGCTTAGGCCCCGGCTGCGGTCCTGGCTAAACGCGGACGCACCTTCTAAAGCCACTCCCTCTCCATTTGCCGCCACGATCTCCTTCCAGCCGGTTCGCGCCGGATAGTTGCGATCCTCCCATGTGATGTCGCGGGAACCTGCTGGCGTCGCCGCCGACCAGTCCAGCGTAATTTTGAGGGTTTGGAGACCGCCTGCGCCTGGTGACAAGCGCAAGTCGCTGTTCGCTAGTGTCAGCGCCGCCGGTGCGCCGTTCACGGTCAGCGTCACTCCGGAGGCGAGCTGCGCCGTTCGCGTAGCCAGGTAAGATGATTTCTCCGCCGGACTGACAACATTGTTGTGGTCGGTGTCGAGCGCTTCTTTTTCGCTCAGTGCCGGAATTTCCGCCATGTCGATGACGTAGTGAATTTGTATGTTGCCTGAATCCGCTTGAATTCGGGCATAATGACAGATCGCAAAGTTCCCCATCGGGTGCGCGGCGGCTGAGATTGCAAGAGCGAGACTGGCTATCCACAAAGTCACTAGAACAACCGCGCCTCTTTTTACCTGCCGCGAAATATCCAGGCGCATCATAAAAATATCCAGGCGCATTATGTTCTTTGTCACGGGCGATGCGGCCTCCCAACCGGTACTTCCGGTGCCGACGTCCACTTCCTCTAACTGCCCATCTGCCGCAGAGCGGAGGTGGCGGCAGGAGCGTCAATCGGGCTGAAGTCCGGGTTGAGCTGAAGTGCCCGGCGCAGGCACAGCCGCGCGGCAGGAACATCATTCTGCCTAACGGCAATCATGCCGGCATGGTACAGGAAATCCGCTTCCGGCGTCTTCTCCGCGAGCGCAGCACGGCTCATTGCGGCAGCTTCACCGTAGCGCCCTGACTTATAGAGGCACCAGGCCAGTGCGTCGGCGGCGTAAACATTCTTGCGCGTCTTGTATTCTTCTTGGGCATCGGCCAGCGCCTCCGGCAGGTCTCGGTCGTGGTTCGCCCGAAACAAGGACATCAGCCAGCCGCCGCGCACGCCGTTTGCCTTCTGGATGCGGTCAATGCTTTCGGCCAGCCGGTACTGCTGCTCGGCATCCGCTTTGCGCCCGGAGAGGGCGTACAAGTCGCCGAGGGCCGCGACGGCTTCGGTCTGCGGCACGACATCCACGGCTTTCTGGTACGAGTCAATGGCATCGGGATAATCGCCGCGGCCTGCGAGAACGCGGCCAAGGGCCATCAAAACACGGTAGTTACGGGGCGTTGTCGTCAGCGCATCCCGGAGCGTCTGCTCGGCGGCGGCCTGATGGCCGATGCTGTAAAGCATCAAGCCAAGCTGGGCGCGGCACCAGCCGGTACTTTCGGCGTAAGGCCCGCCAGCGTCTATGGCTTTTACCATCAGCCCCGCCCCACCCCGAACATCTCCGGTCAGCCACAAGAGATGCC
>CAXUNT010000119.1:0-10987 GCA_964252595.1 uncultured Armatimonadales bacterium
CCCCCACCGTCGTCTGTCCCTTCCGCCCCGGCCCGTGTTGCCGACATCCTCGCCGCCGACATCGCCGACGCCGAAGCCTTCGGCCTGTCCGAAACGACCATCTCAGAGACCACCCTCACCGAGACAAACATCTCAGACACCGCCGCCCTCGGCTTCTCCGACGCCGCCCTCACCGACATGGCCGATGACTACGGAGCCGCCGAACAGGAACTGGAAAGCGAAGAGTGAAATGTTCGGCTTTTTGAGGCGCAAGGCAGTCTCCTCGGAAGCGGACACCCAAACTGCTCTATTGCTGGCGAGTCTTGCAGATCAGCAGTTGTTCATCCTAAGCCTCAATCCAAGCGGGGACTTTTATGGGGATGTTAATGATACTGACCAGGTAATCGCCTGGATGGAGCAGAATGCGCGGGAAACAGCAGCATCAGATAGGGGTATCGCCATCTACTCGTATGAAGAAAATGGAGAGCGTCTGATGCCCTTTTTCTCCTCCCCTGTAAGCGCGAGCGCCTTTATCAGTTCTGATCCCGCACACAAGTGGAAGGCATTTACCAATGCTGGCCTCATAGGCAGGATTTTGTTTCAACACTTGGCACAGGCGACATTCAGTGGTGCGAAAGTCGTGCTGGACCCGCGAACGGACGCTGAGTATTTTGTGCCAGCTAGAGTGCTGCACATGATCTTAGACGGCAAAAGCGGCTAAACAGAACTATGCTATTCATGGCATGGTTCCGAGTGCCCATTGAAGCTAGGCCCTGCCGCAAGGCGGGGCTTTTTCTTTGCGTAGCTGTGCTACAATAACCCATCATGCCTGCCCGTGATACTAAATCGTGTCGAAGGATTTACAGGAATTTGAGCGAGTAGAGGAGACAAGATGAGCCTGAAATTCAATGTGACGCTGGACCGGGACGAAGATGGGGTTTGGATAGTGGAATGCCCTGCGATACCCGGCTGCGTCAGTCAAGGCAGGACACGGGAAGAGGCGTATGAGAACATTGAAGACGCCATTCGGCTGTGCCTGGAAGTTCGCGCCGAGCGCGGCCTGCCGCTGACATGCGGCTGATGAGTCGAGGCTGCCGCCTGGTTTGGACGCGAAACGATGTATCTTATTCTGCTGGTTCTTGGCTTAGGAATTGGTGCGGTCTTTCTCACGGTCCTGCTGATCGGCGACCGAAAAGAAGCCCGGCTGGAAGCGCAGAGAGAAGCGCTGAATGAGCAGTTTGCCCAAGCGCGTCAGCCGACCGAAGGCGTTTGGCCGCCGCCGCCCACTGTGCCTGCGCTGCCGCTTTCGACCCTGCCGCCGGCTTCTGCCAAGCCGACGGCGACACGCGCGGCCAGTCGAAAAATGGTCAGGAACTTCTTTCTCGTCCGCAATTATGCCGGGGCGACGCTTGTTCTCGCGTGTATTATTTACTCCTGCCTGCCTCATCTTAACTTTATCTGGGTGCTGCTGGCGACGGCCGGGGCAGCGGTGGCGGCTTGACACTTTGGAAGCGCCGCGCCTAGAATTCGTTTGAAGTTTCGTTTGAAGTTTCGTTTGAAGTCTTGGTGAACTCTTTGGTATAATTACACGTCAGCAAAGCAGGGCGGAGGCACGGGCCGAACACGGGAGGCTTGGATGGTGGCACATTCTTCGGCGGACACACGAAATCTCGCGCATCTTTTGCGGCGGGCGGGCTTCGGCGCACGGCCCGCCGAATGGACGGCGTATTCCAATCTGGGTCTCAGCGGAACGACGGCCCAGCTTTTGCACCCGGAAGCGGTTGCCGACCCATTCCCGGCGCTTCTTGCCGAAGTGCAGGGCGATTATGTGGATTTTGACAGCTTGGACAGCATCAAAAAGTGGTGGCTGTACCGGATGTCCCACACCCCCCGGCCACTGGAAGAGAAGATGACACTGTTCTGGCACGGGCATTTCGCGACGGCAAATTACAAAGTGGACAACCCGCGCCGGATGTGGGCGCAGAACGAGACATTTCGCGCTCATGCCCTGGGAAACTTTCGGACGCTCCTGCAAGCCGTCTCGCGCGATCCCGCGATGCTGGTCTGGCTCGATGGCGCAGATAACCGCCGCGGCAAGCCGAACGAGAATTACGGGCGCGAGCTGCTGGAATTGTTCACGCTGGGGGTCGGCGGCGGGTACACCGAAAACGATGTCAAGGAAGCCGCGCGGGCGTTCACAGGCTGGCAGTTCGACCGCGATGCAAACGTGTTCAAGTTTAACCCGGAGCAGCATGATGACGGGGAAAAGACTTTTTTAGGGCAAACCGGGGCGTTTAACGGCGACGATATTGTGGACATTGTCGTCAAGCACCCCTCTACCGCACATTTTCTCTGCACGAAGCTGTTCAAGTTCTATGTCCATGAAACGCCGTCGCCTGCCGACATCAAGCCTCTGACGGCAGCCTACTTTAACAGCGGGTACGACATCCGGGCGGTTCTCGCGGCGATTTTCAGCTCCGCGGCGTTTTACTCCGACGCCGCGGTCCATTCCAAGATCAAAAGCCCGACCGAGTATATCGTGACGGCGCTGCGGACGCTGGATGCGCCGTTTTCCGCGACCAACAACAACTTGCTAGGAGCAGGACGGACGATGGGGCAGGAGCTGTTCAACCCGCCGAATGTCAAAGGCTGGAATGGTGGCAAGACGTGGATGAACACGATGACCCTGATCACGCGGGCCAATTTTGCCAGCACCTTGACGGGTCAAATGAGCCAGCATGGGCTGCTGACGCCGCGCCTGCACCACGGCATCGCCGCCTACGGGACCGCGCCCGGCGGCGTCGGGACGCCCGTGCAGATGGTGGATGCTGTCTGGGGCCTGCTGCTGCCCGGCCAGACGCCGGGTGCGGCCACCCATGCGGCATTGGTCAATTATGTGTCTGATGGCAATGGGTCGTCGGTCAACTTTGACGCCAAAGCGTCGGGGCTGACGGCCTTGATCTTGTCTGCGCCGGAGTATCAACTGGCCTGATCCCTGCGCTGAACGGTAGGCATCCATCCACCCGGTAATGAATTACCGGGCTAGTGAAGCACAGAAAGTGCCTCCGGCACTGAAGATTTTCCAGTCCCGGAGGGACTTTCCCTGCTGCGTTAGCCCGGCATTTCAATGCAGGGTCTTCTCTGAAGATTTCCAAAAAGGCACATCCCATGTCCCAATTCAACCCCACCACCCGGCGGCAGTTTCTGCAAAATGGCCTGACATTTGTCGGCCTCGGCCTCGCTATGCCGACGTTTCTGATGCAGGCGGCGCAGGCGCAGGCAAGCAAGCCTGCCGCGTTGCCGTTCGGGCTGGACCTGCCGCCGATCCCCGGCGGCAAGATTTTAGTGGTCATCGAAATGTCCGGCGGCAACGACGGCCTCAACACAGTCATCCCGTACACCGACGGCGGCTACGCGAAAGCCCGGCCCGTCATCGGCATCCCATCCAAAGATGTCGTCAAGATTTCGGACACCATCGGCCTGCACCCGAACATGGCCGCGCTGAAGCCGCTGTACGACCGGGGCCAGCTTGCCGTGATTACGGGGGTCGGCTACCCGGACCCGAACCGCAGCCACTTCCAGAGCATGGACATCTGGCAGACCGGCAACACGCAGATTGATGTCCGCGAGCGCACCGGCTGGCTCGCCCGGTACTTCGACAGCGACGGCCACTTCAAGGGAAACCCGCTGTCGGGGATCACGCTCGGCTCGGCCCTGCCGCTGACCCTCTTTTCCGACGACGTTCCCGCGTCGGTCATCGGCGGCGGCGCGGACTTCGGGTTTGTGAGCAATGCGGGGGACAAAGACCGTCAGATGGACACCCTGCGGGCTTTGTATGCTCAGGGGACGGTCGCCGGCAGCCCAGCCGAGTTCGTCCGCAATGTCGGCAGCGAGGCGTATTCCAGCAGCATGGAGCTGAAACGGGCGTTTAAAGACTACGACACGTCAGCCGCCCACGCCGCCAAGTACCCGCAGAGCGGCTTGGCATCGGGTTTGCAGACCATCTCGAAGCTCATCACCGGCGGGGTGGGGACGCGCGTGTATTACCTCAATCTCGGCGGCTTCGATACCCACGCGAACCAGCCGCGCCAGCACGCCAACCTGCTCGGCGAGCTGGCCGACGGCCTCGCCGCCTTCTATGCCGACCTAGAGATGCAGGGCCGGGCAAGCGACGTGATTACCATGACGTTCTCCGAGTTCGGGCGGCGCGTCCATGAAAACGGCTCGGCGGGAACCGACCACGGCGCGGCCAGCGTCATGTTTCTCGCAGGCGGCGGCCTCAAAGGCGGCCTCTACGGCGACTATCCCAGCCTCAGCGAT
This sequence comes from uncultured Armatimonadales bacterium, assembly GCA_964252595.1. Taxonomy (GTDB): domain Bacteria; phylum Armatimonadota; class Armatimonadia; order Armatimonadales; family Capsulimonadaceae; genus JANXMY01. Next base: position 4,300 of record CAXUNT010000119.1, read on the forward strand.
CTCGACAGCGGCGACCTGCGCTTCCACACCGACTTCCGCTCCGTCTACGCGACGCTTCTCGACAAGTGGCTCCTGACCCCCTCCCAGCCTGTTTTGGGCGGCTCGTTCGCGCATTTAGGGTTTGTGTAGCCTAAAACTAAGTAGCCCGGCCTCAACCGAGGCCGGGCTATTTGCACAGTTCACTCTTGCGGCTGATTTTGCCGACTGCGGTATTCCGCAAGCGTTAAAAAGCTATGTGCCTGCCCCGGCTTCAGAATATGGTCTTTCTCCCATTTGTCAATGCAGTCCGGCGCGACAGCAATTACGCCGAAGCCAGCCATCTGTGGGATGCCGCCTAGCTTCCACAGCGGCCAGTGTTCGGCAATTTCTGGGTCTTCCGATGGATCAAGCATCTGCGGCTCATCCGGCCCAATTCCCAGAGTGTAATTCGTGATGTTGTCCGTGAAGTTGTATATCCCTTGTGGGCGAGTGCAGAAGACAATCCAATACCCATCATAGAGATGGCCGGTTTCCTCAATTCGCGCGACCGCCCCCCGCAGGACATGTTGCCAGTGGAAGAAATATCCAACGCGCAAATGAAAATCAGACGGTGCCTCTACAGGTTTGTAGGCTTCTATCTCGTTTGCTGAGAATGCACCCTGCCATCCCCACCCATGATGCACCTGCACGAAAAGTAACTTGTCTACATATTCCGTACAGCTTGCATCTAGTTCCTTTAGCATGACTACCTCTTTACAAAACAGGAGGCGGCAGTTTCTCTATGCAAAAACACAATGGCGGACTCACTCCATCATTTGATACCTTGACTTTCAGAGGAACAGACACACCGTTGTTGTCAAGATAATCTATGCTGGCCTCGAACCCATACTTGTTTACCCACTCAACTCCACGTTTGCTCAGTTCTCGGCGGCGGCGAGACGAGAAATTTGCGTAGACTTGCCCCAATCTTCGCGGGGGCATTTTTTTCCCTGTTTGTTCCCGAACAAGGCGAGCATGGAAATCCTCTATTTCGTCTTCGGGGAGATAAAGCGGTATCCCCAGTCGCTCTGCTTCCTGTGCAATTTCTTCTGCCATATAATCAGTCGGTTTCCCAACCTCAGGAAAGCGTATCTCGTCCACGTTCAAGCCAATTTGGGCAAATATAAAACGCAAATGGTGTCCACACCCGTCATAAACAATTCTTTCTGTTCCGGCCAACGTAAACTGTAGGCGGTTTCCGTCCAACGGCCTCCCTTCAACAGAGCCACAAATAACAGCAATATCGAAAAAACGAAAAGCTTCAAGCGGTTTGTTTTCTTCCCCCAGAGTTTTCATGATGCTACTCAGAATGCGTATGGCTTCGTTAAGCATTTCTTTTCCCTCGCATCTATGGGCTTAAAAGCAATATGTGTTTAATCCTATCGCCAACACCTTGACTGCCACCGGCAGACCCGCCGCCTAGATCAGTTTATTGGGTTGATAGCTATTTTTCTATCAATCTTAATGATAGCTTTTGTTGCTTCTTTTCGTATCCAGGAGTCGGGGTGGCTGGTTAGGTTTTCAAGATATTTGCGAGATTTGGGAGAGGCAGCCTTGGCTAAACCCAGCACAACCCCAGGTAACACTTCGGGATCGCCCATTAAATTGATGAGTTTATCTACTGCCGCTGGATTTTTCATATTTCCTAACGCCGCAACAAACATTTGACGGTCGGTTCCATAGCGCTTGTTTTCTGAAATCGAAACAATGTCTTCAAAAACGCTGTCATCAGCCGCACGTTCAAGCGCATTGCCTATGAACCAACATAGCTCTTGCAAAGCCGCCGGATCAAGCTGCTGCAAGAACTGAATGAGAGGCTTCGCCGCGAGAGGTCTGGACCAGTTGACCGCTAAAGCACCAAGAATAGCCCCTTTTACATCGTTAGTTTCTGCTTGGAACAACCACTTCAACAAAACGGGAACAGCAAGCCTGTAGTTAATTTTGCTGTTGGCTAATTCGCCCAAAGGCGGAAGACCTAAATCAGCTAGTTCAACGTCTATTGGCGCTGCGCTCTCAACGAACAAAGCAGCCATTCTCAAACGCACTTCTTCTCGCTGCTGAAGGGTTGTGGCTGACTTGAACTGTGTTAGTAGTTCCTGCCGGTGCGCTTCTTTGTTTTCCATTGCGGGAAAGGATGCTGCGTCGCTTGTCATGGGACGTTAAGATACTGAAGGACGATTTTGCCTGAATCCACTAACTCTTGTATCTTGGGGGCAAGTTGGATGCCGGGACGAACGTAAAGCCTGAATGTGTAGCCATATTTCTCTGCAAACATAAGGTCGTTTTTAATTTGGCTTCTGAAGTCCAACTGCTTTACGTTTTTGACTTCACCAATGATTTTATTCACCCGATCAAGCTGATCAGGAATGCGGTAAGCTCTTCTTCCTGTGAAATCTGTGATATGTTCGGTGTTTTTCACGAAACCAGGAATCTGTTCTTCAGCAGCGGTTTCGCCTTCCTTGCCGATGTCTACTATGTCGCCCAGATCGCTTGTTACTTCGTCTGCTGAATCTGCTGCGCCCCTTTCTGCAATGGCTTGTGGTGACTCAGCATCTACAGCTTCACCTATCGCATCTTTTGCAAATGCTCTGCCTCCTTGAATGGCTCCTGTCTCTATGCCATCAATAGAAGCCGACCCCGCCTCGCTAATGGAAAGCGATTCAAGGTCTTCACGACCACTGGGATCAACGCGATTAACGGGATCATTGCTTGCATAGAGGTAGCGGTGCAGGGAGGTAGGGTCTGCATTCGCTCCATCGAGCGGGTCTTGGCTGAGGAAGCGGCCCATTGCCGGGTCGTAGTAGCGGGCGCGGAGGTAGTAGTCGTTGCTGGCCGCATCAAACTGCTGGCCCTGGAACAAGAACGGGTTGACCGTGCCGCCGGAACTGGCTGCCGCCGCATAACCGGCGTAAGCAAGGGCAGGATCGGTATATGATAACCGGCAAATCTGGCGCTCAAATGCGGACGAGGCTGAACCGGCTCTTGCTGGGCGCTTGCAAGACGCTGACGCTGGGCGGCGGAGAGCGGCCCGACCCGCACATCGCACAGAAGAAACCCGCCCGGCTTCCGCAGCAGGAACATCGCGGTGACTTTGCAGGCCGGACCGGCGCGGGGAACAATGCTTTTCCCGACGGCAAGATGGCCTGCCGGGATTGTTCTGCCGTCCGTGAGGCGCACCGGCTCGTCAAGCGGGCAGACCAACGGCTCTGCCTGTTGATGCATCTTGATGTTGAGGAGGTGGATACTGAGCAGGCTGGGAACCGTCCGCCTGCTGGCATGGACGACCTGTTTCCATTCCACTCTGCCGGTCGCGTTGCTGCGGGCGTGGATGATGTCGCCGACTTTGAGTTCCGAGAGAGACTGAGGATGGGACGCAGGTGCGGAAGGGGGCGAAACGGCGGGCCGGGCTTGGCTGACTGTCTGCGGCAGCGGACGCGCGAACACCGTCAGGGTCGGCAGAAGCAGCAGAAAGGTCAAAAAGGCGCTGAGGGCGCGTTTCACGCGGCAGTGGGAAACGAAGAAAGCATGAACAGTCATGGCGTGGTTCTCCTCTATTTCCATTCTACCACGCCTCCAAGCAGGTGCAGCTATCGCGCGAAAATAATTTTAGGATCATTTTGCGCTTTGCTTCTGAGTCTCCAAAGCCTTGACACTGCGCCCGAAATCGGTTACACTCACGGGAACAGAGCGGGGCGCTCAGGAAGTAAGAACACAGATGGCGGGGATTTAAACAGGCATGGCAGCGCAGAAGCTGACTTTGGGGTATGTGCTGTCGTCGGCGGTCGCCGACGATGTGTTCATGGGCGGCGCGATGGTCACGGACGCCTTCGGCCTGCCGCTGGAGTTTCGCTACACGGAGCCGGTGCGGGCGACAAAATTGCAGCGCATTTTGTACGGCGATGTGCTGGAAAAGTACATTCACGGCGACGTGATTGCGGGCAATCTGATCAGCCGCTTGGAGCAGAAGCCGGAACTCTTTCTCGTCTCCGACCCGGCGGTCTTGGACGCCGTGCAGGCATCGGGCCGAAAAGCCATTCTGCTGTCCGGGAGCCGGGTGCCGCCGCTCAAAGAGTTCGGCGCGGTACAAGATGTGTCCGACACCGAGTTCTTTTTGCAGGTGACGGACAGCGGCTCGCCGGTGCGGGTGCGTCTGCCGGGGCGCGGCCCCGATGCCGCGCTGCGGGCGGACGCGGCCCGGCTGCTGACCGAAATCGGGCGAACCATGGACCCGGCCGAACCCACGGCCCGCATTGAGGCGGCGATTAAAATGTTATGGAGCGACGAGCAGACGCCGGCGGCAGCTTAGAAGACTCAAAAGAGTCCAAAGCATGGCAGGCGGTCCGGCGGACATTAGGCCGGTTGTTCAGCCGGGTGGACGTGCGGGCGGTCGGGGACGCCGAGCGGACGATGACGCCTCCGGTGAAGCCAGGCGCTTTGATGTCGCCGCCGCCTCAAATCTCGTATGGGGACGCGTGGAAGCCGGCGGCAGCCGTGCCGAAGCTTGCACCGGTCCCCACGGCGGGAGCCGGCCTGCGCGAAAGCGATCTGCTGCCGCGCGTGGTTCTCGCGCAGGGGGACTATGCGCTGAAGCCGCCGGCCATTGCGGCCCCGCCGAGCGCCGCGTCGTCGGCCATGACCAAATCTGCCGAAGTAAGCTGGACTGCCGAAATTACCGCTCTGCCGAGCGAGTTTATCCGGCTGCCGAGTGCGCCGGTGCAGATCAGCAGGGCCGCGCTTCTCAGCAGTCCGAAGACCGCGCCGTTGCGCGGGTGGGCGGTGGCGCTGCCGCCGGTGAAAGCCTTGCGCCTGCCACGCCCCGACAGTCCGCGCGTCCGCTGGGGCGGCGACAGCGTTTTGCGCCGGATGCCGCTCACCCGCCAAAGCAGGCCAATCGGCGATGGACAGGCCGAGCGGCGGCGGCTGGCGGAAACGGCGCATCTCGGCGCGGAAGACATTACGCTGCTGGGAGTGTACCCGGACGTTCCGATTTTGGCCGTGGAGCGCATTGTCGTGGAAGACGAAGGCCGACGCCTCAAGCTGTGGCTCAAGCCGGATGTTCTGCGGGGCCGGTCAGGCTCGCACCGAATTACGCTGCTGGTCGGGCGGCAGACGGCGACGGGGAAAATGCTGCAAGCGGCGCTTTAAGCAGGGCGGGGTAAGCGGGGGAGTTGGCAATCGAAGTGCTGCTGGTGCAGGTATTGGTCTTGGGGTTCACGGCGGCGCTGTGGTGGATTGCCCGCCGTGATCTCGCGTCGCGTGTGCCGCCGCCCGTGCCGCTGAGTGCAGAGCCGAGTGCGGACATGGCGGAGCTGGAACAGCTTTGCGCGACGCTGGAAACACTGGTAACAAGCCTTGCCCGGCGCTTGGATGCTGTGGAACGTGCCGCCGCTTCGGAGCAATTTTCGGAACCGTTTGTGCCGCCGCTCGCCTTTCCGGCCGCGCCGGACCTGTCTTCTGCCGATCCATTGCCCGACCCGCGTTACGAGCCGGTCTATGCGCTGCTGGCATCGGGCATTTCCGACCCTGTAGAGATCGCCCGCCGGACAGGGCTAGGACGCGGGGAAGTAGACCTCGTCTTAAGCCTGCGGGGCCGCCGGGCGCTGTAGTACTTCGGCACGGGCGCTGTCAATCGCTCATTCTTGCTGCCTACTTATTCTCTACTACTTATTTTCGCCATCTCAACTTATTTTCGCCATCTCAAAGGAGCGCTTATCTTATCATGCCATTGACTTCCAAGACTTCTCCCGGACGACACGCGGGGCGGCTGGCCTCGCTCGCCGTCTTGTCTTCCCTTGCTGTTGTTCCGCTTGTTCTTTCGGGCTGTAACCATTCCGGCGCTTCCGATACCGGCGGCGGGAATTCCATCTCCACGACCGGCGGCGAAGCCGGACCCGTGGCGACCCTGACCACGCCGAAGGGCAGCACGCTGACCCTCACCCAGTCCGAGTTCTACGACCAGCTCCAGGGGTTTGTTCCGAACGGCAGCCCGCAGTCGTTCGCTCCGGTCGGGCAGCCCGCCGGGCGCTTGGTCATCCAGCAGATGCTGCAAAATTTAATTTTCGAGGGACTGGCCGAAGATCAGGGAGTCGCGCCGACCCAGGCCGAAGTGGATCAGCAGTACGCGAACATCAAAATGATTCAAGAAGCCCGCTCGACCAAGCCGTTCGACCAGGCCCTTGCCGCCGCCGGGCTGAACTCTGATGTCTTCAAAGACCTGCAAGTCAAGCCCCAGCTCGCCGAGCTGAAGCTGTTGACCAAAGGCGCGACCGTCTCCGATGCCGACATTCAGGCATTTTATAACGCCAACAAAGACAAAGCGTTTGTCCAGCCCGCCCGTGTTCATCTGGCGGTTATTGTCACGGGCAGCCTGCCGCAAGCCCAGCAAATCTCCAAAGCCATCGCCGGCGGCCAGACGTTTGAGAGCCAGGTCGCCCAGTCACTCGATAAATCGTCTCCTGACGGCGACCTGCCGCAGTGGCTGCCGCTGGACAATCCCCCGCCTACAGTCGCGCCCCTGATTAAAGCCGTCCGCACTGCTGCCGCCGGCTCGGTTAGCGCTCCGGTCGCGCTGGCGGCCCCCAGCGGCCAGACCCGCTACGCGCTGGTCAAGCTGGTCAACCGGGTGGACAAGCCGCAGACGCTGCCGCTCGATCAGGTAAAAGACCTAATC
>CAXUNT010000120.1:0-3072 GCA_964252595.1 uncultured Armatimonadales bacterium
CCGGGATCGCGCCCCCGCCGGGCAGCGTTCCCGTCGCATTGCTGCCGCCTGCCGCCGGGCCGAACGTTTTGTTGGTGGAAAGCGTGTCCACTACATCAACACGAACATTCGGCAGGCCGCCGGCGTTTGCTTCATAAATGAGCTGCTGGGCTTTCAGCACCCTCTCGCGGGCAAGCTGCACCGAAGAATTGTTGTTCAGCGCGAGCGTCAGGACCTGGTCCAGCGTGTAGGTCTGTGCTGGAACCGCCGCCGGTGATATTGCCGGTGATGCCGCCGGCGCGGGCGAAACTGTCGTCTGTGACCCTGCCGGTGTGGGCGCCGGCAGCGTCTGCGCCGCAAGCGAGGCTGGGGAAACGGCAAGCAGTCCGGCAGCGATGCCCGCGGCATGTCGTTTCATCCGTGTCGGTCGTTTCAAGAAGCGTCGTCCTCCGTCTTTGCCGGGCGCATACTGCCCGACGCGATTTCTTGTTCCATTTCCTGCAAGTCGGACAAAATTGTCGTCATAAACTCGCGCATGGCCTCAATTTTAATCAGCATGAGGCCCCGCTCGTGCGGAGCGCCCATGATCAAAATCTTGTCGCCGGTCTCGATCCCGTAGCGCTTCCGTGCTTCCACGGGAATCACGATTTGGCCCCGCTCGCCGACAGTCGCCGCCCCATAAAAGTGGTCTTTCAGCGAGAACTCTGTGGTGTCGGACTTAGGCATGGAATAGTATCTCTTGAAAAAATGAAAATGATGTGAACAAGCGTTATTTACAAACTAATCATGTAAATCATACATTGAAGTGTATTATGCCGCTTTCTGTCCTTAGTGTCAAGTGACAACGGATGAGGCGGCTCTTAAGAGTGTGATTCTTAGGAAGGTGATTATTGGTGGAGGCGAATGGTGATAATTTTGGCTTCCATTGGGCTAAGGCCGAGGCGAGCCTGCTCAAAGCGCGGGGCACGGAATTTGGGGCGCGGGTCGTTGGACATGCCCCATTCTTCCTGCGGAATGCCGAGAAAGTTTTGTGCCAAATGCCCGCTGCCGTCGCGGTCGTGGAATGCGCAAACGGCATACGCGCCCGGCGGCAGGCTGTCAAACGTCACGGACAGCGAGTCCAGCGGGGTCTTCGGGTCAAGCGCCGGCAGCAAAAAATCGTGCCGGGCGACTGGGCTGCCATTCGGGAACCCGTCAGCCCGGTCAAACAGCGAGACCCGCAGGTAGCCGTCGCGGCTCCGCAGCCCGTGAAAGACCGCCGTGATCCGGCCCTGATGCGCCGAAAAAGATGCTGCCCTCTGCGACTCGCTCTGCGCCTGCATCACCGGCAGGATCAGCAGGCAGCCGGCGAGGGCAGATAACGCGCATCGCTTAAAGAACATCGGCTTGCTTTTATCCATTCTGCGTTAATTCTACCCGAATTCGGCGGGAGGCACGAAAAAAGTTTGCCGTGTTCTCCGCAGGTGGAACCGACTCTGCCGAAACTCTGTTCAAGCGGCAGAGGACAACGGCGTGTTCCAATTTCTGCGCGAAGACATTCAAACAATTTTTACCAAAGACCCCGCGGCTCGGTCAGTCGCTGAGGTGATGACATACGCCGGCTTCTGGGCGCTGTTTTACCACCGGATCGCCCACAGCCTGTACCGTCGCGGCTCGTTTTTCCCCGCGCGGGTGATCTCACAGTGGAGCCGCTTCTTAACCAACATTGAGATCCATCCAGGCGCAACCATCGGACGCCGCTTTTTTATTGATCATGGGGCAGGGGTCGTGATCGGGGAAACCGCGGTGGTCGGCGACGACGTTTTGATGTACCATCAGGTGACGCTTGGTGGGACTTCGCTGGAGAAGACCAAGCGCCATCCAACGGTCGGCAACAATGTTTTATTAGGGATGGGTGCGAAAGTGCTGGGCAATATCACGGTCCACGACGGTGCCCGGATCGGGGCCAATGCCGTCGTCACGCGCGACGTGCCGCCGAATACCAGTGTGGTCGGCGTTCCCGGACGCATCTTGGTTCAGGACGGGCAGCATATCTCCGAGCGCTCCACCCAGCAGGTCATGGACCAGGCGCTGGGAAACGCCGACCCGATGGGCGAGATTATCCGCCGGTCGCTGAAGGAAATCGAAGACCTCAAGTGCCGCCTGGAAGCCGTCGAAGAAGAGCAGCACCCAGATCGTATTCTCCGCGCCCTCGACACGGTCTGGGACAAAATCCCCGAAAAGCCGCTGCTGGTCCAGTTCGATGAAATGTGCGCCGACACCTGGCAGCCCTGCCCCGACGAAAACATTTCCGGCGGCGGGATTTAAGCCATGCGTTTCCCTAAAGCTTTGCCACCCGGCGGGACCATCGGCGTTGCTAATCCATCCAGTCCGGTAGAAGCAGACTTGTTAGACGCCGGCATCGCCGCGCTTGAGCTGCGCGGCTTTCGTGTTTCGGAAGCGCCTCACGTTCGCGCCCATCATGGCCATCACGCCGGAAACCCAGAATCTCGCGCCGCCGAGTTTACCCGCATCTACGCCGACCCTCAAGTCGATGTCATCTGGTGCGCTCGGGGCGGCTCGTCCGCCTGCCGCCTGTGGCCGCTGCTGGACTGGGACGCGCTGGCCGCCCTGCCGCCGAAAATGGTGATCGGCTACTCGGACACGACTTCGCTTTTAATTCCCCTGAACCAGCGTGTCGGCACAGTTGCCCTGCACGGGCCATTGATGTTTGAGCTGGGAGCGCTTGCCCCGGAACTGCTGGACTGGCAGCTTGAGCTTTTGCAATCTCCGGAGCCTGCCGGCCTTGTGCCGGGCTTGGCTGCTAAGACGCTGGTTCCCGGCGCTGCCGAGGGCTTGCTCTGCGGCGGCTGCCTATCGCTGGTCGCGGCGACGCTCGGCACGCCGTACCAGATTGAAACAGCGGGGAAGCTGCTGCTGATAGAAGACATTGGCGAAGCGCCCCACCGCATCGAGCGCTTTTTAGTCCAATTTGCCGAAGCCGGACTTCTTGCCGCTGCCGCAGGCTTCGTCGTCGGTCACGCGCCCCCCCCCCCCCACACCAAAAACAATACCCAGAGCCCAAAAAGGTGCGAACAGCTCGCCCCATAACCC
>CAXUNT010000120.1:3082-10973 GCA_964252595.1 uncultured Armatimonadales bacterium
TTTTGTCCATTTGGCCGACGCGGGAGTTGTTGCCGCGGCCGCTGGGTGGGGCGTGGGGCCGGCTACCGACGCCGACGACAGCAAAACCATTCCCCTGAGCCAAATCTGGTCCGATCTGCTCGCCCCTTACGCCAAGCCCGCCGTGCTGGGCTTCCCCTTCGGCCATGTCCCCCAGAATTACGCCCTGCCTCTCGGCGTCCGCGCCCGCCTTGACGCCGACGCCAGGACGCTGACACTGCTACAAGCCACCGTGGTTTAGGGTACATTGTATTCATGCTCCTCACGGACGGTCTTGCAATCTTGGACAGAATGGTATCTGCTGTGGACAAAGTACGCGAAAGGCTGCTTCGCGCGACGGCGGCATTAGAGGAAGCCGAAGTGCTTTATGCCGTTGTCGGCGGCAATGCCGTTGCGGCATGGGTAGCCCGTATAGACGAAGCGGCTGTTCGCAACACGCAGGACGTTGACATTCTGCTGAGACGCTCAGATTTCGCGGCGGCGGGAGTGGCCCTTGCACGGGCTGGTTTCGTCTACCGCCATGTGGCGGGCATGGACGTTTTTTTGGACGGCTCTAATGCGAAGGCACGGGAAGCGGTTCATGTCATATTCGCCGGGGAGAAAGTTCGTCCCCACGAAGCCCTACCAAACCCTGATGTAGCGCAGTCTGTGTTTCTGCCCCCTTACAAAGTCCTGTCGTTGGAAGCACTGGTGCAGATCAAGCTGACGGCATTTCGCATCAAGGATAAGACTCACCTGATTGACTTGCGGGACATCGGTCTAATAGATACTTCCTGGGCGGAACGCTACCCGCCGGAGCTTGCCGAGCGCCTGCAATCGCTTTTAGATGACCCGGACGCCTAGGTGATTTCGCCGGGAAAGTATGGCATAATCTCCGCGATATGACGTTCGGTACACAATCTCGCTTCCGGCTGATTTCCTGCCTTCTGGCGCTGCTTTGGACCGTGCTGCCGGTCCTCAGTGCCGCGCAGTGTGTCCGCGCCCTGCCAACGCATCCCGCTGAGGCTCCTGCGAAAACACAGCCTATCCTGCGCTGTCCAATGTGCGCGAATACGAGCATGTATGAGATGCAGATGCTGGGAATGGCCGGGATGAAATGCTGTTGTCACGGCAAAGGCTTGCAGATGTCCTGCCGATGCGGCGTTCAGCCGCTGCCAAAGCCCGCCGCTATGATTTCCGCGCTCGTCTGGTCCCCGCACACTCTGCTCCCAACCTCCGTCCGTATCCTGCCGCCGCTGTCTTCTGCCTGCGCGTATCCCGGCGCTGTTACCCGTCTTCTCACGCTCTGCCGCTCCCCGCTTCCACGCCCGCCGCGCTTCCTGTGACTGCTTCTAATCCACTGACAACTTGGTCACAGGAGAACCTATGCAACGTACCAAACACGCCAGCGGCTTTACGCTGATTGAGCTTCTTGTCGTCATCGCCATTATCGCGATTCTCGCCGCCATTTTGTTCCCCGTCTTTCAGAAAGTGCGCGAGAACGCCCGCCGGACCTCGTGCTTGTCCAATCTCAAGCAGATCGGCCTCGCGCTGACCCAGTATGTCCAGGACACCGACGAAAAGTATCCGCAGGAGCATCCTGCAACAAGCAACCCGGCGGTAGACGACAACAACGGCCAGCTTGAAGGGGCAGGGGAGGATTACGGCTCACCGTTCCAAAAGATCATGCCTTATGTCGCGGGCGGCAGCGATCCAAACGGCAGCCTGCGCCAGCAGCTTTTCGTCTGCCCGGACGACCCCGACCCGCATGGCTCAGCGCTCGGCGTCGCCTGCACGTCCACCGCGCCGACGCCCGGCATCACGTCGTATCTGGTCAACGCTTACTTTCTATTTGGGGCAAGTCTCGCTCAGGTGCAGGAGCCGACTGCGACGATTTACGTCACCGAGCGGGACGCCAAATTCTGCGACGTGCATGTCCATCCCTGGCTCGGCGAAATCTACCCTGGCCTACCGCCTGCCGCCGCCCTGAGCTGTGTTCCCAACCCCGACAATCTGTACGCCCCGGCATCGGAGCGCCACACGGGCGGCGCAAACTACGGCTTTGCTGACGGCCACGCCAAGTGGGAGCGCTTCCCGGCAACAGTAAAGACAACCGCCGACCAGCCCTGCTTTGGGCAGTATCAGGCGTTTTGACAAAAAAGCCCCGCCAATGGATTGGCGGGGCTAAATTTGATGTTTCGCTACTCGGTGACAATCAACACACCAGTGCGCCCAAAGTTTGCCGGGGCAGGCGAGTAGGAGACTGCTGTAAGATTTTCCATGTTAACGTCATATCTCACAATCCCGCTTCCTGTTGCTTCACCTGTCATCTTCAGCACTTTGATCCTGCCTTCCGCACGCCGCCCCGTCGCCTGACACAGCAGCACGACGCCGGAGCCGGGAACGCACTGCATGGCTTGTCTCATGGAAATCGCATAACCACTGCCGACCGCTGAGTTCAGCGTGTCGGCATAGCTCTTTTTGCCTTCGCCGTCTACTTTGTCTATTGGAACATTGAGGTAAAGAGTGGTCACAAAGGTTATTCCTCGCGGGCTAAATGTTGTCGGTATGCCTCTTCAATGGCTTTGTGCTGTTCCCGGTAAAGACGCAGCGTGGCAGGGCTTGCTGCCGGCACAGAAGCGCCGAGAAGTGGAACCGTATAAAGCAGCGTGTCTGCCGGCCATAGAAACAGATGGTGGCCGAAAAAGTCGGTTGTTAGTCCTGCGTCAGTGGGTTGCAGCAGAAAGAGTTCCACCAAGACGCCATCTCGCCGAAATGCCCGCTTGTGGGCAAAACGCTTGCCGACGACTTCTTCCAAGTCCCTATGCGTCAGCAAAAATCTGTCCACTGCACGAAAGTCTGCCGCAGGATACAAGAGGTCAATGTCGCCGTGCGGTCCGGGCGGGCGGAGGTCCCAAAGTTCCTCCGCCCAGCCGCCGAATAGCCAGGTGTTGATGTTTGCTGACTGAAGTTCCTGAAGCGTCTCCACAAGAAAATGCTGTGTGTTCCGGCTGCTCATGCAGCTAGTTCTTGGCCCAGAACATTTCGCCGGGCTTTTCGGTGATGACCGAGGCTTTGAGAGTGTCCATCGCTTTGTACAGGCCCTCACGAGTGGACATCAGGCTGTCTTCATGCTCAATGGACAGGACGTCGTCGTAGCCGATCATGCGGAGGTTCGAGACGAAGTCGCGCCACCAGGTCAGTGTGTGGCCGTAGCCGACGGCGCGGAAAGTCCAAGCGCGGCCCAGCACGTCGCCGTAGGATTTGGTGTCGAGCGTGCCGTTGATGGAGGCGTTGTACGGGTCAATGCGTGTGTCTTTGGCATGGACATGGAACACCGCGCCGGCGGCGCCGAGCGCCCGGACGGCAGCAATCGGATCAATGCCCTGCCACCAGAAGTGAGATGGATCAAAGTTCGCGCCGATCTGCGGTCCGGCGGCGTCGCGCAGGCGCAGCAGGGTGTCGGGGTTATACACCAAGAAGCCCGGATGCGCTTCAATCGCGAACTTTACTTTATGATCTTTCAGGAACTTGTTTTGCTTGCGCCAGTGAGGGATCGCGACTTTCTTCCACTGGTAGTCTAAAATGTCCCGGAACTCGTCGGGCCAGGCGCAGGTCACCCAGTTCGGGTACTTGGCGCGGGAATTGTCGCCGGGGCAGCCGGAAAAGCCGTTGACGACTTCCAGTTCCAGCGCTTCCGCCAGCAGGACGGCATTCGTGAACGCGACTTGATGGTCATCGGCAATGGCTTTGTCCGGGTGAAGCGGGTTGCCGTGGACCGACAGCGAGTCCAGCGTCAGCCCCCGGCTTTCAATCGCATGACGCAGCTTCTTGCGGGCGCCTGCGTCTTTAATGAGCGTTTCGACCCCGCCGAAATCGTCTAAATGCCGGGAGCCGGGATAGGCCCCTGCGCCCAGTTCCACCGCTTGAATGCCTGCTTCGGCAATCAAGTCCAGCGCTTCTTCCAGCGGCTTGTCGTGGAACAAGGCCGTAAATATGCCGATCTTCATTGAATATCCTCCTAAAGTGTCTGCACGGCTGTTCGGCATCGGCAAGCCGTTTTCCTGCCGGAACTTCCCCGGCGGCGCTTTTCGTACAGAGCAGGGTACAATAACCAACGCTTATGCATCGTTCGTGCCCTCAACTGAATAAAACCCACCGTGCGACGGCCTGGCTGCTTCTGCTTGTCTGCGCCTGGCTGGGAACCGGCGGTGTCTTGAACCATACGGAGCTATGCACGGTGCCGGGACACGCCGCAGCAAGCTTGCACCGGCAGACAGCCGCCGCTCCAGCGGATGCCTGCGCCGCCTGCGAATGGACACAAGGGCTGCAAGGCCGGACACGCATGGTGTTCCGCCTTCCCGTGCCGCTTTTTCTGTCGCATCTGCCATTGACTGCTGCCGCGCCGCGCCTGGCGGCGTGCGCGGCGCCCCGCCGCTCCTCCCGTGCGCCCCCGCTTTCCTCAGCCTGCTGACCTGTTTCATTTCCTGCCGAGACTCGCTGAGGAAAGTATTTATCCATGCCACGACTCCCGCGCCGCGCATGCCTTGCGGCGGCTGTCTGCCTGGCAGCCCTGCCGCGTATCACCCATAGCCAGTCATTGCCGACGCCGCCGACCATCACGACCAATGGCACGACCAGCATTTTTGATCCGAACCGCGCTCCGATTATTGTTATTCGGATTGGAGCGCACCGACTTGTTCTCGTGCCGAGTTCCTCCGGCAGCGCGACTTCGCTTGGGGCGACGGCGATTGAGTCCAAGCCGAACAACACCAGCCTCAATAACATCATCGCCAGCAGCGTTGCCGGCGCGGCGTCCGCGCCGAGCGGCGAGATCCATATTCGCGGCTCGCACGGCCAGTATTCGTATTACTTAGACGGCGCTCCGCTGCCGTCCAACGTCTCCGGGTCATTCAGTGATCTGATCAACCCGAAAGATATTCAGACGCTGCGAATCTACACCGGCGGCTTCCCGGCGGAGTACGGCGGGCAGCTTGCCGCTATCTTCGATGTCACGGCCAAAGCCGGCGCGGGGAAACCAAAAGGCTTTATCCAGCAGATCGGCCAAAGCTACAGCGACTATCAGACTACGGCGCAAGTGGGAGGCGGCACACCAAGCTTTTCCTACTTCTTATCGGGCATCCGCAGCTCGAATAACTTTCGGCTGTCTCCGCTCACGCAGACGCCGCTGCACGATGCGGGACTGGAAAACGTGGGCTTCGGCAAGTTCGACCTGCAAAGCGGGCCGTCGAACCGCTTCACGCTGGACCTCGGCACAAGCGGCGCGACGATTCAAGTGCCGAATACGCTGTCGCGTCAGCAGGTCGGCCAGAACGATTATCAACTGGAAAACGGCGCGTTCGCCAATCTTATCTGGAGCCATCTGGCCGGTGCGAACAATTTACGCGTCGCGTTCTACTCTCATAAATCCCAGCTTCGATACTTCGGCAGCCCGCAGGACCTGCTGCCCGACCCCGGCTCGAACGACACATCGGGCCTCGCGACAACCAGCGAAAACCAGCAGGCGACGTACTTAGGTTTGCGAACCGACTACATCGCTCATGCCAGCAAAACGCATAAAATTCAACTCGGCTTCGACGTGGATACTGTCAACGGAAACCAATTATTCAACTCGTTCGGCGTCCCACAGGCCGACCCGACAACCAATCAGCCGACGATTTTGGATGCCCGGCACCTCTACGGCAGCGACAAAAGCGCGTATGCTCAGGACGATTGGACGACGGGACGGACGCTCATCAACTACGGTGTGCGCTACGACGTGCATCAAGCCGACATCACGACATCTCAGCTTTCGCCGCGTCTCAATCTAACCTACACGGCCGGCAAGGACCAGCTTCATGCTTATTACGACCGCTTGTTCCAGCCGGTCGCGATTGAAGACGTAAAGCGGCTTTCTACCAGCGCCGCGTCGATCAAGCCGTTCCAGCCGGAGCGCGACGACTTCTTTGAGGTCGGCGAGACGCACACCCAGTCCGGCACGTCTGTCTCGCTGGACGCTTACTACCGAGCCGAAAAGAACACGATTGACGACCAGGTTTTCGGCGCAACCCAGATCGACATCCCCATCAACTTTGCCAAAGGCTACACGCGCGGCGTTGAAGTGTCTGTTGACGGGCCGCTCGTCAAGAACCTCTCGTACTACGCCAACTACGCCCGGTCGTGGGCCAAAGGCGCCGGGCCGATCAGCGGTGGTCTGCTAGGCGAAGCGCCGACCACTTACTTCAACGACGATCACGACCAGACTCACACGGCCTCGTTTGGCCTGTCCTACAGCCTGCGCGGCTCGTATGCGACGCTGGACGGCGAGTACGGCTCCGGCTTCCCCTACGGCGAGATTGACCGTCTTGGCCCGGACGGCAGCCCGATCTTAGATGCGTCGGGCAGTCCGTTTCCGACGGCCATCAACTACCTCCGTGTCCCAGTGCATACCATTCTGAACTTCGGCGTTGGCACGACGTTCGGCTCGATGCAGCTCGCGTTCACGGTGGACAACCTGCTCAACCACGGCTACGTCATTAAAGAAGCCGGGCCGTTCTCGAATGTCGAATGGGGTCAGGGCCGCGCCTACGGCGTCAAGCTGACGCAGAGTTTTTAGGACGTCCCCGGCCTTAAAAGGCCGGGTCACAGGAGACCAAGTATGAACGCATTTGTGACATATCTGCATCAGGGCGGGTTTATGATGTACCCGCTCATCCTCTGCTCCATCGTTGCCATCGGCATCATTCTGGAACGCGGCTACACGTTCCGCAAAGCCACGGCGATTGATCCGGACGAGCTGCTGGAAGAAATCAAAGAAGCGTACAAGCCTGGCGACCACGGTGCGGCGGCAGCGCGGCTGATGGAAGATGCGAAAACCCCCTACGCCCGCATCTTCGCGCGGGGCCTCAAAAACGCCGACAAGCCTGCTGAGTCCATTGACATGGCAATGTCTCAGGAAGCGGCCAACGAAATTCCCGCTTTAGAGAACTACCTGCTCGGCCTGCGAACGATCATTTCCATTGCGCCACTGCTGGGTCTTCTAGGTACCATCGCGGGCATGATCACGTCGTTCAAAGAAATCTCGAAGTCGGGCCTGTCGTCTCCAACAGCGGTTATGGGGGGCGTCAGCGAAGCGTTGGTGTCCACGGCCACCGGCATCGGTATTGCCGTGATCGGCCTGGTCTTCTACAACTACTTCGGCAATTTGGTCAAGCGCTTTACCGAAGACATGGAATACTACGGAACCGAGCTGACGAACTTTCTGACCGGGAGGGTCGCTTAAATGATGCGAGTCCGCGCCCGGCGTCAGCCGGAAGAAGCCGAGATCATTATCATTCCGATGATTGACACCATGATGTTTCTCTTGATGTTTTTCATCGTCGCTTCGCTCGCGCTGGCCGTCCAGAACGGCCTGCCGGTGAACCTGCCGAAAGCCGCCACCGGCCAAAAGCACTCGGCGCAGAACGTCACTATCACTATCAGCGCTGCTGGAGACATCCATCTGAACACGCGGCCTATCGCCCTGGCCGATGAAACTGCTGATCTCAAAGCTCTCGGCGTCTCGTCGGGAACGCTCATCGTCATCAATGCCGACAAGGACTCCAAGCATGGCACGCTGATTAGTGTGATGGACAATGCCGGAAAAGCCGGGGCCGAGCGGTTCGCGTTCGCGACGCAGACGTAGAGCATCAATGTGAACTATGGGGCGTGGGAGTAAACTCCTGCGCTGTATGCCTGCGGCATTACTTCGTATGGGGCGAAGCGCCAAGTAACCGCCTTCGCGGGTACAAATGAGGACGCTTGTGACTGTCCGTTCTTTGTCCACGAAGGTGGACACTAGGCGCTTCGCCCCATACGAAGTAATGCCGCAGGCATACAGCGCAGGAGTTTACTC
>CAXUNT010000121.1:0-7752 GCA_964252595.1 uncultured Armatimonadales bacterium
GCCCCTCCCCCGCAACGGGAGAGGGGAGCAAGAAAGAGAACGCATGAACATTGAGCTGAGAGAGTTTCAGCAGGAAGCCGTGACGGAGTTTGTGGACGAACTGCGGTCGGCGGCGGGAGAAGCGAGGCGCGGCAAGCGGCAGGCCGTCTCGCTGTCGTCGCCCACCGGGTCCGGCAAAACCGTCATGCTCCTGGAAAGCATGGAGCGGCTGCTGGAAGGCGACGACACGGCCGGGCCGCAGCCGGACGCCGTGTTTTTGTGGATCACCGACCAGCCGGAACTGAATTTGCAGACCCGCGACAAAATGCTGGCGTTCTCAACCGTGCTGTCGTCCGGGACGCTGACGGTGCTGGACGCCGAGTTTGACCAGGAGCGGTTTGACGGCGGACAGGTGTATTTTCTGAACACGCAGAAGCTGGGGAAAAATGCCGGCTTTGTGAAAACCGGCGATCTGCGGCAGTGGTCATTTTGGGAGACTATTGAAAACACGGCCCAGGCCCATCCCAGCCGCTTTTATGTTGTTATTGATGAGGCCCACCGGGGCATGGCCCAATCCAAGTCGGTCATTAACGAAGCCAATTCCATTATTCAAAAGCTGATTGTCGGGTCGCCCGACGACGGCATTTCGCCGATCCCCTTGATTGTCGGCATCTCGGCCACCCCCAAGCGGTTCACCGACCTGCTGCAAGACGCCCAAAAAAGCGGCGGCAAGACCCGCACCCTGCGGCCCGTCTGCGTGGAGCCATCGGCCGTGCGCGAGTCCGGGCTGATCAAAGAAGCCATTCAGTTCGTGCATCCCACCGAAAAGCAGCCGTCGGACATGACGCTGCTGCGGGCCGCCGTGCTGTCCTGGCGCGAGTATGCCGGCCACTGGGCGGCGTACCAGCAAACGCAGGAAGACCGCGAACAGGCCGTCCGCCCCTTGCTCGCCGTGCAGGTTGCCGACGCCGGCGGCACCGCGCAGGCCGCGCTTTCGCAAACGGATCTGGCGCAGGCGATCTCGTGCATTGAAGCCGAAGCCGGCCCGATGCCCGAACGCGCCTTTGCCCATGCGTTCCAGGACCGAACGGAAATCGACATCGCCGGGCGGCGCATCCGGCACCTGCCGCCGTCGGAGATCGCCGCCGATGGAGACGCGCAGGTTGTCTTTTTCAAGACCAGTCTCACGACCGGCTGGGACTGCCCCCGCGCCGAGGTGATGATGTCGTTCCGGTCCGCCGCCGATGCCACGCACATCGCCCAGCTTGTCGGACGCATGGTGCGGACCCCGCTGGCCCGGCGCATTGACGGCGACGAGTTCCTCAACACGGTCGCCCTGTACCTGCCGCACTACGACACCGGCGGCCTGAGCGAAGTCGTCAAAAAGCTGACCGACCAAGACTCGGAGCTTGCCCCGGCGACCGAAATCCGCACCGAGCCGGTGGCCAGCCTTTCTCGCGCCCACGGCACTGAAGCGGCGTTTGCCGCGCTGGCCGCCCTGCCCTCCTACACAGTCCCGCGTGCGCCTTCCGCCAACGAAACCAAGCGCCTGATGAAGCTGGCCCTGCGCCTGTCGATGGACAAACTGCGCCCCAGCGCCCCCGACACGGCAAAAGAGTTGATGCTGGGCGTCATTGACACGGCGTTTCATCGCCTGCAACACACGCCGGACTTCCAGGCCATCGTCACCGAGCGGGACACGCTGGACATCCGCCGTGTGTCTTATCTTTACGGCGAAGACACAGCCGGCAAAATGCAGGACCAGCAGATTTCCGTTTCCCCGGAAAACATTGAAGACTTGTTTGAGACCGCCGGACGCAAAATCGGCGAGGGCCTGCACCGGGAATGGCGCACCCAGCGCGTTCTGACCGGCGGCGCGGACCCGCGGCGGGCAAAACTAGAGTTCGTCGCCCTGGCATCTCCCGATCTGAAGCGTGATTTGGATAAAGCCGCAAAAGCGCAGTCCCGAACCTGGATGACTATACATGCGGAGCAAATCCGGGGACTGCCGGAAAAGAAGCGTCAAGCCTACGACGACATCCAGGGCCTCGCCGGAGAACCGGAAGAAACCCACTGCGTTTACCCGGACATCATCGAAGCAAAAAAAGAAGGAACCCTGTGGCAGCAGCACTTGTACCGAGACAAACAAGGAGAATTTCAGGCCAAGTTCAACGGCTGGGAAACGCGGGTTTTGCTGGATGAGTTAAAGCGGCAGCCGCACGGCTGGCTCCGCGTTGTCCCGCGCAAGCCCTGGGCATTGACCCTCCCTTATACGTTCGGTGCGAAAACAAAACCCGTTTACATAGATTTCCTGGTTGTCCGTGAGGCGCCGCAGGGACTGGTCGTGGACATTGTTGATCCGCACAATCCAAATTTGGGGGATGCCGCCGAGAAATTAGCGGGCCTGGCCTGTTACGCCGAAAAGCACGGTGCAAAGTTTGGGCGCATTGAGTCCATCATCGTCGAGAACGACACCGACATTCGGCGCTTGGACTTGCAGGATGCAGTCATCCGAGAGCTGGCAAAGGCAGTGCGAACAGCGGCGGACGTGGAAAAATTGTTTGAAGAAAACGCTGTTTCCGCCCCAACCGCATGACGCTTTCTGGGAACCGTTAATCTTTATTTGTTGTTCTTGATAGTAGCAGACAACGGAAATTAACAAAGAACAACGGAGAAAATTATGCGTATACAGTCGTCCATGCTGGTGCATTTGGGGTTTGGGAAGTATGTGCGGTCGGATCAGGTCACAGCGGTGCTGCCGATTGAGCAGGACCGGGGACCGGGGCGGCGGACGTTTGTCCATGTCCAGGGGCAGACCGATCCGGTAGTCGCGTCGCGCTCGGAAGAGTCGCTGGTGCGGGACTTGGTGCAGGAGCCGAAAGAAATCACGCAGTCACGGCAGCAGCAGGAAATCCTGCGCGATCTGCTGCAAGATTTAGGCAGCGTCAGTGCCACCGTCCGGCGCATCACCCGCGACGAAGGCGGCCTGGATTTGGATATTCTGGAGCGCCGTATTCGGGAAGTCGTGGAAGATTAATTCAAGTTAGGAAGCCCCGCGCAGGCTGCGCGGGGCGTTTTTGTTTCTAAAAATGGTACGCGAGGCCGACTGAGACGACGGGGTAGTACTGGAACTTGTTGAGGTCGGACTGAGACTTGTCGCGCTGGGCGTTGATCGCGGCGTTGATCTGGTCGTTCAAGGTGGGGTTTGTGATCTGAATGCCGCCGTTTCGCGCCAGGGACAAGTGCGGCTTGCCCTGGAAGACGACGCCGACATCGAACAAAAACTGCACGGGCGACGCGTCGGCGGGCTTGCCGAAGCCGATCCCTAAATACGGGGCGGTCTTCGAGAACGACGCCCGGCCATCGAGCGAGCCGACATCGGACGCGTTGAACGTCATGCCGTTCAGCGTGTACGTCTGCGTCCCGTTCGTGGAGCTTGGCTTGCCGTGGGCGGTGATCGTGTTGGAATTAAACACGAGGCCGGCGGTGACGTGGAACGTGCCGGACGGCGACGGGTACACATCGGCCAGCGCGGAAACGCTGCTCAGTTTCAGCTTGCCGTCGTACATGACGTCCTGCGATGTCTGGGAGTGGCTGTACGAGTAGCCGCTGTAGCCGAGCCGCAGGGCGACAGTCGGCGCAACCAAAGCGCTGCCTTCGATGCCGACACCGAGCGTGCTGACGCGGACAGCGAGGGAAGCATTCACAGTGGCAGGTTTTGTCTTGGCGGCCTGGGCAAGAATGGGAGCATGAGCGATGATCAAGAACGTTCTCCTTCAAAAGACTGATAGTTATACTTGTATTCTCGGCAGGCACGGCGGAAAAATAAAGGGCGACAAGAAAAAAATCTGGTACAATTACGGAGGGATTTTGCCGCTTGACTGCTGAATACTACGCGAAAGGCGAAAAAGCAGGAAGGATGCCGCATGAACGCACCGTGGGAGTTTCAGTTTCTCGGCAAGCTTCGCGCCCGGCGCGGCGAGCAGGTCATCACGCGCTTCGCCTCGTCACGGGTCGCCGCGCTGCTAGCCCGGCTCGCGCTGTTCCCCCACCGTGATCATCCCCGCGAAGAGCTGATTGATCTGCTATGGCCCGACAGCGACCTAGCCGCCGGGCGGCTCAATCTGCGGGTCGCGCTTTCGTCCCTGCGCCGGCAAATGGAGCCGCCCGATGTTCCTCCCGGCAGCGTTCTCACGGCGGATCGCAGCGTCCTGCGCCTGCGCCCGGCGGCGTTTGGGTGCGACGTGCAAAAGTTCGAAGCCGCCGTCAAAGAGGCCGCCCGCGCTTCGTCTCCCGCCGACAAGCGCCGGGCGCTGGACGAAGCCGCGGCTTTCTTCGCCGGCGAGCTGCTGCCCGGCTTCTACGATGATTGGGTGGTCGAAGAGCGGGAGCGGCTGAACGCGCTCTGCGAAGACGTTCAGCAGCAGCGGGACGCTCTCCCGCAAGCAGTCTCAGTGGGAACCGGCCAAATCGCCGCGATTTTTCCCGCCGCGCCCGCGGCTTCCCCTGTCCTGCTGAACTTTCCCCTGCAATGGACACGGTTTTTCGGGCGCGAAGCCGAAACGGCGGCGATTGTCCGGCGGCTGGCGGACCCGCAGACACGGCTGGTCACGCTGTCGGGACCGGGCGGCAGCGGCAAGACTCGCTTGGCGCTTGAAGCGGCCCGGCAGGCGGCGGTGTGCTTTCCCGGCCCGGTTTGCTTTGTCGCGCTGGCCGACTTGGCGGACGCTGCCGCCATTCCCGATGCCGTCGCGCAGTCCTTGTCGCTGCCGCGCTCGGCGTCGGAACCCATTCTGGACCAGATCGCTTCCCATCTTCTGCCGCTGCCGCCCAGCCTGCTGGTGCTGGACAACTTTGAGCATCTGGCCGAGCGCGGAGCACCGCTGCTGTTTTCTTTGCTGGGCCGCGTGCCGTCTTTGACCTGCCTTGCGACTTCCCGCCGGCGTTTGGCCCTGCCCGGCGAATGGGAGTTCCCCGTGCCGCCCCTGCCCCTGCCGCCGGAAGGCGAAAATGCCGACCAAGCGGCCCGCAATCCCAGTGTTCAGTTGTTCACCGACCGGGCGCAGGCCGGTCGTCCCGATTTTCAGATCACCGCGCACAATGCCGGGGCCGTGACGGCGCTTTGCCGGACTCTGGAAGGCATTCCGCTGGCCCTGGAGCTTGCGGCGGCGCGGGTCGCGGCCCTGACCCCGGCGCAGATCAACGACCGTCTGCAAAAGAACTTAGAAAAGCGCTTTGAGCTGCTGACCAGCCGGCGCGGGGACAAAGGCGGGCGGCATCGGTCGCTCTGGGCCGCGCTGGCGTGGAGCTTTGACCTGCTGCCCCTGCCGTTGCAGCTTTTTTTTTCGCGGCTGTCGGTTTTTCGCGGCGGCTGGACCGCCGAAGCGGCGGAAGCCGTCTGCGGAGAGCCGCAGGCGCTGGAATATCTGACCCAGCTTCGGGAGCGCTCCCTGGTCATCATTGACGACCAAGCTGGCGAAATGCGCTTTCGGCTGCTGGAAACCCTGCGCGAGTTCGCTGCCGAGCAGCTTGCGCCGGAAGAAACGGCTGCGCTGGCCCGGTGCCATGCGGATTGGTACGGCACAGTGGCGCGGGACGCAGAGCAGCAGCTCACCCGGCCCGACCAGGCCCTGTGGCTGGACCGGATGGAGACCGACCACGATAACCTGCGCCTCGCACTCACGTTCCGGCTGACGGCGGCGACGGGGTCGGAAGAAGACACCGACGGCGCTTTTATGCTGTGCGCCGGGCTGTGGCGGTTTTGGTCGGTTCGGGGTTACCACCAGTCTGCCGGAGAATGGATGCGCCGGGCGCTGGCCCGGCCCGGCGGCAATCCAGAGTTCCGTGCCCGCACCGCAAACGGCGCCGGCAATCTGGCATATGTGCAGGGCGATTATCCAGCCGCCGAAGCCTTTTATACCGAAGCGCTAACAATCATGCGCGGGCTGGAATGGAAGACGGCCATTGCGGCGTGTCTCTGCAATTTAGGCATGGTCGCGACGGCCCGCGAAGACTACGCCCAAGCGCAGGCGCTGCAAGCGGAAGCGCTGATCCGCTGGCGCGAGACGGACAGCCTGCGCGGCCCGGCGTTCACCCTGCAATGCCAGGGGGTCACCGCCCAGCACCTCAAAGATTATCCGCTGGCCCGCCGCCTGCACGAAGAAAGCTTTGCGCTGTGGACAGAACTCAATGATGATGAAGGGCAGCTCTGGACATTGGCAAACCTTGCGGCTATCGCCAAGGAAGAAGGCGATTTGCCTCAGTCCGCCGCAACGGCCGCGCGGGCGCTCGCTTTGTGCATGAAGCTGCAAGACAAACACGCCCTTCATGCCCTGCTCGCCCACGCCGCCTGCCTGCATGCGGAGGGAGGTGATCCGGCGCGGGCGGCCCGGCTGCAAGGGGCATCCGAGGCCATCCGGCGGCGCATCGGCGCGGGCTTGTCTTCCCGCGATGCCGCCGACCGGGACCGGCACCGAGCCGAAGTCCGGGCCGCGCTCGGCGATGCGGACTATGCCGCGCAGTGGGCGGATGGGGCAGTCCTGACGGACGAGCAGGCAGTCGCGGAGGCGCGGGGCTGAGGCACAAAAAGACGGCCTGGCGCGAATGCACCAGGCCGTTGTATGTGGAAACACAGGTTAAATCCAGCGGTAGACTAAGGCACGCACGAACAATTGATGCGGGGACGAAACCCCGTGGCGACGCAGCAGGCTTGCAAGCAAAGCCTCGGCCTCGGCAGGCGTCAGCCCCAGCGCCGAGGCGGCTTCGGTCGAAGTCCGCCCCGGCGCCAGCAGCGTCAGCAGCCGGCGCTCTGGCGCCGTCAGAACAGTGTGAGGTAAGGCCGGCATGGCAAAATGCCCTTCTGCGCCGTTTGCTGTGTTACGACGCCGCGATTTGAGATGTTGCGATGGGAGACGCCGCCTCCCGGCGGCGCTTGGCGATGACGAGTCCGCCGCCGCCCAGAAGCAGCAGCAGGCCCAGGGAAACGGTCGTGGACGCTTCGGGAACGGCAGGGGTCGGAGCGCCGTTGGTTAGAACTTCAAGCTGCAAGCCGTCCACGCCCGTGTTGTTCAGCAGTTCGTAGGTGAAGCCGTTGGAGCCGGCGATAAGGCCGTTGCCCATGGCGTCAAAGGTTTCATTGGAGAAGTACTGGGTCGGCCCCGTGCTGGTGATGGACGAAGTCAGGCTGCCATAGTTCAGAAACGTGAACGGCCCGGAGCCGGTGTAAGGGACGGCGCTGAGGTAGCTGACATCCAGCAGGCCGCCGGTCGTGACCGCGCCGCTTGCCTTCAGCAGATTGTTTTGCGTGCTGCTGAAGCCCACGTCAAACACGCCGGCGGTTCCCTGGCTGAACGCGCCGGAGACGGCCAGCGTCCCGAACGGCGACGCGGCATTGCCGGCGCTGACGGTTCCGCCATTGTTGGCGACATCCCCGACGACTGTTCCCGTACCGGTCAATGTCCCGCCGGTGAGGGTCAGCGGCGAGTTGAGCGTTCCATCCACCTGCGTCAGCCCGGCCGTCTGGGTCACGCCCTGCGCGAACGTTGCCGTGCCGCCCTGCTTGACCAGGATGTTCCCGCTGTCGGTATTGCCGCCGTTGACATTCAGCGTCGCGCCGTTCTGCACGGTCGTCGTGCCGGTGTTGGCGAAGTTCGACGTGTTAATGTTCAGTGTCCCGCCGCTGGCATTGACGGTGCCGTTGTTCGTGAACACGGAGCCGGCGTTGTATTCCGAAACGTCTCCGAAGCCGGTCAGGCTGCCGGCGCTGCCCAAGTT
>CAXUNT010000121.1:7852-10839 GCA_964252595.1 uncultured Armatimonadales bacterium
AAGCCGGTCAGGCTGCCGGCGCTGCCCAAGTTAAACGTCGTGCTGTTGTTGTCCAGATGAATGCCGTTGCTGCCGCCTGCGCCCAAGCTGATGTTCCCATTCACGGTGTCTGCGCCGAACAGATGCACGAAGGCGTTGCTGTTGGTCGCCAAGTCCAAGTTGCCGTTCACCGTGGTATTGGACAGGTTGTTCGCAGCGCTCGTGGTAAACACGAGCGCCGTGTTCGGGTCCGTGTTGATCGTTCCCAGCAGCGACGCCCCGTTCACCTGTACCTGGCCGCCGTTTGACGCCGTGATCAGGTTATTCCCACTGCTTGTCAGTGTCCCGGCGACGGAAACGACGCTGCCTGCACCGGCTGCATTGATGGCGGCGCTGTTGGTAATGCTGTTGTTTAAGCTCAGCGTCGCCCCGTTTGTTGCCTCGGCCGTACCAGTGTTAATGAAATTGCTGTTGTTGATCGTCAGCGGCGCGGCGGCGGAGTTCGCATTGACAGTCCCGTTGTTCGTAAACACCGAGCCGCTGTTGTACTCAGCGACGTTGCCGAAGCCAACCAAGCTGCCGTTGAGGACAAGGCTGCTCGTATTGTTGTCGAGATGGATGCCGTTGCTGCCGCCGGCGCCCAAGCTGATGTTGCCGTTCACCGTGTCTGCGCCGTACAGATGCACAAAACCCGTGCCGCCACTTGTCAGGTCCAAGTTGCCGTTCACCGTGGTATTGGACAGGTTGTTCGCGCCGCTGGTGTTGAACACGAGCGACGAGCCGGACGCCAGGTTGACGGTTCCCAGCAGGCTGGCACCCATCACATTCAGCGTGCCGCCGGTGCCGTCGAGCAGGTTGCCGGTGTTGGAGTTGAGTGTGCCGCTGATGTCAAGAATGCCGCCGCTGTGAGCCGCCAGCGTGCCGGTGTTGGTGATGGTGTTGTTTAAGCTCAGCGTTGCCCCGTTTGTTGCCTCGGCCGTACCGGTGTTGTTAAAGTTGCTGGTCGTAAGAGCCAGCGTGTTCCCAGAGGAGTTTGCGTTGACAGTCCCGTTGTTGGTGAAAGTAGAGCCGGCATTGTACTCGGCGACACCGCCAAAGCCAATCAAGGTGCCGTTAAGGACGAACGTGGTTGTGTTGTTGTCCAGGTGGATGCCGTTGCTGCCGCCGGCACCCAAGCTGATATTGCCGTTCACCGTGTCCGTGCCGAACAGGTATGCGTAGGCGTTGCTGTTGGTTGCAAGGTCCAAGTTGCCGTTCACCGTCGTGTTGACAAGGTGGTTGGCGGCGCTGGTGCTGAACACGAGCGCCGTGTTCGGGTCCGTGTTGATGGTGCCGAGCAAAGAAGCCCCATTGATCTGGATCTGGCCGCCGTTTGACGCCGTGAACAAGTTGCTGCCGCTGCCGGTCAGCGAACCGGCGATGGAAACGACGCTGCCCGTTCCTGCCGCGCTGAAAGTGCCGGTGTTGGTAAGGGTATTGTTAAGCTGCAAGGTGCCGCCGTTTGTTGCCTCGGCCGTGCCGGTGTTATTGAAATTGCTGGTCGTAAGAGCCAACGTGTTCCCGGCGGAGTTCGCGTTGACCGTGCCGGCGTTGTTGAACACGGAGCCGGCGTTGTACTCGGCGACACCGCCAAAGCCGGTCAGGCTGCCCTTCTGGCCGATGACAAAGGAAGTCGTGTTGTTGTCCAGGTGGATGCCGTTGCTGCCGCCTGCGCCTAAGTTGATGTTTCCATTAAACGTGTTGGTCCCGAACAGATGCACAAAGGCGCTGGACGCGGACATATCAACACCGGCATTCACGATGTCGCCGTTTAGGGAGTTGCCGCCGCTGGTGGTGAACACGAGCGAGCCGCCGGTTCCCTGGTTGATTGTAAAGTTGTTGATTGCACCGTTGTTGTCGGTGAAGACATTGTTGACGGTGATCGTGCTGGCGGCATTTGCCTGGCTGCCGGAGAACGTGCCGCCGCCTTGCAGGGTGAACGCGCCGTTGCTGAAGAAGGAGTTGATGGTCGTGCTTTGGCCGAGCGTCATGGCGGCCGTCGTGTTGTTTTGAGCGTCATCAGTTGCGCCGGGCACAGAGCCATTGCTCCAGTAGGTGGTGTTTGTGCCGGGCTGCGTAGCGAACCAGTCGGTTCCGGTGGGGCCGTTCCAAGTGATGGGGGCGGCGTAGGCGTGTCCGGCGGACAAACTCAGCAGTGAAAGCAGACCGAGGCCGAGGCTGGCAGCGCTGCGGAGGGAACGAGAAGTGCGATGGGTCGTTCTAAAAGAAGCTTGAGAAGCGTGCATCATGGCTGGATTTCCTATCTTTCGTGCGGAATTATCCGTCGGAACTACCGGATACGCTTTCATTCTACAGAGCGACCGTTAAATGAACGTTAAATTTTCGTGTGAAATTCGGCCATTTAGCAGGGAAACGCAAAATAAACGAAGAAATAACAGAAAAGTTTTTGGCACCTCGCACCGATACTGTGATAGCACGCTGGCAGAAGTGGAACACGCAGCAATGGACGCTCCCTGGCATATCCGCCTGCTCGGCACCCTTGAAGCCAAGCAGGGCGACCTTGTTCTGACACGGTTCGCGACCTCGCGGGTCGCCGCGCTTTTGGCACGCCTCGCGCTGTTCCCTCAGCGCACCCATGCCCGCGAAGAGCTGGCCGGGCTGCTCTGGCCCGACGCCGACGAGGCCGCCGGACGCCTCAACCTGCGGGTCGCGCTGGCGTCGCTGCGCCGCCAGATGGAGCCGCCCGCAAGCCATGCCGGCTCCATCTTTGTCGCGGAGAAAAACTCCCTCCGGCTGTACCCCGACTCCCTTGTCTCCGATGCCTCCCAGTTCGAGAGCCTGCTGCGGGATGCCGCCCGCACCCCCGACCCGGCCCGGAAGCGGGACGCGCTGGCCCAAGCGGTGGCCCTGCATCAAGGCGAGCTGCTGCCGGGCTTCTATGATGAATGGGTGCTGGACGAGCGCGAGCGCCTGCTGGCGCTGTGCGAGGACGCCGAGCGTCAGTGCCG
>CAXUNT010000122.1:0-10606 GCA_964252595.1 uncultured Armatimonadales bacterium
GGTTACTTGGCGCTTCGCCCCATACGAAGTAATGCCGCAGGCATACAGCGCAGGACTTCAGTCCCACGCGCCTTTGAGGACAATTTATGCTGCCGCGCGTGTCCCGGCTGAAACGCAGCCGGGACTTCCAGGCGATTTACAAGCGGCGTCTTTCTTGGGCGTCACCAGCGCTTGTGCTGTATGTTCGGTTTCGGACGCCGCGCGAGCCGCAGACGCCGCGCCTCGGTTTTGTGATTTCAAAGAAAATCGCCAAACGCGCCCATGACCGGAACCGGCTGAAGCGGCGTCTGCGCGAGATCAGCCGGCTTTGCCTGCTGCCGTCGGTGGTGCGCCCTTATGATGCTTTGGTCGTGGCGCGGACAGACGCGCCCAATGCGGATTTTGCCCAGCTCACGGCGGAGCTGACAAGCCTCGCCAAGCAGGGTGGCCTGCTGTAAGAAGTTAATCCTGGAATGCGGCACGTTTTGGTGTTTCTGGTGCGTATGTATCAGCGGTATGTCTCGCCCTGGACCCCGCCGCTGTGCCGGTTTGCTCCGACCTGCTCGGAGTACGCCGTTCAGGCTATTCTGAAACACGGGCCGGTGCGCGGGAGCGGGATGGCCCTTTGGCGGCTCTGCCGCTGCCATCCGTTCCATCCGGGCGGATATGATCCGGTTCGTTAAGTTTAAGCAGTTTCGCTGATAGTTTTGGGAGTCTGGATGAAGAGTTTTTTCGCCGCCCGACACACGCTCCGCGCGGCGTTTGTTTTTGCCCTGCTGTCCTTTGGCGCATCGGCCTTCGCGCAGTTGCCCGCCGACGTGCCGCCGGCCTACGGCGTCGCCCAGCGATTGCAGGCCGAAGCCACGTCGGCTGCCGCCGCGCACGACGACAGAACAGAGACTCTCCGCGCGTCCCAGGCTGTGTCTCAGTATCAGCAGGTCGTCAAAAGCCGTGAATACGGTCACACGGAGTTTGCCCGGCAGGCTCTGCATCAGCAGGCGTTTTTAGAGGAACATTACTTACGGGACAAAAACGCTGCGATCCAGTCCCTGCAAGCCCTGCGAAACACGTTTCCCAGCGATCCAACTGCCCCGCAGGACGTCCAGCGTGTCGGGCTGGCGCTGGACGAGTTCAACAAGACCATCACACCGCAAAGTACGCCGATCCATATCCTGCGTGCGGGGCTATACCATGTCATTGACTTCATGGTCTCGCTGACCGGCAAAAGATCGTGGTCCTACGCGCTGGCAATTCTGCTGATTTCTCTGCTGGTGAAGCTTGCCCTGACGCCGCTTTCCAACAAACAGTACCGCTCGATGAAGGAAATGCAGAAGCTTCAGCCCTACTTGCAGGAGCTGCAAGCCAAGCACAAAAACGACAAGCCGCTGCTTCAGCAGAAAACGATGGAGCTGTACAAAGAGCACGGCGTCAATATGTTCGGCGGCTGTCTGCCAAGCTTGATGCAGATCCCGTTCTGGATCTTGATGGTTCAGATGATCTCCGTGTACCAGTACCACTTCACGCATGGGACATTTTTGTGGATCGGCAGCCCGTTATCGCATTTGTTCCCGGCTTACATCGGCCTGAACTTGGGCCAGCAGGACTGGCCGCTGCTGCTGCTGTACGCCGGCTCGATGTACGTCACCCAGCGGATGACCATTACGCCGTCGCTGGACCCGCAGCAGGCGGAAACGCAGAAGATGATGTCGGTCATGGCGCCTTTTATGACCACGTACTTCTTCGCAAATGCCCATTATCCATCGGCATTCGTGCTGTACTATTTGACCTTTAACATTCTTTCTACGGCCCAGCAGAAGTATTATATGCGGAAACGGGCCGGGGATGCTCCTCCAGGCAGCGGCCCGCGCATTGGGGGCAGTGGTTCCAGCGGTGGATCTACGATCCTGCTGAACGGCGGCACGACGAATGGAAGTGGAAATGGCAGCCAACGCGTACCAGCCGGTTCGCTTTCGGAGAACACCTCGAACGGCAGCAAGGCGTATACGAACGGTGCCGCGCCTACTGCCAAAGGCGTTTTGGCACCGCCAAAGGTGCATTCCAAAAAGAAGCGCCGTTGAAGCCGTGCAGGGATAGGTAAACAAGTGTTGCAGGAGAGAACGGAACTCGTGCCCGTTCGACGTGTCTTGAATTGATGATGACCGCTGAAAGAACCGGAGCCGCTTTGGCCGAACCTAACACTGCTGAACTGAATACCGCTGAGGCTGATGTGGCTGAGGCTTATGTGGATGCACTCAGCGCCCAGGCGCTGACGCATTTGAAGACCCTGCTGTCGCTGGCTGGGTTCGAGGCTGAGGCTGCCGAAGAGTCGCGGCACGGGGACACCATCACGTTCGCCGTGTCCGGCCCCGACGCGCCGCTGCTGGTCGGCCAGCATGGGCAGACTTTGGATGCGTTCCAGTATCTGCTGATGCTGATGACCAACAAAGGTCAGCCGAACCGAATTCGTGTGACGCTGGACAGCGACGGCTACCGCGCCCGCCGCGCCCGGAAACTGGCGGACTTTGCCCATGAGCTGGCGGCGGAAGTCGGCAAAAGCGGGCAGGAAGCCGTAACCGATACTCTTAACCCGATGGAGCGGCGTTTGATCCACACGGCTTTGGTGGACCATCCCGATGTCGAGACATACTCCGAAGGCGACGAGCCGAACCGCTACGTTGTCGTGACGCCGCGCCGGGACACGAAATAAGGTGCGAATTTCGCGGCTTTCTCCCGCTTCAGGCAGGTTTCCGGGCAAGGAACCTGCCTCTTTCTTTGCTTGACTTTGGGGTCAATACCCCGTATAATGTTTCCTAAATCGCCTGCCGCACTAGATATGCCGTTTTGCCCGAAGTCCGCGTTCAAGCCTATGCCGACCGCTGCCGTGCTGGAAGAGAAAGAAAATGAAGCCGTCGAAGATGCCGGTGCGGAGCGGTCGCTGTCCGACCTCACCGTCTGCCTGCCCGGCGTCAGCGAACCGTTTGCGGTGGCGCTCGGCAAGGGCCTGAACATCTTTACGGTCGGTGACCTCTTGAAGCACTACCCGCGCCGCTACGAGGACCGGACACACTTCAAGCCGATCTGCGACATCAAGCACGGCGAATCGGTGACAATCAGTGGCAAAGTGATCGGAGTTGAGAACATCCCGACCCGAACGCGCGTGACGCTGACCAAGATCGCGATTGACGACCGCACGGGCATCGCGTTTTTGGTGTTCTTCAACCAATGGTTTCTGAAAAAGCAGTTTGATAAATTGCAGGGGAAAACAGTGGTCGCTTACGGCAAAGCGTCGCGTTCGGGCCGGGGCGGCTTGGACCTGACCGATGTGGAATGGGAAGCGCCGGAAGAAGACCGCGATGTGCTGTCGTCGGGGCGGATTGTCCCCGTCTATGCTC
Source organism: uncultured Armatimonadales bacterium (assembly GCA_964252595.1). Lineage (GTDB taxonomy): Bacteria > Armatimonadota > Armatimonadia > Armatimonadales > Capsulimonadaceae > JANXMY01. The sequence goes on from CAXUNT010000122.1 coordinate 3,372, forward strand.
TCAGTGCCGGGCTGTTGCAGGGCCGAGTTCGCCGGGCCGTTTATACGGCTTTAGAGCAGTACGGTGACTTAGTCGAGGAAACCCTGCCGGAGCGCTTGCAGGAACGTCGGGGGCTGCCGCCGCTGGCTGAGAGCTTTCAGCAGATCCATTTTCCCGATACGGAGGACGCACGACTGCTGGCCCAGCGGCGCTTTGTGTTTGACGAGTTCTTCGGCCTGCAACTGCTGCTGGCCGTTCGCAAGCGCCAGTCCGAGAAAGCCATCGGCACCAGCTTTGCTGAAGTTGATGCTCCGGTGGAAGAACTGAAGTCCGTCCTGCCGTACCCGCTGACAGGGGCGCAGGCGCGGGTCATCGGTGAAGTCGCAAAAGACATGGCCTCGCCGCGTGCAATGAACCGTCTTGTGCAGGGCGATGTCGGCGCGGGCAAAACGGTGATTGCGATGGCCGCGCTCCTTGTCGCGGTTCGCAATGGGTATCAGGCCGCGCTGATGGCTCCGACCGAGATTTTGGCTGAGCAGCATTATCTTGGGATACGCCGCACGATGGAGAGCTTGGGCGTCCAAGTCACGCTTTTATCCGGCAGTCTGCCCGCGAAAGAGAAACGTGCCGCGCTGGCGTCGGTGGCGTCGGGCGAGACCCACATCGCCGTCGGCACGCACGCGCTGATCCAGAACGACGTGGCATTTCACAACTTAGGGCTAGGGGTCGTAGACGAGCAGCACCGCTTCGGCGTCATGCAGCGGGCGGCTTTGAAGAGCAAGGGCACTGCGCCGGACGTTCTGGTGATGACCGCGACGCCGATCCCGCGCACCTTGACGCTGACTGTTTATGGCGATTTGGAAGTCTCCATCATTGACCAGATGCCGCCGGGCCGCAAGCCGATCAAGACCCACTGGAAGCGCAGCCACGAGCGGGCATTAGTGTATGAGACACTGCGGAAGATGCTCCGCGAGGGCCGCCAAGCGTATGTCATTTGCAGCCTGATTGAAGAAAACGAAAAGCTCCAGGCACGCGCCGCGACCGAGCTGGCCGCTCATTTGCAGGCGCACGTTTTCACCGACTACAAAGTCGGCCTGCTGCACGGGCAGATGAAGGCCAACGAAAAAGAAGAAACGATGACCCGGTTCCGCGACCGTGAATTGCAGCTTCTGGTCGCCACTACGGTCATTGAAGTCGGCGTAGACGTTCCGAATGCGTCGGTTATTGTCATTGAAGACGCCGACCGTTTCGGCATGGCCCAGTTGCATCAACTGCGGGGCCGGGTCGGGCGCGGCGATACCCAGTCCTACTGTCTGCTGATCGGCGACCCCAAGACCGAAGACGGCGCGTCCCGTCTCACGACAATGGCCCAGACCACCGATGGTTTTCTCATCGCCGAGGAAGACCTAAAGCTGCGCGGCCCCGGTGACTTCTACGGAACACGCCAATCGGGTTTACAAGTATTGCCGTTTGTAGACGTTGTCCGGGATGTGCCGGTGCTGAAAGAAGCCCGCGAAGAAGCCTTCGCCGTCTTAGCGGAGGACCCAAAGCTGCTCCTGCCCGAACACGCCGCCTTGAAAGCGATGGTCAAAAGCCGCTACAAGAGCGTGCAAGGCGTTTCCGCGAGTTAAGCTATGGGCTACAAACGTGACGGGAAGAAGTACCTTCAAGACGCGGCGGTGTGGACGAAGTGGCGCAAAGAGTACGCTGATTTAATAGCGGCTTCTGGCGTACCGGAGATTGTCGTCTCAGACGCCGACCATTGGTACGACTTCCTGGATCATGGTTATTTGGACCACCATGAAGACCCGCTGCACTTTGATATTGACCATTTAACTGTTCGGCAGAAAGCATTTTTGTTGCAGATTGTTGGAACTGATGTCTCTGCGTTTGGCAGTATCGCTGGGCTTGGCCTCATCGCGGACTTAATCTTTGCTGTCAAAGAGCGCTATTGGGAGTAACAGGCAATGGCTCTAAATCCGATACAGGCTAACCCTATGAATACATTGCTGCGTATATTCTGCATTGCAACCTGCCTCTTCGTTCCTCTCGCGTCCTGTCAGCGAGAAGTCCGAGGAGATACCTCAGCGAACGCTCGTCCGCAGATATGGTTTGGAGCGATTGATACTATCACAGGGCGAGATATGCACCGTCCTGATCCGCTTGCCTACATGGACTTCTTCAAGCCTGATGCGCCATGGAAGCGAAGCGCTGCCAATGTCCAAGTTTTTTCGGTCTCGACACAGTTCCTGCTTTCTTCCACCGATGAGCAGCTAGTGACTGTTTTCAACGACCTCCGACGTCGGCATATAGCAATTGGTGTCGAGATGGGTGCGTGCCAGCGCGAGCCAGGCTGCGGCGGTGGGGAAGGCTACCTGCCGGCGGCAACAGTTGACATCGTCGGCAAGCGCTTAGTGAAACATGGTTTTAAGCTGGACTATATGTCAATGGATGAGCCGATCTGGTTTGCCCACGAAGTCTCCTGGGACAAACAGCTTGGGCAGAGGCCCTGCCATTACGCGCTTCCAAAGCTCGCTACTCAGGTCGCACTCACTGTTAATCATATGCGGCAGTACTTTCCTGACATGAAAGTCGGTGATATCGAGGTTGTCGCCGACTACTCGGATCGAAACATGAACTGGCATCAAGTTATTGCGGATTACGCGCAATTCGCCCGGCTTTTCAAGCGTGAGACCGGTACTCCACTGGTTTACTTTCACTGCGACATCGCTTGGCGCACAAACTGGCGGCCCGTCATTGCGCCGCTGGCACAGGCTTTTCATCAGCAGGGGATCCGGTTCGGAGCTATCATCGGCGGTACTCCGCGCGATATGACGGATCAAGCCTTTGTCAACACTGGTCTTGCCCGGCTGCACGAGCTGCAATCCAATCCTGCAACGCGCCTGGACGACATTGTTGTCGATTCTTGGCAGCCTCGCCCAACAAAGTTCCTGCCTGAGAGTGAGCCTGGCACAATGACTAATCTGTTGCTACGTTCTGAAGCGATTGCGGGAGACCCGCTGAATTGATACTAGTTAGATGATTGCAGTGTATCCTGGCAGTTTTGATCCGGTGACGAGCGGGCATTTCGATATTATCAGCCGCGCGGCGGGGATGTTTGAGACGCTGATCGTGCTGGTGGCGGCGAACTCGTCCAAGTCGCCGCTGTTTACCGCCGAGGAGCGGGCGGATCTGCTGCGATCAAGCTGCGCCGATTTGCCGAATGTGCGAGTGGAACTGCTGCCGCCGGCGCTGCTGGTGTCGTTTGTTGTGGAAAGCGGCGCTCAGGTCATTGTGAAGGGGCTGCGGGCGGTCTCGGACTTTGAGTACGAGTTCCAAATGGCCCTCTTGAACCGGCACTTGGAGCCGAACGTGGAAACAATTTTCTTGATGACGGCGGCGGAACATGCGTATCTGTCGTCCAGCATCGTCAAAGAAATCGCGCGTCTCGGCGGCGACATCACGGGATTAGTGCCGCCGCCCGTGCAGGCGGCGCTGAACACTAAGTTTCAACACAACTTACTCAAATAAACTGACTACTGTAGGGGATAATTCATGGATATAATCAAGCTTCTAAATGAACTGGAACGGCTGATTGACGAGCAGAAGACCGTCATGGGATTGGCGTGGAACTTCCACCCGGAAGATTACCACGACATCACGAACAAGATCCGGGCGTCGCTGCCGGAAGATGTCAAAAAGGCCAGCCGGGTCACCGCCGAAAGCGACAAAATCGTGGATGGTGCCCGCGAAACCGCCGAGCAGACGCTGGAAGACGCGACCGTCGAAGCCGACGAAATCATTCGAGAAGCTCGGATCAATGCCGAGCGGCATCTGCGCGAAACCGAAGCGGAAGTCAACCGGATGAGCATGACGGCGGACACGCTGGCGAAGAAGACCGTGGAAGACGCCCGGCTTCGGGCGGAGAAAATGCTGGCGGACGCGCATCAGCAGTCGGAAAAGAAAGTTACCGAGGCGACCAGTCAGGCGGAAGCCATGCTCAGCCAGAGCGAGCTGGTGCGGCTTGCCACGGCGCAGGCTCGCGAGATTGTCGCCGCCGCTGAACATGATTCGTCATCCCTGCGCCTCGGCGCGGACCAGTACGCGCATGGGGTCATGGCGGACCTGGAAAAGCAGGTCAGCGAGCTGATGGCCACCATTCAGCGCGGGCGCATGAAGCTCGACGGGCGCGTCGAACCCGCCGCCGGCCATCATGGCACCGCCAATGGCAATGGGCGCGGAGTGGAGCTTGCCGGGACACGCCGCTAACGCTGATCCTTTAAGCTGATCCTGAGACTTTCGCCCGGAACTTGTTTTTACAGGATTTTGTGGTACTATAAGGGGCGGCTTGCGCCGCCTCTTGTTTTTCTGTTTCAGAATGCCCAGTGCGTGAGGGCCACTAACCATGTTAAGATTTGATCTAGCGGAACTGCTGCGGACTCCAGGGATGCGGCAGGTCTACGACATTTACGAGCAGCCGTACACCGACGACGATGTGGAATATGTCGCGCCGGTCACGGGGAAAGTCACGGTCACTAACACCGGCACCATGGTGCTTGTGCGCGGGCCGCTCGACACGACGATTGAGATGGAATGCTCTCGCTGCCTGGACCCGGTGCGGGCGGCGATCCATGCGGATTTAGAGGAAGAATTCGACATCGAAGTGGTCGAAAGCGCAGCACACCGCGACCCGAAAATTCTGGTGGTCGAAGAAGAAATTGGCCGCGTGTTCGATGGCCAGACCCTGTGTCTGGATGTTCTCATCCGGCAGGCCGCTCTGCTGGCGGCACCGCTTCAGCCGCTGTGCCGTGAAGCCTGTCCCGGCATTCCGATTCAAGAGCCGGCGGACCCGGAAGCCGAAATCATTGAAAACTCGCCTTTTCGCGATCTCGGGAAACTACTGACCGAAGACAAATAATTTAAGGAAACCTAAGATATGCCACTGCCGAAACGACGCCATTCTAACCAGCGGACGCGCAAGCGCCGGACCCATTACAAATTGACCCCGCCCGAAGTGGTGCAGGGCTACTGTCCCGGTTGCCAGAAGCAAAATTTTCGGCTTGACCATCATGCCTGCCCGGACTGTGGCTTTTACAACGGCAAACAGATGATTGCCATTAAAGAAACTGTGACTGCCGAAGAGTAAACTATGCCGTTGAAAATCGCGGTGGACGCGATGGGCGGCGATTTCGCGCCCACCGAAGCAGTTAAAGGGGCGCTGACCGTCGCGCGGGAGCGTCCCGACCTGGAAATTGTCTTAGTCGGCAGCGAAGTCACCGTCAGTGAAACTCTCACTGCGCTGGGTGATGTTCCCGCTTCAGTTACGGTTCGCCCGGCGGAGCAGGCGATTGAGATGGGCGAACATCCTGTCCAAGCCACACGCCGCAAGCGGGAATCATCCCTTGTCGTTTCCGGCCTGATGGTCAAGTCGGGTGAGGCAGATGCAACATTCAGCGCTGGCAGCACCGGCGCGGCGATGGCGATTGCAACTCTCGATATTGGTCGTATCCCCGGCATTGAGCGTCCGGCGCTGGCGACTGGCATTCCGACTATTCAAGGCCGCGCCTTGCTGCTCGACGCCGGGGCGAACGTAGATTGTTCGGTCCGCAATCTGCGCCAGTTCGCCCTGCTCGGCGCGATCTATGCAGAGCGCGTCACCGGCGTTCCAAATCCCAAAGTCGGCCTGCTCAACATCGGCTCTGAAGAGGGCAAGGGCAATGAACTTGCGAAAGAAGCTTTTCAACTTCTGAAGTCTGCGCCGCTCAACTTTTTCGGCAATGTCGAGGGCAAAGATGTGTTTGAGCACGCCGTTGACGTAGTGGTTTGCGACGGCTTTTGGGGCAATGTCCTAGTGAAAAGCGGCGAAGGCATGGCCGAGATGATCTTAGATCTGCTGCACCGCATGACGGATGCCGAGCCGCAGCTTGCCGCTTCTCAGGACGTTTTCAACCCCATTTTCCGGCGTCTAGCCCAGCGCATCCATTATTCCGAGTTCGGCGGGGCAACGCTTTTGGGCGTGAATGGCGTCTCGGTGGTCGGCCACGGACGCTCGGACGCCAAAGCCATAGCTGGTGGTATCCGCGCGGCGGCGGACGCGGCGGCAGGCGGCTATGTGCAGGCCATCCGCGATGCCCTGCCGGCGTTCGAGGGCAAGGCATGACCTTTGGCCTGCGCCGTGCCGGCATCCTCGGCACCGGCTCCTTTGTTCCGCCGCGAGTCGTCACCAATGACGATCTGGCGACGCGAATGGAGACGTCCGACGAATGGATTTCCAGCCGCACCGGTATCCGCGCTCGGCATTTCGTCGAGCCGGGGGTGTTGACCTCAGACCTTGCCGCCGAAGCTGCCCGGAGCGCATTGACTGCCGCTGACCTGACGTCTGCCGACCTCGACTTAATCATCGTTGCCAGCAGCACTCCTGATTATCCCGGCTCGTTTCCCTCGACCGCGACTGTCGTGCAGACAAAACTGGGGGCCAGAAACGCCGCCGCGTTTGACCTCGGCGCGGTCTGCTCCGGTTTTGCTTACGCGCTCCATGTCGCCGCTCAAATGGTCATGTCCGGCGCTAACCGCCATGTCCTAGTCATTGGAGCCGAGACGTTTTCGCCGATCCTCAATTGGGACGACCGCAGCACGGCGGTTTTGTTCGGCGATGGCGCAGGGGCGGTCATTGTCGGTGAAGTTTCCGAGCCGAACGGCTATCTCGGCGGCGTGCTGGGCGCAGACGGCTCCGGCGGCCCGCTGCTGTGCGTCCCGCGCACCGGCGACTGCCCCGGTACGATCTTCCAAAACGGCAAGGAAGTCTATAAATTTGCCGTGACCATTATGGGCGAAGTTGCCCTGAAAGCGGTTGAAGCGGCCGGCCTCACCTCGTCTGACATTGATTTTCTGATCCCGCACCAAGCCAACATTCGCATCATTGACAAGGCGGCGGAAAGAATGGACCTGCCGCGCGAGAAAGTCATTGTTAACTTAGACCGCTGCGGCAACACATCGGCGGCGTCTATCCCATTGGCATTAGATGAAGCCGTCAAAGCGGGCCGCATCCAGCCCGGCCATCTCTTGGTGTTCGTCGGCTTCGGCGCAGGCTTGACCTGGGGCGCGAACGTAGTACGGTGGGGCAATGAGCGGTGAAGGAAGCGAAGGTGTTCGTAGGATTTCAATCCCACAAACTCTCATTCGTGCATTTACAACATGACTAAAATCGCTTATATCTTTCCGGGGCAGTCGCCGGTGCGCGGGACGCACAGCAGCGG
>CAXUNT010000123.1:0-9287 GCA_964252595.1 uncultured Armatimonadales bacterium
CCGCTCTTGCCGCCGCAGTGAGCGCCGCTTTGCTGTGGCTGATTTACCGCACGGCGTTTGCGCTGCCCGCGCCGCGTCTTTAGAAGCCTTCTGCCTCTTTAGGAACCTTCTGAACATTTCGGCGTTTTAACACCATGACATTCATTTCAAGCTTGCTGGCGGCGTTTTGTGGATTGTTTCTCATCGGGCTGATTGTCTGGGAATGCTTTGAGACCGTGATCCTGCCCCGGTCGGTGACACGCTCTTTGCGGGTAACGCGCGGGTTTTATAAGCTGCTGTGGCCGATCACGGGCCGGGTCGCCCGGCGGGTTGGGGCCGGGCGGCGCGACCTGTTTTTAGCTTATTTCGGGCCGCTGTCTCTGCCGCTGCTGCTGGTGCTGTGGGCGTTCGGCCTCGTAGTCGGCTACGCGCTCCTGCAATGGGCTATTCCCGAAGGCATCAACCGGGTTCCAGGGATGAACCGCTTGGGAACGGATTTGTACCAAAGCGGCGTGACGTTTTTCACGCTCGGCTACGGCGATGTGACGCCGCGCACGAACCTGGCCCGCTTTCTGGCCGTCACGGAGGCAGGCCTCGGCTTCGGGTTTTTGGCAATCGTGATCGGCTACCTGCCGGTACTGTACCAGGCGTTCTCCAAGCGCGAAGCGATTATTTCACTGCTTGATGCACGGGCCGGCTCGCCGCCATCGGCGGCTGAGATGCTGCGCCGCCATGCGGAAGGCCGGCAGATGGCGAGTCTCCGGCCGCTGATGCGGGAATGGGAAGAATGGGCATCGGAGCAGCTTGAAAGCCATCTTTCTTATCCGGTCCTCACCTATTACCGGTCGCAGCACGACCATCAATCCTGGCTGGGAGCGCTGACCGTGATCATGGACACCTGCGCCCTCCTCATGGTCGGAACGGCGGGTGACCCGGACTGGCAGCCTGCGCTGCGATGGCAGGCCCGCATGACCTTCGCCATGTGCCGGCATATGGCGGTAGATTTAGCTTACATCTTCAACCTGCCGCCGAAGCCGCTGGACCCGGACCGGCTACCAATTGACCGCCTTGCCACACTGCGCGGCGTTCTCGCCGGGGCGGGCCTGCCGCTGTGCGACGGTCCTGAAGACGACAAAAAGCTGACAGAGATACGCGACTCTTACGAGCCGTATGTCCATTCCCTGTCTGATTTTCTGCTGTTCGCGCTCCCGCCGTGGCTTCCCGCCTCGGACAGCCCCGACAACTGGCAGACCTCCGCCTGGGACCACGACACAAAGCACTTTTGAGCCATGCAAAAGCACACTTGGGACACGCGAACCTGGCTGGTCGGTCTGATTGGTGGGAGCGCCGCCGGCAGCCTCGCGGCAGGCGCTGTTTATCCGCCTGTTCGCAAACAGTTAGACAACTTGCCACCGCTTCCCTATCTCGGCGGTCATACCTCAGATATTCTCAGCGAGGTTTCTGCGTTTCTCGCCGTCCTCGTCCTGCCTGCCGTTTTATCTGGCCTTGCCCGGCGTTTAACGTTTCTCTGGGGTCTGCTGCCACTTGTTCTCTTTTTCGCTCTCATGGAAGTGGAAGATTGGATTGAGTCCGGACTCCGCAGCGTCACCCAGTATCTTTGGATATTCCTGGCCGTCCTGGGGGTTTGTCTGGTGGTTTCGTCCGGGCCGGTTTCGCTGATTCGATGGCTGCGGGTCCGGGCGGCACGGCGTCATGCGGCGCTGCTGGCGTCCTATCAAGCGCAGCGCGGGGCGGCTTCGGAGCCGCAAGAAGGGGTTTGGCCGCCGCCGCCGGAGTATCGGGAGTAGCAGGACGTTTAGAATTACGTTAAAACCATGTCCTGAAGGACATGGTTTTTTAACGCCCTTATATCTCACGCCCTTATTCCCAGTGTGCTATAATAGCCCCGATGCAAGAAGAACGACAAGCAAAACCGAAGATCGCCGTGGTTGCCGTGCAGGGCGACTTTCAGAAGCACATGGAGATGCTGAACAGCCTCGGCGCGGAAGCGTTCAACGCGCGGCTGCCTCAAGATATTGAACGGGCCGATGGAGTTGTTCTGCCGGGCGGGGAAAGCACCGCCATTGGGCGGCTGCTGACCCGGTATGGGGTAGATGAGGCATTAAAAGCCGCGCACGCGGCAGGCAAGCCGATTTACGGGACCTGCGCCGGGCTGATTTTGATGTCCCGCGAAGTCACGGCGGACACCGGCGAGCGCGGCGGGCAGCCGACATTAGGGCTGTTAGATGTCGTCGTGGCCCGCAATGCGTTCGGGCGGCAGGTGGATTCGTTTGAGGCGGCGCTGGACATTCCCGTTCTGGGGCCGGCACCGCTGGGAGCGGTCTTTATCCGGGCGCCCTATGTGGTGGAGGCCGGACCAGGCGTTGAGGTGCTGGCGCGGCATGACGGCAAAATCGTCTTTGTCCGGCAGGGGACACTGCTCGGCAGCGCGTTTCATCCCGAAATTACCGGCGACCGGCGCGTCCACGCGCTGTTTCTTTCCCTGACGGCTGAAGCCAGGGAGACACGGTGACACGCCGGCTGCGGCGGCTGTGGCTTGCGGCGGGGGCGGCGCTGTGCTTGGCGCTTTTCGGCGTGTGGAGCCTCACGGATCATACACACGCCGCGGCAAGCCTTCCACCGGGGCAGCCGCTGACTCTGCTGTGGAGTCGCCCGGTCGCCGGCTTTCGCGGCGCGGCCTTGTCCCCGCAGGGAGAGCTGGTCGCGCTGTCGAGCGGTGCGAAAGGGGCTGTCTCGCTTTGGCACTGGCGGACGCAGCCGGACCATCCGCTTTGGACCCATGCGGCGACAAATGCCTCCAGTGTCGCGGTCGGTGCCGCCGGGGATACTGTGCTGGCGTGGGCGGCTTTGGACCCGGACCAGCCGAATATCACGATCCTGCGCGGAGCGGACGGCACGACTTTGGCCCATCAGTCGCTCGGCGGGGCGGTGTGGGATGCGAGCATCTCACAAGACGGGGCGTATGCGGGAATTGTCACCGGCGGCAGGACACTGTACTTGTATGGCCTGAGCGACCAGCCGTATGTGTCGGGGGACAAACGTATCCATCATTGGCCGCTCGGCGGGATCGGCACGTCGGTCGCGTTTCCGACACTCGGCTCGTTTCTCGTGGCCGGCGCGTGGAACGACAGCAGCGTGGAATGTTACACCCCGCAGGGGACAAGTCTGTGGCAGTACCCGGAAAGTGCGGCGGCGCGGCACGCCCTGGCGGACCGGCTGTTTTCAGTCCAGATTTCCGGCAATGGGCGCTATGTACTGGGGGTCTCGTCGGGGAATGTCCGGGGCAGCGATCCGGCGCTGTACCTCTGGCGCAGCGACGGCGGCGGGAACCCGCTGTGGCGCATGGAGCTGGGCGAAGATGCGTTTTACCCCACCGTGCAGATCACGCAGGACGGCGATTTTGTGGCGGTTTCTTACCTGCGTCAGATCGTGCGCGGCAATCAAAGCCTGTCCGAGCATCACCTGCGTCTGTTAGACCATGATGGGAACATGGTCTGGGAGCGCGGCGGCCTGCTGTTTCCACCCCACCTGGTCGCACTCTCGCCCGACGGCAGCCGGCTGATCGTCTCTGACGGCAAGCATACCCTGTATGCGCTTCGCCATGACGGCCACATCCTGCGCCGTTATCCTCTGCCCGGCACCCTGCGCCAAACGGCTCTGTCCGCCGACGGCCGCGTCCTGCTGGTCTACACCGGCGACGGCACCCTGAGCTTGTTCGGGCTGGGGTAGGCTTCTCTACACCAGCAGCGGCGCGTCTACATTGGTTGCGTCAATGCTGCCTGCGAGATGGTCAGCCTCACCGACCATGCCGCCGACGTTGATCTTGATGTCGGCGCGGTTCTCGATCTTTTCCACTTTGCCGTCTTTAATCCAGATCACCCGGTCGGACACATCTACCATCTTATAGTCGTGGGTCGCCGTAATAATCGTCACACCCTGCTCTTTGTTCAAGCGCCGCAGCAGCGCGATAATTTCTTCGCCTGTTTTAGAGTCCAAATTCCCGGTCGGCTCGTCGGCCAGGATAATGCTGGGGTTGTTTGCCAGCGACCGGGCAATTGCGACGCGCTGCTGCTGGCCACCGGAAAGCTGAGATGGCTTGTGGTGATACCGATGGCCGAGGCCAACGATGTCCAGCAGCTCCATGCCGCGCTTTTGGCCGTCTTCCGATGGAGTCCCGGCAAAGATCGTCGGCAGGCTGACATTTTCCAGCGCCGTCATGACCGTAATCAAGTTAAACGTCTGGAAGATGTAGCCGATGGTGTGGCAGCGCAGGTACGCCAGCTCCCCGGCATCAAGCTGGGCCATGTCTACATCGTTGATGAACACGCTCCCGCTGTCCGGCTTGTCCAGCCCGCCAATGGCGTTAAACAGCGTGGACTTCCCCGACCCCGACGGCCCCATGATCGAGATATACTCGCCCCGGCGGATGTCTACATTGACGCCATCCAGCGCCCGCAGCTTTTCTTCCCCCAGCGTGAAGACTTTGACGACATCTTTGGTCCGAACGATATATTCTGTAGCTGACACGAGTTGATTTTCTCCAAAAAAATGACCCGCCTCCTTGCTTCGTAACAAGTTACTTCGCCGGGGTCCTCCCCAGAGGGGAAGACAAAGAGGGAAAGAGACGAAAGGCTTGTTCTAAGCTCCTAGTCCTCCTTCTTAGGGAGGACCCCGGCGAAGTAACTTGTTACGAAGCAAGGAGGTGGGTTCCTATACTTCCGTCCGCAGTGCGGCGGCGGGCGGCATCTGAGCGGCACGCTGGGCGGGCAGCAGGGCGGCAATCAGGGTCAGGAAGCCGCCGATCAAAATGCAGCCGACCAGCGAGCCGAAGATGACCCCGGCGGTCAAATGCCCCACGCCTTCGGCCCAGCCGAGCGACGCCCAGCGGACCAAAAAAACGCCGAAAAAGCCGAGTATCCAGCCGGCAAACGAGGAGACAAAGCCCATAAACAAAGCTTCAATGAGAAACAAGCGCACGATGAGCGAATTCAGCGCCCCCAGGCACTTCATGGTGCCGATTTCCCGAAAGCGTTCCGAGACCGACATCAGCATGGAATTGGTGATGCCGACCGTGCAAACCAGAAGAGCCATGACGCACAGCCAGATCTGGCGATTGAGCGCAGCCTGGTTGCCCGTTTTCAGCTCCAAAAGAGCCGTGACTCCGGAAAAGCACAAGAACGCAATGCCGAGGAAGATGCCCGCGCCGGTAATCATGGACCGCCAAAATCGAATTTTGAGCGAGTTCATGGCAATTTGAACCGCTTTGCTCCACGGCAGGTTGATCTGCGTTTTAATGCCGCCGCCCGCGTTTGGACGACGTCCGGGCGCGGCTGCTTCGATGGACATGGTCTGTCCCCTTTCCTGAGATGCTTCCACTGCTGCGGCTGCTGTCGAGGCCAATCAATCGCCGCTGGGCCAGCATCCGCATGAACGATACGACAGAGACTTCCGCCTGCCGCCGGTTGAGTTTGTACGCGGACGCCGTAAATGTGACGAGCTGCTCGACCGAATGCCGTCCGTCGCACTTTTCCCAGACCGCCGCGCCGAACTCGTCCAATTCAATAGTCTTCGTTGCCGGGATCTGAAACAGGCGGCTTAAAATCTGGCCGACCTTATCATCCCGGCGCGGCACGGTGATCTGCACCCCTGGCGTCTCACTGTCTTCGGGCTTTGCTTTCCACGCGACGGACGCCGTGCGGACCGGCCGCAAAGCCAGCATCTCACCGCGCGGCAGGCTGCCTTTGGTCCGGTTGAGGAACGGGAGATACTGCTTTAAGTCTATTTTAGGCATAAAGAACCTACCCCGGCACTTCGTGCCACCCCTCCCTAAGAAGGAAGGGTAAAAAATTGTGAACACGGCCCTTCTTGTCTTGTTCCTGCCCTTCCTTCCTAGGGAGGGGTGGCACGAAGTGCTGGGGTAGGTTCGTGGCACCGGGTCCGGGCGACAATCTCGTCCACCACTTCCGGCTGCGGGCGGCGGCTGACGCTCTGCACGAGAAAAATCTTGTTGGTTTCCGGGCATTCCCAGATCCGCGCCTCAAAATAGGTCGCCGGCTTCTGCAAGCGCGTGATCTGCGGCATCGCCTGCCCCGCCCAGTACGCAAGGCCCGTCTTGCGGCCCGTCAGCGCCAGCGCCGGATGGCCCTGCACGTCCGCTTCGCGGCCCTCGTAGCGCAGCATTCCCTCTTGGGCGCGGTTCTTGTCCCGGAACCACTGGTCCAAGTAGGCATTCCGAAGCTGAACATTGGCGACGCCCCACTGCTCCACCGTAAGCGTGTCCAGCGTGTTCGCGCGGCTGAACGGCAACTGGACATAAATGTTCATTAATTGCAGCTTGCCGGACAGCGTGTAATCGCTCGGCACTTTGGTGTGCAGGTCGTATAAAGACCAGACGCGCCAGTCCGGGTCTTCGGCGTGGCACTGAAGCGTGTGCAAGACATCGGCGGCCGTCGCCGCAAAATCGCCCCGTGACCCGCCCAGCACCTGGGCGATGATGACGCGCCCGCAGCCTGTGCAGTGCCAGATGCGCCCGACCGCCCGCTCCTGAGCCTTCCAGGTGAAAGAACGCAGGCCAAGCCGCTCCGGGTGCGTGTCGTCGGACAGCGCTTTGATCTGAACGGCCGCCGAAATCTTCTGCCGCTTAGCGCTTTTCTCGACGCTATCCAGATACTGCCGCAGGCGCTTTTCCAAGTCGGCGTCTGAGACTTTTCCTTTGATCGGAATCCAGCGGAGGTCCATACCCAAAACGCCCTGCGCTTGAAGCTCAGCGTTGTCCAGCCGCAAATTTCCCGCTTTGGCATCTCCGCCGTAGCCGACCAGGTTCCATGATGGCGGGGTCTGCACGGTGAGTCCCTGCCAGCCGACGGTCTTCCAGCCTTTGCGGCCCGCCGCGCCGTGCGCCTCCGGCCTCTTGATTTCTTGTCTGACGAGTGTTTTCACAGTGTATTGTACGCGGAACCTACCCCCGGTTCGTTCCTCACCGACCCCTCCCTAAGAAGGAAGGGTAGAAGACAAGAAAAGCGATAGGAACTAAAGCCTTTGCGCTTGCGTCCTGAACTCTCACCCTTCCTTCTTAGGGAGGGGTCGGTGAGGAACGAACCGGGGGTAGGTTCCGCCGGGTGGGTTCCTAAAACGGCAGATAATTGACGGTCTTTGCAATCAGGGCCAGCGCAATCGCGGCCATGCCGATGAGGCCCGTGCCGCAGGCAAAGCCTGCTAAAAGCACCGGCGTGTAGAGCTGCCAGCGTTCCAGGCCGAACCGCTTGGCGAAATAGTAGCGGCCCAGCAGAGCACCCACCATCGTTGGGATCGTGTTGTGCGGCAGGTTGCTGATGCCGCCGATGAAACCATAAAAGAACAAAAGCGGCCACTTGAACAGCAGAGTGGCGCCGTAAGCCGCGCCCGCAAACAGCGCTCCGTAAGCAATGACCGGCGCTTTGATCGCGTGCAAGGCCCAGGTCGCGCCGTTGCCGGTGTTGATCTGGGTCCAGATCGACAACTGAATGACCGACAAGGGCCAGAACTTCTGGGCATACGGGAACTGCGACGACGGGATATCGTTCGTGTGCCACAGGAAGCCCCAGTAGATGAACGAGAACAGCAGAATCAGCGGCAGCATGAACACTTCCAGCTTGACAATGGACGTGAACTTGGTCCCGGTCAGCTCAAACTCACGGAACCGCTGGGCCTGTGGACCGTAATCGTTCAGCGGCAGCGGCGCAAACCAGATGTCCGGCTGGTGGTAGCCGCTGCGGAGAACAACGGCTTGATTGAGGAACGGGAACGTCACGCCCTGCCCGGTCAGGCCGATCAGCCGCGCCGAGACATACGAGTTCAGCGGCGTCCAGACCAGGCCGTAGAAGATGACAATGGCAATGGGGAAAGCCGGCACGAGCCAGTGGTTCAGCGCCACATAGCCGAGGGTTGCCGTCAGCCAGACGCCGAGTGCCACCTGCCAGGGGAAGTCGCCGCGCCCTTCCGGCAGGCGTCCGAGGCTGCCGCGCTCGGCCTTCTTTTCGGCCCCGCGCCCTTTCAGCACCATCAGCAGCACGGAAATGATACCGATCGCTGCGATGGCAAGCTGCGTGCCGATGCCGAACGACATCCAGAAGTCGAAGTCCACCGACGCTTTGGTCTGAATGGTCGGGGAGCCGGGAACCCAGTGCGGGAACAGGCCCGCCGAATGCAAAATTGGGTTGGCAATGATCTGTGCTGCAACCGACGACAAAAAGCTGCCCAGCACAATCGAGTAGGGCAGGATAAAGCCGAACAGCACCAAGCCGAGATCAGGGTTGTAGCCGGTCAGCGAAGTCGGCAGAATACTTTCGGTGTTCGGGGTCAGGTCAAAGAAGGGAATCGGCAGAATCGTCAGCGGCTTGCCGATCGTTACTCCCGTAAAGATCGGAACCGCCAGATAAAAGAAGCCGAAGACGAGGCCGACGATAGTACCGGTCGAGAATACCTGCCAGCGCCAGGAGTCTTCTTTTGTCGAGGCTTCGGCCAGCGCGGTCGCGCCGGACGCCGCAATCGGAGCAAAGGGAAACGGCAGCCGCTCGATGTCCGAAGTCACTCGGAACAGCAGGTAGCCCAGCCCGATCCACTTCATGCGGTCCAGCACCTGCTGGCAGAGCAAAACCACAATCGGGATCAGCCACGCGCTGTCGAGAAACGAACGATGGATGTAGGCGGACGAGCCGGGCTGCGGCCCGACAAACGGAGGAAGCAGGTGGGCGACGTTCACCATCGCCGGGGACTGCATGATATACTGGATAGCGATAAACGCCCCGAACGGCCCGCCGGAGATACCGGGGAGCTGACCAAAGCCGGTCGCGGTCAGCGCTCCTGCCATGTAAAACAGGCAGTAAATCTCCTGGCGCTTGAGGGGCAGGAACGAGCGACGGGCGATCTCCGAGAACAAGACAATCGTGACCCACTGGGCCGCCGCGCCGAGGCCCTGCCCGGCCAGCAGCCCTAAGTAAATGGAACCCGGCAGCATGATCATGCACACAAAGAGCGTGCCGATCATCACTTTGCCGGTGAAGCCCTCTTCAAACTGGATCTGCTGCCCGGCTTCGTCGCCGGACGTATCTACGGACCGCTCGCGCTCAGCTTCGATGCTATCCGGGGTTTGTCCGCGTTTCGGTTTTTGCTGCACTGCCACGGGGGCATGGTCTCCTTGCGATAATGCTGAAGCGATGATGGTATTAGGAATGACAAAAAGAGGGGCGAACACAACGTTGGCACCCGACGTTGCCAATACTGACCCCCTCCGGGGGCCCCCGGGGTTT
>CAXUNT010000123.1:9297-10529 GCA_964252595.1 uncultured Armatimonadales bacterium
CCCAACCCGGGCCCCCACCTTCCTTACATTCCCCCCCCCGGGGGGGCCCCACCGTGGTGCCCGCCCTTCTTGCGGGTGTTCGCCCTTGTCTTCCGTTTTCTCTGCCTACAAAGCCGCCCCGACCGTTTCCGAAGCCGCCGGCGCGACCGGTGTTCCGGCAATTTCCAAATACCGCTCACGCTGTGCTTCGGTCAGAGTCCGCCAGATCAGGAACTGTTTGCGGATAACGTTCAGGAAGCGGCGGTTGACCCGCTTCCAGTTGGACACGTCGCCGGACACGCGCGTCAGGGTCAGATGGACTTCGTAGACATCTTCTAAATCAGTCGGCGTGGTGTCAAGCGAGATCATCTGTGAGACCCCGAGGTCGAACGGCGCGAGCCAGATCCGGCCCGATAGGCGGTACGACCGGACGCCGTCGGCATCTTCCGCGCTGGTTTCAATGCCCTGAGTCAAGAAGTCGCCGACGGACTGCTCTTCATAGGCCCGGAACCACTCCGCAAGGAACTGGTTGATGCCGGTGGCCTGCGCCCCGGCGACCGCAAACGGCAGGGTGATTTTCCACACATCGCCGTCGGGTTCCGGCACTTTCCAGGTGCGGTCTACCGCCGGAGTCGCCACTTCGGACGCCTTGCGGGCGGGGAAGATGGTGGACAGCAGGACGACCGCGACGACCAGCCCGATCGCCAGCTCGGCGGACGTAGACGAAAAGTTCAAATACAAGCCGGGGAGGATATGGAAGTAAGAGATCGTTTTGGCCAGAAGCTGACCGATCAAATAGCCCGACACCGCGCCGATGATGCCGTAGACCAGCGACTCGGCGATGAACAGCATGGCGATGTTGCCCGGCGACAGGCCGATGCTCGAAAAGATCGCGATTTCTTTGACCCGCTCAAAAACCGAGCCGAGCATAGTATTAAGTACAATCAGCGCGGCAATGAGGATCGGAATGATGATGTTGATCAAGCCCTGAGACGAAGTCGCGCCGATGGCCGAGAACCGGTGGTTCGCGCCGTCCTCGCCCGCATACAGGTTCAGATCCAGGCGCGGCATCAGGCTTTGCAGCTCCGTTGCCGTGGTCTTCGCGCTGCCCATGTTGATCGCCACCGAGCGCAGGTCGCCGCCCATGTTGATCAGCGTCGGGTACGGGACATACAGGACGTTGTCGGGGTCGAGATGCAGATACTGCTGGAAGCCCTGAGCCGCGCCTCCCCCGCCGCCGGAGCCAGACGCGC
>CAXUNT010000124.1:0-10225 GCA_964252595.1 uncultured Armatimonadales bacterium
GCGCAGTGGTACTGGCTGGCGCTCTCGGTCGGCATCGGTGTCGGCGGCCTGCTGTTTCTGCTTGGCACGGCGACCGGCGGCGGCCTCGGCAATGCCCGGCGCTTTGAGAAGAAGCCGGCGGACATCAACGCCCGCATTGGGACTTGCCTCGCGGCGGCGGGGATCGCGGCGGCAGCGCTCGGCTACCAGCCGCCGTTTCCCTTGCCGTTCCGCATCTTTTACGGCGTGTGCCTTGCCGCCGGCTGCCTCGGCGCAGTGGGGCTGTCGGTGCGGGCGCTGCGGGAATGACCCGCGTTTTCGTTGCTGGGCTTCCCTGTTGCCTTTTCTGCGCTCAGGCGTCATACTACTGTCACTTATGAACGATCTTGACTTATGAACGATCTTGACTTATGAATATCTCTGCGGGAGCGAAAACCGATACCGGACAGCGGCCCAACAATGAAGACCGCTTTGCTGTGGTAGACACGCGGCAGCGGCAGATCCGTGCCGACGGCGTGCTGATCATCGCCGACGGCATGGGCGGACGCTCGTTCGGCGAACAAGCGGCGACGGCTGCCGTGGAAACGACCGAAGACGCGCTGGCGGAACTGCTGGACAGCCGCCAGGTCGGGGACGTAGTAGTGGCCGATGCGCTGACGACGGCGCTTCGCCGTGCCAATGCGCGGGTCTATGAGCTGGCCTCCGCTGATGACGACCGCAAAGGCATGGGAACGACCTGCGTTGCGGCGGTGATTGAAGGCGACCGGCTGTACGTCGCCCATGCCGGCGACAGCCGGGCGTACTTGCTGCGCGACGGCCTGCTGCGCCAGGTCACGCACGACCATTCGTATGTCGCCGAGCAGGTCCGGGCCGGGGCGATCACCGAAGAAGGAGCGCGGTCATCGCGCTTTCGGAACATCATCACCCGCGCCATTGGGATCGAGCCGACGATTGAGGCCGAAGTCTCCGAAGCCGATGTTCAGCCCGGCGACACGCTGCTGCTCTGCACCGACGGTTTGTCCAACATGGTGGCGGAAGAGGATATTACGCGGACACTGATGCAGTCGCCGTCCCCCCAGGCCGCCGCCGACCGGCTGGTGCAGATGGCGGTCCGCAGCGGCGGGCGGGACAATGTGACGGCGATTGTCGCCCGCTTGCAGGCAGGGACACGGACTCTCCGAATGCAGGTCGCCGACTTGGTCCGTCCCGCGCCCCAGCCTGCCGCGCTGGTGGCTACAGGGACCGACCTACATGCCAATGGCTCCGGTGCGGCTTCTTACACATCTTCGCGTGCGCCTCGCTCCGCGCCGCCGGGACGCGCCGGGCTGTGGCCGTCCGTCGCCGGGCTGCTGCTGGCGCTGACGCTTGCGTCCGGGGCGTCGGCAGGCTGGCTCGTTCATATGCTGCACCATGATGGGTATTCGTTCAAAACTGCGCCACCGTTTGCCGTCAAACCCGTGCCGCCCCCGCCGCCGAAGCCGCTGGACTTGTCTCATCTTGCGTATGACCCGCCCAGAGTGTTCGGCTTCGCGCCCGTCAGCGGCTCCTTTTTACTGGTCAGTCCGGTAGACGGAACCGTGACGGTCGCGTCTCTCACTGGCGCCGTGCTGGCGCTGGAGCCGGGAAGCGGCAAACTGCGGTACAAGTACACGCTGCCGTTCGTCAAGCCGACGCCGCCCGTGCCGCCCGGCGCGATTGGCGCAGGCGGCGTCACGCTGCACACGGCGACCGATCCGCAGGGCAATTTGTATGTTTCCAACGCGGTCACGAAGACCGTGACCAAGTATCGGGCGAACGGGGAGCCGCTGGGCCTCGTCGCGCGGTCGTCGCTCAAGAACCCGCAGGCCCTCGGCGCTGCGCCCGACGGCACCTTGTATCTCGTGGACAGCGGCCGCCTTGTGGTTCTGCAAGCGCATCCGTCATCAGCCCCTCTCCCACCGATCCCGGTCATTGTCCCGCCAAAGCCTGTTGTGCTTCCCGTGCCGCCGCCGGCTGCGCCCGCCGCCCCGCCGAGGTACGTTTACCGCCGCCGGTACCGGCGGCGTTAGGACCAGCGCATGGGAAAAGAACGGCTGGCGGCGTTCAGCGACGGCGTGCTGGCGATTATCATCACGATCATGGTACTGGAGCTTCGGGTGCCGGACAGAGCGAGCTTTGCCGACCTGCGCCCGGAGCTTCCGGTACTTCTGAGCTACGCGCTTTCTTTTATTTACGTCGGCATCTACTGGAACAATCACCACCACCTGTTTTCCGCAACCGAAAAAATCAACGGCTCGGTGATGTGGGCGAACATGCACCTGCTGTTCTGGCTGTCTTTGATCCCCTTTGCGACGGAGTGGACCGGCCGGCATCCGGCAGCGCTCGCCCCAACCGCCGTGTATGGCGTCTTGCTTTTATTCGCGTCCCTGGCTTACGGGCTGCTCCAGAAGACCATTCTTAAAACGCAGGGAGCAGACTCGCTGCTCGGTGCGGCATTGGGGCGGGATCTCAAAGGCAAATTGTCCCCGGCACTGTACTTGTTCGCGATCGCGCTGGCCTTCGTCTCGCCGCCGCTTTCGGCCGGGATTTACATTGCCGTCGCGCTGATGTGGCTGGTCCCTGACCGCCGGATTGAAAACGCAGTCGCTGGAAAGATGGATTAGGTTTCAACGTGCCGCTGGAAAAGCTCGGAAAATATGAGCGCCTGGACGTGCTGGGACATGGGGCGTCGGGCATCGTTTATCTTGCGAAAGACACACTCCTGGGCAAGCAGGTTGCGCTGAAAGAGATCAGCGCTCAGGGGGACGACAAAGAGCGTTTTCTGGAAGAAGCGCGGGTTTTGGACCGCCTGCGCCACCCGAACATCGTGCAGGTCAACTCGGTGGACGAGATCGGCGGGCGCGTGATCATTGACATGGAATATGTCCGTGGCCGCAACTTGCAGGAAGTGCTGCGCGAGACCCCGATACTCCCGGTCGCCAAAGCGGTCTCCATCACGGCCCAAATCTGCGACGGCCTCGCCTATGCTCACTCGCAGCGAACGGTTCACCGGGACATCAAGCCCGCGAACATTCTTTTGACCCGCGACGGCACGGTGAAGCTGGTAGATTTCGGCCTGGCGGAAGTTCTGGGAACGCACTCGTTCGCGGGGGGCGCAGGGACTTATGCCTATATGGCCCCGGAAGACTTTCACCCCGAAGAACAGTCCGACCGGCAGTCGGACATCTGGGCGGTCGGCGTCATCTTGTACGAGATGCTGGCGGGCCGCCGCCCGTTTCAGGTGCAAAAAGCCAAAGACCCGTTTGCCTGGAAAACGGCGATTGAAAGCAGCCCTCTCCAGCCTCTTTCCGCGCTGCGCCCGGAAGTGTCACCGACACTGGAAGCAATTGTGCTTCATGCGCTGGCCCGTGACAAGTCCCTCCGGTACAAAAATGCCGGGGACATGGCGGCGGACTTGCGAGCCTTGGGGCTGGCAAGCATGCCGAGCGCATTGGAACCCGGCACTAAAAGTGCCGGTCTATTTAGGAATGAAAGTCCCTACGGGACTGAGGACTTGCCTACAGTGGCGAGTTCCGCAGTGCCGGCGTCGTTTCCATTCATCGGCAGACCGGCGCTTCCCGTGCCGGGCCTTGAAGATGCCGACCTTGACACGTTTCTAGCACACGCTTCCAGCCATTGGGAAGCCGCGCGGGATGCGCTCCAAAACGGCTCGCTGTCGCACTGGCTGCGCGGACTGGGTGAAGAGCCGCTGGCGGCGGTGGCCGACGAAGTGGCGGGAAACGCAGGCGGGAACGGCGACGACAAGCTGCGGGATTTCCTGTACCGAGCCGGAGTGGATACCGCCGACGAGGCCCGCCGGGACTATCAAGAAGCGCTGCGCCTGGCGAAACGTGGCGTTCCGGACGAAGCCGAAGTCCTGCGGGTTCGTGCGGTCCGTCTTGACCCAACCCGCCCCGAATACCGCCGCAGTTTGATGACGTTACAGTCTGTCCAAACGACCGATGCTGCCGGGCTGACACTCAGCCGGTCTGAAGTAGACTTCGGGACGCTGCGCCGGGGCAAAAGCCGCCAAAGCAAAATTAACCTTCAGGATACCGGCGGTGGAATCGTGGAAGGCCGGGTCAGCGCCGCGCCGGGCTGGGTGCGGGTTGAGCCGTCCGCGTTTTGCGCGAAGCGGCGGCAGACGCTGACCCTGACGACTGAAACCGATACGGTCTGGGCCGTCCCGGCGTCGTATGCCGACACGGTGACGCTGGAAACGCCGGGCGGGCGGCAGGAGATCGCCGTCCGGGTGCAGATCTTGCCGGCCCGGCTGGGATGGGCCACGATTTTCTTCTGGTACTGGCCGCTGCTGCTCGGCGCGGCCCTGCCGGTCGCGGCAAGCGTTGCCGCGCGGGGCTTCCATCCGCCGGTGCATGGCATCCAGCAGCCGGGGTTTGCGGCAAGTGGGCTGCTGTTTTTGTCGGCGTTTCTGCTGTCGCAAGCCGCCGACATCGCCTGGACGCCGCGCCTGCTGCCTCTCGGCTTGTCTGCGATTGTGTTCTGGCGCCTCAGCCTGATGTCTTCCCCTAGCAGTGACCGGGCGCATTTGATCTTCGTGCAGGCTGTGACCCCCGCACTCATGCTGCTGGTCCTGCAAGCCTGCGCGTTTTTCCTGGACGCCAGAGGCTGGGGCAACTGGAAAATCTGGCGCTGGATCGCCGCTGCCGTCGGCCTGCTCGTCGGCTACTCTTTGCTGCATTCCTAGGGGTGATTTGGGTAGAATCAAGGCATGGATCACACACCGACAAATTTGGAAGTCGCCGACGTCTTTGAGCAGATCGCGCAGATTTTGGAAGGGCGCGGCGAGAACCCGTTCAAAGTTCGCGCGTACCGCAACGCGGTCCGTACCCTGGAAAACTTAACCGAGCCGGTGTCGGTCATCGGGGCGCGAGGCGAGCTGAAAAAAATTGGCGGCTTCGGCGATGCAATTGCTGGCAAGACGCAGGAGATACTTTCCACAGGAACGTGCGAGCTTTTGGAGCGGCTGAAAGCCGAGGACGCGGCTAAAGAAGCCGAGAATAAGCCGCCGGTTCACACGGAAGAAGACGCGCCGCCCGAAGACGGCGACGGGCCGGAGATCGCGTCTCCGTGGTAGAAATGCGTCCAGAGCCGCTGCCGGCGGAGTTTTATTTGCAGGACACGCGCGAGGCGGCAAAGAAGCTGCTCGGCCAGCTTCTGGTGCGGACGCTGCCGGGCGGCGAAACACTGTCCGGCATTATTGTCGAGACGGAAGCGTATCTTAAAGATGACCCGGCCTGCCATGCGTACAAAGGGCAGACCCCGCGCAATGCCATGATGTTCGGCCCGCCCGGCCATGCCTACGTTTACTTTACCTATGGCCTGCACATGATGCTTAATCTGGTCTGCGCCCCGGAAGGCACCGCGGAAGCGGTCCTGATCCGAGCCTTGGAGCCGACCGAGGGCATTGACCACATGCGGGCCAATCGGAGCGGCATCGCCGAAACACGGCAGCTCACCAACGGTCCCGGCAAGCTGGCGCAGGCGCTGGCCCTGACCCGGCTAGCTCACAACGGACTGGCTATCACGATCCCCCAAAGCGAGCTGTATGTCCTGCCCCGCACGGCAGCGCCCTGTGAGATTGTCGAGACGACCCGCATTGGCATCTCGCAGGGCATGGACCTGCCTTGGCGTTACTACCTGCGCGGCAACCCCTACGTTTCCCGCAAATAAGCCGATTTTCAGCCATGCCTTCTCCTGCCCATTTCCTACTCCCGGTTGTTTATGGCCTCGTCCTTGCAGCCGGCATTGCCGCATTGGCGTACCGCGTTCATGCCCTGACCCTGAGCGGAGCTTTCGCGGCGTGGGCTGTCGGCACGGTCGTGTTCGGGATCGGCGGCTGGCCTGCGTCGGGGGCGCTGCTGACGTTCTTTGCGACCTCGTCAGTTCTAAGCCGATGGCGGCATCGGCGAAAACAGTCGCTTGGCTACGAAAAAGGCGGGCGGCGCGATGCCGGGCAGGTGCTGGCGAACGGCGGCGTCGCTGCGCTCTGCCTCCTGCTGACGATTTTCGGGGTTAAAGCGGGAACGCTGCTGTTTCTCGCCGCGCTGGCGGCGGCGAATGCCGACACTTGGGCGACGGAGATTGGGTCGGCTGCGGGCGGGCGGCCTTATGACATCCGCACGGGGCGGCAAGCCAAAGCGGGGACTTCCGGGGCGGTCAGCCTGCTGGGGACACTGGCGGCGCTTGCCGGCGCGGCGGTGCTTGGCCTATTCGCGGGCGGTCCAAAGATGGTCGCCGTCGTCACGCTGGCGGGGTTCGGCGGCGCCCTCTGCGACAGTCTGCTCGGCGCGACCGTGCAGGCGCAGTGGCGTGATCCGGTCACTCCCAGCCGCTGGACCGAGCAGCTGCAGGCGGGGCCGCCGGAGCGCGGAGTGCGCGGAGTGGGAAATGATGTGGTCAATTGGCTTTGCACGCTTGTGGCGGCCGGGCTGGCGCTGTTGCTTGTCTATAGCCTCTGAAAAATAAATTAAAATCCCCTAGCCGAATCCGTGCAAATGATGAAATCCATGTTACAATACTTTTGCAGGCTGGTTTCGTGATGTAAGCTCCGGCGGCCTGAGCTGTATCATAAGGAGTGACCCCACCGATGGAAGTATCCTCTGGAGACGCCTCTGTATCGCGCCGCTATGTGTCCGCCGAACAGATCGAAGATACCGTGCGTCAGCTCAAAGATGTCGTCTCCGTCCGCGCGGTCTTAGGACCGTCAGGCCGGGTAGATGAGCTGCATGTGCTGGTGCATCCGAGCCGTGCGCCTAAGCAGGTCGCGCGAGACATCGAGTCGGCGGTTCGCGCTCATTTAGATTTTGTTCTCGACTACAAAAAGATTTCCATTGCTCAGGTTCAGAGCCGTGCGCCGATGGCCGGCGGCGGTTCGGGTCGCCTGCCGCGCCTCGGCTTCTCCGATGTCGCGCTTTCCGTCAACGGCAGCCGGGCAGAAGCGGTCGTGCATCTGCTGCGGGGCGACGCCGTCTACACCGGCACGGCGTCCGGCCATGCTTCGGGCCACAACCAGCTCCGCCTGATTGCGACGGCCGCGATCCGTGCCGTGGAAGACAGCGGGGGGGAAGACGGCACGATGGTAATTGAAGATTTGCAGTCTGACCTCCCGCTGGCGGGCCGCAAAGCAGTGTTGGTTCTGGTCAGCGCGTTAGGCTCCGTCAAAGGCGAGGAGCTTCTAACGGGAAGCGCCTTGGTCCGTCAGGACACTTGGAAAGCGGTTGTGAATGCGACGCTCGATGCCGTCAACCGGCGTGTCGGCCTCGCGTTTTTGGAAGAAGAGCTTTAGTTTCTTCTTCTGGATTTTCTTTTGATTTTCTTCTCTTTCCCCGCAGTAAAATCACTGCAATTTGCACCTTGACAATGGAATAATGTTCTTGCAGACATTTCATGCAAATGCTCCATGCTTCGTGCTGGGAGCAGAGGCTTGAAAAAGATGCTTTCAAGATGTTTTCAATTTGGGCTGCGGGAAACCGAGAGACTTGAGGAAGTCTCACAAGCGAAGCCGGCATGATGTCCGAGAAGTCGGCGCTGCCGTGTCGTGTGTAGGTATCCCATGAATACCGTTTCCAAAATGATCAAGACCCTGTCCGCCGCCATCTACGGCTGCGGCTGCTCCGCGCATTGGCCTGTCGGCGATGATTAATCGCGTGTGCAGTCTATGAACTGTATTCATGCATATAGCGATGGTAGATCGCGAAATGCTGTTCCGTTATTATGATAATGACAAGAAGTAGTTTCTCGCAGCCCTTAAACGACTTTTTCGGCTTTTCAGCGTGCTGCGCCGACACTGCTCGGTAAGCTATTAATGCTCGGTAAGCTATTAATGCTCGGTAAGCTATTAATGCTCGGTGAGCTATTAATGCTCGGTGAGCTATTAATGCTCGGTGAGCTATTAATGCTTGGTGAGCTAGTGTCGGCGAACGGCGATTGACTGCAAGAACCATGAGATTCCATGCACATTCCATTGAACACCATACAATTACAAAAAATAGGCTTGACGCCGAATAAGCTGCCGAAGCTGGCGACGACTTACGCCGGTTTTCGTGGGCAGCTTGCCAAGGTTGCGCCGTTCGTTGCTTGCCTCTGCTTTCTCCTCAGCCCCTTTCCCTGGCACGAGTGGCGCGGCGTGGCTCTGCTCACCGGCCTTGCTGTTCTGACCAGTATTCTTTCGGTTCGTCTTCCCAGCAGCAGTCTCACTACTTACCCTGGTATCCCTATTTTCTTTACGATTGTCGGCTTGTTCGGTGCATCCGCAATGGTCGTTGCCGTGGTTGTGTGCGTTGTCGTAGAAGGCTTCACTTCTATGCGTCCTCGTGACCGTTTCCGGCTTAAGAGGTATGTCCCAAATGTTGCCGGTCAAGTCATTGCGTTCGGCACGATGGCTTCAATCTATGCGACTCTAGAGCATTTCTGTTTCCCCCATAATGGCGTGCACGCCAGCGAACACCCTGGCTGGCTCGCCTGCCTTTTGCTGCCCCTCTGCACGTCCGCTGCCTTCATGGGCAACGCGCTGCTGACAACAACACTGATCAGTTACTATGAACAGAAACGCTGGGATGTCCTTTGGTACAACAATTACCGGTGGCAGATGCCGAGCGCGATTTACATGTCGCCAATCGGGTTGATTACGGCGCTGCTGTACCATCGGCATTGGTGGCTTGCCATCGGTTTCATTATTGTGCCGGTGTATGCACTGCGTTTGGCGGTTCTGACCCATGAGCGGATGCTAGCGGCGTACCGGCAGGGGGTGGAGCTGATGGGACGGATGATGCAGGAAGCACACCCGTACACGCACGGACACTTGCACCGGGTCGCGCGGTGGGCAAAAAAGATTGCCGAAGAGATGCATCTGTCTCCGGCGTCTATGGCCCAGATTGAAGATGCGGCGATCCTGCACGATATCGGCAAGGTCGCGGTGGACGACCGCGTGCTGAACAAAGTCGGCAAGCTGACTGATGATGACTGGGCAATGATCAAGCGCCACCCTGTCACCGGCGCGGACCTTGTCGTCAAGATGAGCGTTATGGGCAAGGTCGGCCACTGGATTCGCCATCACCACGAGCGACCCGATGGCAAAGGGTACCCGGATGGTCTTGCCGAAGACGATATTCCCCTGGAATCGTGCATTATCTCGGCGGTGGATGCGTTTGACGCAATGGTCGGTGGCCCGGCAAAAGAAGACCAGCGGCCGTACCGTCAGCCGATGAGCCATGACGATGCCGTGGCCGAGCTACGGCGCCATGCCGGGACACAGTTCCATCCGGGTGTCGTGAGTGTCTTCGTCGCCATTTTGGAGCGAGAGCGGCAGCTCGAAGCCGCCGGCATTCCCATCGGCCCCAAGTCGGAGGCGACTGACGACTCTCTCTGGTCCAGCTCCTACGACAGCAATGCCGTTTACTCTTATTCTTGAAGCATATATTCTTAACGCATGGAACTCAGCATCAACATTATTGCCGCAACCGTGTTCAGCGTCTCACTGACCGTCATTTTTTTGTACCTGCCCTGGACCGTGCGCCGCTCGTACCGGCAGACGTTTATCGCGCTGGCACGGACGGTGGAAGCGCGGGAACCGCATCTTTTAGGACATGCCGAGCAGACGGCCCGGTATGTGGTCTGGATGGCTCGCCTGCGCGGAATGAGCCTGCCGGCGACCCGCCGGATGGAGTACGCTGCCCTGCTGCATGGTATCGGCAAGGTCTCTATCCCGTATGAGCTGCTCAACAGCCCCGCCTGCCTGAGCCGCCCGCGCGATCGTTTTGTCCTGCGCGATTATGTCCGGGTCGGCGCGGCGATCTTCGACGCGGTTCCTATCTTGCAGCCTGCTTCCGACGCCGTCCGTTATCACCACGAGTACCTAGACGGCAGCGGGTATCCGTTCGGCAGGTATGGCCGGTCTGTTCCCATTGAAGCGCAGATGGTGTGCGTCGCTTCCGAGTACGTTGCCATGACTGCACCGCGCCTGTACCGGGCCGCGCTTTCGATGCGCCGTGCTCAAGCCGACCGCTTTTTGCTGGGTCAAGCCGGGCGGCGCTACTCCCGCTTTGTCGTCGTTCTGTTTTTTGCCGCCCGGTCCAGTGATTACGTCCAGCTTGCGCTGACCGCGCTGTACCATCGCCTGGCAGCCCGCGTCGCGCCTTATCTGCCGCCGGTCCGCCTGCCGGAGCGCGTGTTGTAATTCAAATCAAACTGTAGTTCAAATCAAAAA
>CAXUNT010000125.1:0-10101 GCA_964252595.1 uncultured Armatimonadales bacterium
AAGGTGGACATCAGGCGCTTCGCCCCATACGAAGTAATGCCGCAGGCATACAGCGCAGGACTTCAGTCCCACGCACTTTTCCCTGCTAGATGCTCTTAGGGATCGTCACCATATGTGTGACGCACAGCCGGTAGCGGCCTTTGGCGCGGCGGCGCTTCAGAACATTGCGGCCGTCGGGAGTGGACATCCGGGCGCGGAACCCGTGCGTCTTCATTTTATGCCGGACTTTCGGCTGATATGTGCGTTTCATCGTTTCTTTCCTTTGTGCGTCTTGTCAAATCTCCGACTTGTCGTAAAGTGTGCAGAATTATAGCACATTCGCGCGGCGTTTCGCAACCGCAAGCGGCTTCCGCTCCGCGGCCTGCTTGACACGCTCTTCTCGGCATGATATAATCCTCTATCTTTAAACTTAGTCGCGGGAGCAAATTGATTCATGGCAGGCTGGAAACTACGCAAGGACAAAGCATCGGCAGAAACGCCCGGCACAGACTCCGATCCCGCCTCGGCAGAAGAGGCATCCCCCGAAGCTTCGGCCGAAGCGCCGTTTTTGGACACCATTCCCGGCCTGCCCGATTTTGATTCCGATCCCGACACCCACTTCGAATCCGGCTCTCATTTTGATGGTTTGGAGTTTAGCCCTGCCGTAAGTGACCCCGACCATGCTGGCAACGGCCCGCTGACGCTGGTGAATTACACGGACGGCGGCGAAGCAGATTCACAAGAGTCTCACGCAGCGCACATCTACGACGCGCCGAGTTATGCCGACAGCGCAGCGATCGCCATGCCGCCGCAGGAACCTGCCAGCACCAACTTTGCATCCAGCACCGAGAGTAGAGCCAACCCTGAGGCTGACACTGAATTTGAGACGCTTCCAGCATCTTCCTCCTGGCTTTCGTCCGACTTCACCGCCGATACCCCCTCCGTCGCGCCCTTTGTACTGGACACCCCGCCCCCCGTCGCGCCGGCCGTCACGCCACAGATTGTCGTCCATATCGGGCGGCTGTCCGCGCCATTCGCATTGACCAAAGATGTGACTACCGTGGGACGTCCCGACAGCGCCCTGTCCCATTACCCTGATGTGGAAATCGAGATGGACGACGCCGTTTCCCGCCGGCACTGCGAGATTGTCCGTCGTGACGGCGGCTACTTTCTTGTTGACACCGGCAGCACCAACGGAACCCGGCTGAATGGTGAGACGCTGCTGCCGCACCAGGAGCATCTTCTGGCGCACGGTGACCGTATCCATATCGGCGACCGCACGGAAATCACGTTCGAGTGACAGCTCAAATCGTTACGCAAAACGTCGCTGCGCTGTATGCTGCGCCGGACACCGCCTCAGAGATGGTCTCGCAGGTCGTAATGGGAGAGCGCGTTTCAGTTCTGGAAGAGCAAAGCGGCTTTTGCCGGGTCACGACCGAAGATCGCTACGAAGGCTGGTTGGACGCGCGTTTTCTGATCCCGCAAAGCGATTTCGGCGATCTGCTGTCCACGACCATCGCGACGCTGTTTGCAGATATCTACACATACCCCGATGCTCGCTCCGAAATCCTGACTAAGCTGGTCGCCGGAACCCGCATCGCCGTCGACCGCCGCGCTGACACCGGCGATTGGGTAGCGGTCCGTCTTTCCGGCGGCCTTAGCGGCTTCGTCCATGCCGTCAGCCTCAGCCGAACCCATGATGCAGACAATTTTCAGCTTGCCGCGGACAGCGGCCTCAAGCGCAGCGACATCGCCCGCGCCCTCGGCAGTGTCGCTGCCGAAACCGCCCAGCGGCTCATCGGCACTCCCTATTTATGGGGCGGCACAACGCCGTTTGGCCTGGACTGCTCCGGGCTGACCCGGCTTGCCTACAAGCTCAGCGGCGTTCAGCTTCTGCGCGACGCGCATCTGCAATTCACCGACAAACGCTTTGAGAGGGTTGAAGAAGAGCAGTCGCTGGAAACCGCGATCTTAGAGGCGGGGGACTTGGTCGTGTTCAGCCGCCGCGACGACAAGCGACCGACGCACATCGGCCTTGCGCTCGGTGACGGCCGGTTCCTGCACTCGCGCGGCGGCCTCGGCGTCCGGGTGGACTTCTGCGACACGCCCGACTATTCAGCTACCTACGTCGGGACGATCCGGCTTCGTGCGGACGCCGATTTTTCGGTCCAAAGCGCGTAGCATTGGATGGCTCTCGATCAACCATGTCAGCGAGTGCCGCTCACACCACGCGTGAAACGCGATGAGCAGCAAGACCAACAGCGCCTGCACCAGCGGCGGGAAGTAGATCGCGCCGGCAACGCCTAAAACCGCTCCAAACGCATTCGCCCCAGTATCCCCCAGCATCGCCGCGCCGCCGGAGTCCAGTGGGTACAAGATCACAGCGAACGCAAGCGCCGCCCACAGCAGCAGCCCCGACGACAGCGAGTGCTGGCCCCAAAGCGTCAGGAAGATGACCAGTACCCCCACTCCAAAGCCGAACAAGCAGCGGCCAGGCCGTAAGTCCAGCAGATTGAGCGTGTTTGCCGACAGCGCAATCAGCAACCCGGCCACAAGAGCTGTCCAAAGCGGCCCCGGCACCGTGACAAAGTATCCTGCGGCGAGGCCCAACATCCCGCCGCCAATCGCTTTGGCGGCTCCAGTCGTGATTTTGCCCTGACGCAACATCTGAAAATGCCCGCGGAATCCGCCCGCACTCCGGTCGCCCTTCAAATCATCCAGCAGCCCCAGCCCGCCGAAGCCGACCGTCACCAGAAAGTAGACCGAAGCCAGCGAAGTGCGCCAGCCCGACGCGAGTGCTTCACACGCATAAAAAAACTCGCCGCCCAGCACAAATGCCAGCCCGGCGACCGATGGAATACGCTGACCCAGGAAGTTAGACCGGCGCAGATCGTAGCGGGGAACCAGCCACGCCGTGCCGCCGAAGCCGAACAAGAGGGCAGCGATGAGCAGGAGATATTCGGAGAGGGTCATACCCACCTCCTTGCTTCGTAACAAGTTACTTCGCAGGGGGCCTCCCCAAAGGGGAGGACGAAGAGGTCCAGAAAAGACCGTCGGCCTCTTATCTCCTTGTCCTCCCCTTTGGGGAGGACCCCTGCGAAGTAACTTGTTACGAAGCAAGGAGGTGGGTTCATTTGCTCATCGCCAGCGGCACGAACGCTCGCGCCCCGATGCTCACGGCCTGGGCGATCCGCTCGGCGACTTCCCGGAAGACCTGGGCATAGGGGCCGTTCGGATTGGCGACTACCGATGGCGTGCCTTCGTCGGCTTCCGCACCAATGTCAAGCGCCAGCGGGATGCCGCCGAAGAACGGCACTTGCAAGGCTTCCGCCGCCTGCTGCCCGCCGCCGTGCGAGAAGACGTGGTGACGCGAGTTGCAGGTCGGACACAGAAAATAAGACATATTTTCGACAATGCCTAAAATGGGAACATCCAAGCGCTTGAACATGGACACGGCTTTCACGGCCACGGCGGCGGCCAGATCCTGCGGGGTCATCACGACGACCGCGCCGGACAGCGGGATCGCTTGTGCCAGCGTCAACTGGGCATCGCCGGTGCCGGGCGGCAGGTCCACGATCAGATAATCAATCTCGCCCCACTGCACGTCGCGCAGGAACTGCTGGACGGCTTTGGCGACCATCGGGCCGCGCCAGATGACCGCCGAGCCGCCGGGCTGCAAAAATCCCATGCTCATGATTTTAACGCCGTACTGCTCAATTGGCAGCATAACTTCTTTTTTCTGATCTACTTCCGGCTGACGGTCTTCCACGCCCATGATAATAGGAATAGACGGGCCGTAAATGTCGGCGTCCATCAAGCCGACTTTCGCGCCCATTTGGGCCAAAGCGCAAGCGATGTTCGCTGAGACCGTGCTTTTTCCGACTCCGCCTTTGCCGGACGCAATGGCGACAATGTTTTTCACTCCCGGCAGCGCCTGCTGGGTCGGAATGCCGCGCCCGGTGTTGGCCCGGACCACAGCGGTCATTTCAATGGTGATCGTGCCGACGCCGGGAATGGTCCCGACTTCTTCGCGGCACATACGCTCGATTTCTTCTTTCAGCGGACAGGCGGGCGTCGTCAGTTCCACCGTAAATGCGACATTGGGACCGTCTACGGCGACGTTTTTGATCATTCCCAGGGTCACTAAGTCTTTGCGAAAATCCGGGTCTATGACACGGCGCAGGGCCGTCAGTATTTCTTCATTTGTGATCGGCATTTCGGGTACAATCCTCACAGCCATTGTACCCGATAATTCCCGTAGCCCGTTATTCCCACGCCCGGAGAAAGCCCCGCCGATGTCTCTGCTGTCCCGTTTCCTGCCGCACCGCGCCGCCGAATCCCGCGCCGCTCCTGATGCCCTGCCGGGCCAGTGGACCAGCATCCTCATTCCCGCTGTGGACCAGCCCTACTCCAACCGCGCCTTGGAGATGGCGTACCGGCTGGCGGAAGGCACGAGAACGCGCATCCAGCTTGCCTATATTATCGAAGTCCCACGCATCCTGCCGCTTGATGCATCGCTTCCTGACGCCGAGTCGGTCGCCGCAAATGCTCTCAACATCGCCGAGCGGGTTGCCGTGCCGTACAAAGTGCAGGTGGAGTCCACCATCCATCGCACCCGCAAGGCGCATGAGCGTATTTTGTCGCTCATCGCCGAAGAGCATGTAGACCTGCTCGTGCTGGGAGGCCGTCCTGACCGTCTGCGTGGCCTGCCCGGCGACATGGCCCGCGAGCTGTTTCTCGCCGCCCCCTGCGAAGTCATCGTAGACTACATCGCCAACGAAAAATAACAAAGTTTCCACGGTGATTGGAGGGAAGCGCGATCAGGATCAAGCCGTGGTGAAAATTCTCATTAACTTATGTCAGCGGTAGCCCTTCCCAAACTCCGCATTCCCGAAGCTGACGCTCGCCGAGCAAGAGCAAGCCGCAGCACCGCCTCGCAAGAAGCAAAGGCGCTTTGGAAGAATTTCATGCAAAATAATTGTGGGTTGTATTTCATCGTGGAAAATAAACGCAAGTTTCTATGATTGGCTGCTGGAGATGCACTAACTTGGCATGATTTATGATATATAATACAGGGATCAGCAGTCCTTGTGCGGACTGGCCGCAGCAATGTCCTTTTCTCTTATTTTGTAGAAAGACCCTAATCATGCAATTTTCACCGCCGCGACATCTTCTCGGCAAAGCCGGGCCGCTTCTTGCCGTTGCGGCGCTCGGCCTCGCCGCCCATCCCGCCGCCGCTCAGACAACGATTACCAACACGCTCAACGGCACCTTCTTTTATGACTCGGCGGCGAACGTCCGCTCCATCAGCCAAGCGCAGGCTTACATTGCCGGCAACAGCCCGACCGGAACATTCACCGCCACGCAAGCGGTGCTGACCAGCGGCTATCATGGAAGCGATACTTCCACACCTCAGCAGTTCCTCGGCGGCGACGGCTCTTCTTATTCACCGACAACTCCAGGAACAACAACAAACCTTGAGGACGGCATTTTTGACTTCAAGGGCTACCTAGATGTGACCAATCCGGGCACCTATAACTTTGGCACCTATTCCGATGACGGTTCAGCATTATTTATTGACGGAACCGAGATCGTCAACAATGACGGAGTCGGGTCTCCTCACTATGGCCAAGCAAACGACAATAATATGAGCGTCGGCCTACACCCTGTTGAGCTGATCTACTACAACCATGTGTTCAACAGCGGACAAGGCGGAGCCACTTTGGGCGCGAACCTCTCCGGGCTGAACGTCACCAACACCAATGAGCCTGCTTCCGCCGCCCCGGAGCCGTCTGCCATTGCCGTGTGGGCTTTCGTTGTCCTCGGCGCCGCTGGACTGGCTCTGAAAGCGCGTCGGCGCAGAGCTGTCACCGCTTAGTTCCGCTTGTTAGTTCGGCTTGATTAGCAAAAGAAAAGCGCGGATGAATCAATTCATCCGCGCTTTTTGCCGTCTTCTGCTTTTTTTGCTTCTTTCCTGCGAAGCCTTCCCCATCGTTTCTACCGGCAGTCGCACAAACATGTGATTGAAAATGTGATTTTCGTCACACGTCCCCTGTGATCATTGCCCTTTTTTCTTGCGTCGTCTTCTTCCATACTTGCTTATCATTCAGACCAACCAGCGGGGAGATTACGTCCATGTACCAGCCATTGATCTATCGGGCAGTTCGGCAGAAGTACCGGCATTTTGTTCAACAGCAAATTGTCCAGCAAGAAATGCGCTGCCTGCGCCCGGCTTCCAAGCCTAGCCTCGCCTGGGAAGCCGGCGGCATGGCGGCCCTGTTCAGCGCGGCGGCGACCTGCGGAACTTTGGCGCAAATTCATCTCAGTCAAGTCTAATTCGGCAGCAGCGCAATCCCAGCTACAAGTCCAGCAGGATCGGCAGGATGAGCGGGCGGCGGGCGGTCTTTTTGTACAGGAACTTGGAAACAGCGTCGCGCAGATCCTGCTGGACCACCACCCAGTCGTTGTCTTCTTCCGGCAGGTTCTTGATCTTTTGGATAATCACCTGCTTGATTTCTTCCACCAGCTCCTCCGACTGGTCCATGTAGACGAAGCCGCGCGAGATGACTTCGGGGCCGCTGACGATCTCGCCGGTCTCCTGAGAGATGCCGACGACCAGCACGAGAAAACCGTCGGAGCCGATGTGCAGGCGGTCACGGAGAACCACCTCGCTGACGTCGCCGATCCCCGTGCCGTCGATCAGCACCGCGCCGCTCTTTTCCACCCGTCCGATGACGCCGGCAACATCTTCACCGACTTCAATGATGTCACCGATCTCGCCTCGGATAATATCTTCCGGCGGCCAGCCCATGTCTTCGGCCATCTTCGCGTAGCGATGCAGCATCCGGTATTCACCGTGGACCGGCATGACATACTGCGGCTCAACCAAGTTCAGCATCAATCTCAGCTCGTCGGCATAGCCGTGACCCGACACATGGACCGTCGCCACGCCATCGTAGTACACATTTGCGCCGCGCCGGAAGAGGTGATTGATCGTGCGGTAAACGGCGTCTTCGTTGCCGGGAATGGCCGACGCCGACAGAATGACCGAGTCGCCTGCGACGATTTTGACCTTGCGATGTTCGTCCTGCGCGATCCGCGACAAACCCGCCATCGGCTCGCCCTGCGACCCCGTGGTAACGACTGTCACCTGCTGCGGGAAATAGTCTTCAATTTCGTCCGCCCGGATCAGCGTCCCTTCGGGGACTTTGAGGTAGCCCATCTGCTGGGCCATCTCCATGTTGCGCTCCATGGACCGGCCCATCAGCGCAACTTTTCGGCCATATTTGACCGAGACGTCAATCGCCTGCTGGACACGGTGAACATTGGACGCGAAACACGCCAAGATAATCCGCTTTTGGGCATCCCGGAAGATCTTGTCGAATGCATCGCCAACAATCCGTTCTGATGGCACGAAGCCTTGACGCTCGACATTGGTGCAGTCCGACAGCAGTACCAGAACGCCTTCCTGGCCTATTCTGGTAAGACGCGCGATGTCGAACAACTGGCCGTCTACGGGAGTCTGATCAAACTTGAAGTCGCCCGTGTGAACAAGCGTCCCCGCCGGGGTATGCACGGCAAAACCAACGGCGTCGGGAATGGAGTGAGACACGCGGAACGGCTCAATGTCGAACATACCGACCTTGAAGCGGTCTTCCGCGCTGAACGTGTGCAGCTTGGCCCGGTCCAGCACTTTGAATTCACTCAGCTTGCCCTTCGTAAAGCCGATGGTCAGCCGTGTGCCGTACACGGGGACGTTGAGCTGCTTTAAGACAAACGACAGAGAGCCGATATGGTCTTCGTGGCCGTGGGTCAGGATAATCCCCTTGACCATCTCTTTATGCTCAATGAGATACGAGATGTCCGGGATAACCAGATCCACGCCAAGCTGATCCGCGCCGGGAAAGGCCAGGCCGCAGTCAATGACGATGATTTCGTCGCCGCAGCGGATGGCGGTCATGTTTTTGCCGATCTCGCCGATCCCGCCAAGCGGAATAATTTGCAGTGTCTTCGTGCTGGCGGCTCCGGTGGAGGCCACCGGGACAGAAGCCGTCTTCGGCGGCTTGTTGGTTTGCTTTGTCTTCGTTGGTTGTGTGTTGGTTGGTGTTGTCATAATTTGTTTTCGTTTGGTACGCGAGGCTGCCGGGTGTCATTACCCGCGCAGCAGTCCATAATCTTTCAAGGCAGCATGAATCAGCGCCCGCTCTTTTTCGCTGGCGTCTACCAGCGGCAGGCGGACACGGCTTTCGGGCAGAACGTCCATCATTTGCAGCGCGGTCTTTGTCGGCACCGGGCTGGGAGCGCTGAACATGGCTTTCGTCATCGGCAGCGTGCCGAGGTGCAGACGCCGCGCCCGGTCCATATCGCCGCAAAAGAACGCCCGGTGCATTTCTTGTAAATCCGGGCCAACGACATGGGCGATGACGCTGATGTTCCCCACCCCGCCGAGGGCCAAAATCGGCAGGTTCACTTCGTCCGCCCCGCCGTACAGCTCAAAGCCGTCAGGAGCGCCCCGCACGATCTCGCCGACCTGGGCCATCAGCCCGCTTGCTTCTTTCACCGCGACAATGCCGTCTATTTCGGCGAGACGCAGCACGGTCGCCGCTTCCAGGTTGATGCCGGTGCGGGTCGGAACATTGTACAGGACTAGGGGCAATTCAGTCGCCTCGGCCACGGCTTTGTAGTGCTGGAACAAGCCTTCCTGCGACGGTCTATTGTAATACGGCGTGACCACAAGCAGCCCGTCCACGCCTGTTTCTTCAGCTTCCAGGGACAGCACGACGGTTTCCGACGTGTCGTAACTGCCTGTTCCCGCCAGCACTTTATGCTCCGGCGCGACCGCTTCCCGAACCGTCTTATACAGCCGCAGCTTTTCTTCCCGGTTCAGGGTTGCGCTCTCGCCGGTCGTTCCCGTCACTACCAGCCCGTCCGAGCCGTGTTCGGTCAGCCAGACCGCCAGCCGCCCTGCTTCGTCGTAATCTACATTGCCGCCGGCATCAAACGGCGTGACCATCGCGGTCAGCACCCGGCCAAATCTCGGTTCCATTCTGCTTATCCTCTGTGCAAAGGGGGCCAACACAAGGTTCGCGCCCTACATTTCGTTCCGTATCCCGACCCCGTAGGGGCGAACATTGTGTTCGCCCTTCTCGGTGTTCGCCCTTCTCGGTGTTCGCCCTTCTCGGTGTTCGCCCTTCTCGGTGTTCGCCCTTCTCGGTGTTCATCCGTTCCTAATGCCTGCCTAACAACCCTTGCATCACCAGACTTTCTGCGATCTGCACGGCATTGGTCGCCGCGCCTTTCCGCAGGTTGTCGCTGACCACCCAAAAGTTCAGGCCATGCGGGTTGTCCAAATCCTGCCGGATACGGCCGATAAATGTCGTATCCTTACCCGTCGCGAACAGCGGCATCGGGTACGCACGGTATGGGTCCATCCCATGAACGTCGTCCAGCACGGCGACACCCGGCGCGTCCGCCCAAAGCGCCTGCGCCTCAGCAGGCGTCACGGACCGCTCGGTCTCGACGCTGACGGCTTCCGAATGGCCGACCAGGACCGGAACCCGTGCGGCAACGATCGGCGTGACGCGCAAGTTCTCCTCGCCCATGATCTTGCGCGTCTCGTATACTAGCTTCATTTCTTCTGACGTATACCCCAAAGCATCGAAGCCGCCAATCTGCGGGATGACGTTTGCCGCGATCTGCACCGGGAACGCCGGCCCCGCGTCGGTAATCGCCCGGCCCGCCGCCAGCGCGACATTCTGCGCGTTCAGCTCGTCCACTGCCGCTGCCCCCGCCCCCGACACGGCTTGATAGGTCGCGATCCAGACCCGCGTAATCTTCGCCAAATCATGCAGCGGCTTCAACGCCAAAACAAGCTGCGCCGTTGAACAGTTCGGGTTCGCGACAATTCCTTCATGCTTTTGCAGCGCCGCCGCGTTGACTTCCGGCACCACCAGCGGCACATCCGGCCGCATCCGAAAATCAGCACCGTTGTCAATGACGACCGCGCCGCGCTTCACCGCTTCCGGCCCGAACACCACCGCCGCGCCGCTTTCCCCTTCGGTCCCGGCAAACAGCGCAATGTCCACGCCCCCAAAGCTCTTGTCTGTGAGCTCCTCAATCGTG
>CAXUNT010000126.1:0-9880 GCA_964252595.1 uncultured Armatimonadales bacterium
TGCACGCGGAACGTCGCCGCATCGCCCAAATTTAATTCTTCATTGCCGCTGTCGCACAGCTTTGCCCAATCATCGCGGAGCGTGACGATGTTAGGATTGGCTTCTTCCACCGTCGCCAGCGCCTGGGCCACGGCGGAGTCCGCCGCCGCATCCGCCCGCCGCTGCCGCAGGCGGTCCTGCACCGCCTGGCTGCCGACGCGCTGGTCGGCGGCCAGCATTGCCATCAAAGCCAGCAGTCCGGCAATGACGATCAATGCCTGCACCAGAATATAGCCGCGCTGCGTTTTCTTCATCACTTTTAGGCTTAGGGGCTTTCGTTTGTGTTCTGGTTTGTGTTCTGCGGCGACTGGGCGCTGACATCGCTTGCCGGCAGGGGAACATCAAAAACACGCACTTCGCCCGGCGCTCCGCGCCGCGTGTAGCTGACCCGGACCGCCTGCGGCAGACGCGGTGGGGCAGTCGCGCTCCAAGACGTAACCCACTCCAGGCCATCCCAAAATTGGAAGCCGATGCGCTCAATCTGCGGGTCCAGCAAAAACTCCGACCCGCCCTGCGCCGGGTCTGCGTCGCTGGGCCGTTGCAAGCGCTCGAAGAGGCCGGTGCGCCCGCCCGCGTCGCCAATGGGCGTGACGCCCAGGGAAACTTCCGCCAGGCCGCCGACCGGTCCCCGCGCCTGCTGCTGCGTCTCAAAATCGTCCGTGCCGGACAGCGCCGCCATCGGCAAGGCGGGCGCCGTTGTGGTGAACGTCAGCCGGTCACAGCCGAGGTCATTTGCGCCGCTTTCTACTACACCGGCAAAATACGTCGTCTGCACCGCCGGGACCGCCGGACCGGCTGCCTGACCGGGCAGCGTGTTCAGGGCGACAGCCGGATCGCTTTCCGACAACATGGCCAGCTTCGCGCCTTGCAGCAGCCGCGTGATCTGCCGCTCCGTTTGATCGCTTCGGTCCAAATCCGCCCGTCGCGTTTCCTCGGTCCGCTGCATCGTCAGTTCCGCCGTGAACGCATAGCCGAGCGCCGAGGCCAAAATCGCGGTGATGCCCAGCACAATCAGCAGCTCAATCAGCGTCAAGCCAGATTGTCTTTGAAGCTTCATAAGGCCGGTGTTCCGGAGCCGGTCCCGCCGGACGGACGGACAAAGATCAGCGTAGTCAACGCCTGCTCCTGGCCGCCCTGCGTCGCGGTCACCGTGACTTTGTCCAGGCTTGTCATGCCAGTGGCCTCGACAGCGGCGGTCCAGGTGATGTCCGGGTATCCCCGGTCGGCAAAGTCGCCCGCACTGGCCCCGGCGCTGGGATCAGCCAGCAGCTTCATGTCACCCAGTTTTTCCGCGACTAATCGCTGCAACAGATCGGCGCTTCGCGCCCGTGCGCCGGCCGCCTGGATGGACCGAATACCGCCCAGCACGCCGACCACGGCAACCGAGACCAGCACGACCGTGACCAGAACCTCAATTAGCGTAAAGCCGCGTTTCGCCAAGCCGTGTTTCGTCAATTCGGGTCTATCTCCGTGTTTCGAGCTGCCCGGCAGGCCAGCGGTCCGGCAGACCGTCCGGCAGGTCGCCGCTGACCCAGCGGACGCTGCCGTCGGAAGCCAGCAACAGGGATTGATGGGCTGCGCCTTCCGTGAACTCAATCCCGCCCGCGTCCGCGCTGCCGTCGGGGTAGATCGTCCACCGCCAGGAGCCGGCATCCGCCGGCTGGCCGCCGGACTGGACGCCGCCGACTTGCAGGTCCCGGCCCAGCGCCACCCGCTTGACTTCTTCCGGGGAGCCGCCGAGAGGCGCCCGCTCCATCACCAGCGCTGCGCCGTCAATCCGTATCTGCACCGGCGTCCCGGAGCGCACGGCTTCATTCCGCGCCTCCGCGGGGAGCCTGATGACATTTGCTTCCACATCTTTGAGCCGGCGCGACTTTTGGAGCGCGACCACGCGCGGCACGATGGCCGTGGTCAGCAGCACCAGGATAAACAAAACCACGATTAGCTCAATCAGCGTGAAGCCACCCAAGTTTTTGGAGAGTTTACTGGCCACTGGTTTTATTGGTCACTCGTGATGTCGGCGGCATCGCCTTCCCCGCCGGGAGCGCCGTCCGCGCCGTAGGAAGTCACAAGAAAATCCTGACCGTCCGGGCCGGGCGACTGATAAACGTAAGGGTTGCCCCAGGGGTCCATCGGGATGTCTTTGGTGGTATACGGCCCTTTCCAGTTGCGGGCGCTGCTTGGACGCACCCGAAGCGCGTTCAGCCCTTCTTCCGTGGTCGGGTACTTGTCGTTGTCCAGCCGGTACTGCTGAAGCAGGCTGCTGACTGTCGCGATGTCACTTTTCGCTTTGGCGATCTTGGCATCGCTGGTCCGCCCAATCAGGCGCGGGATGATCAGCGCGGCGAGGATCGCGAGAATCAGAATGACGACCAGCATCTCGATCAGCGTAAACCCGCGCCGGTGCCGAGCAGAAGTTCGGGAACGAGAGAAGTTTTTAAGCAGCATTATTTGACCAGATTCTGCGCCTGATAAATCGGCAGGAGCACCGACAAAACCACGAAGCCGACCACCGTTCCCATCGAAAGCACGATGACCGGCTCAACCAATGCGACCAGCCGGCGGATGCCCGTATCCACCTCAAAATCCAAACTGTCCGCGACCCGGCCCAGCATCTTCGGCAGGTCGCCGATTTCCTCGCCGACTCCGACCATGTGAGTCAGCACCGGCGGAAAGCCGCCCGTGTCGCGCATGGCTTCGGCAATCGGACGCCCCGCCCGGACTTCACCTTCCACGGCCTCGGCGCTTTTGAGAAAGACCCGGTTGCTGGCCGACCGCCCGGCGATCTCCAGCGCTTCCAAGATCGGGACGCCGCCGTAGACCAGGGTGCCGAGAACACGGGCGAAGCGGGAAACGGTCGCTTTTCGCACCACGGGTCCAACGATCGGCGCGGACAGCAGAAAGCGGTCCCGCGCGTCCGCGCCCGCCGTGGTTGCCAGCCAGGCACGGAGGCCAAAGACAATTCCTGCCAGCGCAAGGACAATTACCAGCCAGTTTTGGGTCACGAAAGCCGATGTGCCGAGCAAAGCTTTGGTCGTCAGCGGCAGGTCATCCCCCATCTCGGCGAAGACCCCGGAGAGGCGCGGCAGGACGAACGTGATTAAAAAAACAATCACGCCGAACGACGTCGTCGCCAGAACCCCGGGATAGACCAAAGCGCTTGTGACCTGCCCGCGCCGGGTGACTTCCTTTTCCTGGTAATCCGCCAGCCGGCTCGCCACTTCGCCGAACTGCCCGCTGGCTTCGCCGGCCCGCAGGGTCTGGGTGAAGACGCTGTTGAAGTATTTTGGATGCTTGGACAGAGCCTGGGAAATCGGCATTCCGGCGCGGACATCAAAGAGCGCTTCTTCCGACAGATGCTTCAAGACGCCGCTTTCGGACTGGTCAGCAACCACCTGCAACACCCGGTCCAGCGGCAGGCCCGCCGAGGCAAGGTCCGCCAGCCGGCGTGTGAACAGGGCCAGGTCCTGCCGCGACGGCTGCCGTCCCCGGCGGCTCGCGCCCGGCTCAGACGCCGCCTGCCGTGTGGACGCGCCGATTTCCAGCACGAAGCGTCCTTCCGCAGCCAGCCGGGCAATCGCCGCTTCCCGGCTGTCCGCCTCAATGGCCCCCGCCCGGCGCGTTCCGGCGGAGTCCAAAGCGGTATACGCGAATGTCTGCTGGGCCATGTTAGTACGACTCCCGCGCACAGACGCGCATGACTTCTTCCGGCGTCGTTTTTCCCGCCATCACGGCCAGTTTGCCGTCGCCGAGCAGGGTCCGCATTCCCTGATTCCGAACGGCGTGGTCTTTCATCACCGACGACGGCGAGCGCTCCACAGTCAGACGGCGGATCGCTTCATCGGCAATGAACAGCTCGTACAGGCCGACCCGGCCCCGGTAACCCGTGTGCAGGCACTTGTCGCAGCCGCGGCCTGCCCGAAAAGGCGGCTCGCCGGACCAGTCAGCCGGAGAAATACCGAGAACCGTCAGCGACGGAACATCAGGTGTGGACGGCTCGGCGCAGAACGGGCAGACCCGCCGCACCAGCCGCTGGGCGACGGTGCCGGTCAGCGAGGAAGCGACCAGGTACGGCTCAACGCCCATGTCCAGCAGGCGCGTCACCGCCCCCGGCGCATCGTTCGTGTGCAGGGTGCTGAAAACCAGGTGGCCGGTGAGGGCGGCTTGAATAGCGATTTCGGCGGTTTCATGGTCGCGGATTTCTCCCACCATGATGATGTCTGGGTCCTGGCGTACAATCGAGCGCAGGCCGGAGGCAAATGTCAGTCCGATCTGCGGCCGGACTTGAATCTGGCCGATGCCCCGGACTTGATATTCTACCGGGTCTTCAATCGTCAAAATGTTCGTGGTAGGCGACCAGATTTCCTGAAGCGCCGCGTACAAACTGGTTGATTTCCCAGAGCCGGTTGGGCCGGTCGCGAGGATGACGCCGTAAGGGACGCGGATCATGCTGCGAAACCGCTCCAGCGTGTCGGGCCGCATTCCCAGCTCTTCCAGGCCAAGCATCGCCGTGCCTTTGTCGAGAATACGCATGACGGCCCGCTCGCCGTACACGGTCGGCACGATGGAAACGCGCACATCCACATTCCGCCCGGCGATCACGATCCGAATGCGTCCGTCCTGCGGCAGACGGCGCTCGGCGATATTCATTTCACCGAGGATTTTAAGGCGGGACACCAGCGCGGCGTGCATCCGCTTCGGCGGACTCATGATGTCGCGGAGCATCCCGTCCACCCGGCAGCGAATTTTTACTTCCCGCTCATACGGCTCCACATGCACGTCGCTGGCCCCGTCCCGCACTGCCTGGGCGAAGATCAGATTGACCATCTGCACCACCGCCGTCTCACCCGCCATTTTTTCCAGGTCGGCAAGATCGGTGGTTTCATCAATTTCCGTGGCAAGGCCGCCATCATCGCTCTGGCCCGGCAGCCCTGCCAGAATACGCTCCAGGAAGATCTCTTCAATCTTTTCCCGCACCAGCGCGGGTGCAGCGAGCAGGGCACGGGTCGGCATTTGCAGCAGCAGCCCCAGGTCATCGGCGGCGGCCAGCGACGCCGGCGCTCCAATGGCGACAACCAGTGTGCCGTTTTCGATTTCCAGCGGCAGTACCTGCTGCTTCAGCGCGAAGTCGCCGGGTGCCAGCCGGATGGCCTCCTCGCTGGGCTTGACATCTTCCAGGTCAATCCATTCAAAGCCATCTTTGAGTATCGGAGAAGTAATCATAATGATGCGGGGTGTGGCCTGGGAGTGCCGACGGAAACCGGCGAAGCCGATTGCTTCTTCAAGTGATAACGTCAGTTTGCGATGAAACGGTTCGGTGCGGGCGAAAAAGTTTTTTGCGAAACAGTTCGCGGCAGCAGCAGCAGAAGTTTGTTGGACGTTCGGGTTTTATCAAGAGTGTTTCGTCAGCCTCGGAGCAGAATCGTGAGACGGCTAAGACGCAATGGCAGGGAAGCTGCGAGACTCTTTCTTCATTATAACACGATTTTCAACAGCAAGTGGGTTCTGTCGAGACCTCTTGAAAACCCTGCAAGTCCCACCGTTCCGACCACAGCGGGAAGGCCTGCTCCATCCTGATCTAGACCTCTCAACTGCAAGGAAGATGACAGAATCCTGTCTTCAGCGGCCTGACACGGCGCTTGTGCAGGCTTACTGGAAAGAGTTTCTGGCAATCTGGGAAGTGGCCTCGGAGGTGGAGCGGGGAAAGCTGATGCCGCTGATCGTGGAGCGGGTTGAGCTGACAGAGAAAGAGCGCGATTTCTGCCGGTTGGAACACCAACCGGAGATTCCGCGCCCTCATGACTTTTCCACATCGGGAAATGTGGTAGTTAACTCTCCTATGGGAGCCGCTGGTGAAGTTATCGCAATAAACCCGCCCCTTCCGACCACGCACAATTTCCCGCCGATTGAACTTGACTACGATATTATCAGGCCCAAGCGCGTCATGCACGGACGCTTTGTGACGGCTTTGCGTATGACAACGGTGGTTTAGATCAGGTCTATTGCGTTCTCCAATATGTTCACAGCGTCTTCCCTGGTCAGTTCATGGCTAATGAGGCGCAGCGTGAGGTCTACGGCTTCGTCCTCGCTCAAGGTCAGACGGTATCCGTTGAGGCGAAGGAAGGTGGAACAGGCCGCGAAGCCAATCCTCTTGTTGCCATTCTCGAAAGCATGATTGAGCGTCAGGCCCACCATGTACGCGGCAGCCATCTCTGGCAGCGTCCGATATAGGTATTGTCCTCCGAAAGTTTGTTGCGGCGTCATCACCGCCGACTCCAAGAGGCCCTTGTCAAAGATGTTGAGCGACTCTGTTGGCGAATAGCGCCTGATGCCTTCTCCGTGCAGGGAGACAACTTGATCTACGCTCAGAAAGACAACATCGTCTTCGTCAAAGATACCTTCGTCGGCCAAGTTTTTCTCCCTTGCGATGCAGCGTCTTCCCACATA
This sequence comes from uncultured Armatimonadales bacterium, assembly GCA_964252595.1. Lineage (GTDB taxonomy): Bacteria > Armatimonadota > Armatimonadia > Armatimonadales > Capsulimonadaceae > JANXMY01. Next base: position 6,487 of record CAXUNT010000126.1, read on the forward strand.
CTTTGTCCGTCAGAGACTGTCAGCCTGCATCGGCAAGGCGTTGCATTGCATTATCATACTGGGCAAAGGTCGCCTCCTTTGCTTCCTCAAAACTCTGGCGACGTGGGGCGCGTCCTTGCGGCGCAGTGATCCTGATTTGGCCCTGTTCCAAAAGAATCTCGACCTCATCCGTTACTCCTAAGTGATCCAGCATGGCGCGGGTCAGCACCACCCCCTTGCTGTTTCCGATCTTTTGTAGCGTGCATGTCATGGTATTGATTTCCTCATTAGTTCCAGCGAGCGTTTTATGGAGGTAGGCTTTTTCTAAAGTATACCGTAAGTACAATGTTCTGACAATGCTTTCCGTCACCCTCGTATCTGTTAGACGAACGGAAACACAGAAAATGGCCGCTCAGGATAATCCCGAGCGGCCATTCATTGCGATAACTCTCCGATGGGTCGAAAAAAGAGCGGGTAACAGTCTAGGTTCCATTTATTCGCCTGAACCACTAGCTTTTGAGACCGTTAGCTTCCGCTTCAAGGCACTCAAAGGTGGACGAAGCCGGGTAAAAATACCGCGTCCTGAACGGCAATCAAGAACAGCTTGTTGGTAAAAAGGTGGCAATAGGCATAGTAGTTATAACCTATTCTCCAGAGGAGTGTCATTCACTTTTACAGAAATAAGTTCACACTCATCGACAGCATACGAAATCGAAAGACGAACTGTTTTAGGTACTATCAGTGGAGCCGCAGGGAATAGCCGCTTCCACTGCACCGGCAGCAGCGATCTGCACACACCCTACAAGAAAACAAGCAAAATGCTTGGGCCGAGTCAAGGAACATATCAAGGAACAAAAATGCCGCCTGTATTCGTGCTGCAACATGCCGCCTGTGAGTCGTTGGGAATGATCGAAGGCGCTTTAAACGCAAGCGGCCTGAGCTGGCGCTGCTTCCATACCCAAGCGGGCGATCCCGTGCCGCAGGAAATCGGCACTGCCGCCGGCCTTGTTGTTCTGGGCGGCTCGATGGGTGTCCATGATCAAGAACAGTATCCGTTTCTTGGGGAAGAACTGCGGCTGATCACGCAGGCCGTCGCGCAAAAGGTGCCGATCTTGGGCGTCTGTCTTGGGGCGCAGCTTCTCGCGTTTGCGCTCGGAGCCAGCGTGAGGCAAGCCGAGCAGGAAATCGGCTGGCATCCCGTCTTTCTGACGGCGGAAGCCGCCGAAGATCCTTTATGGCGTGATGTGCCGGAGACCTGGACGGGATTCCACTGGCACCGCGACTTTTTCGAGACGCCGCCGGGCGCGGTTTCGCTGGCGTCTTCCGCGCTGACCCCGTGCCAGGCATTTCGCTCCGGCCGCTTCGCGTATGGGTTCCAGTTCCACCTGGAAGTCACCGATGCCATCATCCGAGACTGGACCGCTGAGTTCGCCGAGGACTTGGCCGGGGCGGGCCTGGGTGCCGCTCCGATCCTCAGCCGCATCCCAGACGACCTGCCGCCGATGCAGGCGGTCGCGCGGGAAGTCTTCGGACGCTGGGCGGCCCTCGCGGCGCAGCGAGCGTCCGCCGGCTAACGCTCCGGCGCAGGCTCCAGAAACCCCAGGGCGCTCTTCTCGAACAGCGTTTCCAAAGCCAGCATCGTGCGGGTGCTTTGAACCACGCTTGTCGCCCGCAGGTCCACGACAAGCTGCCGGATAGCGGGGATGTCGGGGGCGACCACGCGGACCTGAAAATAGTCGTCGCCGGTGACCCGGTAGCATTCCTGCACCCAGGGACATTCCCGCAGCAGGTGCAGGACGTGGCCTTCCTGCTTCTCCGAGCAGGCCGGCAGCAGCGTGATGGCGATGAACGCCCGCACGGTTAGACCCTGCTTTTCCGGCGAGACGCTGATCGTGCAGCGCTGCAAAACTCCCTCCTGCCGCAGTCGCTCCATCCGCTCCGTCACCGCCTGCCGGGTCAGCCCCACCAGCGGGGCGAGGGAGGCGGCGGGGGTCCGGCTGTCCTTCGTCAGCGCCCGCAGCAGGGTCCGGTCTGTGTCATCGAGTTCTCCGTTTGGCATAAAGTCATTGTACCTGTGCCGTGGTACAAATGTCGGATGAGAAAACTTTTGTTGACATTGCTGCTGCTGTTGACATTGCTGCTGCTGCGTGTTATACTCAAACCACAAAGACGTTTTTCCCGCACGCTTGCCCGCCGGCAGGATGCGCAGCGGAGAAGCGTCTTTTTGCTGTTTGAAGCGCTTTTTAACAAATCGCAAGAAATTAAAAGGATTTAATTGCGACTGGAAAATAAAATAGATTTCATTCTTGCGAAATGATTGACTCCCAAGCAAAATTGTGATATAGTAAAGCATCAGGCCAGTGGCGGCCGTCGCCGGGAAGCCGGTGATAAAGGCAATGACGTCTTTTCTTTTTGCGAACGATTCCGCGACGCGCGATCTGCAAACCGAAAAGGCGTTTTTCTGTTTTTACGAGTTCTGTCTTTACGAGGGATTGAGGAGCAATCGTATGTGCGGCATTGCCGGAATTTTGCACAAACACGAAGAAGACGCGCCGATTGGACGGACCCTGCTTTCCATGGCGTCCTGTTTGCAGCACCGGGGGCGCGACTCGGCGGGCATGGCGGTGTTCGGCGGCAGCGAGCCGGGGCTGCGCCTGCAAGTGATGCTGCCGGAAGGACACGCTCTGCCGGAGCCGCAGGCGCTGCTTGCGCTGGGCGGCGGACGACTCAGCAGCCTCCTGCCGGAGCCGACCGGCTTCTCGGCCTGTGTCAAGTCATCCCCCGGCGATGCGGCGGCCGACCTTGCGCTTGTCCGCGCCATCGAGGCCGGTCTGCCGGGCGCGACTGTTTCGGGCCTGGGAACGATGCTGACCATTGAAAAGGCCGTCGGCATGGCGGACGGGCTGGACGGCGCGGTCGGTGCGCTGACCGGGACGCACGGCATCGCGCATCTCCGGCTGGCAACCGAGTCGAGGATTGACCCGGCCCACGCCCAGCCGTTCTGGGGCCGGCCCTTTCCCGATATTGCCGTCACCCACAACGGCCACATCACAAACTACCACAAGCTGCGCCAGCGGTTTGAGGCGGAAGGCTTCGGGTTTGCGAGCCACAACGACTCGGAGATCATCGGTATCTATTTAGGCCGAAAGATGGCGTCGGGCCTGACGCTCCGCGAAGCGCTGTCGGCGGCGGGGAAAGAGCTGGACGGCTCCTATTCGTTTATTACGGCGACGAAAAGCGGGCTGGGGGTCGTGCGCGATCCCTTCGCGACCAAGCCGCTGCTGTATGTCGAGACTGAGGAGCGGGTCGCCCTGGCGTCTGAGCCGCAGGCTTTGTACCGGCTGTTCGGTCCCGAAACCAAGATCCAAGAAGTTCGGCCGCGGGAAGTGCGCGTATGGGAGATTTAACATGGGAG
>CAXUNT010000127.1:0-9701 GCA_964252595.1 uncultured Armatimonadales bacterium
AACCAAACCGGGGTGGGTTCTTCCCGCCAGCCGCGCTTTGATGGCGGCCTCGAAGCCGTTCTCCGTCGGCTCGTAGTAAGGCTGGGTTTGGACGCCTTCGGGCAGATAGTCCTGCGGAACGTAGCCGCCGGGGTAGTCATGGGGGTTGAGGTACCGTGCGTCTCCCTTCGCGGGCCGTCCAGTGCCGCTGCGGCTGTCCCGCAGATGCTTCGGCACGGGGTTGGCCCGCTCGGTCTCGACATCGGCTAAAGCCCGCTTCAGACCAATGTACGAGGCTTTGGATTTCGGGGCGGAAGCCAAATAGGTCACGGCCTGCGCTAAATTAAGCTGGGCTTCGGGCAGGCCGACATACTCAACGGCGTGCGCGGCAGCATTGGCGATCAATAAGCCCATCGGGTCGGCGTTGCCGACATCTTCCGAAGCGAGGATGACCAGACGGCGGGCGATAAAGCGGGCGTCTTCCCCGGCGGACAGCATCCGGGCTAAATAGTAGAGGCCGGCGTCGGGATCGGAGCCGCGAATGCTTTTGATGAACGCCGAAATGGTGTCGTAGTGCGTGTCGCCGGTCTTGTCGTAAGTCAGCGCCCGCTGCTGCAACGCTTCCTCGGCAATGGCTTTCGTCACCCGCCGCACGGCGTCCGCTTTGCGCGATTCGGGCCGGGTTGTCGTTGCAGCCAGTTCTAAAGCGTTCAAAGCCGTCCGGGCATCGCCGTTGGCTTTGTCTACCAGGTGTGTGCGGGCATCGGGTTCCAGCACGACCCGCAGGCTGCCCAGGCCGCGCTCGTCGTCAGAAACCGCCCGGTCTAAGAGTGCGCCTAATTGCTCGTCGGACAGCGACTCGAACGTGAACACGCGGGCGCGGGACAGCAGGGGGGCATTGACCTCAAAGTAGGGGTTTTCGGTGGTCGCGCCGATCAGCACGACGGTCCCGTTTTCGACATGGGGCAGCAGAGCGTCCTGCTGGGATTTATTGAACCGGTGGATCTCATCAATAAACAGCACAGTCTTTTTGCCGTACATCCGGCGGCGCAGGGCCGCCGCTTCAATGACTTTGCGGAGATCGGGAATGCCCTGGGTCACCGCCGAGAAGTTCTCGAAATGGGCCTGGGTCCGGTGAGCGATGATGCCCGCCAGCGTGCTTTTGCCGACGCCGGGCGGGCCGAAAAAGATCACCGAAGTCAGCGCGTCTTCCTCAATCGCCCGCCGCAGAAGGCTGTCCGTGCCCAAAATCCGTCCCTGCCCGACAAACTCTTCCAGTGTTTGGGGCCGCATCCGGGCCGCCAGCGGCGTGTTCGGGGCGGTTTCGGGCGCAGGGGGCGTGTCATCAAACAAATCCATGCTGTTATTGTAGCAGAAAAGACATAGGAACCCGGACTTGAAGGACACGGGGCTGAACTCCCATGCTTCAAAGTGCAAACTCCTGCCTGCACGGGCGAAGAGTCCCGAAAGTGCCGATGCCCGCGAAAGCAGGGAATTGCCCTTCAAAGCATGGGGGTTCAGCCTCGTGTCCTTCACGAACTAATTCTGGTTGACCGCTTCAGAAACGGCGGCTCAACCAGCGGCACGCCAAGCAGCGAAGCCATTTCTTCCGCCAGACGGTTGGCCCGGTCTAAACGGCCCAATCCGTCGAACGTCCCCAGCAGAGTTGACCGCATTCCTAGTAACCGCGACCGCATCCGGTTGCCTTTCCAAGCAATTCCAACGCTGTAGCCGGAAAGGCGGCCTCTGTTTCTGTCCCACACATAAACACCTGCGATGTCTTCCCACGTTCCTCCGTGAACTTGGGGCCGGAACGGCGAGCCGAAGACATAGCGGTAAGTTCGGCGATTCAGGTCAAGATCAAGATATTCCGGCCCGGAGCCGTACAGAAACAATCCGGCAAATCCGAGGCATATCAGCTCCATAAAGCTGAAGCAGAACCAGCCTAACAGGGTCATCGGTACTTTCGAATTAGGAAGCTCGAAGAAAAGCAGAGCAGGGTATCCGCAGGCCAGCAACAGCGCAAAAAGCGCGGATCCGACGCGGCTTTTCCAGGAGTTGCGAAAGCTGAGGCTGTCTTGACATTGCTGCATAACTTTCCGGCTCAGAACCCTGTCCTGAAGAACACAGTTCGTGGACAATGCCTGTTTTCCCTGCCGGGCGGGTAAAATGGCGAAAATTGTTTTAGGAAACAGCCATGCTTTCACAGCTTCGGGCGCTGACGACCGATCAGCGCAATGCGTTCTTGGCGGCGTATCTGGGATGGACCCTGGATGCATTTGATTATTTTCTGCTGGTCTTTATACTCAAAGACGTGGAAAAAGAGTTTCATGCTTCGGCGCAGCAGGGCGTCACGCTGCTGTTTGTGACCCTGGCCTGCCGGCCGATTGGGGCGCTGCTGTTCGGGGCGGCTGCCGACAAGTACGGGCGGCGGGTGCCGCTGATGGTGAATGTTCTTTTGTATTCGGCGCTGGAACTCGCTTCCGGTTTCGCGCCGAGCCTGGCCGCGCTGATGGTGCTTCGGGCGCTGTTCGGGGTGGCGATGGGCGGCGAATGGGGCCTGGGAGCGTCGCTGGCGCTGGAAAGCGCTCCGGCGGAAACGCGCGGCTTGCTGAGCGGGATTTTGCAGCAGGGCTACCCGGTCGGCTACCTGCTGGGGGCGGTAGCGTACCCGCTGATCGTGCCGCATCTGGGCTGGCGTCCGCTGTTCTTTCTCGGCGCACTGCCGGCGCTTTTGTCGCTGTTTATCCGGGCGAAAGTCAAAGAGTCGCCGGTCTGGCAGCAGGGACAGACGCGGCCTGTTCCGACAGACCTCAAAGCCGCGATCCGCCGGCACGGCGGCTTATTTGTCTACTTGGTGCTGCTGATGACCGCGTTCAACTTCATGTCGCACGGGACACAGGACCTGTATCCGAAGTTTCTTCAGGTGCAGCGCCACTTCAGCGCCCGGACGGTCAGCACGATCACGATTATCTTCAACCTCGGCGCAGTCACCGGCGGCATCGTGGTGGGAACGCTGTCTCAGCGGATCGGACGGCGGCGGGCGATTGTCATTTCCGCTCTGCTGGCGGTTCCCTGTATCCCGCTGTGGGCGTTTTCGCATTCGCCGGTCTCGCTTGCGGCGGGCGCGTTTCTGATGCAGTTCTGCGTGCAGGGCGCGTGGGGCGTCATTCCGGCGCATCTTTCGGAGCTTGCGCCGGGGGCATTGCGCGGGACCTTTATCGGCCTATCGTATCAGCTCGGCAATCTGCTGGCTTCGGTCAACGGCAACCTTCAGACAAAGATTGCGGAGCGGCATGGCGGCGACTACAGTTTCGGCCTGGCATCCGTCATTTTCTTTGTGCTGCTTGCGGTCGCGGCAATCGCCGCCCTGGGCCGGGAGTCGCGTGGAGTCCGCTTTGGGGAAGAGGCAGGGAGAGAGGCTCAGACTTAATTTGGGTACACTGATCCCATGAATGATGAGATGCTTTCGCTGTTTGAGGACGAGACGCCTGTTCTTCCGCCGCCCCCTTTGCCGCCGTCGTGGCTGGCTGCTCTGAGCGGAGAGTTTGAGAAGCCTTACTGGGCCAAATTGCAGACGTTTGTGGCGGAAGAACGGAAGCAGGCGCCAGTGTTTCCGCCCGAAGCCGACGTGTATTCGGCGTTTCAGCTCACGCCATTAGAAGAAACCCGCGTGTTTCTTTTGGGTCAGGACCCGTACCACAACACCGGCCAAGCGCACGGGCTATGCTTTAGCGCTCGTCCTGGTGTTGAGACCCCGCCATCACTTGCGAATATGTACCGCGAACTGCGCGACGACCTCGGCTGCACCGTCCCGAACAACGGCTACTTGGTGCCGTGGGCGAAGCAGGGGATTTTGATGCTCAATGCTGTCTTGACCGTCAGGGCGCACACGGCGAACTCGCACAAGAACAAAGGGTGGGAGACATTCACCGACGCCGCCATCCGTGCCGTAAATGCCCAGCCGAACCCGGTGGTGTTCGTGCTATGGGGCGGCTACGCGCAAAAGAAGCTGCCGCTGATTGATACGACCCGCCACACGGTCATCCAATCTGTGCATCCGTCGCCCTTGTCCGCCCGGAACGGCTTCTTCGGCAGCCGCCCGTTTTCCCAGATCAATGCTGCGCTGACGGGTTATGGCACGCCCGAAATCAACTGGCAAATCCCGAACATCTAAATCGCTGTTGTAAGTTCGCGAAGGCGAGGCAGTTGTTCCTTGATGACACTTGCCTCGCTTCGCCATTCAAAACCGGGGCCGACGCCGCCGTATTCAAATCCGAGTACCCAGGGTTCCGCAAACTGCTTGTCTCGAATGTGCTGCATGACCCACTCCACCAGCTCCCAATCCTCAGCGCCCATTGCCATGCTGTCGCGCAGGCGATCACCCTCATATTGAGCGCCGGTCACATGAAGCTCTTTGAGACGTGAAACGGGCAGTTTCCGAATGTAGTCTTTGACATCAATGCCGAGTGCGAGGCAGGTTAAATGGGCATGGGCGGTGTCCAGTAAAAGGCCGCACCCTGTCTCGGTAACAACCTGGCTGATCACTGTCGGATCAATGCAGGGGTAAAGAACCTTGCCGTTTGCGCCTCGGTAAACGACGTTCTCCACAATGACACGTTCCGGCCCGAACCGTTTGGTGACTGCGGCGACATCTTGAATAAGAATGTCAGTCAAGTACGCCATATCTTCGGGAGCATGAGTATCCGCCGTCATGGCGGGGAAATCTTTGGTCTGCGCCTGCAAATGTACGTTGACATAGGGTGTCGGCGTTTGGCTGAGATACTGTTCAACCTCGTCCCAGTCTGCCATCCCAATGCTGGCGTTGCCTGCGTGGAGCGGGAAGTGAATGTAGATCGGGCGATAGAGACTTGCCTCCTGAAGAAGATGAGGGGCATAATTCCTGACAACCTCATCGGATGCAGGAGGGCATTTGAACAAGTCCAGTTCAATCTTCTGCTGGGTTAAAAGCATGGCCGCCTGCGGAGAATAGTTGATGGCGAGTTTCATAACCAATCACTCCTGCTTCCACGGGTAGAAGTTATAGACCAGGCCGCGCCATTCGCCGTGGGCTTCAAAAAAGGCATGGACTTCTTTGTCGGTGACGGGACGGCCCAATTCTTGAGTTAAGGCGGCGCGGGCGACGGAGTCGGAGTTGACATGGGCAGGCTTGCCGAGATACAGCATCAGGCAGGCCGCCCCGTAAGGACCGACACCCGGCAGCCCCAGCAGGCGCTTTCGCAGATCTGCCGCTGATAGCTCTGACGCCTGCCAGGCTTCCAGGTCTAAAGCGCCGTCACAAACGGCGGTGGCTATCGCGTGAACGTAGGCATTACGGTAGCCCATTCTAGCTCCGGCGGCGAACTCTGCAAACGGCACGGCAGCGATCTGGGCCGGGGTGGGGTAGGCACGGCCTTCGGTTCCGAACTCTGTTATGAGCCGCGCGGTCATGGCAATGGTCTGCGCCCAAGTCGTGTTGGTGGTCGCGATCACCTTGACCGTATCTTCCCAAAGCGTCGGGGAGCGGAGCAGGCGGCCCCGGCAGCACTCGGCCATGTGAGCGAGTTCCGGGCAGGTTTGGCAGTAGGCATGAAATTTGTCCAGCGGTAGGTCTAGCTGAAGCATCCGTTTGACCCGCGCTGCCAGCACGGCTTTGTCGCAATCGGTGTCGGCCTGCACCCGGACTTCGCCGCCCTCCGCATAGATTTTGAGAAGGACGACTTGTCCATCGCCGAACGCTTCGGCGCGGGACAGTGTTTGCGTGTCTTCATCCCAGGCAAACGGCAAAAGACGCCGCCAGCCGTGGGCGGAAACCGTTTCAATAAAAGAGAAGTCGCTAGGCGCGGGAATGACAAGTTCCATAGGTTCAGTTGGTCCCGCGCAGGAACTCAAACGACGAGCGCAGGCAGTCGAAGGGATCGCGGCGGCAATCATCCTGCTCGACCGCGTACCACTCGACGCCCGCCCCGGCGCAGGCGGGCAGCAGGTGCGTCCAGTCCAAATTGCCTTCGCCGACCGGAGCCATGACCGCTTCCTGTCCGGCCATTTCTTTGTCTTTGACATGGATCACCGGGACACGGCCCCGGCAGCGCTCAATCAATCGCTCCGGGTTCAGCCCAGCATGGGCGGCCCAGTAAAGATCTATCTCTAAATAGAAGTCTGGGCCGCCTTGTTCCACGAATGTTTCAAACAAAGTCTGACGGCTGCCCTCGGCACGGGCGAACTCGAACGCATGATTGTGGTAACCGAAGCGTATTCCAGCGGCTTTCAGCGCGGCAACGACTGGAAGTGCGTCCTGAACAAACGCCGCGTAGCCGTCCGCGCCGCGTGATTGATATTCCCTCGGCAGGCTGCCGATGGCCGTGAAATCACAGCCAAGCGTTTGGTGGAACTCGATTTCCTGTTCGGTTCGGTTTCGCAGATCGTCCCACGCCCGATGAGTTGCAATGCAGACAAGTCCTAAATCATCCAGCATTCGCCGCGCTTCTAAGGCCGAGACTTCCGGCGAGTCGCCACTCATCGCCTGCACTCCGGAGACCTGCACGGCTTTGTAGCCAATCTTGCTGATCTTACTTAAAGTCTCGGCAAAGCTGCTGGCTGTCTGGGTGAAGCCGCGCACCGTGTAAAGCTGGGCGGCAATCTGGGTTGTGTCTGGCATGGTTTTCTCCGTCGGGTTTTTCTGCGGAACTCTCCAAGGCCGGTGTGCATTTTTATTTTGAGGCACACAAATGTCATTGAAACTTTCCGTCCTCGACCTGTCCCCGGTCTCTTCCGGCATGACGGCGGGGCAGGCGATCCATAATACTCTGGACTTAGCCCGGCACGCGGACCATCTTGGCTTCCATCGCTACTGGCTGGCGGAGCATCACAACATGCCGGGCGTGGCCGGCTCTTCGCCGGAAATCCTGATCGGGCAAGTTGCCCGTGAAACAACCCGCTTGCGGGTCGGCTCCGGCGGCATTATGCTGCCAAACCATGCACCGCTCCAAGTCGCCGAGCGGTTCCAGACCCTGGAAGCGCTGTTTCCCGGACGCATTGACCTTGGCATCGGGCGAGCGCCCGGCAGCGACCCGCGCACGGCTCTTGCTTTGCGCCGCTCCGGCGAGACTTCCGAATTGCCGGCGCAGCTTGCCGATCTATTTGGGTTTGCCAGCGGGCAGTTTTCGGCAGGCCATCCGTTCGGGCCCGTTTCCGCCGTTCCTTTCGGCGTCCGCCTGCCGCCGGTGTGGCTGCTCGGCTCCAGCGATTACAGCGCCCAAGTCGCCGCCGCTCTGGGTTTGGGTTTTGCGTTCGCCCATCATATCAATCCCTACGGCGCAGAGGAAGCTCTGAGTCTGTACCAGACGCACTTTACACCTTCGGAGGTGCTGCCGGAACCGGAAGCTTTGGTCACGGCCTCCGTTATTTGCGCGGATACCGATGCTGAGGCGGAAAAACTTGCGGCTTCATTTGATCTGGCCTGGCTGCGCCTGTATTCCGGCCGGCCTTCCGTCTTTCCCAGCCCCGAAGAAGCGCAGGCTTACCCGTACACCGCGGCGGAACGCGCTCAAATCCAGACAACTCGCGCCCGGCTCATCTTGGGCAGCCCGCACACGGTGCGGGCCAAGCTGTGTGCGCTGGCCGGCAGAACAGAGGTCACCGAGATCATGGCAACGACGTTTGTGCATGACCACGAGGCACGGAAGCATTCGTATACACTTCTCGCGGAAGCATTTGGTAGCGCGGGCTGAACGAAAAAAGAAAACCCCCGTTGCAGCAGAAACTGTAACGGGGGTTGTTCTTCGTAAAAGCGGGGATGACGAGACTTGAACTCGCGGCCTCTGCCGTGACAGGGCAGCGCTCTAACCAATTGAGCTACACCCCCAGGAGAAGTTCTCAAGGATGAGTGCGCTTTTACATTTAAGATGATACCCGCCGGCTGTCTGTGTTGTCAAGAGGCAGGGGAAGTTTTTTGTCCGCCAGCATCCGTGCTCGCTGCATTGCGCCGTCTACGGGAGACACCTGCGGCGCGGTGATCACTGCTGATGGGGCGAAGCGGCGAAGCGATCGGACAAATACGTCGGTCAGAGCGTCGCCGGCTGACCAGAGACCACCGATCTGCACCACGGGGAACGGGTTACGCGCGTCGGCAAACAGACGCTGGGTGACGCCCTGGACAAGATGGGCCAGTGTGCCGCCTGCCCGCATCAGAAGGGCGCGGGCCACGGGGTCGGCGTCCGCAGATGCCGCTTCGGCGACAACGCGCGACAATGCGGCAATCTGAACGCGGCTGATGCCGCCGCCGTACACTCCGGGGACAATCTCCGCAAGCGATACAAGGCCAAGCGCTGGCAGGACGCGGTCTGTCAGTGTGGTCAGCGGTCCCGTGCCGTCTGCCGCCGACAGAACGGCGGCGATGGCCCCGCGTCCCACCCCGTAGCCGCTGCCGCCGTCGTCGAGAAGATAGCCATACGCGCCGGTGCGATGGGTTTCTCCCGCCGCGTTCTCGCCGTAGGCCGCCGACCCGGTCCCAGCGATCACGATAACGCCGGGCCTGCCGCCGGTCGCTCCGGCCAGCGCGATGACGTAATCCGGCTCGGCGGCAATGCGAGCATTTGGAAACGCGGCTTGAAGTCCCCGCGCGAACTGTGTCCGGCGGTCGGTATACGAGAACCCGGCGATGCCCGCACACACCGAAATGACTTCAGACCGGCTCGCGCCGCACGCCGCCAGGGCCATGTCAGACGCAGTCAGTGCATTCCCTAGCGCTTCGGGGGGCGGCACGGCTGCCAAGTTGCATGCCCCCGACACGCCCTGCCCGACGCGAGTGTCTGAAGCGTCGGCGACTGCCGTGCGGGTTTGTGTGCCGCCGCCGTCCAAGCCTAAGACAAGCCCGCTCATGCCGGCGGCCCGCCGAGATGGCTAGTGTCGTTCAGGAAAACCACCTGGCTGTCCGTCAGCGAGTGAAAGTCAAGGCGGCTCAGGGAAGCATTGTCCAGATGCAGCCGCAGCAGGGTCGGCAGCGGGGCCTGCAACGCTTCCAGCACCAGCGCACGGGCGGAGCCGCCGTGTCCGACCACCAGCACGGTATCATCGGCTCCGGGGTGGCCGGCAAGAATAAATTTCAGGGCCTCTACGGTCCGCAGACAGACTTCTGGCCAGGTTTCCCCTTCCGGCACAACCGTTTCCAGCACCCGCAGCGTGTGGTACTGATGCCACAAATCCGTCCAATCCCGCTCCAAGTCTTCCCGCGTCAGCCCTTCCCAAAGGCCGTAGCCTTTTTCTCGCAGGCCGGGCAGCGTCTGCACGGGCAGCCCGTGCGGCGCGGCAACGGCTTCGGCCGTCTGTACCGCCCGCGAAAGCTCGCTGGAATACACCGCCGCAAGAGGCGTTTTGCTGAGGCGATTCGCCAGCTTGACCGCCTGTGATTCTCCGTCAGCGCTGAGGCCGATGTCGGTCCACCCCTGCACCCGCCCAATCTTATTCCATTCCGTCTCGCCGTGCCGCGCCAGCAGTATATGGGTCAAGAGTTTTTTTCTTAGCGTACTTTAGTGTCGGGTAAGCCACTGCCAGCATTGAACAAAATCGGGTCAAAAAACCCTAAACTATTTTTTATAAATATGTTGACAGATTGCAGCTTGTCTGTTACAATGACCCTGTTGCACGTTGAAGTGCGATTGTTTACGGTTCTGATAAGGGCAGTGTCTGATAAGGGCAGTGTCTGATAAGGGCAGTGTCTGATA
>CAXUNT010000128.1:0-8222 GCA_964252595.1 uncultured Armatimonadales bacterium
GCGCTCGACAATAGCATCAAGCGCGTCGGCTACCCCGCGCCCGCCGAGTGCCGAAACGGGAAAGACGTGGGGCAGGCCGAGCGCGTAGACTTCCGCCACATTGCGGTTTTCCATGTCGCCGTTGTCTACTTTGTTGGCAACCACAATCAGCGGCTTGGGCGACCGGCGCAGGGCGTTCGCCAGCTCCTGGTCGTCCGAGGTCAGCCCGACCGTCGTGTCGATGACCAGCACGATGACATCGGCTTCTTCCATGGCGATCTCGGCCTGCAAGCGGATCTGAGACCGCAGCGGGTCGGTGTCGAACATCTGGATGCCGCCGGTGTCTACCAGCACATACTCGCGCCCGTTCCAGTCGCCTTCCGCATACAATCTATCACGGGTAATGCCGGGGGCATCATCCACAATGGCGATCCGTCTGCCGACCAATCTATTGAACAGCGTAGACTTGCCGACATTGGGCCGGCCGACAATCGCGACCAGCGGCTTTGGCACATACTCCAGCCGGGCAACTTCCTGCCGCTGGTCTTCGCTTGCTTCTGCTTGGGTTTCTTCTGCTTGGGTTTCTTCTTGATATTCTTCCGAAACGATTTCGGGTTCAGGGGCGTCATTCATGGCGATTTTCTTCCTTCAGCCGCAGGTGCGGCGCCGGGAGGAGGCGAGGCTTCCGGGCGTGTCAAACTTGATAAAACAGGCTTTAGTATGGCATAACTGCGGGGTTTAAGTCAAGGTGAGGCCCTGCTCGCTCGCTTGGCATGGTTTGTGCAAAAGAGTTCTACAGACCGGCTCTTACGGGAGCCGCCGGCAATCATGCCGATTTATATTTTGAGATAGAGGCTGCTTTTATGATTTCTCTCCGCATCTTTGTTCCGGCCGCTGCCGCCCTGGCTTTCTTCGCCGCCGCGCATCCTGCGTCCGCGCAGGTCCTGCTCAGCGACACGTTCAACTCGGAAAACGGCGGCGCAGGCCAGCTCAACTACACCGGGTTCGCCAACTTTGATGCCGTCAATGTTGATTTGATCGGCAACGGCTATTTTGACGCTATCCCCGGCAACGGCCTGTATGTAGACCTGTCGGGCAACACCAACGGCTCTCTTACATCCAAAACAAGCTATACGCTTGCTCCCGGTACCTACGAGCTGCAATTCGACCTCGGCAACCCGGACCGCGGCGGCTACGACGTTGCCGCCAACAGCACGACGGTCTCTCTCGGCAGCGTTTACAGCCAGACCTTCCAGCTTCCGGTCGCCGATTCGTTTACCACGTTTACCGAAGACTTCACCGTCTCGTCCGCCACGACAGGGTACTTGAGCTTTGCCGAGAACAACCCGACCCCGACGGGCGACTACCTGGACAATGTTTCGCTGACCCAGACGAACGCTCCTGTCCCGGAAGCCTCGACGACGGTTTCTTTCGGCCTGCTGCTCGCGCTCGGCCTCGGCGGCGCACTGTTCGCTCGAAAAAAGCGCGTGACTGCCTAATTTTTAATTTCCAAAATGACGTGGGTTCAGGACGCTGACTTGGCATGGTTTATGCACGGGTAACAGTACCGGGCGTCCTGCACTCCTCCCGCCGCCGAAACTGAGTTTATTCTTGCAGAAAGGTCTGGTCCATGACTGTTTCTCGACTGCCGCTTTCCCATACCACGCCGATTCTAATCGGCTTCGCAGCGCTTTTTCTGATACCATCCGCCGAGGCCCAAACGCCCACGCTGATCTCGCAGGGAAAACCCGTCACGTCCACCAGCTTCTACGATCAAGGCACGGAAACGTTCCCTGCATCCAACATCACCGACGGCCGCTTCGACGACACGGGAAGCCCTTCTAACTGGTCGTTCTGGCTGACTCCGAACGGGCAGATGGGATCGGCGACCATTGATCTCGGCAGCCAGTATTCCATTGACAGCTTCCAGCTTCAAGATACGCACAACCGGGGCTACAACGACCGAGGCACCAACGCGTTCGACATCAGCGTCTCCAGCGACGGCGTCAATTTCGCGCCAGTTCTCGCCGACTCATTTTCGCAGTCCGCGTGGCAGAACCTGTCGCTGGTGCCAGAAACCTCGTTTGCGCCCGTGACCGGCGAGTTCGTCAAGTTCAACATTGACTCTCTTTACGGCAGCAGCGGCGGTCTGAATGAACTGCAAGTCTTCGGCACCCCCGCCGCCCCCGTCCCGGAAGCGTCTACCACCGTTTCTTTCGGCCTGCTTCTCATGCTGGGCCTCGGCGGCGTATTGCTTGCCCGCAAGAAGCGTGCCGCCATCTAATTTTTGATTTCCAAAATGACATGGGTTCAGGCGGCTGACTTGGCATGGTTTATGCACGGGTAATTGTTGCGGCGTCCCGCTTTACCCCCGCCGCAGGCAACCATGCCTTTTTCGCCGCAAAACTGTTGTCACCGAAAAGGAACTTCATTATGTATTGTCTCAGCAAACTCTGCGCTTCTGCTGTGTGTCTCGCTTTTCTCGGCGGCTTGGCCGCCGTACCGGCTCATGCTCAGATCCTCCAAAACGGCAGCTTTGAGCAGGGTACTTTTAACAGCGGCGGCGCTCAATCCCTGGCGGTCGGTTCCACGGCCATTTCCAACTGGACCGTGACGAATGCGGAGATTGCGCTGCTGACCAACGGAAACTACGGACTGGCGACGCCTTACGGAAGCTATTTTCTGGATCTGACCGGTTACCACGACGCCGCGCCTTACGGCGGCGTCACCCAGAGCATTGCCACAACGAGTGGAGCATCCTATCACCTGTCGTTTTCGCTGGGCGCGGATCAAACGAACCCAGCCTACATTGGCCCTGTTGGTGCCTCGGCAAGCGCCGGGGGAACGTCTCAAACCTTCACCTTCACGCCGCCCGTCGGCAGTGCCGGCAATCAATGGGGGACATTCGGACTGGACTTTATTGCGACAGGCAGCACGACCCCGATCACGATTATCGGAACTCAGTCTACCGGCGGCCAGTTTATCGGTCTGGACAACGTCTCAGTCACCCCAAACGCGCCTGTTCCCGAAGCCTCAACGACGGTTTCGCTCGGCCTGCTGCTGATGCTGGGCCTCGGCGGGCTGGCTGTCGCTAAAAAACGCAAGCACAGCGCGGCGTCGGCGTAACACTTGAGGCAAGTCCGAAAGACAGCGCAGCCCCGGCTTCTTAATGGAGAGGCCGGGGCTGCTTTGCGATTCTCGGAGTTTGACAGCGCCTTGTTTACTCGATGCCTTCGTCTTTGACTTCTTCTTTCATGCCCATCAGCCGCAGGAGGCTCGGCATGGGCGCTTTGGCGAGAAAATCCCGGCCACTGGCGGCTTTGCCCCGGCGGATGTCGAACAGCGCAGCGGAGAAGGGAAACGGCAGCGCCTCTGCCGCGAAGTCCTTCTGCGTTTCCATGTCTTTAATGGGCGCATAGGCCGCATCAATCGCCAGTGCCAAAGCGTCGTACTCGGCTTTGATACTATTGAATGCTTCGGCGAGGTTTGGAAAGTGAGCGGTGACTTCCGGGACTTCGCCGCGCTGAACGACTTCCAGCATAGATTTCGGCGTCATGCCGTCCTTCATATGGTGGAGCGCAACGTAGCCGGGATGCTTGACTTTGACCCGATTGCCGAACGCATCTACGACAACGTAGCCTTCCTGCGCTACCGGGTCCATCGCGATGAATGTCGCTTGTATGTCGGCGAACGATTGCAGTGGGAACTCGCGCACGACCGGCACGACCCGCGCCATAACCGTCTCCGCCGTCTGCATCCATTGGCCGCTCACGCGGTTGCGGACGCCAAGCAGGGTCAGCCCGGCCGTCAAGTGGTTGACGATGACCCGGTTGTGCGGCGTCGTCAGCTCAAACAAGTAGCACCAGTCGGGGAACTCCCAAGGCGGCGCGTCCCAGTCTTCACCGAGATATAGCCCCAGCGTCTCGGAGAACAATTCCGCAAACGTATACGCACTGTCGTTCACCCGCCCGCCCGCGTCCGGGTTCCCCGTCGTTGCGACGTGCCATGCCCCGGCATACTCGTAGGCCGTACACAAGCTTCCGTCCACCTTCTCCTGCACCCGCGCCGTCGCCCAGTCAATTTCCGCCGCGTTCGGTTCGCCGTAGTTGAAGAATTTGTCCAGAGCGCGACTGACCACGCGCCAGTTGTCTGCCTCGTCTAAAATAATGCCCCGGCACTCCTGCACAATCGGCAGGCTCATATCGGACACGATCTGGCTGTATTTCAGCAGCACCAGATTAGGGAATGTTCGGTGCCGCACAAACTTAATCGCGTACTGCTCCGCCAGCACGGCCAGCGTCCCGCCCGTTTGCAAAAATTCCTGCACCGCAGTCTGCGTTTCCATAGACCCTTTTTTACCTCCGCCTGCTGTTTGTGACTGTACCATTTTCTCGGCACAATCTGCGACTTGTCCGTGGTTCGGCCCTTTCTGCCGGACGTTCAATTTTGAATTTGCTTTATTTTTACGAATTGGCGTTGATCGGTAAGTAAGGCTACATTGGTTTAACGCTGGTTTAACGGCAGCCTGGTACAATGGAGACGCACAGGGCGCAGTATTTTCCTGGAGCAGCACCATTTCTCAGACGCATCGCTTGAAAGGAACTTTACCATGTACGCTTCACGGCCCGCAATTCTTGCTCTGGCATCCCTGACACTCCTCGGCCTCGCCGCCGTCTCTCCTGCCCAAGCTCAGAACACTTTCGTCACCAATTTCACCAAAACCAACAACATCTTTACAAACCTCAACCAGCAGTACCCCACCACGGGCAAAGGTGTTCCCGGTTCCGGCGCTGGAGTTCCGAATGCCTCCTTTCTGTTCAATCCGGCGACATACACTTCGCCAAATGTGGTCGCCGGGGCGAACCAGACGACCAACGGGGTCAGCTTCCTGCTGACTTCGGACTCTATCGGGCGCGATTTTGCCGAGATCGGCAGTACGCCGCTGACCGTCGCCACGAACTTGTTTGGCATCACCAGTGTTTCTACGCTGACGAACAGCTATTTCAACGCCAGCGAGAATGTTACGTTCACCGGCTCCGGCGGCGCCACGGAGACGTTCAGCGGCGTCCAGCTTCACGACTTCAACGGTCAGGGCGGTCCGATCAACAATAGCTTTGCCGTCAATGGAAGCGTCACGCCCAATCTATTTGACCAAACAGTGTTTCAAGTGAACGATCAAGGAGCTGGCGGGTCCGGCAACTCCGCGACCGGCGATTTTGCCACTTATGGGCTGAATGAGCAGACCTTTGTGCTAAGTCCGGCATTCGCCAACCAAACGCTTCAATCAATCACGTTCGCAAACAACGGCGGCGGGACGCCGCTTCTGCTTGGCGTGACGGCTTCCTCGCCGGTTCCCGAAGTCTCGACGACGGTCTCTCTCGGCCTGCTGCTCGCCCTCGGTTTGGGCAGCGTGGCGGTCGCCCGCAAGAAAAGCGCCATCGCCTGAGTTTTGGTTTTGCGCCCAGCCCCGGCTTCTCCGCGAGAGGCCGGGGCGATTTTGTGCTATAATGACTCCCATCTATCATTGTGGAGACCGTGTTTATGCTTGGCAGCGAATTGAGACGGAAGTATTTGGAGTTTTTTGAGGCGAAGGGGGCGAAGAGGCTGCCGTCGGACTCGCTGGTGCCGAACGACCCGACCCTGCTGTTTACGTCGGCGGGCATGGTGCAGTTTAAGCCGTACTTTCTGGGACTGCTGACGCCGCCTGCCGCCCGTGCGACGACGGCGCAGAAGTGCCTGCGGACGACGGATATTGAAGATGTCGGGGACACGAGCCACTGCACGTTCTTTGAGATGATGGGCAATTTCTCGTTCGGCGATTACTTCAAGGCCGACGCGGTGGCGTATGCGTGGGAGTTTCTGTTCGACGTGCTGAAGCTGGACATCAAGAACATTCGTGTCTCGGTCTATGCAGACGGCGAGAATGTTGACGATGCGTATGATCTTTGGCGGCAGGCAGGGATGCCCGAATCGAAGATTTTCAAGTTCGGTGAGGATGACAATTACTGGCCGGCGGGCGCGGTCACGAAGGGCCCAAATGGGCCATGCGGGCCGTGTTCGGAGATCTTTTACGACACGCAGGCCCACCTGCCGCCGACCCCCGACGGCGTCTGGGACGACAAGCGGTGGCTGGAAATCTGGAACCTCGTCTTTATGCAGTTTGACCGGGGTGACGGCGGATCGCTGACCCCGCTGCCGCGCCGGAACATTGACACAGGCATGGGCCTGGAGCGCACGGCGGCAGTGCTGGCTGGCCTGCGCGGACCGTTTGAGACCGATTTGTTCGCGCCGATCCTGCGGCAGCTCGAAGAATTGTCCGGGCTGACCTACACCAGCCAGGACGACGACCCGAAAGACATTGCGTTCCGGCGGGTGGCCGACCATGTGCGGGCGACGGCGTTCTGCATCGCCGACGGCGTTCTGCCGTCGAATGTCGGGCGCGGCTACGTTTTGCGCCGCTTGATGCGCCGGGCGATTTTGGCAGGCCGCCGGACACTCGGCATTGAAAAGCCGCTGCTGGAGCAAATCCTGCCGACAGTGATTGAACAGCGCCGGGGCGATTATCCCGAACTGGAAAGCCGCCGCGATACCATTCTGCGCTATGCTGCGATTGAAGAAAAGCAGTTCCGGCGGACATTGGAGGCGGGAACTGTACGCTTGCAGTCGCTTTTAGATGGCGGGTCAGTCACCGGCGACGATGCGTTTGTTTTGTTCACAACTTATGGCTTCCCTGTTGAAATGACCGCCGAGCTGGCGTCGGAAGCCAGGCTGACCGTGGACATGGCCCGCTATGATGAACTTTGGCAGCAGCATTTGCTTGTCTCTGAAGGCGGCAAGACGCGCGAAGTGTTTGCCGACAGCGTTGTCCCGGCCCTGCGCGAACGTGATGTCCAGAAAACGCTGTTTGTTGGCTATTCCGAATCCAAAACGCGCGGCCAGATTACGGCGATCATCAAAAGCGGCCAGTTAGCAGACAGCGCCAGCGAAGGCGAAACCGTGCAGCTTGTGCTGGATCAGACGCCGTTCTACGCCGAAGCCGGCGGGCAGGTCGGCGACACAGGCCAGCTTCACGGCGAGAACGGCGCGGCGGAAGTCTCCGACACGCAGAAAGACAGCGGCTACTGGTTCCATACGGTGACCGTGACCGCCGGGACGCTTTCGGTCGGCGACGCGGTAGACGCCGAAATTGACGGCGGGCGTCGGTTCTCCATCCAGCGCAACCACACGACCACGCACCTGCTGCACAAAGCTTTGCAGCAGGTGCTTGGCTCCCATGTCCAGCAGCGCGGCTCGCTGGTCGCGCCCGACAGGCTGCGCTTCGACTTCTCGCACGACAAGGCGCTGACGGGCGAAGAAACGCGCCAACTCGAGGGTTTGGTCAACGAGAAAATCTTAGATGACCTTGCCATCCGCACGTTTGAAAAGCCGATTGCCGAAGCCAAAGAGATGGGCGCGACCATGCTGTTCGGCGAAAAATACGGCGACATCGTGCGCGTGGTTGAAGCCGGAGACTACAGCCTGGAGTTCTGCGGCGGAACGCATCTCGCCCACACGTCGCAGGCGGGCTTATTTAAGATCACCTCCGAAGGCAGCTCTCAGGCGGGCGTCCGGCGCATTGAAGCCGTGACCGGCAAACGGGCGCTGATGCGGACGCTGGACCAAGAACGGCTGCTGTCCGACATTGCAGCGTCGCTCAAAACATCGCCGATGAACGCTCCGGCGTCGGTGGAAAAACTGCAAGCCGAGTTGAAACAGAAAGATAAAGAACTTGAAACCGCGACGCGCAATGCTGCGCTTGCCGGAGTTCAGGATATAGTCAATTCCGCCAAAGAAACAGAAGGTTTGCCGCTCGTAGTTCACAACAACCGTGGTTTTTCCGCCGACGCGCTACGATTTTTAGTGGACGAAGCAATGAACCGTTTACAGTCCGGCGTCATTATCGTCGGCGGCGTAGAACAAGACAAAGCAATCTTGCTTGTTAAAGTCAGCAAGGACTTTGTCAGCCGGGGCGTTCATGCAGGGAATATCGTCAAAGTCGCTGCCCAAGTGGTTGGCGGGGGGGGAGGCGGTCGGCCCGACTTTGCTCAGGCAGGCGGTAAAGATGTTACCAAGCTAGATGAGGCTCTTGAAACGGCACGTCAGCTAGTCTACAAGATGGCGGGGGCGTGAGGACGCCACGGAAAGAATTACGCGGCTTGGTGAAACCAGCGTCGAAGCGACGCCGGATTAGTGCACCCCGGCTT
>CAXUNT010000128.1:8232-9653 GCA_964252595.1 uncultured Armatimonadales bacterium
GTTGCCGGCGGCGGGTTATTTCAGCGCGGGCCACTTCTCCTCTGGCTGGCCCTTGTTCTCCCCGTTCAAGCCCGCCCACAGGTCTTAGTAGTGTTTGCCGACCATCTGACGCTGGCTGATGTCACGCAGCCTGGCCTGCCTCATCTTGCACAGATGCACTGCGCTCTGATGTCGCCGGGGCTGGCGCACAAGCCTGACCCCGTAAGGAACGTTTACGCTTCTCTTGGTGCGGGGGACAGCATCGGGATAGGGGACAAGTCGCAGGGCCGGATGGACGATGCTTTGCGCCGCGCCGGGGTGCGAACGGCTCTGATCGGCGACGCCGATGGTGACGACACCGGAGACTATCAGCTTGCTCGGCTGTTCCTGCCCACGCCCGATACCGTCAGCGACAGCAGTACGATTTTGGATCCGCTGGCCTGCGGCGGCAAGCGTGAAGACCCGGCCCGTTTGTGGACTGGGACGCAAATCGCGTTCCAGTCTGCCGATTTAGTTGTTGTTCACTTCGGCGACTTTGCCCGGATTGAGCGCGAAAATCAGCGTGGGTTTTTGCTACCGGCGGCGTACCGGCAGCACCGGGCGCAGGCGTTAGCGTCGCTGGACAGCTATCTCGGCTTGACGGCCTCCGGCTTTCATGGCCCGGTGTACCTGATTGTGCCGACGCCGCCTTTGCTGCCAAGCGAAAGCTGGAACTCGCTGACACCGTTTCTGACTCTGAACGCTGGTTCGCAGAATTCGCTCGCTTCGGACACGACCCAGACGCCGGGCCTTGTGGCCGCGCGTGATCTTGCGCCGACGGTTTTGGCCGCGCTCGGCGTCCTCTTGCCCTACCAGATGACCGGCGCACCAGTGCGTCCGGCTACGGTTCCCGATGCCGCACTGGTGCGCCTAGATCGCCTTGTCCGGCTCAATCAAGAAGCGCAGGACGCGATTTTCTGGGCGGTCGGCTTGATCGCGGGAACCATTGTCTTCAGTGGTCTTTTTCTTTACCAAACCGGACGCCTGACGGGCCGGGTGGGCAAGGCCGCTCGCTACGGGCTGCGGGTTTTGTCGGCCTGGCCGCTTGCCTTGCTGCTGGCTCCGGTCTTCGGGCCGCAGACTGTCGCACAGTACTTGCTGCTCATCGCAGCCTGCGTTGGCCTGCTCGCGCTGCTGCCGTCGCCGGCCCTGATTTTCAGCCTGACCGCGCTGGTCTTGGTCACAGACGGCCTGACGGGAACGCACCTCGTCGCAGGCGCCGCGCTCAGCGAGTATGCCCTGTCGGGCATCCGGTTTTACGGCATCGGCAACGAGTACATGGGGGTCCTGATTGGGGGCGCGTTGCTGGCGTGTGTCGCATCTCTGGGCTGGAAGGGATGGCCCCCCCACTCCAATTTTGGGGAGCCGGACGAATCAAGTCAGCCTAGTCTTCTCCATACTAC
>CAXUNT010000129.1:0-9639 GCA_964252595.1 uncultured Armatimonadales bacterium
CCCGAAACGGGAAGACGCGGAGGTTCTAACTCTTCACCTTCCCGTTTCGGGAGGGTCGGCACTTGTGCCGGGGTGGGTTCGGGTATAATCCCCCTATCATGCGCCAATTCGACACTGCCACCGACTCTCCCGAAGCCATCCACGCCGCGCTGACGGCCCGCGACCACGCCAAAAACGCCCAAATTGAAGCCGTCGTCCGGGGCATCTTAGACGATGTGAAAGCACGCGGCGACGCCGCCGTTCTCGACTACACCCGCCGCTTCGACTGGCCGGACGCGACCATTGAAACTTTGGAGATACCAGAGAAGGCACGCGAGGAGCAATGGCTGAAGATTGGGGCGACGCTACAAGCGACTATTGATGGCGCAGAACGCAACATTGAAGGATTTCACAAAGCGGAACAGGGTCATCTTCAATCCTGGATGCACATGCCGAACTCTCCGAAGGCGATGTCCCATACTCAGCAGCACAAAGGCTGGATGCAGGGCCAAATTTTACAGCCAATGGGACGCGCTGGAATATATGTGCCGGGCGGCAAAGCAGCCTACCCAAGCACCGTGTTAATGGCGGCTATTCCCGCCTCCATCGCCGGTGTTGAAGAAATAATTGTCTGTACGCCGCCTGACCGGAACGGGAACATACCTGATGCTGTCGGAGCCGCCACGTTGCGTGATGTGGATAAAGTATTTGCTATCGGCGGGGCGCAGGCGATTGCGGCGATGGCTTACGGCACCGAAACCGTGCCGAGGTGCGACGTGATTGTCGGGCCGGGCAACCAGTATGTCAACATCGCCAAGAAACTGGTCTACGGCGAGTGCGCGATTGACATGCTGGCGGGACCGTCGGAAGTCGCGGTCATTGCCGATGAGTTTGCGTCTCCGGCGCTGGCCGCCGCCGACATTCTGGCCCAAACCGAACATGGACACGATAACCGGGGCGTCTTCTTCTGCCATTCGTCTGCAATGTTGGAATGTTGTAAAATTGAACTTTCTGAGCAGCGGGCGGCGCTGTCTCGCAAGGAGATACTCGACGCGACTGCACTGAATCTGATTTTTGTCAAAACGAATTCGCTGGAAGAGTCGGTCGCACTCTCAAACATCATGGCCCCGGAGCATTTGGAGTTGATGGTGCGCGAGCCGCTGGCCGTTCTGCCATTAGTGAAAAACGCTGGGGCGGTGCTGCTTGGCGAGCATACGTCGGCGTCGGTCGGCGATTACTGGGCGGGACCATCCCACACCCTGCCGACCGCCGGCGCCGCCCGGTTCTCGTCGCCCCTGTCGGTCAACACGTTTCTGAAGCGCACCAGCGTCGTGTATTATTCGCAAAAAGCTGCCGCCGATGCTGCCGAAGACGTGGCCCGATTTGCCGAAGCGGAAGGGTTAGACGGCCATGCAGCGGCGGCGCGGCTTAGGAAACCCATCCCGGCGCAAGCGCCGATACGCAGTAATCCGCAGGATACCCTCCCGAAGCGGGAAGGTGAGGAGGTTTCGGATGTGGACATGGGGGTGTTGCCCGCCACTCCGCGTCCTCTCGTTTCGGGAGGACCCCTGCGCGGCGAGGAACGAGCAAGCAAGGAGGTGGGTTCTTGATTTACACCACCCCAAACGCTGAGGCCAAGCGGCCGGGCATTGACGCTGTCATCTTTGACATGGACGGCGTTTTGATTGATATGTCGCAGTCCATCCGGGTCGTCAACTGCCTGGCAGTCCCCTACTTCCTGCGGACCGTGCTGGGCTGGCCCGCGCCCGACGACCTGCTCACGTCCGCCGACATTGAGCTGTTCAAGAACGCCGGGGGCTTCAACGACGACTTAGACTTGTCCTACGCGCTGGTGCTGTTTTACGTTGCCAAAGGCCGGGAGAACCCCAGCGCGGCCCCGGAAACGCTGAACGTCTTGCAGCCGAACTTGAACCGCTTTGCCGCCCGCATCAAAGAGCGCGGCGGCGGGCTTCGCGCCGCCGAAGACATTTTGATGGAGCATCTGACCCGCGATGATAAGCTGGCCGTGGAGACCGACTACCGCAAGCATCTGATCAAGCAGGTCTTTTTAGAGATGTTCGCCGGGGAGCATTCGGAGCGCATTTACGGCTTCACGCCAACCCTCTACACCGGCCCCGGCTATATCAACCGCGACGTGTCGCTGTTAGATTTAGCCATGCTGCCCGCGGACAAGACGCTCGGCGTTTACACAGGCCGAAGCTGGGAAGAAGCTCGGTTCGGCCTAGAACTGTGCGGCCTGCTGGACCGCATTCCAGAAGCAAATATTATCACCCAGCGCGACGGCTTCAAAAAGCCCCACCCTGGTGGGCTTCTGGCGCTCACGCAGCGGCTCGGCTTTCTGAATGCCATCTATGTCGGCGACACCTGGGACGACCTGCGGACTGTCCAGCGCTTCAACAATGCCCCGGCCGGCGACACGCGCTTTTTGTCCCTCCAAGTCTTGACCGGCCCGGCAGGCGCAGCGAACGAGCGCTTGTTTCGGACATCGGGCGCAGATGTCATTGCCTCCGATGTCAACGAAGCGCTGGACTGGCTGCGGGGCCGCTAACCCTGCATCCACTCAAGCCCCTGCATTGCCCAGCCGCGCAGACTGTCCCAATAGCCGCCGCCCTCAGCCGGACGCTCCAAAGGCAGATCACGGGCAATCATTTGCAACGCTTTGAGTGCAAGGCGCGGCGCGAATCCGTGCTTGGTGACGCCCCGCCGCCAAAGAAACTGCTCCACAAAGCCCGTATGCACGAACGGGTAGCAGTCGTAGACCCAGACCATCGCGAGGCCCAGCAACGGGTCGCCGTAGTGACCGAAGGGCTGCACGAACTCTACCAGTGGGTTCTTGTGATAGGCAGGGTCTCCCGGTGCGCCGAACGGTTCATTGAAAGCGTCGCCGGCAGTAGTGCGGTAAGACAGCGGAAAGAAGTGGCCGTAGGCGGTGTAGACGAGCGGATCATCAATGGCCTGGATCGCGTCCTTGACTTTCAGAAGCGCGGCGGCAAACCACGGGTCTTGAAGCCACGAAGTTCGGGCACGGCCTTCTTCCGCCAGCCACGGGTCGGCATTCCAGCGGGCGTCGTCGGTGAGGATCGCTACTTCGTCGGCGAGCATCCGGCACTCTAAAGACGCTCCGCCTGGATCGGCCTGCAAGGCCGCAGTGATGCCTTGAAGCCGGTCAATCGCCTCAAAAGCCCGCTCGGTTGCCAAGCGTATCCGGTGCGGTGTCCCGCCGAGCGCCCAGAGCAGCAGGTTCTCACCGCGCGGCGGCTCGCACAGCGTCCAAAAGTCCGTGCCGTTCCAGTTTTCCACCTCCCGCTCCTTATTTGAACGCGGGGCCGGGCCGGCCAGGAGGCGTGGGCCGGGAATGCCGAGGCGTTCCAAGACCGGCAGCAGGGCGGCGCGGGCCGGGTCAATGTCGCCGCGAAAATCCGCTGTCTTTTCTGAGCCGTCTGCGAGCGCGAGGCGGACACGCGGGCGGAACGGCATCCAGGGTTCGGTGTCGGCTTGAACCGACAGAATACGGACATTCGGGAATGCAGCGTCAATGAGCGAGAGCTGAGTCTCGGACAAGCCGAAGGTGTTGGCAAACATAGGTTTTCCTTTAGGGGTGACAAAAGCCGGTTCCGGCAGGAAGCCGGGCAGGTCGGCACGCAAAGCGCGTTTTGCCGCCATCAAGCGGCTGCGGACAGTGTTGGTTGGGACTTCAAGAATCGCCGCGACTTCTTCCCGTGACCAGCCGCCGACATAATGCAGCAGCAGCGTGGTTCGCTGGACCTCGGAAAGATGCGCCACGGCCTGGCGAACAGTTAAGCTCTCGGCGTAGCAGACTTCTTCGCTGGCCTCGTTCAGCACGGAAAGCGGCTCGCCCAAGCGCCGTGTTCCGCGACGGCGGCGGTAATCGGCGCACAGCGAAAGCGTGACCGAGCGGAGCCACGCGGCAAACTTGCCGGCGTCCCGCAGCTCCGGCAGACGCTGCAAGGCATATACCAGCGCTTCCTGGGCCACGTCCTGGGCGTCATCCATGCTGCCGAGTGTCCGAACGGCCAGCGCCAGCACGGCCTGCCGGTGCCGCTCCGTCAGCCGCCCGCCTGCCAAACGGTCTCCCGCCAGCGTGCGGTGAACAAGTTCAAGATCGTCGTCCGTGTGCTTTGACTGCATAATAAATAGGCGCGGCCAGATGCCGAAACGGATCATGCAAAAAGATTACGCGGCTGGACAAAGCGCCGCCCATTTGGTACAATACGTCCAATATGACACAAACACGCGAAGCGGCGCTGACGCGGCAGACTTCGGAAACGGAGATTACGCTTTCGGTCGCTTTGGACGGCGACGGCGGCAGTGAGGTTGTCACCGGGGTCGGCTTTTTTGACCACATGCTGACCCACATCGCGCGGCATGGCCTGCTGCATTTGACGGTCCATGCGAGCGGCGACCTGCATATTGACGACCACCACACGGTTGAGGACATCGGCATTGCGCTGGGGCAGGCGCTCCGGGACGCGGTCGGCGACAAGGCCGGCCTCACCCGCTACGGCTTTGCGTTTGTCCCGATGGACGAAGCGCTGGTGGCCTGCTCTCTGGATTGGAGCGGGCGCGGCCTTTTGGTCCACGACTTTTTGTTCCCCTCGCCGAAGATCGGGACCTTCGACACGGAGCTGGTGCCGGAGTTCTTTCGTGCGGTCGCCGCCCATGCAGGACTGACCCTCCACTTTGAGCAGAAGCGTGGGACCAATTCGCATCATATCGCCGAAGCGGCGTTTAAAGCCTTCGGGCGGGCGCTCGATATGGCGAAGCGCCTCGACAGCCGCGTTCAAGGCATTCCCAGCACAAAGGGGGTTTTGTGAAAACGATCACGTTTCCCACTTCATTCGCCGCCGACATCTCGTACCGCATGGGCGCGATCCTGTTTGCAATGGTCGGCGTGATTGGCCTCGGCCTTGCCGTGAGTCGCCACCAAAACCAGGCGGTTCTCGCGCTTGCCCTGCCGTTCTTGGTGTTCTTCGGCGCGGCGCTGCTGTGCTGGACATTTGAGCTGACTGTAGATGAGAACGGCCTGCATCAGCGGTCTATTTTTGGGCGCAAAGAAGTGCGCTGGGACGACGTACAGCGGCTCGACCAGAGCCGGGCATATTCCATCCACGGCACGACCGATCACGAGCTGGTCTGGATGTCTTTGGTTTCCACCGCCGCCCAGGAAGCCATTGCCGAAGAAGCCATCCGGCGGGCGGGTCTGCGGCAGTCCAAATCAAAAGCCGTCTACCCGCTGAAGCGGCAGTGGGTGCGGTGAAAGTATCCATGAAAGTCGCCATCATTGATTTCGGCATGGGCAACCTGCGAAGCGTCGAAAAAGCCTTCCACAAAGCCGGCATGGACGGCGCATTCGTCACCGACGACCCCGCCGTCGTAGCCGCTGCCGACAAGGCCGTGCTGCCCGGCGACGGCACGTTTGACCAGACCATGCACTCGCTCCGGCGCTCTGGCACCGACCAGATTGTCTTGGAATTTGCCGCATCGGGCCGGCCGTTTCTCGGCATCTGCGTCGGGATGCAGGTGCTGCTCACGGCCAGCGAGGAAGGCGAACAAGGGGTCTTGGGGCTGAACCTCGTGCCGGGCCGGGTCAAGCGCTTTCCTGTCCAAACAAGCCTCAAAGTCCCGCAGATCGGCTGGAATACGCTGGAGTTCGCGCCCGCCTCACCGCTCGGCGCAGATCTGCCCGGCGTGTCCCCGATGGCCTATTTTCTCAATTCGTATTACTGCATGCCCGATGCCGATGCCGACATCGCCGCAACTACTGAGTACGGGCTGCCGTTCTGCTCGGCCCTGCACCGGGGCAACCTCTGGGCGACCCAGTTTCACCCGGAAAAATCCGGCCCGGTCGGCCTGGCGATTTTGCGAAACTTCGCAAAGCTGTAGAGGAGGCAACGATGATTCCCGGAACCGACCTCGCCGCGCTTGGCATCATGATCCCTCTCAGCGCGATTGTGCTGGGCATCAGCAGCGGCATTGTGCAAAGCATTCTGAAGTCGCAGGAACGGCGGCTGGAATTGCGCTTGAAGCTTCAGAAAGGGCAAAGCAGCGACGTGGTTAAGCAGCTTGAAGCGCTGCGAGCCGAGATTGCCGCTTTGCGGGACACGACCACGCAGTACGACATGACCAACGACCAGATCGTGCAGCGCTTGGAAGAGCGCCTCAGCCGCATTGAGACAAGGGCCGCCGGGCAGTCCGTGCGGTCTCCGTTAGAGGAGCCGCGCCAGCGGCTTGGGCAGGGTTAGGAGAACACAATGCATATCTTCAGCGACATCATCGGTTATATCGGCTTCTTCGGCGGCATCAGCGCAATCATCCTTGCCAGCAGCAAAGCGCGGATCGACAAAATGCGAGCGGAGCGCCAGCTCTGGCAGCAGCCTGGACAGCAAAGTGACACGGCGGTTCTGGCAGAGCTGAAAGCAATGCAGCAGCAGATCGCCGAAATGCAAAGCACGAGCCACCAGTTCGACCTTTCGTTCGACGAAGCGCTGAACCGTCTGGAAAGCCGTGTCAGCCGAATTGAAACCAAAGCCGCCGCAGTCAGCACGACCTCCCAATCAGACGCGCCGAACACGCTGCGGAACGGGCAATCCTGATGGCATCTCTCACGCGCTTGAATGACGTCACCTCAAATCCACCGCGCCTCGGTCTGCATCATTCGCTCTGGTCGCTTCAGGGACTGCCCATGAATGCGCCCGAAGAATGGACCCTGACCGAGAAGTTCCAGCGGGTCAAAGCGGCGGGGTTTGAGGCTGTGGAATGCTGGCTGGATGAAAGCAGCGAGCAGCGCCACAAAGATGCCCTCAATGCCGCCGGTTTGGGGCTGGTTCTGGGCCATCACCCGGCAACCCTGGAAGATGTCCGGGCAGTCGCCGCGCAGGCCAAACGCCTCGGCGCGAAGTTTGTGTTCGCCCAGCCCTTGAACCCTTATCTGCCGCTGCCTGATGCCGCCGCGTTTCTGCGGGAAGCGCAGCAAATCGTCAACGACGGCGGCCTGCCGTATTTTGTCGAGACGCACCGGGGTAGCATTCCCGAAAGCCTCAATCAAGCCCTGGCCTTGATCGAGCTTCTGCCGGAAGTCCGCTTCACCGGCGACTTGTCCCATTTCGTGCTGATCGGTGAGTTCTACGGATGGGAAGACGAGCGGGCTTTGGAGCGCATGGACCCTGTTTTGCAGCGGGTCTCCCACCTGCACGGGCGCATCTCCAGCGGCGAGCAGGTGCAGGTGGATGTCGGCGACGGCACTGGAGACACCGCCCGGTTCTTTGTGCGATTGTGGGCGAGGGCGATGTCTCACTGGCGCAAAGATGCCCAGCCTGGCGACGTGTTCCCGTTCGCTTCCGAGCTTGGCCCGCCCCGCTACGCCCAGACCCTGCTCGACGGCACCGAGTTCAGCGACCGCTGGGAGCAAAGCTTGGTGATGAAGCGGCTGGCTGAACAAGCTTGGGATCTGTCTGCGAGTGCTTAACGGCTTTCACTACGAGCGCGGCGGCCATGCGGCTTACCATACTGAGGAGTACGTTTTCCATCAGCTTATCCCCTATCTCGGCAACAAGCGCAAGCTGCTGGGCCTCATCAATCAAGCCATCGCCAAGACCGGCGTTCCGGCAAGCGGGACGTTCTTGGACTTGTTCGCCGGCAGCGGTGTAGTCTCGCGCATGGCGAAGAAGCAGGGGTTTCGGGTGATCTCCAACGACTGGGAGCCATATGCCCATGCCATCAACCAGTGCTACATCGCCTGCAACTCGGCTCCGGCCTTCAAACATTTCGGCGGCTATGAGAACACAGTCGCCAAACTGAATAGCGTCGTGCCGACCGAAGACTGGATCACCCGCCACCTCTGCCCCGCCGACGATGAGCATTATGATATTGAACGAGAGCGCATGTTTTATACGCATTCCAACGGGATGCTCATAGACGCCATGCGCTTGCAGCTTGAACAGTGGCAGAATGACGGCCTGTTGTCTGACCCCGAAATGTCCTGCCTGCTCGCCCCCATGCTGTACCAGGCGTGCTATACCAGTAACACCAGCGGCGTTTTCAAGGGCTTCCACAATGGCTGGGGCGGCCAGACCAAAACCGCGCTTTACCGGATACTCTCGCAGTTTCAGCCTAAACCGGCGATCTTCTACGACAACGGACGCGAGAACGTGGTTTATCAAATGGACGCCGCGCGATTAGCCGAACAACTGCGGATAGACGGCGAAACTGTTGATATTGCCTATCTTGACCCGCCGTACAATCAGCACCCCTACGGCAGCAACTACCATGTCCTGAACACAATTACGCTTTGGGACAAGCCGCCGCTGACACCACAAATCAAAGGCCGCAACAAAGCCGCCATCCGCGAAGACTGGCGCACTGATCGCCGCAGTGCCTACAATCGTCGTGACGCTGCCGCGCCAGCTTACGGTACTCTCTTGCAGTCGCTGGCTGCCAGGTATATCCTCACCAGTTACAGCACCGACGGCACCATCCCGCTCCTCGCGCTCATCGAAGCCTGCATCAAGCGCGGGCAGACCGACTTCGTGACCCAGCAGTACAAGCGTTACCGGGTCAGCGCCCAGCGCTTCTCGCCCAAGCCTGTCAATGTTGAGCTAATACTGATTGTGGACACCGGGAAAAGTCATGCAGGAGCAAGCGCGGAGGCGATTTGTCACAGCATCTTGTGTCAGGAACAAGTCGCGCTCAACGGTCATATTGAAAGTGTCTCAGCATGAATAAAGACCCTGCTGAAGTCATCGCTTTTCTTGCCGGCAAAGTTGGAGAGGATATTGTTGGTGCAAACTACTCCGAAATCATTGCAAAAGTTGGTCAGCTTGATAGTAGAGGACAAGAAGACATTCTTGCCGCCTGCATCGCCGCTTTAAGCAACGAAAGGGGGAAGCAAAACGAAATGACCCGTATTGCTGCGGTTCGAGTCATTGTCGCACTTTTACCTTTGTCACTTGAGCCAATCGCTTTCCTTCTGAGCAGGCACGCGAACAGGCATGATTACGAGGTTCATTTCACGCTGTTTTGCTATCTGGATTGGGCGCAGGAGATGCCTGATGCGCCATCTTTAGCGAAAGAGATTTTACAGCTTGTGGAGAATTACGTCATGACAGTTTCGCGCCCGACTGCTCGTGCTGCCTGGATGGCTGCGGATATGCTGGGAAGTCACTGGCATGAACAAGAGGCGGCATTGCTGCTGATTAAAACAGCAAAGAAAGCCAGCTTTGTGGCCGGGAGACGACTTAGCATTCTGGGCCTCGAAAAGCTGTTAGAGCGGGCTTCTTCGAGCAGCGGTACACACAAGGCTGTACTGGAAGCATTATACAAAATGTCTTCATCCGACCGCAGCAAGTATGTAAAAGAAGATGCCAAAGCGGCCTTAATCTGTGGGCGAAAAATACGAGCAACGACCTAAACCATGAAAAGCCCCCAAGCATAACGTATGCTTGGGGGCTTTCTATCTGTCGTCAGCGGCGGCGCAGGAAGGCGGGGATGTCTACGTCGTTGTCGGCGGCCTGGCGCTGAGGAGACGGCTGCTCCGGCGCGGGCTGGGCGGCAATCGCACGGCCTGTTTCGGCAGGCGCGGAGGCACCGGCAGTGGCCGCGACGGCGGCGGGGCGGGCGGAG
>CAXUNT010000130.1:0-9597 GCA_964252595.1 uncultured Armatimonadales bacterium
GGGACGCCGAAAAGCACCAATTGGTGGGGATAATATTGGGACAATTCCGTAGTGCCGCGAAGCGGTAGTTCTCGGCGTCTGCGCCCAATAGCCGTGTGCTTCAGCACATGGTTCCAAATAGAAACACCATGATCGACGCCGACACCGGAAACATTCACCTGCCGAACGGCTTTGTCATCAACCCCGCGCTGACTTTAGAAGAGTTCCAGCAGTCATGGTTTGGGCGAGATGCGGCTGCCAATCGTTCGCCTTCCGTGCCGGGACATTGCTGGTTTTTGGAAGATGCAGGCTCAACAGGCTCTTATCCAGTCTCGGTGCAGTTGAGTTTTCAAGATCAAACGCTGACCCGTATTTGCTTAACGTGCGAAACGCCGATGACTGCCGACATGACTGGTGAGTACGACGGAGCATGGATTGAGCGCAAGCGAACACACGACGCTCTACTACTGAAGGATTTAGGCGAGCCGGACAAGTTGACAGATACAAGCGAGAAGGATACACTTGGCTTGGACAGAGCGCCGAACTATCTACGATTTTGGGGCAAAGTAATCTCAACCTTTGACTGCGGCGGCGGCGATGCCTACATTTCAGTTGAATACAGCAACGATAAAGCATTATGAACGAAACAATGACGGCTGATTTTTCGACGGCGGGTTATTTGGATATGGACCTGCTGCGGTTTACGACGGCGGGGAGTGTGGACGATGGGAAAAGTACGCTGATTGGGCGGCTTCTCTACGACAGCAAGGCGATTTTCGATGACCAGTATGAGGCCATTCGGGAGTCGACCGAGCGGCGGGGCGAGGAAGGAGTCAACCTCGCGCTCCTGACTGATGGACTCAGAGCAGAACGGGAGCAGGGCATCACGATTGATGTGGCGTACCGCTATTTCGCGACCCCGAAGCGCAAGTTTATCATCGCCGACACGCCCGGACATATCCAGTACACGCGCAACATGGTCACAGGGGCGTCTACGGCGAACCTCGCGATCATTCTGGTAGACGCCCGCAAAGGCGTGATTGAGCAGACCCGGCGACACGCGATCATCGCATCGCTGCTGGGCATCCCGCACATTGTCGTCTGCGTCAACAAGATGGACTTGGTAGACTTCAGCCAGGACGTGTTCGACGGCATCAAGCGCGACTTTGAGACGTTTGCAACGGGGCTGGAACTCGGCAGCGTGTATTTCATCCCGATCAGCGCCCTCAACGGGGACAATGTTGTAGATGAGTCTACGAACATGGACTGGTACGGGGGGCCAGCGCTGCTGCCGCTCTTGGAGACCGTGCCGATTGAGACCGACGTGAACCACACCGACGCCCGGTTCCCGGTGCAGTATGTCATTCGCCCGCAGTCCGCCGAGTTTCCCGATTACCGGGGCTATGCCGGGCG
The DNA here is from genome assembly GCA_964252595.1 of uncultured Armatimonadales bacterium. GTDB lineage: Bacteria > Armatimonadota > Armatimonadia > Armatimonadales > Capsulimonadaceae > JANXMY01. The sequence continues at coordinate 1,393 of CAXUNT010000130.1, forward strand.
CATCGCGGGCGGCGTCTTTCGGCCCGGCGACGCCGTGCAGATCCTGCCGTCGGGGTTCACGTCTACAGTGCAGTCGGTAGATATGATGGAGCGGCACCTGCCGGAAGCGTCCGCGCCGCTGTCGGTGACGCTGACGCTGACAGACGAGATAGACATCAGCCGGGGCGACATGATTGTCGCGGCGGACGACCCGCCGAAAGTCTCCCAGGACCTAGAAATCATGGTCTGCTGGCTCGGCGAAAAGAGCCTGACCGTCGGCGGCAAGTACACGCTGAAGCACACGACTAAGGAAGTTCGGGCGATTGTGAAATCGGTGGACTACAAGCTGGACATCAGCACTTTGGATCAAAATACGCACGACAAGAGTGTCAGCCTCAACGAGATCGCCCGCTTGACCCTTCGGACGACGCAGCCGCTGTTCTTCGACTCGTACAAGCGCAACCGGGCCACCGGCAGCGTGATTCTTGTTGATGAAGCGACCAACGAAACGGTCGGCGCAGGCATGATCCAGTGATGCATCTCTCGGTGACCACAGCGCGGCTCTTTCTGGTGGCAGCGGCAGCTTTGCTTCTCAGCGGGTGCGGCGACGACAAGCCGTACAGCGGCCCGGACCCAAACCAATCCGGCGGAAATTACTCCGCTCCAGCGGCGCCTGTTGCCGCCGCGCCCCCCGCCCAAGCGCTTCCCTCGGATGACCCGCTGGTATCCGGCTCCAGTGGTATCTCGACTACCGATCCGCTGCTGCCGGCAGACAAACCCGCTCAAACCGACCCACTTATCGGAAGCGATCCGTTGAAAGGCCCGGCGATGCCGACCGAGCATTCGCACTGGCTGCGGGGCCGGGTCCAGAACGCCCGACTGACAGTGTCGTTGAATGGGATTCGTGAAGGCGATTACGACGGCTTAGTAGACCGTGACATCACGATGAAGCTGCGCCGGGGCATCAACACGGTGTCGTTCTTGTACACGCCGCAGGGTGCAGACTCGTCTGCTCAAATCGACCTCTTGGAAAGCGAGCATCATCCGCCGATTGCCCCGCTGGCGTCGTTTCATCAGCCTGAGCCGGATGCGTCGGCAGAAACAGGATGGAAGCCGACGACCCAGCGGTTCACGTTTTTCGCGCATTAAGGGCGCAGCAAGCAGCGTTCTTACTCTTTTGGGGAGGGCGGCATCGGCCAATTTTTGTCGCGGCCTTCTTCTCGGAGGAGTGCAAGCTCGTCATAAGTGACATGGAACTGGTTGCACAAGCGAGCATGGTACTTTTCAAGCAGGTACGCATTGAACGTCGCCTGCCGCTCGGCATCATCGCGTGCGGTGGATTTGGAATAGCCGGGACTGCCGGCTTCCGGCACCGGGTAAGCGTTTGCGGCCTGCTGATGGGCATGAATATCTATCTCAGCCAGCATCCAGGCCAGCTTTTGACGCTGCGGCAGGACGATTTTGCCGCTGATGGCGGCATAAGGATCAGGCGGGTTTTCGGGTATCGGACTTGGCCGGTAGGCAACGGTCCCGCGCGTGTCGCCCCCGGAGTTCGCCGTGACCCCCGGCGGCGGATCGGCAGGCGCAGAGACCGGAAGTGGCGCAGGCCGGGCCGGGCGGGCGCAGCCGGCAAGAACGCTCACGAGCAGTGCGGCCGGCAGAAGTCGAAGAACGGCGTACATACATTCTTTTATACCATACCCACCCCAAAATATGAAAAACGCGCTGATACTCACCCTGGATATGGGAACATCGTCAGTCCGAGCCATGCTGTTCGACGCACGCGGGCGGGCGCTGCCGGCCGAGGTGCAGACCGCTTACGCCCAGACGACCACTGCCGACGGTGGGGTGCAGACCGACGCGGAGGCGCTGCTGATGCTGACCGTAAGCTGCGTCAAACAGCTCCTGCGGCGCACCGACAAAGAAACGCGCGGGCGCATCGCCGGCGTCGGCATCTCGTGCTTCTGGCATTCTTTGATCGGTGTCGGTGAAGATGGCCGCGCCGTGACCCCGCTGTTCTCGTGGGCCGATACGCGGGCGATGGCCCAGGCGGAAAAGCTGAAGACCGAGATGGACGAAGCGGCCTACCACCGGCGCACCGGCTGTGTTCTGCACCCCTGTTACTGGCCTGCCAAGCTGCGCTGGCTTCAGGAAACGGAGCCGGAAGAGTTCAGCCGCGCGACCCACTGGATGTCGTTCGGCGAGTATTTGCAGCTTCGGCTGTTCGGAGCAGCGACATGCAGCCTGTCTATGGCGTCCGGGACTGGGCTTCTAAACCAAAACATGAAAGAATGGGACCCGCAGACGCTGACCGAGCTGCCAATTGCCCTGCGCCAGTTAAACGTGCTGAATGACAAAGACGCGGCCAGTACAGGCTTGTCCCCCGAATGGGCCGGCGCACTCAGCGCACTCAAAGACCTCCCCTGGTTCCCGGCATCCGGCGACGGTGCGTGTTCCAATGTCGGCAGCGGGGCCGTCGATGCTACCCGCATCGCTATTAATGTCGGCACATCGGGAGCCATGCGCGTCGCGGTCAAAGCGGACACAATGGACATTCCTGACAAGCTGTTCTGCTACCGTGTGGACGACGAGCGATTCTTAATCGGCGGCGCGTTTGCCAACGGCGGCAACGTTTACGCCTGGGCCGAAAAAACGCTTCAGCTCGGCGACCGCCGGGCGGCGGGCAAAGCCGCTGCCGCACTGTCGCCCGACGGCCATGGGCTGACCATCCTGCCGTTCTGGGCGGGGGAGCGCTCGCCGGGCTGGCACGCCGGGGCGCGGGCCGCTATTCTCGGCATGAACCTGCATACGACCCCTGCCGAAATTCTCCGCGCCTCGCTGGAAGCCGTCGCGTTCCAGTTTGCTGAAGTCTATGACATTCTCATCGCCCAGTTCCCGGCGGCGACCCAGATTGTCGCCTCCGGCGGCGCATTGACCGGCGATCCGGCGTGGGCGCAGATCATGGCCGACGCGATGGGAACTTCGGTGACGACCAGCCGCGTCGGTGAAGCCACCAGCCGGGGCGCGGCACTTTTAGCCCTTCACTCCCTGGGTCACATTCAAGACCTCTCCGAAGTCCCTGCGTTCCTCTGGAAGACCTACACGCCTGACCCCAAAACGCACGAGATCTACCAAAAAGCCCGCGCCCGCCAGGCCGCCCTGTACGCCGAGATTTTGGACAACAATCAGCCTCCGACTTAACAGAGAAATGGCGATCTTCTCCCGAAACGGCCCCATTTGGGGTAACATAAAACAGTTCTCACACATTGAGGCGGCTGCTCGTGTCCTTGCTTTGCCGCCGCTGCTCATTGCCCAGTTTGTCTCTGCCTAAATTCTGACGCGTTATACAGTAATTGCTCCCCTTGAAGAAGACACGCGCTAAAAGCATTTCACTTGTCAAAGTTTCCAAAGCAGTGCAAGTGCCAAGTCACCCACTCAAGCCACGGCTTCAGCGGGTGCTGGAAGAGATTGATGGGGTTCACTCGCCAAAAAGCTTGAAGCCTGTTATGGTGGTGATGAACCCTCTTGTGAGAGGCGCTGTTTTCGTCGCCTACACCGCCACGGGTCCTTATACGATAGAGCTGAACCCAAACGGCAGCCATCCTGAACTTTCGCTACTGCACGAAGTGGGACATTTCTTGGAATGGCAGTGCATTCCAAAAAGTCGGCACGGCCCCCGTGATTTTACATCCGACTCACGTTCTACTGCCTGGCTTCAAGCGGTCTACGAGACGCAATCCGTACAGCGGTTGTTGACGCTTTTGGAAGAGCAGAAAGAAGACATGCAAGCATTCAATGATTTAGCTTATCTGCTCCTCCCGAATGAGATATGGGCTCGTGCTTACTCACAGTACATAGCCCGTAAGGACGGATTTGATGTAGTTTCTCAGCAGATTGCAGCCGAAAATAAAGTGGTTACGGGTACTATCAGATACCAGCCGTACTGGGGTAAAGAAGAGTTTGCCTCTGTTCAAGAAGCAATGGACATACTGTTTATGAAGGAAGGATGGACAAAATGATTATCCAGGTACAGCGCCCCCAAGCGCCAACATATCGGGTGAAAAAACGCAGAAGCAAGCTTGTACCAAGCGGCGCTTACTCGGAGATCATTGCAGTGAGCGCCTTCAAGGAAAAAAGCGCGACGCTCTCACACAATAACCTTCGCAGTTTCAGCCTTCAGCGCCATCCCGGCAAGATGTACAATCCTGCTCATGCTTGGCAAGCTGCAAGTCGCCACCAAGCACACGGCGTTGAACTGACTGATGATGTTATCGTCATTGGACGTAACGGACAACGTGTTCCTACACCAGATTATGCAACTCTACGCATTGATCAGTTGCCTCAATTCTGCAAAAAGTAGAAACACACTATGCTTCATCTTTCCAATGGCTTAACAAAAAAGCGACCTTGTTGGGTCGCTTTTTTACCGCTTCTTCTTATCGGGCCTGCTTCTGCCCAAGCGCCGCCGCACTATACTGTCGTTGATCTCGGCTCTTTGGGCGGGCAGGAATGCGATGCGACGGGCCTGAACTCCAAAGGGCAGGTGGTCGGCGGGGCGGACACGGCGAAGCACGGCAAGGGGCCGGAGTTTCTGACCAATGTGTTTGTTTGGCAGAACGGAAAGATGCGGGCAGTGCCGGGCCTTGACGGCAGCCATGCATTTGTGGTGGCCGTGAACAGCAGCGGGCAGATGGCGGGGGCGTACAGCCCGGACCCGCTGAAGGCGAAATTCGCGGCTGCCCTGTTCACGCTGTCGGGGCGCGTCACGCTTCTCGGCGGATTTCCGGCCACCCAGCACGGCTACTCGCTGTCTGAGGCCGAAGCAGTCAATACAAAAGGCCAGGCGGTCGGGATTTCTAACAATCAAGCGTTTTTGTGGAATGCAGGCAAGCTCAAAAAGCTGACGCCGCCACCGGGGTTCACCGCCGCCGATGCCGGGGCAATCAACGGTTTAGAGATGGCGGCAGGCAAAGCCAACAAGATCGGCACGGGGAAAACGGCAACACATGCACTGCTTTGGAACGCTGCTGGGCAGGCGAAAGACCTAGGCGTCCTGCCAGGCTATACGGACAGCATCGCGCGGGGCGTCAACAACGCCGGCCAGGTCGCGGGTTGGGTCGGCGGGACTGGGGGAACGCCGGGGCGGGGATTGACGTTCCGGTATCAGGCATTTTTGTGGCAGTCGGGGCGTATGCACGGCCTCGGCTCCATCCCGCGCCTGCCGGACAGCAAAGCCTCGGCGCTGAACGACCGGGGGCAGGTGGTCGGCAATGCCTACCACAAGACCGATGAAGCCGCGCTTCTGTGGCAGCACGGCAAAGTCTATGAGCTGAATACACTGGTCCCGGCGCATTCCGGCTGGAAGCTGCAAAACGCGCTCGTTATCAACAACAGCGGCTGGATCATCGGCAACGGCATTCACAACGGCATCCGCCGGGGCTTTCTATTAAAGCCGCAGAGGTAAAAATTATCTTGGAAAAGTTTGCATTTATTATTCATCCGTTTGACGTGCGCCGGGATGTTGCAAAAAAAGGCGGGGTTTACACTGCCGCAAAATACCTGCCGGAGCCGGTGGTGGAATGGGGCATTCAGTTTAAATCTCCCATTGTCATGTCGCATATCACCGGCATCAAATCGCCGACGGGGGCGGAGGCGGAAGGTTGGTTTATCGGCTGCCCGCTCACGCCCAAGCAGCTTTTGACCCTGCCGACGGACTTTGTTTACAAGCGGCTGATTCAGTGCGGCAAGCTGGCGGAGTCGCTTGGTGCTGGGATTATTGGCCTCGGCGCGTTCACGTCGGTGGTCGGCGACGGCGGCGTCACCGTGGCGAAGAACTTGGACATCGCCGTCACCACGGGGAACTCGTACACAGTCGCCACGGCGGTGGAAGGCGGCCTGGACGCGGCGCGGCGCATGGGGATTAAGATTGAAAACGCGAAAGTCGCTGTGGTCGGCGCGACTGGCTCTATCGGCCGCACATGTGCGCTGATGCTGGCTCCGAAATGCGCTGAGATCGCGCTGATCGGGCGCGACTTGACCCGCCTGGAAACCGTCGCCCGCGAGCTGCCCGGCGCGTGCGTGCGGCTCTACGACGACGTGCATCTCGGCCTGCGGGATGCCGATTTGGTGATCACCGTCACCAGCGCCCGCGACGCCGTGATTGAACCTGAAGATTTGAAGCCCGGATCGGTGGTCTGCGACGTTGCCCGGCCGCGCGACGTGTCCGTTCGGGTCGCCAAAGAGCGCGACGATGTGCTGGTGATTGAAGGCGGCGTCGTTGCCGTCCCCGGCCCCGCCGCCGACTTCCATTTCACGTTCGGCTTTCCCCCAAAGACCGCGTATGCCTGCATGTCCGAAACGATTATGCTTGCATTAGAAGGCCGCTACGAGTCGTTTACGCTGGGCAAAGAAGTCTCGGTCGAGCAGGCGTCCGAAACCGAGCGACTGGCCCAGAAGCATGGCTTCCATCTAGCCGGCTACCGCTCCTTTGAGAAGGCCGTGACTGAGCAGACGATTGATGCCATACGCCGCCGTGCCGCCGAGCGGCGGAAGTAGGCGCAGTTTATGGAGCGCACGAGACTTCTTTTTGCTGTTCTTCTAGTCGTTGCTGCGTTCGGAGCGCTGTTTGCAAGCGTTAGGCACGCCGGCATCGCCGACACGCCGCCGGGCTTGATCGCCGATGCTCAGGCCAAGCCCGCGCCTGCATTTACCATCGCTGACGCTGCGACCGGCAAGACATTTTCGCTGACGACCGCCGCGAAGAGCGGCCCGCTGGTGCTGGACTTTTGGGCGACTTGGTGCGGCCCGTGCCGCGCCGAGCTGCCGCATTTGCAGACGCTGTCCCAGAAGTATGAGGGTCGGGTTGCATTTTACGGCGTCAATTCTAACGACATGCCGAAAGTCACGGCGGCATTTGCGCATCAAAACGGCCTCACGTTCCCCATGCTCTCCGACACCGATCATCATGTTGCGTTCTTGTACGGTGCCGATGCTATCCCGCTGCTCATCGTCATTGGCACCGATGGCAAAGTTCGCGCTGTCACCGACGGCTACTCCGAAAACGTCGAGGCCGAGCTATCCAAAACTCTCGATGCACTTCTTGCTGAAAAGAGAACCCCATGACTAAAACAGACTATGCCGCCGGGTGCAGTTGCTCCATAAATGGCATGGCTACACGGCCTTCGGCCGCAAAACACCCGCTTTGCGGCATTAAGAGTAAAGCAGCTCAGATTTTAGAGCCGTGGAGCGGTACTTCGTGGCGTCCGCGCCATGTAGCCGTGCCATTTATGGAGCAACTACACCCGGCGGCATGGCCGCTGATAGCATGGCCCCTGTTGGCCGCGCTCTTCCTATTGCTCCCATCGGCACATGCCGATCCTGCCGCGCCGGTCAAGACGACGTTGCCGAACGGGCTGCGGATTATCTGCAAGCAGGAAACGTCCACGCCGCTCATCGCGGTAGATGTTTTCGTCCGGGCGGGAGCGCCGCAGGAAACCACTGCGACCAACGGCATCGGCAATTTTGTCGCCCACGCGCTGTTTAATTCAACGACGAACAATACTCCCGAAAGCATGACATCGGCGATCAACGCCCTCGGCGGCAGCGTTTCGGCGGCCTGGCATCCCGACTGGACGCAGATCTCTGCGCTCACCGTCCGTGACCGCTACAAAAGCGCCCTGTTTCTGCTGACCGACGCGCTGGAAAACGCAGACTTTGACCCGGCGGCTTTGGAAGAGACGCGCGGGGAGGTTCTGTCGGAACTGGATAGTCGGGACGCTGACCCGTTCCAGACCGCCTACGGCAAGCTGCAAACTGCGCTCTATGCAGGGACTTCTTACGCCCGGCCCGAAGGCGGCACGGCGGAGACCATCAGCCGCCTGTCACGGACCGATCTGTTGCGCTACTACGGGCGCTATTATGTGCCGAAAAACATTGTCATCGTCGTGGTCGGCAACATTGTCCCGGACGAAGCCGCGAAAACCATCGCCGACGATCTCGGCGATTTTCCGCGCTCCGGTCCCGTCGCCATGCCGGTCAGCGATCCGCTGCCGCCGCTGAGTGTCAATCTGCCCGCGATCCACACCTACCAGCCTGATTTGACCCAGGACTGCGTCGTGGTCGGCAGCCGGGCCGCGCCGATGGCAAGCGCCGACTACTTTCCGCTGCTGGTCCTGAACGCCCTGTTCGGCCGCATGAAGTCCGGGCGCTTGTTTACCCACCTTCGCG
>CAXUNT010000131.1:0-9583 GCA_964252595.1 uncultured Armatimonadales bacterium
CCGCGGTTTCCGTTTTGGGAAGGACCCCTTCGAAGTAACTTGTTACAAAGCAAGGAGGTGGGTTCCCCTTGCCAACCCGCCCCCCGCCCCGGTATAATCAAAGCGCCATTCTTACGGACTCATTGGGAACAGCAAGCAGACACTGCCGGGCGGCGGCGGGGAAAACAAGGGGATCAGCAGGGCGCATGAGAGAGAAAACCGAAATCAAGCTGTTTGCGGGGACTGGGAACCCGAAGCTGGGGCAGGAAATCGCCGACTGGCTCCATGCGCCGCTTGGCGACGTGCGGATCAGCCGCTTCTCGGACGGCGAAACATATGTGCAGTACGAAGAAAGCGTCCGGGGCGCGGATGCGTTTATTATTCAGCCGACCTGCCCGCCTGTGGACACGAACTTAGTGGAACTGCTGATCTTGATTGATGCCATGCGGCGGGCAAGCGCGGACCGGATCACGGCGGTGCTGCCGTACTTCGGCTATGCCCGGCAGGAAAAGAAAGACCGGCCCCGCGAAGCGATTACGGCCAAGCTGATTGCCGATGTTCTGACGGCGGCGGGGGCGGACCGGATCATCACGATGGACCTGCATGCCGACGCCATTCAAGGCTTTTTCAATATCCCGCTGGATCATCTCACGGCACGCGGGATGTTTGCCGACTACTTCCAGCACAAGGGATTGGAAAACGTCGTGATTGTCTCGCCCGACGAAGGCCGGGTCAAGCAGGCCCGGAAGCTGGTGCGGCAGCTCAACGCGCCGCTGGCGGTCGGCTACAAGTTCCACGAAGACCACGGCCACACGGAGATCACGGATTTGGCCGGCGACGTCGAGGGCAAAACGCCGATCATTTTAGAAGACATGATCACCACCGGCGGCTCGATCATCGAGTGCGTCAACACGCTGGTCGAGCATGGCTGCAAGCCGGAAATTTACGTCGCCGCCACCCACGGCGTCCTGACTCTGAACGCCGTAGACCGCTTGAACGACCACCCGGCGATTGCCGAAGTCGTCGTCACCGACAGCGTCCCGTTGTCCGCCGACAAACAGCGCCCGAAGATCACTCAGCTTTCCATTGCGTCCCTGTTCGGCGAGGCCATCCACCGCGTCAACCAGGACATGAGCGTTTCCAGCTTGTTTGATTAGAAAGAGTGAAATCATGACCACGATTACTTTAGAACTTCCCGACGAGCAAGCCCAGCAGCTTGCGGAAACAGCCCGTCAGATGAACATGACTTTAGAAGAATACGCATTTTTACAACTGGTTGCGCCGGGCGAGATTGACAACGGGTTCCTTCAACTTGTGAACGAGATTATTGAAGAAGATCGTGAACTTCTTGAAAGTCTGGCATGATCCGCTACCTCACGCTTAGTCAGGTTCTCATCCAGCAACGCATGGTCATCAATGGAACCGGCGGCAAACATGGTTTCAAAGACTTCAATGGTGTTGACTCCGCCGTAGCCCAGCCCCAAATGACGTTTGATGGCGAAGACCTGTATCCGACCATCCCTGAAAAAGCTGCTGTCTTGGGATTTTCTTTGATCATGAATCATAGTTTCTCGGATGACAACAAACGCATCGGCTACAGCGCCATGCGGGCTTTTTTGCGCCGGAATGGCTTTGACCGAACTGGAACGCGCGATGAGTGGTACACAACTATTATGTCCCTGGCGGCCAGTAAAATGGAGCGCGAAGAGTTCACAGAGTGGATTAAAGCCCATGTCGTGCCGCATGAGCCGGCGCCATGAACAATGCCTGCGTGATCTGTGACCTAGCGGCAGGGCATATTCCGCGCTGGGTGGTCTACGAGACAGAAAACGTGATCTGCTTTCTGCCGCTGGAACTGAATGCTTACGGGCATACGGTGATCGCGCCGAAGAAGCACTTTGCGGACTTGTACGATATTCCCGAAGAACTCCTGCAAGAACTGGCTGGGACGGCGAAGCGTCTGGCGGAACATTACAAGCAGGTTCTGGGCGCGACCGGGATCAACCTGCTTCACGCCAGCGGTGCGGACGCCGGACAGTCGGTGCCGCATTTTCACCTGCATCTGCTGCCCCGATTTGCTGGGGACGGACTGAACGCCTGGCCGAAACTGCCTGCCGTGCCGGACGACAAAGACGAACTACTGGCGCGTTTGCAGGTGTGACACAAGATGTGACATAACGTGTGACACTGTGACACAAGACGCACGAAGGAATTTGAGAATGCCGCTGTACGATTTTCATACCCATTCGTTCTTCTCCGACGGGGCGCTGCTGCCGATGGAGCTGATCCGCCGGGCGCACGTCAGCGGCTACTCGGCAATGGCGATCACCGATCATGCGTCGGCGTCGAACATTGAAGAGCTGGTCGAGAAAGTGACGCGGGACTGCGACCTTGCTTGGGAAGAGTGGGGCTTTCGGGTGCTGCCCGGCGTCGAGCTGACCCACTGCCCGCCGCGTGCGATTGCGCGGCTGGCGGCGCGGGCCAAGCAAGCCGGGGCGAAGATTGTCGTCATTCACGGCGAGACATTGGTGGAACCCGTGCCGCCGGGAACCAACCGGGCGAGCGTCGAATGCCCCGATGTGGACGTGCTGGGCCATCCGGGCCTCTTGACCGAGGCCGAAGCCGCGCTTGCCGCCGCGAACGGCGTCTTTTTAGAAATCACCTCCCGCCGGGGCCACTGTTTAGGCAACGGCAATACCGTGGTGCTGGGCCGGGCGGCAGGCGCGAAGTTTCTGGTCAACTCCGACACGCACTCGCCGGGCGACCTGCACACGGAAGCCTTCGCCCGCACTGTGGCATTAGGTGCGGGCCTGACGGCAGCGGAGACCGACACGGCTCTCTACGAGAACCCGAAGACGCTGCTGGCGCGGGCGGAAGCGATGGAGTAGAAGCTACGGAAGGAGACGCCACGGAAGGAGACGCCACGGAAGGAGACGCCACGGATTGAAATCCGAGGCTGATACGAAGTAATGCTGAAAGCATAGAAAAACAGTGTCGCGGCGACACAAGAGTGTTACATCTAACAGAGTTGGTCTTCCGTCGCTTCGACGGTGTTTTGTATCAGCCTCGGAATTTATTCCGTGGCGCTTACCGGAAGCATTTGCCACAACCTATGACTGAAAACTTGCTGGAAATTGAGGGGCTGGAAACGGCGTTTGGGCGCGAGGGGCGCGGGCCGGTCGCGCGGGCGGTGCGCGGAGTGTCGCTGTCGGTGAAGAAGGGCGAGACGCTGGGGATTGTGGGAGAGTCGGGGTCGGGCAAGAGTGTGACGGCACTGTCTATTCTGCGGCTGATTGCGTCGCCGGGGCGGATCACGGGCGGCCAAATCCTGTTTGACGGCGAAGATCTGCTCACCCTCCCCGAAAAGCAGATGCGGGCGGTGCGCGGGGCGAAGATCGCGATGGTCTTTCAGGACCCGATGACCGCGCTGAACCCGACGCTGACCGTCGGAGACCAGATCGCTGAGACGATTTTGGCCCACCAGAAGGTATCGCGTACAGAAGCGCGGGAGATGGCGCTGGACTGGCTGACGCGGGTGCGCGTCTCGCTGCCGGAGCGCCGAATGCGTCAGTACCCGTATGAGCTGTCCGGGGGGATGCGCCAGCGCGTGATGATCGCGATTGCGTTTTCCTGCCGCCCCGCGCTGCTGCTGGCCGATGAACCGACGACCGCTTTGGACGTGACGGTGCAGGCCCAGATTTTAGACCTCATGGACGAGCTGAAAGCCGAGCTTGGCACGGCGATTGTCTTGATTACGCATGATCTCGGCGTGGTCCGGGAGCGCTGCGACGATGTCGCGGTCATGTATGCCGGGCAGATCGTGGAATATGCGTCGGCGTCCGACTTGTTCAGCGCCCCGAAGCATCCCTACACTCAGTCGCTTCTCGCGTCGCTGCCCGACTGGCGGCGGGCGTCCACGGGGGAACCGCTGCCGTCGCTCCCCGGCCAGCCGCCGCCGCTGACCGCCATCCCGCCCGGCTGTCCGTTTTCCCCGCGCTGCCCCAAGCGCTTTGCCCCCTGTCCGACCGTAGTTCCCGCCAACACGCCTTTAGAGAATAGCCGCACGGTCCGCTGCCTGCTGTACGAAGACCGCGATGATACGCCGGCTTAATCAAAGCCAGCCCGACTGTGGTACACTCTCGTTATGATAAGTGTGAAAACAACCGCCCATGTCGGGCCGGATGGAACGCTGACTTTGGCTGTGACGACGCCTTTGCGCGAGACCGACGTAGAAGTCATGGTCGTGGTTCAGCCCGTCGCGCTGCCGGCACCCGGCTGGCCGCCCGGCTTCTTTGAGGCGACTGCCGGTGGCTGGCAGGGAAAACCGCTGGAGCGCGGGCCGCAGGGCGAGTACGAACAGCGCGAGGAACTCGCGTGCTCTACCTCCCCGATACAAATGCCTGCATCAGATATTTGAACAAGCCGGGATCGCCAGTGGCAGAAAAGTTTGCATCGGCTGCGCCGGGTGACATTGCGCTGTGCAACATCGTGAAAATGGAGCTTTATTACGGAGCTTACCGCAGTTCACGACAGCAAGATAATCTAGCGCTTCTCAAACAGTTTTTCCTGCCGTTTTTGTCTTTACCCTTTGATGATGTGGCAGCGGATATTTGCGGCCGCATCCGGGCAGCACTCGCAACCGCCGGTACTCCCATCGGTCCGTATGATTTGCAGATCGCGGTGATTGCACTGGCGAACAACCTCACGCTGGTCACGCACAACACGCGCGAGTTCAGCCGTGTCCCTAGCCTGCGTTTGGAAGACTGGGAACTTTCTTAGGCAACTGAATCTTGACAACTTTCGTGAACCCGTGTTATAATCGGGAACGCAAGGGAAATCGGCCCTGGCATGTCTGAAGCACTTCCGCAGACAGAAGACTCTTGCAGAAAAACACCTGCGGGAAAATACTCTCGCAGATCGAAACTTTCGAGGAGGCAGGAAGGCACGACATGTTAAACGGGAAAGTCAAGTGGTTCAGCGACTCCAAAGGCTATGGGTTTATTGAGGTCAGCGGGCGCAAAGACCTGTTTGTCCATTTTTCGGCGATCCAAAAAGAAGGCTACCGGAGCCTTGCGGAAGGGGAAGACGTCGTATTTGAAATCGAAGACGGCGACAAAGGCCCGCAGGCTGCCCAAGTTGTGTCTCTCGCGCCGTCTGCCGAACACGCTGTTTCGGAGAACGCTGCCTCTGTGAGTGCGCCTTCTGATGCTGAAGCTGTTCCGGCATAAGCAATTTTATTTTTCTGAGGCTGCCCCGGCCTGTGCCGACCCCTGTGCGGATCGGTTCGGCTGGGGTTTTGTTTGTTTGAATTTTCAGTGCTTTCGGTAAGTCTTTCTTATGCCCTCTTCTCCTCAAAAACCCGCCCCGCGCACTTACGTCATCAACGCCGATGCTGACCGGCGACTGACGCGCCTGGCGTCGCTGTTCTTCGGCATCACGATTGTGCTGTTGCTGGCCGTGACCCTGGGAATGCCGTTTCTTAATGCCATGACGGCCCTGCCGCTCTGGCCGAAGCGCCTGCTGAACTACCTGAGCCTGCTCGTTGTTTTGATCCCGTTCTTTGCCGGCATCAACCGGATGAACGCCGCCCGCCTGGAAATCGGGCGTGAGCGGGTGCAGGCGCGGGCCTGGGCCGAGGCGGTGGCAGCGCTTATCACGTTCGACACGCCGTTTCAGCGCTTTCTCGATGCCGATGGCGAGGCGCATTATCTGCTGGGGCAAGCCTACGCCGGCCTCGGCGACAAGGTCCGGGCGGAAAAAGCGCGGGCGTTCGTGCGCCGCAAGACGGGCAGCCCGTGGGCGCAAAAACTGCAAGCGCCGAAAGGGCCGTCCATTGCCGCGTCTCGTGCCAAAGTTTACGATGCTCAGGAAGGCGGGCAGGAGAAACGGCCTGTGCCGCCGAAGACTAAGCCGCGGCGCAGATTTTGACAATGCCGGGGTTATGAAAACCCCGGCAGGAAATGTCCTTTGGACAAGGAAAGGCCAAATTTCCTCGTCCTCTCTCTTCGTCCGAAGGACGCTTCTTTGCCGGGTTCTACAACCCCGGCGCGGGACAACATTTATGGACATCACCGAACGCTACACGACGCAGGACGGACGGCAGTTTTTAATCCGCTTGTCCTACAATGAACGCATCCAAGATGCCGACCCCGGCACGGCGTTTATTCGCAGCTTGGAAGTCACCGACCGCGAGACCAACGCACCGGTGATGGTGCCGGCCAATGCGTCCAAGTTTTCTACTTACGAGAACTTCACCAATTTCGGCGGCTACACGGCGATCAACTACTTCGGCTCCCGCGAAACCGCGATTGAAGGATTGCGGACAAAAGTGCTGACCCGCGTGGAAGATTATTTAGAGAAAATTTCTTAGGGAAAATTCTTAGAAAGAATGGACACTGAATGTCCGATACTACAAGCGTGGAAGAAACGCCGTCCTTGCAGGCGCAGACGATGGAGCTGGGAAAAACCCTCAAAGCCATCGCCGACCGGAACCCGTCGGGAACCCCGACCCCGCAGGCCGCCGCCGTGTTTGCCGACTGGCTCGCCGCCGCCGGGCCGACTTCTCGCGAACCGGCGTATCTGGCCGATGTCGCCGACAATTACGATGTCTTTTTGAACACCAACAAAGACTTGTTTGAGCTGTTTGATATTCTGGACAACTACATTGAAGTGGACGATGACGACGCACCGCCTGCACCGCGCACTTACATCGGCCTGCCGATGAGTTCATAGCCGACAGAAAAGTTCTTCCCGTCCGAAGGACGACTTTAAGAAGCGAGTGGAGTTTACTCCCTCGCTTTTCTCATCTCTGAAAGATAACAGCCGTGGTTCCTGTGTTCGAGCAAAAAAAAGTGGTTTCGCTGTTTGTCGTGCTGGCCTACTTTGGGCTGGCGCTGCTGAGCCTCTTTCTGTGCTACGCCCTGCGCGATCTGATCCCGCCGTTTTTGGTGGCGACGATTATTGCGATGACCCTGACGCCCGAAGTGGACCGCTTGGAGCGGCAGGGGCTGTTTGGGCGACGCTTCCCGCGCGGCCTCGCCATCGGGGTCATTTACATGCTGTTCATCGGCATCTGCTTCTTGATCGTCAAAGGGCTGACGCTGGTGAGCGGGCAGATGACCGACCTGCTGAACCTGTATGTGCCGAAGCAGTTGTACGGCTCGCCGCATGATGTCGCGCTGTTCGCCGCCGGGTGGATGCAGGCGCACCATGTTCCGACTGCCGTGCGTCCGCCGCTGCTGAATCAAGCTCGCCATGTGCCGGAGCTGTTGGGGAACGGCCTCAAGTGGTTTGGGGACAACCTGCCGGGCCTGGCGGGCAACCTAGTTTGGGTCGTGATCGTTCCAATCATCACGTTCTTTATCCTGCTGGACTTCAACAAAATTCTCGGAAAATCGCTGCTGCTGGCGCCGAAAGAGAAGCGCGAGGGGATCCTGGCGACCGTGACCGATATTATCGCGGTCTTCGGCAGCTATGTCCGGGGTGTGCTGACGGTCATGGCGCTGGACATCGCCGTCATCTTCGGCGTCCTCTGGTTTGCCGGCCTGCGGGATTATGCGCTGACTTTAGCGATCACAGCGGGCCTGCTGTATACCATTCCGTACTTCGGCGCTTTGGTGTCTACGATCTTGATTGGACTGGTCGCGCTGGCGACGCACGGTTTGACGCTGGCAATTATCATTGTCTTGATCATGATTTTCATTCATCAAGTCGTCTTTGACAACATTCTTGCCCCGCGCATCATCGGCGGCAGCGTCAATCTGCATCCTCTGCTGACATTGATTGCGCTGATGGCGGGCGGGACCTTGTTCGGGGTCGGCGGCACGCTGCTGGCCGTGCCGATTGCCGCCGCCATCCAAGTCATTTTGATCCGCCTGTTCCCGCAGTTTAAGACCGATGTGGTTGCGGTCCGCCGCGCGGCGAATGTGGTGCAGAAGACGATTTCAAAAGACACGGAAAGCGCTGCGCCCTCAATCCGCAAAGATGCCAATGCGCCGGCCCTTCAGCGGGAGCAGGACGTCGCCCGCGCCGATGCCAAAGAAGCGCAGGTGCTGCCGTAGAGCAAGTGAGGAGCGCGTGGGAGTAAACTTCTGCGCTATGGGGCGAAGCGCCCAGCGTCCACCTCCGTGGACGAAGATCAAGACCAATACCGCAGTCTAATTCTGTGTCCGCGAAGGCGGACGCTGGGCGCTTCGCCCCATAGCGCAGAAGTTTACTCCCACGCGCTCCTCATCGTGCTGCCTCCCTCTTCACTCCGCCCCCACGCCCCAGCTTCCCGTCAGCGTCTCGCCCGGAACCAGCGTCACCAGGCCCCATTCCGCGTGATTGAACGCATCCGCCCCGCACGTCATCGGCTCAATCGCCAGCGACTTGCGCCGGTGGTCGTCCGGCAGCGGATCGCCGGAATACAGCACCACATACTCAAACGCCGCGTCCATCCAGACTGTCACGGCTGTTTGCGTTCCGGCATCCGACAGCCGGATACGAAGCTTTCCGTCGGCATCGCGTGATGGATGGAGATAACAGATGTTCAGCACCGTCTCGCCGACCGGGCGCGGCTGCTGGAAGTCAAACTCTGTGCCACTGACGGGCAGGACGTTTCCGGTCGGAAGCAGATCTTTGAACTCCAAATAGCTCGCAAACGGCAGATGCAGCGTGTCCGTGTTGATGAGCGCCGAATTTACCGTGAAATAGGGGTGGAAGCCCGCCGCGACCGGGGCGGGCTTGTCGCCGGTGTTTTCCATCTCAAACGACGTTTCTAAACCCGCCTCAGACAGCGCGTAGGTGACGGACACTGCCAGCGCGAATGGGTAGCCGGGGTGCGCGTCCGCCGCAAGTGCTGTCGCGAAAGTCACACTGTCGGCGGACTGGGCTGAAACGTCCCACAGGGTTTGCCGCAGGAAGCCGTGAATGGCGCTCGGCGACTCTTTATCGTTGATGTCCATCTGATATTCGGTCCCGGCGAAGGTGTACCTGCCGCCCGCGACTCGTCCGGGAAAAGGGATCAAGACGTCGCCCTGGCCGCCGACTTTGTTTTGAGCGCCGGTGTAAGCGGTGATGACGGGGCTGCCGTTATAAAATAGGCCGCGCAGGGACGCGCCATAGGGGCTGACGTGCAGCTCCCAGCCTGCGCGGGTCAGCGTGATTTCGGTATCGGGTGTGTTTTCGGTATCGGGTGTGTTTTCCATGTGCCAGGTTTCGACGGGATAAGGGCGTACTCCTGCCTCACGCGGGAGAGCCGCTCGGAAAGGGCGAACACAAGGCTCGCGCCCTGCGTCATTCGTGCCTTACACCCCGTTCCTGACCCCGTAGGGGCGAGCCTTGTGTTCACCCTTTTTGTCCTCCTGCCGGTTCAATCTTTGACACGAAGCCGCGAATCCAGTATAATGGTGTCAGTGCCGCTGTCTATGCAGCCTTCTGCTTGGACCGGCGCACCATTTTACACGGAGTATAACCCAAATCATGCCCAGGACACGACGTACCCCGGCGTCCGACAGCCCCGCCGAGGCGGCTGTCGAGACACCGCCGGTGCCTTCCGACTCTTCTTTGCCCGATCCTTCTCTTTCCGAGCCGCCTGCCCCTGCCGGCGCGGCGTCCGGTACCG
>CAXUNT010000132.1:0-9192 GCA_964252595.1 uncultured Armatimonadales bacterium
CTCTGAGTCCGCGAAGGCGGATTTTGCGCTTTTGTTGCCGCGACTTCAGTCGCCCTTCTTTGTTCTTTGCCCTTCTTCAATGCAGGACTCCCACCACAGCATGACGAAACACAGGTGATGCCGAAAGATTCGCCCCAAGACACGATCAACGACGCTTCCGTTTCGGAAGCCTTGCCGCCGCCTCAGCCTGCGGAGCGGCTGGAAGCCCTTGACATCTGCCGGGGCATCGCCATTCTCGCCGTGCTGTTTATCCATGTGTCCGGCCACTTCCTGCCCGCGCTCCACCCGCCGCATTCGCCCGCGCCGCCTTCGGCGTTTTGGTACACACTGGCCGTGCTGAATTTAGACGCCCAATGGGCTGTGCCATGCTTTTTGATGCTGAGTGCCTTTGTGAACGCCCTTTCTTTTGCCCGCACTCCTGATGTCGCCCGCTATGCCCGCCGCCGCTTTCAGACTGCTGTGCTGCCGTATGTGCTGTGGAGCGGCGTGTATGTTGTCGTCAACCGGCTGCTGGGCCATGAGGCGCATTTGAGTCCCGGACACATCGCAAAGCTGCTTCTCACGGGAACGGCAGAGTTCCACCTGTACTTCTTCGTGCTGGTCATCGAGCTTTACATTGTTTTGCCCCTGCTGCTGCCGATTTTCAAGCGCTGCCCGGCATTTTGGATCGTTGCTTTCGGCGCAGTGGTATTCCAGACCGCCGTGTATGCTTTGAACCGCTTTGTGCTGCTGCACCGTTTTCAGACGACCATTCTTTGGGACGCGCTGCCGGTTGCGCTTGGCTTCTGGCTGTGGAGCCAAGCCCGTCGCTGGCCGGAGGTCTTTCGGCGGGGACGCCTGCCGGTGCTGAGCTTCACCGCCGCCGCCCTGATCGTGTATACGAGTTTGGGGATCAAAACGCTGCTGCCGCCCGCACACATCAACACAGCGCTGTACCAGGCCGGGCAGTGGGCATTCACGGCAGGCATGAGCTTTTTAGTGTTGGCGCTGTCCACCGCACTCAGCAAAAGCCACGTGACTGCCGTGCTGTCGTATCTCGGCGCGGAGTCGCTAGCGATCTATGTTATGCACCCACTGGCGATTATTGCGCTGGATAAGCTGGGGGCGAAGTCGCTGGGCGCGGGCTTGGGGATGATGGTCTACTACGCGGCGTGTCTAGCCCTGCCGCTGGCGGCGGCATGGATTTGGGGTCAGGGAAAGGCGGCGCTGGCAGGGGGTCAGATCCGCCAGAAAGCGTAATCGGGGGCATCGGCGGACGGCAGGGCGCAGGCGGCGCTGCCGGTCAGCACTGGCTCCAGTGGAACACGCGGTTCCCGAACCCCTGCCGCTGCCGCGCCCGGCTCGTCGCCGTCGGCATGGCCCCCGGCGGCAATCTTGTAGCCTTCCGCGACCAGCGAGGCCAGGCGTTCCAGCACGAATTCGGGGACGGGAGAGCGGCGCTCCCAAAGCTCAGGCGAGGAAGCCTGACGCAGATATTCCGATTGCAGCATTTGGAACCGCCATTCTTCCAGCGGCTCAACTCCGGCGCTTCGGCACCCAAGCAAATAGCATTGATAGTCGGTTTGATCTTCCATTGCCCTACCCCCTGCGGTTGAACTGGCATCTCTTGCCGCTATTGTAACACAGGCGCGGCGGGGTGTCAATCCGTTACGTCCGGTAACTGGCAGCAAGCGAGCCGGCGATGGCGTGCCAGCCGTCGGCGAGGATGAAGACGAGGACCTTTGCGGGGAGGGAGATGACGGTAGGGGGGAGCATCATCATGCCCATGCTCATCAAAAGCGATGAGACGACAAGGTCTATGATGATGAATGGGATGTAGATGATAAAGCCGAAGATGAAGCCGGTCTTCAGCTCGGAAATGACGAACGCGGGGATGACCACCTGCATTGGCAGGACATCGGCGGGATGGGCCGGGTCGGTGATCTTGGGAACCGGCGTTTTACTCATCTGTAAGAACAGCTTCAAATCGGCTTTGTACGTCTGGGCTACCATGAACCGGCGCAGGGGGATTTCGCCCCGCTCCAGCGCCGTGTTGAAGTCCATTTTGGAACTTAAATAGGGCTGAACGGCGTCTGAGTTCATTTGATTAAATGTCGGTGACATGACAAAGAACGTCAGGAAGAGGGACAAGCCGAGCATGACCTGGGTGGGCGGGATGCTTTGCGTGCCGAGCGCGGAGCGCAGAAACGACAGCACGATCACAATGCGCGTGAACGCCGTGGTCATAATCAGCAGCGCCGGGGCGAGGGTCAGCACCGTCAGCAGAAGCAGGATTTGAAGCGTGTTGGCAACCTGCTGCGGATTTTTCGCCGGGGCGCTGCCGGGAATAGTCGGCAGCGCAAATGTCGGGAGGACAGGATGCGCGGCAGGTGCCTGAGCGTGAACGGCTCCGGCACTGAGGCCGAGCGCCAGCAGGCAAAGCAGAAGAAAAAGCGGGCGAGAAGTCAAGACGGTTCCTCCGGCTGCTTGGGGGCCAGCAGCGAGCGCAGGCGGGCATTCGCGGCGGCGATGCCGGAAGCGGCGGAATTGGGGTCAGCACGGGTCAAGTAGTCTTCAAATTCGTCAGAAATAGGCGATTCCGAGCTGGGTGTGTTCCATTCGGTAATGTTCGTGACGCTCTGCGCCGTCGCGCCGAGCAGCAAAGTTCGCTCCCCGACCCGCACCACATGGAGCATGGCCCCGCCCGGCAGGGTCTGCGACGAGACAACGGTCACGGCGGAGTTTGTGTCAGCCGCCGAGCGTCCAAAGACCGGGCCGGTGATCCGCGCCGTTCCACCTGCGCCCGGCTTGACCAGGCCAAACCGCTTCAAGGCATAGACGGTCCCGGCAACGCCTGCCAGCACGACGACCAAGGCTTCCACCGCGCGTCCCGCCGACGCCGCCGGGTCCGGCGCGGCTTCGCCCACAGCGGCCGGCATGGCGCTGTCCCGTCCGCCGTAGTCCGGCACAGCCGCATTTGCAGAAGAATGAGAGGGGGCAGGCGGATTTGCGGGCGGCGCGGCATCAGCCGTGCCTGCCGTCAGCAGGACCAGTCCCAGAAAAGCGGCGAAGAAGCTACGCGGCGCGTGCATGCGTGTCTTTCTCCGACGATTCCCGGTCCCGCGCCGTGATGATCTCGGTCACGCGGACGCCAAAATTGTCGTCAATGACGATCACTTCGCCGCGTGCGACCAGCAGGCCGTTCGCGAATAAATCTACGGGTTCACCGGCAATTTTGTCCAGCTCGATGATCGAGCCGGCGGACAAATCCATGATGTCCCGGATCAAAAGCCGGGTCCGGCCAAGCTCCACCGTTACTTCCAGCGGAATATCCCGAACCCGGCCCAGACCGCTGCCGGTGTCAAACGCCAGCGGGGCCGCCGGCGCGGCAGGTGCGAAGCTCGGCAAGTCTACGAGGCCCGCCCGGCGCGGCATCTCGTCCGCTGTGTCCGGCTCGTCTTCGGAGATGCCGTCAAACGTTTCCGGCTCCTCGTCTTCCATGCCTTGTCCGGCGGCTGCGATCAGCGCATCCAAATCGGCTTGAGACAGCATTCCGCCGCTGCCCATGTCTTCACTCTGGTCCATATCCGCTTTGTTTCCTCTTCATTAATTGCTGCTCGGGCCTTGCTCGCGGTGCGCGATCAAATCGGCGGCAGGCGCGACCACCTGCTCAATTTGAACGGCCAACGTTTTGCCGCGCAGGCCGGTTCGGCCTCGGAACTTTACTTGCCCGCCGATCAGCAGATCCACCGTGCCGAGCTTGTCTTTCGGAGCATGCGGGTCATCCGATGCCGGGCAGACTTCTATCGGCAGCACCTGCCCGACCGAAAGCGATACTAAATCGGCCACCGTGACCGCGAGGCGTCCGAGCCGCGCCACACAAGGAACCGCGGTTGTGTTCAGCCGGAGCGCCAGCTCTTGCGCGTGGGTACGAGACGCTTTTTTGCGGTCGGACACGAACCAGCGCTGGGTGCTTAGCTTCGCCAAAATGGGCTTCAGGATCAGGTAGGGGATGCACAAACTTAATGCGCCCTGATACTCGCCCATGCGGACCTGAAACAGCACCAGCACAATCGTGTCGTTGCCGGGAACAATTTGGACAAACTGCGGACTAGTCTCCATGGACGCCACGGCAAGCTCCAGCGGCAGCACGGTTTCCCAGGCCGTGCGAAGGTCGGTCAGGCCGATGTCGACAATGCTGCTCGCCAGCACTTTTTCAATGTCGGTCAGATCCCGAACGACTTTGCCCGCTGCGCCTTTGCCGCCGAGCAGCCGGTCCAGCATGGAAAACAAAATCCCGAAGTCCATCTCGAAAATCGCCTGCCCGGACAGGGTCTCGACGTTCAGGATATTGAGCAGCGACTCGGAGACGGTCTTGATATACTCGTCGTAAGGCACCTGCTCGACCGACACCAACTCGACTTCGACCTGGGTCCGCAGGTGGGCGGCGAGGGACGACATGAAAAAGCCGGCGAAGTTCTCATGCAGCATTTGCAGGGCGCGGACATGGTCTTTGGAGAGCTTGTCGGGCCGCCGGAAATCATACACTTCGTAGGCCGGCGGCGGAACGCTCCGCCGCTGGGCTTGGAGCAGGGCCAGTCCGGCGGCGGCTCGGCGGCGCTTGTGCAGGGGCAGAAAGACTCGCCCATCGGCGGTGCGGGCTTGCGGCGACGCCCCGGAAGCTGCGCCGAGGCCCGCCCGCCGCTCCACGGCTTCCGGCACCGGCGCGGCCTCGCCGGTTCCCGACATGGCCGACAAAAGTGATTCGATTTCCGATTGGGATAAAACTTCAGCCATAGGTAAAAATACTGGGATTCGGGGCGAAAAAGAAAAGCAAAAAACACCGGGCGCGAAAAGCGCCCGGTGTTCTTATTCCACACTGCCCGCCGAATGTTCACAAGTTGTTTTGCCGAAAATAGTTTTATTTATTTTTCGCCAGCCTCTTGACAAGTAGATTTCGTGTGTGTATAATGACAGCAGAAGTGTAATCAAAGGTTCTAAAAACCTCTTTACCATTTCTCAGTTCTAAAAACCTCTTTACCATTTCTCAGTTGGGCAATGCTGCTCGACGTGCCTGTTCTTGCGTTTTTGTAAGTCTAGCCTCACTGAAAGTGTGTCAAATGTCTTTTAGCAACTGCCCTCAGCAGATTAACCCTTCATTGCGCCGTGCCTTCACTCTGATTGAACTGCTCGTCGTTATCGCAGTCATCGCGATCATTGCTGCAATTTTGTTTCCTGTCTTCCAGAAGGTTCGCGAAAACGCCCGCCGGGCCACCTGTGCCTCCAATCAAAAGCAGATTGGTATTGCTCTTGTGCAATATGCACAGGACAACGACGATGCTTTTCCAATAGGAACATTCCTCGCTCCCGGCATTCCCTTTGGTCTGGGTTGGGCGGGTCAATGCTATCCTTATATAAAAAGCGTGAATGTTTTTCACTGCCCGGATGATCCAACTATGCTCAAGTCAATAAGCGGATCAACTTCTTATCCAGTCTCTTACGGCTTAAACATTGATGTCACAGGAGATTCATCGCGTGATTTAACGGCTCCTGCAAGCACCGTGATGCTCTTTGAAGTGCGTGGCGACACGGCACTTATTATAGACGGAAGCGAAGGCACACAAGGCAACACTGTTGCTCCGCCCAGTGGAATGATGTCGCCAGCAAGCGACGGCGTGACAATGGGATGCCG
Source organism: uncultured Armatimonadales bacterium (assembly GCA_964252595.1). GTDB lineage: Bacteria > Armatimonadota > Armatimonadia > Armatimonadales > Capsulimonadaceae > JANXMY01. The sequence continues at coordinate 5,672 of CAXUNT010000132.1, forward strand.
GGTTTTAGGTTTTATGAATATCAGCGGTGTAACAATAGTGAAGGCAACAGCGAATGACGCAAAACCCCCTACTATTCAATTTGATACCGGTGCGATAGGCTCACGCTGGACACCAAATGTTGCGCCAAGTCAAAAACCTGGCTGGTTCGTGGCAGAGACCGGGCGACATTCTGATGGTGCAAATTATCTTTTCAGCGATGGTCACAGCAAGTATTATCTGCCGCAACTCGTTTCAACCGGCTCAACTGCCGTTGCTTCAGATTGCAATCAAGGAAACAGCAAAAGCCAGCCGGTGGATTGCCAGAAGGCCATGCCAGGCGATGCACAAGGTGCTGCCAATTCTCAGCCTTTCGCCGTGACCTTCAGCGATAAGTAATCACAACATTGTCGCCACGACGCACGGATCAATGCGTTAATGCCGCGCTTTGGAACACAAGATAGAAAGTGAGGAACACCTTTTCGAATTTTTTGTAAACGGTTGAACAACTTCAGCCACTGGCGCTCAAATAAGGAGGAGTATTATGAACACATTGTTACGGAGAGAAGAATCAACAACTGGGTCAGTACAGGAAGATGAAACCCTTCCTGAATGCTTGCGGTCATATCAGCCTTTTGTCCTGTTGTGGTCAGAGCAGCAGGAACAGGCTGGTCCTGACACATCTTGGTGCTTTTCAGAAGACTACGGCGGAATCGGCGTAGCCAACGTGGAATGCTTATCCCATGACCACTTCTCATCAACTCCAGATGGCAATGGCGGGTTCTTTGCGGATACGGTATTTGATTAGTTTTCCAACAAGCCGCACAACCAAAGCCTGAGCTATTAGATTTAGGAAGCCGGTCTCTTGACCGGCCTCCTTTTTTAACTGCTACTAAAACTAGAGCATTATGGATCAAGTAGTTTTTATCAGTTCGTGTTTTTATGAACCCAATGTAGACGCGGTTGTAGAACGTCTCTCAAAAAGAGGCATAGCATGGTTCCGTTTCAACACGGAAACTTTTCCGCTGGCTTCCAAAATACGCTTGTATAGCTCTGACAGTCAGGGCACATACGCGATCTTGACTTTAGAAAACAAGCAATTAGACACAAGGAATATCACGTCGGCGTGGTTTCGAAGATTTGGAGCATTTTTGCTTCCTGATGGATTGTCTAAACGCGACCAGGAATTCACTCATAACGAAGCACTGGCAGTTGTAACTGCTATGTACGGCTGCATAAACTGCTTCGCTGTAAATCCAAGAGCAGAGGAATATATTGCCAACAAGAAAGTTTATCAACTATCTGTAGCACGCGACATGAATCTTTCAACGCCAAGAACCCTTATTACTAATGATGCCTCAGAAGTTAAAGAATTTTTGGAAAGATGTTCTCACAGAGTTGTCTTTAAGCCGGTAGCAGGTTTGGCGGTATCGGCAGGACCACCCAAGCTTTCACAGGAGATGCAAGAAGCCTATCCTGGAAAATTTGCACTACCTCCGAGTAATTCCCAGATTGAGAATGAAGATCGTGTCACTGTTTATGCTCAGATGCTCACACCAGATAAAATAGCATCTCTCGAAGCAATCAGCGGGTGTCCGGTGACATTTCAAGAATACATAGAAAAATACGTCGAGTTGCGAATTACTGTAGTTGGCGACGATATGTTCGCTGCGGAAATACACTCGCAGGAGTTTCAAGCAACAAGCATTGACTTTAGGCGTATGGCTTCGGTAGTGGGTATTCCGACACATAAGATACACAAACTGCCTGACGAAGTTTCAACTAAGCTAATGCTGTTGATGAAACGCTTGGGCTTAGTTTTCGGCTGCATTGACATGATTTTGACGCCGGAAGGTGAGTATGTGTTTCTGGAAATCAATACAGCCGGGCAATGAGGTTGGGTTGAAAGCCTTACGGGGATGCCAATCACGGATGCGCTTACCGATATGCTGATACGCGGTTCCGCAGGCGTCGGCTCCTGACAGACGCAGGAGCCGATATTGAATAGCTTTACTGCGTCACAAAATTGGTGAAGTAGACGCTTTGGACATCTTCTTCGCCCAGCGCGTCGTTGACGTTCTTTTTGATCTGGGCTTTGAGCTTTTCGCGGCCCTTGATCGGCGTCACTTCGTCGCGGGTCTGGGACGACAGCGCGGTCAAAACGGCGTCACGAATGGCCGGGGTTTCTTCTTTCAGCCCTTCGGCGGTCTTGCCTTTGGACTTGTCCAGCTCTAGTCCGACCGTGACTTTGAGAAAATGGTCGGAGCCGGGATCGGACAAGTTGACCAAAAACTCGTCCAAACTCATCACTGGACCTTTTTCTACCTTTTTGACTGCCCCAGCGTCTTTTTGCTTGGCGCTGGCTTTCTGAACCATCATAAAGGCCGCGCCGAGGATGACGACGGCAAAGACCGCCATGATGATCATCATTGGCGGGCCTTTTTTTGCTCCCGCTGCCGCTGTGTCTGTTTTTTCCGTTTTGTCCGCCATGCCGCGTATTTCTCCGTCTTGGTGTTGAGGTCTTTGAGTAATTCGAGCGCCCGTCTGGTGGGGGGCGCACTGCTATTATCGGCGGCGCTGCACCGAAACTTTACGGGGAATATGAAGAAAAGCCCCCCGCCCCAATTCTGGGGAGCCGGAGCAAGAAGAAGGCCAACAAGCCTCACTTCCTATTCTACGTGGCTCCCCAGAATTGGGGCGGGGGGGCTTGTTTCCTAATTTTGAGCCGTCGCCAGGCCGTCACCGGGGGCGTAGCGGCGCAGCAGGACGATCTCGACCCGGCGGTTCCGGGCGCGGTCCGCTTCCGTGTCGTTCGGGGCCAGCGGGTGCTGGTCGGCGCAGCCGGACGCTTCCATGCGGCTCGGTGCGACGCCCAGCGATACGAAGTAGCGCAGCACAGTGGTGGCCCGCGTCGCCGACAGCTCCCAGTTGGACGGGAACCGCTCAGTATGAATCGGCAGATTGTCGGTATGGCCTTCGACCCGAATCGGGTTCAGCGGGACAGTCTGCGTGATTTTGGCGACGGTCGTGAGCAGGCCGGTTTCTTCCGGCCGCAGATCGGCCTGGCCTCGGGCAAACAGCATTTTGTCGGTCATCACCGTCACGATAACGCCGCGCTCGTTGCGGGAAACCTGCATCATGCCCTGCAAGTGGTTTTTTTCAATATACGCTTTGACCGTCTCGTAGGCTTTGTCCAGCCCGTTCGAGTCCTGCTGGGACTTGGCGTTTTTGATGAATTCTTCGCTCGAGGTCTGCCCCGGCTTGCTGGAATTCATAATGGACGGTGTGGCATTCAGACCGCCGCCCCGGCTGAAGATGGTCGGGACGCCGTTCATCGAGCTTTCGCCGAAGCCCGACCGGACCGAGATGGCAAGCTGCTGGAACTTGGCCTGATTCATCACGGACATCGAGTAAAGCATGATGAAGAACGCCACCAGGAGCGTGATCATGTCGGCATAGGTGAGCAGCCACCGCTCGGCGTTTTCGTGTTCGCCTTCCCCGCCTTTTTTCTTTTTGCCTGCCATGGCGTCGTACTCCTTTAGGA
>CAXUNT010000133.1:0-9075 GCA_964252595.1 uncultured Armatimonadales bacterium
GCGCAGGTGGCGCGGATGCTCACCAAGAAGTGGTCCGATTATGTTGTCAGCCCACTGGTCACGGTGACACTGACCCAGCGCCGTCATCAAAGTGTGCAGATTTACGGCTTTGTCACCCACGCCCAGGCGGTTGAATACCGGCCCGATCTGCACCTGCTGGAAGCGCTGGCGGAAGCCGGCGGCGCTTCAGAAACCGGGGACATGAGCCAGGTCGCCGTGACCCACAAAAACGGCGTGATCCAGACCGCCGACCTCAGCGATCCGCAGGCCGTCGGCAGCACCGCCCAGAACATTGCCCTTTTGCCCGATGACGTTGTTTATGTGCCGCCGCGCCATATGCAGATCAGTGTCCTCGGCGAAGTCGCAAAACCCGGCTCTTATGCCTACAAAGACAAAATGACGGTGCTGGATGCCCTGACCGATGCCGATAATGTCAATCAAGCGACTGCCGATCTTTCCCATGCGACATTGATCCATAACGGCGCGGAGCATCCTCTGGATTTAAACGCCCTGCTGGTCCAGGGCCAGGTCGCAAGCAATGTGGCGCTGGCTCCCGGCGACCGCATTTATATCCCGGAGCTGCATAACCGCATTTTTGTGGACGGCGCGGTCGGCCATGCCGGCTACTATGCCTTCAAGCCCGGCGACCGGCTGGTGAACGCGATCAGCGGCAGTGGCGGCACGCTGGCCGGCGTCTCAGACCTCAAAAAAGTTACTGTTGTTCATCAAGGCGCGCAGCCCGGCACCGTGGTCGCCGAGACGGTAGATTTCGGGAAGTTTTTGCAGCACGGGGATATGTCGGTCAATCTGCCGCTCCAGCCGAACGACGCGATTTATGTTCCGGTCAAGGGATCAACGACCAATCCCATTGCCATCTTAGGCGGCATCTTCGGCCTCGGAACCAGCGCCAAAGTTTTAACCGGGCGGTAAGCATAAGATCTGGCACCATGTGCTTTAGCACATGGTTCTGAGAGCAAACGGTTTCGGCGGTAACGGCGACGAAAGCTTTACACAAAATTATGTCCATTCTTTCTTCCGGGACAACTCAAAACCCGCCCGTGCGGCCTCTGCGGACACTCAAAGCCAAGCCCGGCTGGCAGGCGCTCAATGTCCACGAGCTTTGGCAATTTCGTGACCTGCTTCTCACCTTGGCCCAGCGGGATGTCAAGCTGCGCTACCGGCAAACCGCCGTCGGTGCCCTGTGGGTCGTCTTGCAGCCGCTGCTGGCGGCGGGGATTTTCTCGCTGGTGTTCGGCAAGCTGGCGAGCTTTCCGAGCGACGGCGTCCCGTACTTCGTCTTTTCGTATGCGGGCTTGCTTGGATGGAACGTCTTCAGTGGCACCGTGGTGAAGGTCAGCGCGTCGCTGGTGCAGAACTCGAATCTGATCTCCAAAGTCTATTTCCCACGCCTCATCCTGCCGCTGTCCATGATGTTCTCGACGTTGATTGACTTTCTCGTCGCGTTTACGCTGCTGCCGGTGCTGATGATCATCGGCCATGTCGTGCCCGGCGTCGCCCTGCTGACCTTACCGTTTTGGTTTGCGCTGTTGCTGCTGCTGGCGCTGGGCATCGGGATGTACGCGGCGGCGCTTGCGGTCACTTACCGGGACGTGCAGTATGTCATTCCGGTGCTGATGCAGTTTTTGCTGTATGCATCCCCGGTGGCGTACCCGCTGACATTTGCGCTTGCCAAGCTGCCGCCGTCTTTTCGGTCTTTTTACTTTCTGAACCCGCTGGCAGGGCTGCTGCAAGGGTTCCGCTGGTCACTGCTGGGACACGGCGGGCTGCCCGTCGTCCCCGTTGTTTATTCCGCCGCTTTCAGCGTGCTTGTGTTTTTGAGCGGGGCGTATGCCTTCAAGAAACTGGAAAGGAAATTCGCCGATGTCATTTAACTCTGAAATTGCAATCGCGGCACGCGGCGTTTCCAAGTCCTACACGATCTCGCACAATGCCGAGACATATACCACGGCGTCAGAGGCGCTGGTGGCCCGGCTGAAAAACCCGCGAAAGAAAAGCACGAGCGAGACGTTCTGGGCGCTGTCCGATTTATCGTTTGAGATCAAGCGCGGCGACGTGGTCGGCGTGGTCGGGCGCAACGGCGCGGGCAAAAGCACGCTGCTGAAAGTCTTGAGCGAGATCACCGAGCCGACACGCGGCGAGATTGACCTGCATGGCCGGGTCGGGAGCTTATTGGAAGTCGGCACGGGGTTCCACCATGAGCTGACGGGCCGGGAAAACATCTACCTGAACGGCTCCATCTTAGGCATGAGCCGGCGCGAGATCAGCCGGCAGTTTGACGCGATTGTGGACTTTTCCGGCGTAGACCAGTTTTTGGACACGCCCGTCAAGCGCTACTCGTCGGGGATGTATGTGCGCCTGGCGTTTGCGGTCGCCGCGCACCTTAGCTCGGAAATTCTCATCGTGGACGAAGTGCTGGCCGTCGGCGACGCCGAGTTCCAGCGGCGCTGCCTCGGCAAAATGCAGGATGTGGCCCAAAGCGGGCGCACGGTGCTGTTCGTCTCTCACCACATGCAGAGCGTCGCGGCCCTCTGCACCACCGGCATGTACCTGACGAAAGGCCGCATGACGTATTATGGCGGCGTTCAGGAAGCCATCCGGCATTATCTGGACAGCTTCAACGCCCCCGAAGCGCAGACCGAAAGCGATGCCCGTCGCCGCCCCGGCTCCGGCGAGCTGCGGATCGCGGAAGCGGCTCCCAGCAAGGCGTATTATGAAGCGGCGGAAGAAAAGCGCGTCCGGTTTCGGATTGCCCAGCACAAGCCGATGCGCGGCAAGTACTTTATTTCCTGCCATCTGTTCAACGAAGCCGGAGTCGGCCTCGTCACCTGCGATTCCCGGCTGCTCGGCCGCTGGCTGGAAGCGTCGGATTACGAAGGCGAGTTCGTGATTCGGACGCCCTGGCTCAAGCCAGGCCGCTACCGTTTGGAGATGTTTCTGTGCGGGGCGAACATCATTGACCGCTGGGAAGAAGCCTGCTTTTTTGACGTCATCCCGATCCTGCCCTACCCGGACCCCAGCCATCCGCACGCAATTACCGACGGCCTGATGTTCGCGGATTTTGACTGGCAGGATGCACCGCCCGGCACTCGGCACGCAGCCAGCGAAAGCGAGCTTGTGAACGAGCTGGTGGATGCCCGATGAGCGTTGTTTTTATCAATCATCCGCTGGAAACCTGGACGCCGACCAGCAGCGGCGCCCTGGCGACGATCATCTGGCAGTGCTGCCGCGTCGCCGAAGGGCAAGCATCTGGGGCAGACTTGCCCTGGGTAATCACGCGCTCCAGCGAGGCCGCCCGGTTTCCGTGGGCGCAGACGATTGTTTTAGAGCCGCCGCCGCTCCCGAAAAACCCGCTGCTGACCAAAGTTTTGCGGGCCGACCGCAAGCTGACCGGCTGGCGGCATCTGCGCCACCGCGCGTATGCGTTCAAGGTCATGGCGGCGCTGCGCCGGAACCATCTGGCAGACCGCCCGCTGGTGCTGATCAACGACCCGGAAATGGCGGTTTACCTGCGCCGGCATTTTCCCAGCGCGACCATTCTGCATTGGTTCCAGAACCAGCTCGAAGCCTCCCCGCGCTTCCGCAGGCTTTATCCGTCGGCGGCGAATGTGACTGCGGGCGTCAGCGATTTCACGAGCCGCTGGGTCTCGGATTACTATGGGATGGACCCCGTGCCGACCATTTACAACGGCGTGGATTCGGCGCAGTTCTCCCCTGCGCCCAGTCCCGTAAGCGGCCTGCCTGCCATCAGCTTTGTCGGGCGGACCGGCCTGGAAAAAGCCCCGGACCTGCTGCTGCGGGCCGCACTGACGCTTTCAGAAGCGACCACACGCTTCCGCGTTTTGATGATCGGCTCGAACCATTGGGACCGATTAGAAATGGACGAGTATCAGCGGGAGCTGGCAGCCCTGGCGCGGGCGCTGGAAGGGCGCGGTGTTGCCGTCGAGCGCCCCGGCCATGTCGGCCGCGCCGATCTGCCGGGCGTTCTGCGCCAGGCGCAGATTCATGTCGTGCCGTCCCGCTGGGACGAGCCGTTCGGCCTGACAACCGTGGAAGGCATGGCTTCCGGGCTGGCCCCGGTTGCCTCGCGGACCGGCGGCACGCCGGAGTTGATCGGCGATGCCGGGCTGCTGTTCGAGCGCGACAATGCTGGGGAGCTGGCGGCGCATTTGGAGCGCCTGGTCTGCGACGCTTCTCTGCGTGCAGATTATGGGCGAAGGGCAAGGCAGCGGGCGGCGGAGTTTTCGTGGGAGCGGACCTGGGGAACGCTGCAAGCACTTGTGAACTAAACGGCTTTTGGGCTGAATGATTATGAGCTTTGTTTTTATCAACTGCACCGCAGAGACATTCACGCCGACCCACAGCGGCGGCATCTGCTCGTGGGTCTGGGAACACTGCCGCAGCGCCCAAAAAGACGGCATTGAACCCTGGGTCATCACGAAAACAAGCCCGGCGGAGCCGTATCCATGGCCCAAGACAATTTTAATTTCTTACCCTCATATCCCCCAAAACCGTGTGCTGAGCAAGCTGTTTTATGTTCAGCGTGATCTCACCGGCTGGGGCCATGTGCGCCAGAAAGCGTACAATCTGCGTGTCGCGGCGGCAATCCAAAAAAACAATCTTCAGCATCTGCCGCTGTTTTTGAACAACGACATTGAGCTGGCGGTTTTCCTGCGCCGTCGGTTTCCCAAAGCGACGATCTTTCATCTGGCTCATAATCGCAACCCGTGCCACCCTAAATTCCGGCAGCAATTCAAACACGCCGTAGACCTCGCGGCCGCCGTGAGCGACGACTGCGGGCGATGGAACAAAGAGTATTTCGGATTGGAAACGATCCAAACGCTTTATGGCGGCGTGGACACCCAGAAGTATCACCCGGCGGCGCAGCCGCCCGAAGGACCACCGCTGATCAATTTCGTCGGGCGGACGGACCATGCCAAAGGGACCGATCTGCTGCTGCTGGCAGCGAAGATGCTTTCGGGGCAGACGAAAGACTTCCGGCTGCAAATCCTCGGCGCCAGCCATTACGGGTACACGGTCTGGGACGACTTTCAGCAGAAGCTGCACGACCTGTCGGAAGAGCTGGAAGCCGGCGGCATTTCCGTACACCGGCCCGGCTTCGTAGACCGGTATGCCCTGCCGGAAGCGCTGCGCCGCGCCCAGATCAACGTGGTGCCGTCCCGCTGGGACGAGCCGTTCGGATTGGTCACGCCGGAAGGCATGGCGACGGGCCTGGCGACAGTGGCGTCCCGGACAGGCGGGACCCCGGAAATTATCGGCGACGCCGGGCTGCTGTTTGAGCGCGGCGATGCGGACGGCCTGGCCGCGCATTTGGAGCGGCTGGTCTGCGATGCGCCGCTGCGCCGGGAGTACGGACGTCTGGCCAGGGAGCGGGCGGCGGAGTTCACCTGGGACCGCGCCTGGAAGCGCCTGCGCCCGCTTGTTGGTGTTTAAATCTTGTGGGAGCTTAAGCATGAACATTTGTTTTTTGAATATGCCGATTGAGTATTACTCGCCGGTCTCCGGCGGGGCGATTTCCACAATCATCATGCAGACGGCGACGGAGCTGCTGGCGCGGGGGCATCAGGTTACTGTTTTGACGCCGACCAATGCCGACCCGATCTATTCGGTCGGCACCGTCGTGCCGATTGCCGCAAAGCAGCGGGATCAACTGTCCCTGCCGCAGCGGGCGCTGTCCCGCCTCCGCAATAAAACAACCGCATGGGACTACGCCTATTACGAGTATTATTTGGCGTCCTTTCAGCAGGCGCTCAAACAGCTCACGCCGAAGCCGGATGCCATAATCTGCTTTAATGATCTAGTTTCTCCAAAGTACATCAAACGCATTCTGCCGGATGCCAAGATTTTCGTGGATTTGCAGAACGAGCAGGGCACCCGCCAGACCGATCTTACCGATACGGTGGCGGCAGTCAATACATTTGTCGCGTGCAGCCAGCACATCCGCACCTGGACGCAGAAGAAATACGGCGTTCCAGACAGCAAAATGGCGGTCATCAACAACGGCATTGACTTGGAAGCGTTTTATCCGCGTCCCGGCTTTTTGGAGCCGCGCCCTTGCCTGAATGTACTGTTTATCGGCCGCATTGACCGCAACAAAGGCCCGGATATCGCCGCCGATGCCGTGGCCGTCTTGCAGCGCGAAGGACTGCCGGTACACTTGACCGTGGCGGGCGGGCTGTGGTTCTACGGACACGGCCAGGAAATGACCGACCCATTTTTCCGGTCTCTCAAAGAGAAGATGGACGCCGTCGGCGCGGATTACAAAGGCCATGTGACGCGCCCGGATGTTCCGGCGCTGGTCCGAAGCTGCGACGTGTCGTGCGTGCTGTCCCGCACCCACGATCCAAATCCGCTTGTCTGTTTGGAAAGCATGGCGTCCGGCTGCGCCGTCATCGGGGCCGACCGGGGCGGCATTCCGGATGCCTTCGGCGAGGCCGGGATGCTGGTGGACCCAGACGATTTTGACGCCGTCGTCGGCCACCTGCGCCGAATGGCGACCGACCCGAAAGCGCTTCGGCAGCAGAAACAAAGCTCCGTGGCCCGCGCGGCCCGCGCGACCTGGGCCGCAAACGTGGATCAATGGGAACAGTTGTTTTAGGGGGTCTCGATGCGTGTATTACTCATTTCGCATACATGTCAATCCAGGCGCGAAGGACAGCCGAAGGCCGCTCTTTTGAGCTGCCTGCCCGGCGTCGAGCTGCGCGTGCTTGTGCCGGACCGCTGGCGGGAATACGGTGCCTGGCGCGAGGCTCAGACGCCGCTGCAAGACAGCTATCGGTACCAGATCGGAAAAGTCCGCTGGCCCTGGTCTGGTCCCGGACAATGGTATTTGCACTGGTATCCTGAGCTGGCTCAAACCCTGCGGGAGTTTCAGCCGGACATCATTGACCTTTGGGAAGAACCGTGGGGTCTGGTCAGCGCTCAAGCGGCTTGGCTCCGCAGCCGCCTCGCGCCCCGCGCCAAGATCATCTCCGAGACCGAGCAGAATGTCGCCAAGACGCTCCCGCCGCCGTTTGAAACATTTCGATCGTACACGCTCAGACAGGCCGATTTCGTGGTGGGACGCAGTACGGAAGCCATTCAGAATGTCCAAGCCAAAGGCTATCGCGGCCGCGTGGCGGTTGTTCCGAACGCCGTTGACACTGCATTGTTTCATCCGCTGGACCGCGCCGAATGCCGCCGCGCTCTTGGACTGAGCGGGTGGACGGCAGGCTATGTCGGGCGGCTGGTGGAAGAAAAAGGGCTGGCGGACATGGTAGCGGCTTTGGCCTCCTGCCCGCCGGATGTCAATCTGCTGTTTGTCGGCTCTGGCCCGTTCCAATCCGCGCTGGAACAAAAGGCGGCGGGACTGGGGCTGACGGAGCGAGTCCGGTTTCTGCCGGCGCGGCCGCAGGACGAGCTGCCGCAGGTGATGAATGCTCTGGACACGCTGGTGCTGCCGTCCCGGACGACGACGCGCTGGAAAGAACAGTTCGGACGAGTGATCATTGAAGCGCAGGCGTGCGAAACTCCGGTCATTGGCTCCAATTCGGGTGCGATCCCTGATGTCGTCGGTGAAGGCGGGATGATTTTCCCCGAAGGCGACTCGGAGGCGCTTGCCGAGGCGATTATGATGCTCTACTCGGCCCCGGAGGAGGCGCGGGAGCGGGGCAAAGCCGGACGCCGTCAGGCGGAAGAGCGTTATACCTGGAAGCATGTGGCGGAGCGTATGTGGGACATCTACAAAGAAACGCTGGCGTCGGAATGAGCCGAAAAGCGCCGGGCAAGCTAGGATATTTGCAGCGTCTTCAAGCCTGGCTGATCTCGGCGTACACGGCCAGAGTGGCCTGCGCCATTCGCGCGGCGGTGAAACGCTGCTCAAACCGCGCATGCCCGTTGTCCCCCAGCCGCCTGCGGGCGGCAGGGTCAACGATCAAACGCTCCATTGCATCCGCCAGCGCTTCCGGCGACGACGGCGGGACGAGAAAGCCCGTTTCGCCGTCCACGACGATCTCCAGCGGACCGCCGGCGCGAGTCGCGACGACCGGCCTGCCCAGCGCCATTGCTTCCAGCAGAACCAGGCCGAACGGCTCCGCAAGGCTTGGCAGCACAAAAATATCCGCCGCCGCCATCAAGGCGGTCGCATCGGCGCGAAAACCCAGCAGCGTCACCGCCCCAAGTAAATTCAGCCGTTCAATCTGCGCCTCCAAAGCGGCTTTCTCCGAGCCGGCCCCGGCCACCAGGCAGCGCACATCAGGAACCGTGCCTCGAACAATATCCATCGCGCTGATCAGCGAAGCAACGTCTTTTTCCCGTTCCAGCCGCGCCGCACAGACCACCAGCGGCGTGCCTGCACCGATGCCCAGCGACCGGCGCGTTTCGGCGGGGTCGGCGGGGTCCGGCGCGGAAATACCGTTCGGAACGACAGTAATTTTGCCTTCCGGCGCTTCCCCTCGGTCCAGCATAGCCGACCGGACCGCCTCGGAAATGGCGAGGATGCGGCTCATCTGCCCGACAACCCAGTGATGCGCCGCCGCGGATACGGCAGCCTTCGGCCCGTGCTGGGTCGCATGGTTCGGCTCTAAGAAGTGCTGAGTCATCACGCACCGCCCCCGGCCCGCCATCCGCACGGCGATAGCCGCCGCCAGCGCCGTGCGCCCATTGTGGGCATGGACAATGTTGGTTTGCCCCGATTTCAGCCGACGCGCCAGCGTTTGGGCGGCCCGCCAGTCCACCAGGCCCCGCTTTTGGATGGTCAGGGTCGGCAGATTTTCCCGCCGCGCCGCGTCTTCCAGCGCCGCCGGCGTAGGACAAGCGACGGTGACGGCGACGCCGAGCAAAGACAAGCCGCGGGCTAGGTCCAGCATGTGGCGTTCCGTTCCGGCAAAAACGTCGGCATCGGTAAGCAGCGCCACGCGCAGCGGGGGAGGGTGTGAGGTCATAATTCTGTTTAGCAACGGTGTAGAAAGTTTGTCGGGCGACTGAAGTCGGGGCAACAATGGCACTAAAGCTGCCTTCGCAGGTTAGGACAAATTCTTAGTCCGCGAAGGCGGACTT
>CAXUNT010000134.1:0-8704 GCA_964252595.1 uncultured Armatimonadales bacterium
CCGCCGACCCCGCCGCTCCCCTGCCCCGTCCATCCAATCTACGTCCCGACATTCTTTACACCCACAAAGGCGAGTTTTTTAAGGTAAAGCCGATGCGGGCCTTGACTCTGAACGCCCATGTCACGCAGTTTGCCTATGACCCACTCGGTTTGGAAATCGCCGTTGTCGGCTCCGAGACTTCCGGCGATCAGACAACCGACTTCGTCAAAACTGTGGACGCACATACAGGAAAAGAAATCAGCCGGCTTGCTGTCACAACTTCCGCCGAGGACAAAAGCACCAGCTTTTTGCTCACAGGTTGGAGTCAAAGTGGGAAGTATTTGCTGATCCAGCGAGAGACAGCCAACCCTAGCGACGCAAGCAAAGTCCTGGATGAAAGCCTGCGGTGGGACCTTAGCGCAAGTCCGGCGACCGTCTCCGTAATCTCGCCGAGCGCACTGCTTCCCGCAGGCGCGGAAGCGGACGGGAGTATCGGCTCTCTTTCTCCGACGGGGAGATGGGCAACCTTCCAGCAGTTCTACACTGGGGCGGACTCGGTGATGCACAATCTGTCTCTTTTGTACGACCCGGAACAGAATAAATTCATGCCGTTTCCCGACAACAGGCGCGTGATGCGCTGGCTCGGCAAAGATGAGCTGGAATTGTTTCACCGAGACGGAGACCAACGGGATTTTTTCAGCTACAATGTCGTGACGGGGAAGGAGACGCCGCGAACAGAGGAGGCAGGCGCTTCCCCTTCAAGCAACGCTTCCTCGTTTTATCCTGACCTCGTTCTGGACACGCAGGCACCCGATCAAACAGAAGCGCAGCACAGCGGCGGAACCCTGCCTTCTTTCGTGATTTGGATCAAGCGCACCCCGCTGGGCCGGCTGCCGCTAGGAGCTGCCGCCGCAGGATTGATGCCGAACTACCGGGAAGAAAACACTTTTCCCAATCCGCAGGCGGCTTGGTCTCCCACAGGCAAGCAAATTGCATTCATCGCAAACCATGATCTCTGCGTTACGGATGTCGCCGCCGCCACTGGCCTGTTGCCGGGTGAAAAGATGGCGGTGGGATTAAAGCTCTCTTGTACTGAGGAGCAGGAATTAGCACTGACAAACTTGAAGCAAATTGGCCTGGGAATTGTACAATTTACCCAGGACAACGACGAGTACTTACCTCAAGCAGAAGGCTGGAAGAAGACAATTCTGCCCTATATTAAGTCGGAGGATTTGTTTCAGACAGACGGCCACCCGGCTGTCTACGAACAGCCTGCCGACCTGGCGCTCGCCAAAATGGAGTCGCCGGCAGAAACTGAGGAAGCCTACATAGACCTGCCCTGCGCCCGCGTCGTGCTGTTCTGCGACGGCCATGTAAAGGTATTCCCGAAGTAGAAAAAAGAGCGTAGGAGTGAACTCCTACGCCCCCGGCGTTCTACAAAATTATCTGCATCTCGACGCAGTCTTCCCACTGGCCGTGGCGGAAGCCGACTTCGCGCTGGGTGCCGATGATCTCGTAGCCGCATTTGCGGCACATGGCGACTGAGGGCGCGTTGCCGGACCAGATGCGGGCAAGGATGACGTGGTGGCCCAACCGGCGAGCTTCGTCAAGCAGCGCCCGCATCAGGGTCGTGCCGAGGCCGCGCCCCTGAGCGTTCGGCGAGAGGTAGAGAGAAGACTCGGCGGTGTGGGCATAGACCGGTGTGTCGTACCACTGAGACAGCGACGCATACCCGAGGAGAGATGGCCCATCGCCGGCAACGAGAATGGGGTAGCGTGGGTCTTGATGCGCCTGCCACCAGGGGCGGCGATCGTCCACAGTCAGGGGCAGCAGGTGGCCCGTGAAGGCCGTGTCGGTGACGGCGGAATTGTAGATCTCGGTCAGCGCGGGCAGGTCGGCTTCCCGCGCGACTCGGATCAGCAAGTTATCAGAGCTTAAGTGTGTCAGAGGTTGAGTCCATTGCCCTGCGTGATAATCAGAAACACTTCCCAAAAGACGACCAACAAGTAAACCAGGCAGCCGACAGTCACGATGATTCGGGACACACGGATGTTTTTAATGGAGTAGCCTTCGCAGGCCAAAACGACAATCGTGACCAGCCCGAACTTGTAAAGCGCGAAGCCTTTCTGGCCGTAATGGGTCCAAATCCAGTTGGCCGGTCCATTGGCCTCAATGCCGCCGAGCTTGAAGATGTACCCGGTCAAAAACAAATCGAACATATTCAGCAGCAGGAATCCCAAATATTCCTGGGCCAGCAGAACATCACGCTTAAAGAACACGGCTCATTCCTATCAAAGCTTTATCCCGATGAGAGTTCCTATCAAAGCTTTATCCCGATGAGAGCATCTCAGCCGACAGACAGCATTTCACGGGCGTGCTGCACGACCGTCTCGGAGCGGCGCGAACCGCCGAGCATCCGAGCGATCTCGTCAATCCGACCTTCGGAGTCGAGCGGCGCGACCGACACCGTGGTCCGACCATCGCGCACCTGCTTCTCAATAAAGAAGTGGGTAGCGGCGCGGGACGCGATCTGCGGCAGGTGCGTGATGCACAAAATCTGGGCGTCTTTGGCCAGCGCCTCGAGCTTGTCCCCAATCGTCTGCGCGGTGCGCCCGCCGACTCCAACATCAATCTCATCAAAAATCATGGTCGGGATGGTTCCCGATTTCGCCAGCACAGACTTCATCGCCAGCATGATACGTGACATTTCGCCGCCGGATGCAATCTTTGCCAGAGGCCGCAGCGGCTCGCCGGGGTTTGGCGACAGCAGAAACTCGACTCGATCCGCACCTTTGCTCGAAACAGCCTGCGGCTCAATCGCGACCTCAAACTTGGTCGCGCTCATGCCGAGATCCGTCAGCTCGCGAGTGATCCCCGCCGCGAACTTGCCGGCGGCCTTCTTGCGGAGCGTGGTCAGCTTGGCAGCGGCGGAGGTCAGCTTGCTTTCGGTGTTCGCAATGCCCAGGGTCAATTCCTCTTCGCGGGCTTCGGAGTTTTCCAGGTCGTCAAGCTTGACTGTCAATTCAGCTCCGTACTGAATGATTTCGGTCAGCGTCTCGCCGTACTTGCGCTTCAGGGTGCGAATTAGGTCCAAGCGGGTCTCGATCTCTTCCAAACGCTCTGGGTTGAACTCGACGGTTTCCTGATACACGCGCAGGCCCCGCGCAGCGTCCTCGGCAAAAACAACGGCGCTTTGCAGGGTTTCGATCAACGGTGCCAGGTTTTCGTCTAGGCCTGCGGCGTGTTCTACGGCAGACAGCGCCGTGTTGAGAGCATCCAAAGCCCCGCCGGAGCCGCGCTCGGCCCCGGACAAAGTCGCGTAGGCATCGGTCGCCGCCGCGCTGAGCTTTTCGCTGTTCGCGAGGCGGGTGCGGTCGGCGGTCAGCTCGTCTTCCTCGTCTTCCTTCAGGCTTGCGCCGACGATTTCTTCCTGCTGAAATCGGTACAAGTCCAGCATTCGGGCGCGTTCGCGTGCGTCCGTCCGCAGTTTTTCCCGCTCCCGCTTCAAGCGGCTGACTTCACCCGACAAGTCGGCGACCTGCTGCCGCAGCGCCTGCGCGTCTTTGCCGCCCCAATGATCCAGGATGTCAATATGCCGGTCGGCGGCCAGCAGCGACTGATGCTCATGCTGCCCGTGAACATCTACCAAGCCCTCAGCGATTTCTTTCAGCACGGCGACCGGCATGAGGCGCCCATTGATCCGGCACGATGACTTGCCGCCGGTCTTCGCCAGCTCGCGGGTCACAAACAGCGTGTCCCGGTCTTCGCCGCCGTCTTCTTCGTCATTCAGCCCGGCGTCGGCGAGCTTTTGGCGCATCTCATCCGGCGCATGTTTGATGTCAAAGACGGCCTCCACAGTCGCTTTGTTCGCGCCGGTGCGGACCAAATCATGCCCAGCCCGCTCGCCCAGCGCAAGGCCGAGCGCGTCAATGATGATAGACTTGCCCGCCCCGGTCTCGCCGGTCAGGATATTCAGCCCCGCGCCGAATGACAGGTCCAAGTGATCAATCAGCGCAAAATTCGTGACATGGAGTTGAACTAACATCGGTTTAGAGATAAACGTGTCTGAAAACAAGGGCGTAAACGCCCTCGCTGAAGGGCGAAGCACCAAGCCGCCACCTGCTGCACTGGCAGGCCCAGAGGGCGTGGCGGAAGATGCAATCAAGCCTATTCTTGTCCCGCGCAGGCGGGACATTAGCGTCTGCTCTCCCCAGCGAGGGTGTTTACGCCTTCGTCCATACTCCTATTCTTTCAGTACAGCGTCTCGCCCCAGTGAAGTTTGGACTGCAATTTGTCGTAAAAGCCTGCGCCGCCGACAGACAAAAATCGGGCGGGGTGCGGGGCGCAGGTGATATGAATCTCGTCACCGGCCTGCAAGGGAAATCCTAACTGGCCGTCAATCGTGACTCGGACGGTGTCGTGCGGGTCGCGCTCGACGACGACTGTAACTTTGGCGTCCGGCGGGATGAGCAGGGCGCGAGCGGTCAAAGTGTGCGGGCAGATCGGAACAACGAGAAGCGTTTGCAGGCTCGGATGCACGAGAGGCCCGCCAGCGGACAGCGAGTAGGCCGTCGAGCCGGTCGGGGTCGCGATGATGATGCCGTCGGCGGCGTAGGTCGTCACATATTTTTCGTCAATGGAAGTCCGCAGGTGCAGAACACGCGACAAGGGGCCGTTGGCGACCACCACTTCATTTAAAGCCAGCCCGGAATCTTGCAGCGCTCCATCCCGGTGGGTCTCGCACCAAAGCATCATGCGCTCTTCTTCGGCGTAATTCCCAGAAAGCAAAGCGTCAAGGGCCGGCGACAAGTCTTCGGGGGCCACGGCAGTCAGGAAGCCGAAGCGGCCGACATGCACCGGCAGCATTGGCGTCCCATGCGGGGCGCACATCCGAGCCGTCGCCAAAATGGTTCCATCGCCGCCCAGGACTAAAACGGCGTCGGACTCGGCAACCGCGCCATCGGACAAACCGCGGCCTTCCAGGCCAAGCGCTTCTGCAACACGGCTTTGCAGGTTGATGGTCATCCCACGCGGCCTAAGATACGCATCTGCCGCCGCCGCAACTTCCAGCGCCGCCGGCTTGCCAGCGTTTGCCATGATGCCCAGCGTTTTGATCTGTCCCGGAGTTTTGGTCTGCGGAGAATTCATTGACTTCTAGTGTACCCGAATCGCCGGGGGAATAGAACGCAAAAGAGAATGTAAAGAAGCGTGGAACTTTCGTTCCACGCTTCTTACACCGGGCGGATTCAGTCTCGCGTTTTCCGTCCTCTTTTACTGTCCTCTGAAGCGGCCTAAGTTCTGCCGGGCTTCGGCAAGCTGCGGGTTCAGCGCCAGCGCTCGCTTGTAGGCCGCAATCGCCGGCGGACGTTTGCCAAGCAGCTCATAGATTACCCCGATGTTGTTCTGGACCTCGGCATTGGTCGGGCTGAGAGCGGCGGCTTGCTTGAACGCCGCTAAAGCTCTGGGGTACTGCTTCAAGTTCTTGTAGGCCACGCCGCGCTGGTTCTGGATAGCAGCATCATTCGGGCGTGCCTGAGCGGCCAGGTTGTACTGGACAAGGGCGCTGACGTACTGGTGCTGGGCCATGTCCGAGTCCGCCAGGGCAACGCGGGTGTCGGTGTCGGAGGGCGCAAGAGTCAGAGCCTCCAGCCGAGCTTGGTTTGCGTCCGGGTAATCCTTTTGCTTGGCGTACAAGTCGCCGAGCCGGGAATAGAACGGCGCGGCGGACGCCGTCTGCGGCAGCTTGGGAGCACCGCTTGCCAGCAGCGTGACGGCTTCGGCTGTATCTCCCTGATTAGCCAGCAGGACACCCAGCGCGGTCTGGATTTGCGGGTTGTTCGGGTCTTTTGCAAGCGCCGAGCGGTAGGAAGCCTCGGCATCCGCGGTCTGGCCCGCCTGCTGCTGCAAAACGCCTTTGTTGTAAAGCGGCGCGGCGTTCTGCGGCTGAAGCGCCGCCGCTGTATCAAACTCTTTGATCGCCTGCGACTGGTCACTTTTCGCAGCATACGATTCGCCAAGGGCAAAGTAGGCATCGTAGGCAGAAGCCGGATCAAGCGGAGGACTGACGCTGGGGCCGACAGCCTGCGTGAGACTGGCAATGGCGCTGTCGTACTGACCAGTCTTAGCAAACAGCTCCCCGGCGGAAAGCGAGGCCGACGCATCTTGAGGGTTCAGCGAGGCCGACTTTTGCAGGGCGGCGGCCGCATCCGCACTGCGTCCGGCCTTTTGCAGAAAAAAGCCGTAGTTTTTGTAGACGCCCGCATCGGCCGTCCCAGAAGCCGTGAGGCTGCCGAACAAGGCAAGCGATTTGTCGAGCCGCCCGGCCTGCCCTAGCACGGTGGCGAGGTTGAGCTTGACCCGCGCCGGGTCCGGGCCACCAGCGGCGGGGTGATCTACGATGTACTGGTACTGAGCCGCAGCGGCATCATATTGGTTCGTCTGGCGCAGGGCGTTCCCTAAGTTGTTGCGGGCATTGAGATTGTTCGGGGCCAGCGCGACGGTTGTTTGCAGTTCCGGGATTGCCGCCGTCGGGTTTGCCTGGGTTAGATACAAATAGCCGAGCAGGTTATGCACAGTCGGATCATTTTGGTAGGGCGCTGTTTGCGTCAGCGCGTTCAGTTCGCGGATGGCGGTTTGAGTTTTGACCGGGTCTTTGCCGCTGGTGGCGGCGTTGAAGTCGTTGACGGCTTGATTGTACTGAGCCGTGCTGTGAGTGGAGGCTCCGGACGCGGCGGTATTTGCTGGGGCGGCGGCAAGAGGGGGCGCAGCAACGGCGAGAACGGCAAGGCTGATAAGCGCGAGATACCGTGATGAATAATCTCTCATAGTTGAGGGGTCTCCCGAAAAATAAGTCAGAAAAGAAGAATGTGTCATAATTATAGCACAAAGGAACAGGCATATACAAAATAAGCGAGGGCACGTTTTCTTAAAGACGATATACCCCTTGCAGCCAAGCATAAGATACCCAAAGGGGGCGACTTTCACACGGAGCGCAGGTTTATTATGAAAAGACCGGAAAAATATACGCTTGTTCCCTCTTGACAGGGAGCGGCTTTTTTTGTATACTGTCGCTAATATCGGCGGGTGCAATGGAACACAGGCGTTCCTGGGCAGCTTCCACTTCTCAGTCTTTGTTGACAGTGTTATGCCACAAAAAGACGATGGGAAGTGTGACCATTGTCACAGGAACGCCTTTTTACGTCTTAGCCCCCTTCCGCATCGGTTCGGCTGCATTCGGTTCAATTTTATTCGGCTTGATTACACTTAAGGAGACCACGCTTTTCATGGCTAAAACCGCACAAGACGTCTTGACGATGATCAAGGACAACGATGTCAAATTTGTTGACGTCAAGTTTATTGACGTTCCTGGCACCTGGCAGCACTTCACCCTGCCGGCCCATCGGTTTGAAGAAGAAGTCTTCACTGTCGGCCTGCCGTTTGACGGCTCCTCAGTCCGTGGGTTCCAGACCATTGACGAGTCCGATATGCTTTTGGTCCCCGACGCAGACACCGCGGTCATGGACCCGTTCACCGAGAACGCGACCCTGTCCATCATCGCCGATGTCGAGGACCCGATCACCCGCGAAAAGTACCCTCGCGACCCGCGCAACATTGCCAAGAAAGCCGAAGCTTACTTGCAGTCTACAGGCATCGCCGACGTCGCCTATTTCGGCCCGGAAGCCGAGTTTTACGTCTTCAACGACATCCGTTACGGTCAGTCGGCGAACTCCGGCTTTTATGCGATTGATTCCGACGAAGCCGCGTGGAACTCCGGGCGCGATGAAAAGCCGAACTTAGGCTACAAGATGCGGACTAAAGAAGGCTACTTCCCAGTGCCGCCGTCGGACACGCTTTCCGACCTGCGCTCCGAGATGGTGCTGACTCTGCTGGAAGCGGGCATTGAAGTGGACGTGCATCACCACGAAGTCGGCAATGCCGGCCAGTGCGAGATTGGCATCAAGTTCGACTCCCTGGTCAACATGGCCGACAAGCTTTTGATGCACAAGTACATCGTCAAGAACACGGCGGCTCAGAACGGCTACACGGCGACGTTCATGCCAAAGCCGATCTTCCAGGACAACGGATCTGGGATGCACTGCTCGGTATCCATGTGGAAGGGAAATACCAATATCTTCTACGATGAGAAGGGTTACGGCGGCTTGTCCGAAACCGCAGTTTACTACATCGGCGGTATTCTGAAGCATGCGAACGCCCTGCTGGCGTTCGGCGCGGCCTCCACCAACTCCTACCGCCGCCTGGTTCCCGGCTACGAAGCGCCAATCAACCTAGTGTACTCAGCCCGCAACCGCTCCGCTGCCGTTCGTATTCCGATTGCCGGCTCGCCGAAATCCAAGCGCGTCGAGTTCCGCGCCCCGGACCCGACCGCCAATCCCTACCTGCTGTTTTCAGCCATGGCAATGGCCGGTCTTGACGGCATCCAAAACAAGATCCAGCCGCCGGCCCCAGTCGACAAAGACATCTACGAGCTGGCCCCGGAGGAGAAAGCAGGCATTGCCCAGACGCCGGGCAGCCTGGCCGAGTCCTTGAACGCGCTGGAAGCCGACCACGAGTTTCTCTTAAAGGGTGATGTGTTCACGGAGTCGTTGATCCAGACCTATATTGACTACAAGCGCGTCCGCGAAGTCGAAGGCGTTGCGCTCCGGCCCCACCCTTACGAGTTCTTCCTGTACTACGACGCCTAATCTCAGGCTCTGCTTCCCCCACC
>CAXUNT010000135.1:0-1506 GCA_964252595.1 uncultured Armatimonadales bacterium
CTTTATTTGGCCGTGCCGCTTTATTTGGCCGTGCCGCTTTATTTGGCCGTGCCGCCTTACTCTCAACAGAAAACGCCCCGCAGTCACTGACTGCGGGGCGTTTTCGCGTGTACCTAATTGTCCGCGAACGGGTCGTCGAGGTCGTCGTCCGCTGGGGGCTGGTAGCGTGAGCCGCCGGCTGCTGGGCGGGGAGCGTTATTGCTTGCCGGAGCGGGACGGGATGCGGGCGCGGCGGCAGGCCGGCTCCGCCAACGTCGCGTCCAGGGTTCCGGTCAGAGGCGGAGAAGCCGGAGCTTCGTCGCCGTAGCCGGTGTCGCCGCCGGGATCGGCATCCGCGTAGTTGTCGCGTCCGCGTCCGCCGCCATTGTTGCCACCGCCACTGGAAGCGCGGTTGTAGCTGCCTCCGCTGCCCTGAGTGCCTTCTTCGCCTTCTTTCGGGCGTTCCAGCGATTTGAGGTTGTCCACAAGAACTTCTGCCTCGCGTCGTTTCTGACCCTGATGTTCAAATTCGCGCATCTGAAGCTGGCCTTCAATAGCTACTAAGCGCCCTTTGCTTAGGTAGTTGGCCGTGAACTCCGCGTTTTGCCGCCAAGCGACAATCGTGATGAAATCAGTTTGCTTGGGCACACCGTTCTGACGATTCTCGTTTGATTGAGGCCGATCTACTGCCAAGCGAAATTGTATCACCGGGATGCCGCTCGGTGTATACTTCAGGGCATCATCAATATCTGTCACAATGCGCCCAATCAGAATCACGCGGTTTAAAAACATTTATGTGCTCCTTTGTCTGTTCTCATAAACTAGGTTAGGTGTCTGTGAGCAAGTGTCGGTCGTTCAGGCGGTATGGGTCGTGTCTCCTGTCGGTGCGGCCTCGACCGCGTCGGGTTCCGCGGCGGCAGTGGCCGGGGCAGGGACTTCGGCTTCGGCTTGGGGCGTTTCCGCCGCTTCCGGGGCAGGCGCAGCAGTAACCACAGGGGCGGGAGCAGGCGCGGCGGCTGCCGGAGCCGGGGCAGCGACCGGAAGCAGGGCTTCTTCGTCGTCACGCCGGATAATCAGAAAGCGGATCTGGTCTTCGCTGATCTGGAAAATGCGGCGCAGCTCGGCTTCCACTGGGGGCTTGGCGCGGAACTGCATGACGACATAAATGCCTTCGGTACGGCCTTTGACTTCGTAAGCCAGGCGGCGGCGCTCCCAGACGTCAATTTTTTCCAGTGTTCCGCCGCCGGTTTCGACGACTCCGCGATACTTCGCGGTCACGGCGGAAATGCGCTCGTCCCCTAAATCGGGGTCTAAGATGTAGACGGCCTCGTAAGGCTGCGTGATGGCGATGGATGGCATAAAATGCCTCCTCTCTGTGGGCTTGGATTTTTGGCCCGCTTCGGCTCGCCAAAGCCAAAACGGGCAGAGAGGAACAGAAAACAATTCCCGTTCAACAATCGGCCTATTATAGCATATATCACGGGGTTATTGCACGGCGAAAGATGCCCCCCCGCCCCAATTCTGGGG
>CAXUNT010000135.1:1516-2365 GCA_964252595.1 uncultured Armatimonadales bacterium
CAATAGGCTTCTCCCTTCATACTCCGGCTCCCCAGAATTGGGGCGGGGGGGTCCGAACGCACGGCGGGGACTTTTAGGACCGGCAGGCGAGAAGAACGCAGACGTCGTCCGAGAACGTGCCGCCGGCCCAGTCGCGCACCGACTCGATCAGCGCGTGGCCGGCGTCCCGCAGCGAGCGGCTCGGCAGGAGCGCGGCGGCCTCGGCTTGCAGCTTTTCAAAACCAAAAAACTCGCCGCCTTGCCGCGCTTCGGGCAGGCCGGCGGTCGCCAGCAGCAGCGTGTCCCCGGAAGCCAGCGGCGATCCGGCCGCCGTGTAAACGGCATCCGGCACGACCCCCAGCAGCAGACCGTTCGCGCCGAGTGTTTCCGTCGTGCCGTCGGCCCGCAGCAGCAGCAGCGGCTCGCCGCCGGCAGTGACGTATTGCAGGTGGTCGGTCTTTGGGTCATACGCCGCCAGCGACAGCACGACCTGGTAGTCGCCGCCGAAGTCGCCCTGACGCTGGGCCTCGCAGACGAACTCATTCAAGCGAGTCATCGCCGTTTCCGGCTCGCAGGACTGGCGAAGGATGGTCCGCAGCCCGTATTTGATTTCCGCAATCAACGACGCCGCGCCGAGGCCCTTGCCGGAAATGTCGCCGACCACCAGTGCGATGACTCCGCCGTCATATGTGAAGACATCCGAAAAGTCCCCGCCGACCGCGGCTTCCGCCGAGGCGGCTTCGTAAAACGCCTCGACGGCAAGCGGCCCATTGCCTTCCGCCAGCGGCGTGTGCAGCAGAATTTCTTGCAGCGTCTGGGCAACGCGCTGCTCTCGCGCATACGCGGCCCGCAGGGCGGCGTCGGCTTCCT
>CAXUNT010000135.1:2375-8645 GCA_964252595.1 uncultured Armatimonadales bacterium
CGGTGATATCGGCGGCATACAGCGCGACGCCGCCCTGCTGGGGAAACGCGCGTACCTCAAGCCAGCGGCTCATGGTGTGCGAGAACGCTTCAAAGGCGGCGGTCTGCCCAGCGGCGACGGCTCTCATCGTTTCTTCTTCAAACGCCTCGCCCATCTCGGAAAAGTCGGCGTCCCATAGGGCCTGCCCGATGACCGGCGCCGGGTCAGCGCCAGCGGACTGCATCAGGTGCAGAGCGCGTGCGTTCAGCGACACAATACGCCATTCGGCGTCCAGCGTGACATAAATGTCGGTGATGCGCTCTAAAATCTCGGAAGTACGCCGCTGCACTTCTTCCGCTTCGGCGCGGGTCAGCTCCGCCCGCGCTTCCTCGCCCTGCACGCGCTCGGTGATGTCGCGGACGAGCCAGCGCAAGGTGGGAGCTTCATCCATCAAGCTTCGGTAAAAGGCGGCGGTGACGGCGGCGGGGAAAAAGCCGGACGGGCGGCGGCGCAGCCGCAGGGTCATCTCGGCGGCGGGGCCGGAGCCGGACGCCAGGGTTTGCAGGCGCGTCTGGAACGTGTGCCAGTCCGCCGGGGCGACCAGCGTGCCGAGGCTGCGTTTTTTCAGAAAGCGCGGCGCAATGTTCAGCAGGCGGGACGCCGCCTGGTTGGCTTCGGCAATGACGCCGTTCACGTCCGTGACCAGATACCCGTCGGGCGCGAACTCGAACAAGTCTTGATACCGCTGGCGCTGGGCTTCCAAGCGCAGCCGGCCGCGCGACAGCTCTTCGTTCTGCACGCGCATTTCCTCTTCGGCGACCCGCAGCTCTTCCAGCGCGGATTGCAGCTCTTCCATCGCCTGCGGCAGCAGGCCGCGCTTCGGCGCCGCTTTCTCGTTGGGAAGCGTCCTATCTTCGGGCTGATCGGGTGGGGTTGGCATTTTTTGTGTATGCAAAAGAAAATCCTTTGTGTATGCAAAAGAAAATCTTTTGTGTATGCAAATGGAAGCTTTAAATTTGAGGCTCGAAAACTAGGCTTGCTGCTCCATCAGCAGAATGACGCCTTGAATGTCTCGCTCCACGCCAAGCAAGGGAGAAAATGTGATGCGGCAGGTCAGCGGCCGGCCGCGCCGGTTGAGGGCTTCCACTGTCAGCTCTTGCGGCAGCGTGCCGGACAGGCACGCCCGGATCGGCGGCAGGAGCGATGCCACGGGCAGGCCGATGTCCAAGCCGGCAAACTCCATGCCCTGGACTTCGTCAGGCCGCAGGCCCCACATTTCCGACGACTGGGCGTTCCAGATCTGCACCCGCAGGTCGGCGTCCAGCACGATCACCCCGCCGCTCAGGCTGGCGAGAATGCTTTCCATGTAGGCGTTGGCCCGGTTCAAGTCTTCCGAACGCCGGTTCATTTCCCGGTTGACGGCTTGCAGCTCTTCATTGATGGACTGCGATTCTTCAGAAGTTGTTTCCAGTTCCTCGTTGATGGACTGGAATTCCTCGTTGGTGGTTTCCAGTTCTTCCACCGTGGACTGCAATTCCTCGTTGGTGGTTTCCAGCTCTTCGTTCGCCGATTGCAGCTCGGCGTAGGCCGTTTCCATCTCGTGGCTGGTCATCTGCAATTCTTCCGACAACTGCCGGTAGCGGGTGACATCCATAAACGAGACGGAGGTGCCGAGCGGGGCGCCGCTTTCCAATAGGGGAACGATCAGCGCTTCCAAGTAGACCGGCTTGGAAGCGCCGGTGGTCCAGGGAATGTCCTTGACGATCACGGCCCGCCGCTCGGCCTGCGCCGTTTCAATCCGCGACTGAAGCTCCACGGGCCGGTATGAGATTTCCAGGTTCTGCAAGGGCCGCCCGATGTCGCGGACGGACAAGTGGAACAGCGTCCTCGCCCGCTCATTGATCATTGCCATCCGCCCGCTCATGTCCAGCACGAACTGGGCGGTCGAGGCGGTCTGGAACGCCGCTTCCCAGAGGCGCAGCGGGTTGTCCGGCGGCAGCACGACCGTGTCGCCACCCGATTGGGCCATCAGCAGAAGCTGGTCGCGCAGGCCGGGGCGGGTCACTTTCACGAAAATGCGCCGCCGCAGGTCCAGCGGCAGGAACAAGCCGGAATACGCAAACAGCATTTCGGCTTTGCCGAGAAACAAAAACCCGTTGTCCGCAATCGCAAAATGGAACCGGGCCAGAATGGCGGCCTGCACTTCGGAGTTGAAGTACATGACCGTGTTGCGGCACACGAGCAGGTCAATGCGGGAAATCGGCGCGTCCTGCAACAGATCATGGCGGCCGAAGATCAAGCAGCGGCGCAGGTCTTTGGAAAAAACGTAGCGGTCGCCTTCCTGGTCAAAATACTTTTCCAGCAGCGCCGGCGAAAGGCTCTGCACCTGCCGCGCGGTGTACGAGGCCGACCGGGCCTGCGCCAGCGCGTCTTCGTCAATGTCGGTCGCATAGATTTTCACGCGGGACTTGAAAGCGTCCCAGCCCATCTTTTCCGCCAGCGCCATCGCCAAGGAATACGGCTCCTGGCCGGACGCGCACCCGGCGCTCCACAAGCGCAGCGGATCGCCTTCGCCCTTGCCAGCCAGCATCCGCGGGACAATTTCTTCGGACAGATACTCCCAAAACGCGAAGTCGCGAAAAAACGTGGTCACGTTGATCAGCACGGTGTTGAACAGCAGGACGAATTCTTCCGGGTGGACTTCCAGAAATTCGGTGTAAGCGACGTAGCCCAGAACGCCGACTTCCCCAATCCGCTTGTCCACGCGGCGGCGCAGGCTGGCCCGCTTGTAGCCGGTGAAGTCAAAGCCCCGGCTGGTTTTGAGGTATTGCAGCAGGCTTTCGAACTCGGCGTCGGTGCCGTAGTCCGGCGCGGGCTTGCCGGGAAGCGCGTCTTCGGACGCATCTTCTAAAGCGTCGTCCGAAGATAAATCGTCCGAAGATAAATCGTCCGAAGATAAATCCCCCGACAGAAGCTCTTCCATTTCTTCTGCCATTAGTGCGCGTCCCCCTCATATGGGCTGGATTGGGCGATGACCTGGCCGCTTTGCAGGACGCTGTGGATCACCTCGGCGCGGCTTCGGGCATCCTGCGCTTGGCTGCCGAACTGCTGCGCCGACAGCGTGTGGCCGCGCTCCGCCGAGCGGGCTTGCAGGCGCTCGGCCATCGCCGCATTTTCTTCCAAAGCCCGCATTGCGATCCAAAGCGCTTCTTCCAGGTTTTCGGACTGCGACGCCAGCAGGCTCTGCGGCGAATACGCATGGCCGACCCGGCACCGATACCGCACCAGCTCGCCTTCGGAGATTTCCCACAAGACGCCGTGGCAGTCCGGGCAGCTAAACGCGGACGGCTTGCCTTCCGTGCGCCCGTCGAGCCGGCTGAGGTCGGATTCCGCGACGGCCACATCTTCTTCAAGCTGAGGCGTCACTTGGAGAGCTTGAGCCGCCAGCTCATTCATCGCCTGCAAATCACTCTGCATCTCACTTTGCGCTGCTCCAGGAGTATTTCTTTGTGTGCTGCTTTTCTGGGCCGTATTTTCCGGCGAGACGGTTTTTGGCGCCAATCCCACAATCGTCTGGGCAAGGCCGGCAATCGTTTGTATCCGGTCCACGGCGACATTTTCAATCGCGCTGGTCGGCATTCCGGTAAACAGCGCTTCCTTCGGGTCCTGCACCAGGGCGAGGCCGCCGCGCGACTTGATGGCCTGAAGGCCCGACGTGCCGTCGTCCAGCGTTCCCGTCAGCACGACTCCGACCGTGCGCGGGCCGTAAGCGCGGGCGGCGGCCCGGAACAGGACGTCAATCGCCGGCCGGTGGTTGTTTTCCGCTGGGCCGCGCGTGAGTAAAATCTTGTCGTCGCGGACCATGAGATGATGGTCGGGCGGCGCAATGTAAATCCGGCTTGGAAGGATCGGCTCGCCGTCTACGGCGTGCCTTGCCGGCAGTGGCCCGCGTCGGCTGAGGATGTCGGGCAGGACGGAGTGGCCGTAGGCAGGCATGTGCAGAACCATCAGCACGGCGGCAGGCAAACCGGCGGGTAGAAGTTCGGCCATTTCGGCAAGCGCTTCGACTCCACCGGCGGATGCGCCGATGACGACAATGTCATGTGCCTGCGGCATTTCGAGAGGTGTTGTTTCTGGCGGCATAACTTTGAAGAAGAACGGTCTCTGAACTTTTGTTTGCGTTCGCCTCATTCTACAATAATTTTGTGCGGCCTGTCAATCAACGGCCAAAATCGGTCCCGCCGCCCGCCCCCGAAAAATTTAATCTTCTCTTAACATAAAAGCACCGAAATCTGATGTAGAATAAAGCGTCTTTTATATAAAAGCCTCTGCCAATAGAATCAGGAGTCATCCATGCAACATTCCCGCAAGCCCGGTTCCAAGCCCGGCTTCACCTTGATCGAGCTGCTCGTCGTCATCGCCATCATCGCGATTCTCGCCGCCATTCTGTTTCCTGTGTTTGCCCAAGTCCGCGAGAACGCCCGCCGCGCGAACTGCCAGTCCAACTTAAAGCAGCTTGGCCTTGCTTTCATCCAGTACTCGAATGACAATGACGAGGCGTTTGTCTCCAAGTACCAGTATGCTTACTACGATAATAGCGGCAATTCGCCGCTGGAGCCGTACATTAAGAACCACTCCGCCAACAGCAAAAACTCGGTTTGGACCTGCCCGGATCTGGCCAGCTACAACCAAAGCACCACTATTGATTATCACAGCTACCCGCGCACTTACTCGATGAACGAGTTTATGACGAACGCCGGGGCAACCTATCAATGTGCATCCGGCGGCTCCGGCTGCACAAACGTCGGCGATCCTGACTCCTACTATCCACGTGTTTCCGATGAAGCGAAGTCCAGCGGGTCAGGCACTGACAAAACGCTGAGCGATCTTGATAACCCGGTGACGATCTCTCGGATCACTTCCCCGGCGAATACCGATCTCCTGTACGAGACGATGACAGAAGCGTCCAGCGACAAATACAATGGTTCCTCACCTGGGTACGGGGCATGGCCTCGCGTCAAGGGCTTCTGGAACACCGACGCTGCTGCCAAGACGTATGCCGGGTATCCGCAGCAGTCCCCAACGATGACCTATCACAACATGGTCAACGATTATCTGTTCTGCGATGGGCATGTGAAAGCCCGTCGCCCGGAGAAGCAGGGCTACGACATCACGCAGGATCCTAACCAAATCTGGACCCTTCAAGATGGGCGTGACGGAAAACCCTTCCCGACGACCCCCAGCTAGTCATCTGACTGCCCATGAGCCGCCGCTCATGGGCTTTTTTCGCACAGTAGCCTTTTCCATGAAGCCGCAGCTCATTTTACTCAGCCTTTGCCTGGCCGCGCTGGGAACGGCGATTGCCTACGCCGACACGCCTGCCGCCAAGCCCGCTGCGCCTGCCGCCGCTCCGGCGAAGCCTGCCGACAGCGACGACGGCCCGCAGAAGACCTACCCGGCGCAATCTTCCGTTGCCGCAAAGGGAGCGTTCGGAACCGTCGCGGCGACCGACAAATCCGTGACGGCGGCACTGGACGCCAAAGCCCTCGCAGACGCGAAAAAGCAGGTCGGCCAAACCGGATCGTTCCAGGGAACGGTCACGCAGGTGTACTCGCCCCAAAACCACGGCTTCGTCGCGCTCGACTTCGCCGTGCATTACCGGGACGCGCTCACCGCCGATATTGCGCCCGCCGATTACGCAAAGTTCCCCGACCTGACCCATCTTGCCGGGAAACACGTTCTGGTTTCGGGAAAATTCGTCGCTCACGGCGAGCAGACGCAGCTTGCGGTGACGAGTCCCGACGGGATCAAAGTAGTGCCGTAGGGAAAGCCGCGGAAGAACATGGGGAAAGAACACGGGGCTGAACCCCCTGCTTTAAAAAAGCAATCTCCCGCCTGTGCGGGCAAAGATTGAGCCTCTTGTCTCCTGGCATTTTGCCCGCGCAGGCGGGGAGTTGTCCTTCAAAGCAGGGGGGTTCAGCCCTGTGTCATCCTCCAAAAAATTCGCAAAAGCTTAACATTCTCTTAACATAACTTCCCCCAAAATCGTGTAAACTAGGGGAGCTTTTATATAAAAGAACGTTTCAGTGCTGATTCCAAGGAGACTCCATGTTACGCTTCCGCAACCGCCGCCCCGCCCAGGGCTTTACTTTGATTGAACTGCTCGTCGTCATCGCCATTATCGCGATTCTCGCCGCCATCTTGTTCCCTGTGTTCCAAAAAGTCCGCGAAAACGGACGGCGCACCGCCTGCCTCTCTAACTCCAAGCAGTTCATGCTCGGCATCCTGATG
>CAXUNT010000136.1:0-8532 GCA_964252595.1 uncultured Armatimonadales bacterium
GTCTAAGTGCTACAATGGGACGTGTAAACCAGCACTTCCAGTGCCGATTCCCAACATAAACACTTTTCCAGGAGACTGTATGAAGATTTGGATCGCCCCGCTTGCTTTCACTGCCCTCGCGGCTCTGCCATTGTCGGCAGACGCTGCCCCGGCTGCCGCTCCCGTTGTCCGCATGGTGACGACGCGCGGCGTGATTTTAATCAAGCTGTACCCGAAAGATGCCCCCGTGTCCTGCGCGAACTTTGAGAAGCTGGTCAAGAAAGGCTTTTACAACGGCCTAACATTCCACCGCATTACCGATCTCGGCGCACCCGGCACATCAAAGATTGTTCAGGGCGGCGACCCGGCCGGCAACGGCTCCGGCGGTCCGGGCTACACGATCAAAGGCGAGTTCAAGTCCAACGGCGTCCCGAACCCGCTGACCCATATTGCCGGCGCGGTCGCGATGGCCCGCACCGGAGAGCCGGACTCGGCTGGATCGCAGTTCTATATCTGCGTCAACCCTGTTCACTTTTTAGACGGCAATTACGCCGTTTTCGGCCAGGTTATCAAAGGGCTGGATGTGGCCGGTCGCCTCAAAGTCGGCGACAAGATGACCAAAGTTACGCTCGCCAAATAAGTGACTATTCCAAATGCCCCTCCGTCCTAGCCCAACAAAGCCCCAAGTTTGGGGAACCAGAGCAAGCTGCCGACGCAGTTTCTTTTCTGTATTGCTCCGCTCTGTACTCCCCAGAATTAAGGCTTTGCTGGGGTGGGGCAGGGGGCATTCGCACTTTCCAAGCAAACATTAGGAGATACCACCATGACAAAGCGTGTGCAGGCCCAGGTCTCGGGCCGGGTGCAGGGCGTCGGCTACCGCTACTTCGCCGCCCATGTCGCCGGACAGCTCGGGATCGTCGGCACGGTGCGAAACACGGAAGGCGGCGGGGTAATGGCGGTTGCGGAAGCCGAAGAAGCATCGCTGCACGAGTTCTTGAAAGCTCTGCGGCATGGTCCCCACGCCGCCGAAGTCACCGCCGTGGCGACTGCATGGGATGAACCGAC
Source organism: uncultured Armatimonadales bacterium (assembly GCA_964252595.1). GTDB lineage: Bacteria > Armatimonadota > Armatimonadia > Armatimonadales > Capsulimonadaceae > JANXMY01. The sequence goes on from CAXUNT010000136.1 coordinate 1,045, forward strand.
CGGGGAATTTTCCAATTTCGCGGCGGTGGCGTAACCCGCCCCTATGGAATACGATGCCTCCCAAAAGCTTACCGAAACGCTCCGAAATGCGCTCCAAAAGCCGCTCGGCGATGGCGGCGATCTGCGGCTGACAGCGGCTTTGACCGGGCGGCATCCGGCGGAGATCGTTGACGCCCTCACCCACCTGACCCGCGCGGAAACGCTGGCTGTGTTCAACTGGCTGGACAATGCCCGCGCTGCTGAAGTCTTGGACGAGCTGCCGCCGGACACGGTGCGCTTCTTGACCGACAATGCCCCGCTGGGCCGGATCACCGACCTGCTGGATCATCTGCCGATGGACGACGCCGCCGAAGTTGTCTCGGAAGCCGACCCGCGCATCGCGAAATCTCTGCTGGCCGATCTCGAGGCCCGCGCCCCGCTCGATGCCGCCGAAGTCCGCGCCCTGCTGGCATACCCCGTACACACAGCAGGGCGCTTGATGACCGACAAGTTCGCGCGGGCGTCGCCAACCCAAACCGCCGCCGACGTGCTGACGTACCTGCGGCAGACCGCCGAGACCTTGGAGACCATCAACGAGATTTATGTCTCACAGCCCGACGGCGTTTTGATTGGCGTTTTTTCCATTCAAGCCGTCCTAACGGCCTCGCCGGAGCGGCAAGTAGGGGATTTTATGACCCGCGAGCCGATTTCCGTGTCCCCGGAAACTGACAAAAAAGACGCGGCGGCCTTGATCTCTCGTTACGACCTCCTGACCCTGCCAATCACGGACAGCGCGGGGAGAATGCTCGGCATCGTCACGATTGACGACATTATTGACGTTCTGGTGGAAGAGTTCAACGAAGAATACCTGCGGACAGTTGGCTCGGATGCCGAAGAGCTGGAGAAAAAATCCCCGGTGCAGATTGCCCGGATGCGCCTGCCGTGGATCATGACAACGCTGGGGATTGAGCTGCTGGCGGGCGTCGTCATCCATGCATTTGACAAAACGCTGACCCGGTTTATTTTGCTGGCTAGCTTCATGCCGATCATTTCGGCCATCAGCGGCAATACCGGCTTGCAGTCGGCGGCCATCATTATTCGCGGCCTGGGGTCGGGCCAGGTGACGCTCGGCGGCTGGCGTCACGCGCTCGCCCGGCAGACCGCCACCACGCTGATTCTCGGCAGCGTGTGTGCGCTGACCCTCGGCATCATCGCCGGAGTCTGGGACCGGCACTGGGTGTTCGGCCTGGTCGTCTTTCTGGGCATGTTCATCGCGGTCAACATCGCAGGGGTTGTTGGGACGTGCATTCCACTGCTATCCAAGCGGGCCGGCTATGATCCTGCCATGACCGCCGGCCCGTTCGAGACGGCGTTTCAGGACGTCATCGGCATCTCGATCTTTCTCAGCCTAGCGACTGTTCTGCTGAACTGGCTGCGCTAACACTCTTACGCCCGCTTGACAAAATCGGCGTCCTCTGCTATACTCTGAACGCACCACTTTTTGACCGTAACCTTTAATTCCGTCCTGCGAGGCGGGGAAGGCAAGCGTCCTCCCAGAACAGTGTTTTCTACTGCCTGCTCGCCTGCGCCTTCTCCTCCCGTCTGACGTTTTACCCGCCGAGGCGCACTGATGCCCGCACCGACCGACCCGAATACAGCGACAATCATGGACGCCGACGAGATGCGCCGCGCGTGGACACGCATTGCCCATGAAGTTCTGGAAAAGAACCGGGGCGTGCAGGACCTGGTCATTGTCGGCATTCTTCGCAAAGGCGGTCCGCTGGCCCGCCGTCTTGCCGACACCATTGAGCGCATTGAAGGCACGCCGGTCCCCTGCGGCGTCCTGGATATTTCTCTCTACCGCGACGATTTCCGAACGTACCAGCCCCATGTCGGCACGACCCAAATCCCGTTTGACATCGAAGGCAAGCGGCTTGTCCTGGTAGACGATGTCGCGTTCACCGGCCGCACTGTCCGCGCCGCCCTTGCCGCCCTAGTAGATTTGGGCCGTCCAGCCGTGACTCAGCTTGCCGTTTTAGTGGACCGGGGCCACCGCGAGCTGCCGATCCGCCCGGACTACGTCGGCAAGAACCTCCCGACGGGCAAGCGGGAGTTCGTCAAAGTCTTTCTCAGTGAACTCGACGGCGAAGACAAAGTGGTCATTCACAAGGAAGTCTTGAGCCAGGAGGCGAGAATATGAAGCACACTCGCACAGTGCGTGGAACTGAAGTTCTACGCTGTGGGGCGCAGATGCCGAGTGTCCGCCTTCGCGGACAAAGAGCAGACAACGATGACAGTCTTTCCTGTACCCGCGTCGGCGGTTACTGGGCGCTTTGCCCCACAGCGTCGCAATTCATTGCCACGTCTTTTCGTGCCGCGTCCTTTTCCTCTCTGCTGCTCTTTGATGAGGCGTCAGCATGAGGCGAAAAGACCTGCTGGATTTACAAAGCCTCCGCGCGGACGAGATTGCCTATCTTTTAGACACGGCGCAGTCGTTCCGAGAGATCGTGACCCGGCCCGTTAAGAAAGTGCCGACCCTTCGCGGCAAGTCCGTGGCGACGCTGTTTTTCGAGCCAAGCACCCGCACCCGCACTTCGTTTGAAGCAGCAGCGAAGATCCTGTCCGCCGATACCTACAGCCTCACGGGGACGACCAGCAGCGCAGTGAAAGGCGAGTCGCTCAAAGACACGATGCTGACGCTGGACGCGATGGGCATTGATGCCTTTGTGATCCGGCATTCGCACAGCGGCGCGGCGCAGCTTGCGGCGCAGTATGTTCCGAACAAGCCGGTCATCAATGCCGGCGACGGCACCCATGAGCATCCGACACAAGGACTGCTGGACTTATTGACCATTCGCCAGGTCAAAGGCCGGATTGAGGGCCTCACGGTCGCGATTGTCGGCGATGTCCTGCACTCGCGCGTCGCCCGCTCGAACATCTGGGGACTGGCGGCGATGGGTGCGAATGTCCGCGTGGTTGCCCCGCCGACCCTGCTGCCTGCCGATGCCGATCAGTTACCCGTGACGGTTTACACCAATCTGGAAGCAGGTCTGGAGGGCGCGGATGTCGTAAACATTTTGCGAATTCAACTAGAGCGCCAGGACTCGGCGTTTTTCCCCTCGGTCCGCGAATACGCCCGCTTGTTCGGTGTCAGCCGCGCCAAGCTTGCGAACGCCGCGCCGGACGTCATGGTCCTGCACCCAGGCCCGATGAACCGCGGGGTCGAGATCGCGTCCGCCCTGGCCGACGACCCGGAAATCGCCGTCATCACCGACCAGGTCACCAATGGAGTAGCCGTCCGCATGGCGGTCTTGTTCTGGCTAATGGGTGCGCCGCCCGCTTAGGAGTGTCTTCTATGAGTCTTGCCCGTGTCCTGCGCTTTCTCGGCGGCTTTTTGATTGCAACGGTTCTTCTGTTTTTTGTTCTGCCGATTGTCGGCATTCCGGCCTCCAAGTTTCTGCCGCCGAACCTCGCTTATACCAAAGCGGCCGGTGAAGCAGTGGGGGTTATTACAAAAAAAGAAGTTCAGCCGACTGCAAACCCCTTTAAAGTCGGCGACCATGTGTACTTGCTGGACTACAAGTTCAAAGCGCCGGACCCGCCGGTGCGCGGCGAAACCAAGCCCGGCCCGAAGCAGGTCCATACCGGGCAAATCCGCGTGGACGGCAGTGTTTGGGGGGATGCGGATAATCCGGGCAAAGGCGGTATCCAGCCGGGCCAGCTTGTGCGAGTCCGGTACGAGGCTACTTACCCGGATGTCAACGGGATTGATAATCCTGACCTCGGACGCGGCTGCGGCCCCGGCTCCAACATTTTGAGTGGCTGGATTTTATTTCTCGTATTGGATTTGGCACTTGGTTATGTGCTGATGATGGTGGTGCTGGAGCGGTTCGGAGCGAAAGAAAATATCTGATATGGCGTATCTGCTGAAAAATGGCTGCGTGGTTGACCCGGCGAATGGACGGGATGAAGTGTGCGACGTGCGAATAAGCGCGGACGGTGTCATCGCTGAAGTCGGCCCCGCTTTGAGCGCCGGGGACGGCGTCACGGTCATAGACTGCACCGGCCTTGTCATTGCGCCCGGCCTGATTGATATGCACGTCCACCTGCGCGTCCCCGGCCAGGAATACAAAGAAGACGTGCAATCGGGAACGGCGGCGGCGGCGAGCGGCGGCTTCACGGCCATCGCCTGCCAGCCGAACACGTCGCCGCCGATTGATACTGCCAGCATCGTGCAGGACATTCACCGGCAGGCTGAGGGCGCGTCGGCGCGGGTTTATGTCGTGGCAGCCGTCTCGAAAGCTCTGCACAATACTGAGCTGACCGAAATGGCGGACCTGAAAGACGCCGGAATTGTCGGCATCGGCGACGATGCGTACCCCGTGCAGAACGCCCTGTTCCTGCGCCGGGCCATGCAGTACTGCGCCATGCTGGACTTGCCGTTCGTCGCTCACTGCGAAGACAAAGACCTGACCGCCGACGGCGTGATGAACGAAGGCTACGTTTCCACAGTGCTTGGCCTGAAAGGCATCCCGCGCGAAGCGGAGAACACGGCGACGGCCCGGAACATCATGCTGGCTCAATCCACTGGCTGCCGCCTGCATATCCTGCACGTCAGCACCAAAGAAAGCGTCGAGATCATCCGCCACGCGAAATCTTTGGGAGCGCCGATCACTGCCGAAACCTGCCCGCAGTATGTCGCGCTCACCGATGAAGCCTGCTATGGCTACAACACCAACGCCAAAATGTCGCCGTCTTTGCGTACCGAGGCCGATCAATCGGCGATCATTGACGGGCTGAAAGACGGCACGCTTGACGCCATCGCGACCGACCATGCGCCCCATGCGCCGCACGAAAAAGAGCAGGAGTTCGCCTTAGCCCCGTTCGGGATGCTGGGCTTAGAGACATCGCTCGGCCTTGTCATCACGCACTTGGTCAAGCCCGGCCATCTGACTCTCTCGCAGATGATTGAAAAGATGTCCGTCGCTCCCGCGAAGATTATGGGTGTTCTCGGCGGCAGTTTAACCGTCGGCGCTCCCGCCGACATTACTGTCTTCGACCCGGACGCCGAATGGACCGTTGACGTGAGCCAGTTCAAGTCCAAGTCCCGCAACTCAGTCCTAGACGGTGTCACGCTGACCGGCAAGCCGCTGATGACGTTCGTCGGCGGGCGGCGGATTGTGCTGGATTGAAATTCGCGGTGTTGGCCCAGGATTGAAATCCTGGGCTGAGGAGCCTTCGGCTGGTTGTCCTGCGGACAAAAGATTTACGAACGTAACTCACTCTTCTGTCCGTAGGACAGTATGCCTGCGGCATTACTGCGTATCGGCGCGAAGCGCCCTTCAGCCCAGGATTTCAATCCTGGGCACTTCCGTGGAACCGACATGGAACAACAAACGCCGCTGGAAGCCTTGATCGCCAATTATCGGGATTATCCAGAGTTCGAGGAACTGGATTTGACCGACATCAACCAGCAGGCTTATCCTGATGACGACGCACTGATTCATTTCGTTGCAAGAATAGGCAGCCTGGATGAACTGGATTTGCTTGTCCGTTCCGGCGCGAGGGTAAACGCACCTGGGGACATGGGATTTACTCCTTTGCATTATGCAGCGATGAGAGGCCACGCTAAGATGGCACAAAAACTGCTTGATCTCGGCGCGAATCCCAGCATCAAGAACGAATGGGGCCAGACGGCGGAGGTCGTTGCCCTTAATGGCGGCTACGCGGAAATGGCGAAGCTCCTGGGCCACAACAAGTATCGTAACATGCAGCGTAACAAGTAACGGCACATATGACACACGCACATCTCGTCCTCGCGGACGGCACAACTTATACGGGAACGGCGTTCGGCGCACGGGGGACGACCGTGGGCGAGGTCGTATTCAATACGGGCATGACGGGCTACCAGGAGATCTTGACGGACCCGTCCTATGCCGGGCAACTCGTCGCGCTGACCTATCCCATCATTGGTAACTACGGGGTCAACGCGGACGATTTCGAGTCGAAGCGCGTGCAGGTGTCCGGCTTTATCGTCAAAGAGCTGGCCGATGCGCCGTCCAACTGGCGCTCGACCGGGACGCTGGACAGCTTTCTCCAAACCCACAACGTCGTCGGCATTGCGGGCCTCGACACGCGGGCGTTGACACAGAAGCTGCGGTCGGTCGGCGTGATGATGGGCGCGATCTCGTCGGCAGAAACGCCCGCCGAGCTGCTGGAACGGCTGGCGGAGTCGGCGGGCTACGCGGATGTCAATTACATGGCTCAGGTGACGACCGACGCGCCCTATGTCTGGCCGTCGGCCCTGGCTGAAACGAAGTACAAGATTGCACTGCTGGACTGCGGCGTCAAATTCAACATCCTGCGCTCGCTGGCGTCTTTGGGCGCGGAAACGACGGTGTTTCCTGCGTATACGCCCGCCGAAGAGATACTCGCGACTAATCCCGACGGCATCTTTTTGTCGCCCGGCCCCGGCGATCCGGCCCTGCTCGGCGACATCGTGCAGACAGTCCGCACACTCGCCCATGCCAAGCCGACGATGGGCATCTGTCTGGGGAACCAACTCATCGGCTGCGCGTTCGGCGGGCATACGTTTAAGCTGCCGTTCGGGCACCGAGGGGCGAACCATCCCGTCAAAGATTTGGAGTCGGGCCGGGTCATCATTACGTCCCAAAATCACGGCTACGCACTGGCTGCCGACGGCTTCGATGATGCCGAGATTGAAGTCTGGCAGATCAACTTAAACGACGGCACAGTGGAGGGCCTGCGGCACAAGACGCTGCCGATTTTTACCATTCAGTACCATCCCGAAGCGTCCCCCGGCCCCGCCGACAGCCGGGGCTATTTTGCCCGGTTTTTGCAGATGATTGACGAGCATCGTGCGTAGCCTCCCTGTATGGCTCCCCAGACTTGGGGCGGGGGGGCTGATCCTCCTCGTTCGCTTAGTCGCGCTGAACAGCGACCCACCATCGTGGCTGTCGTGGAGTACAGGGATTTTCACGGACGAAGGCTATTACACGCTGGATGCGCGTCACGAAGCGCTGTTTGGGATGCCCGCGCCAGGGAACTTCCATGACCGGCTGCTGTCGCCGCTCCTGAGCGTCATCCAGCAGGGCGTGTTCGCGGTGTTCGGGACGGGCCTGCTCCAAGCACGAGGGCCGAGCGTGGCTTTCGGCCTGTTGACCGTCTGGGTCTCTTGGCTGGCCCTGCGCCGAGCTTATGATGCTCAGACTGCCGATCTAGGTGCATTATTTCTCGGTCTCGCGCCGCCGTTCGTGCTGTATAACAGACTCGCGTTACAGGAAACGCCGACCGTGTTCTGGCTGGTCTTGGCCTTCTGGCTGTGGACGTGGTCCAGTCGTCTTGGGAGGTTCCTCTCCGGCGCATCACTCGCGCTGGGATGTGTCTTCAAGAGCCTCGCGATAATCGCGCTGCCGGTGCTGCTGGTCGCCCCCCCCGCCCCAATTCTGGGGAGCCAGATCAAGAAGAGCCGGAAGAGCCGACTATTAG
>CAXUNT010000137.1:0-8485 GCA_964252595.1 uncultured Armatimonadales bacterium
ACAAACTGTACTAAAAACAAAAACCCCCCGCGGGGGGGGGCCCGGCCCCGCTTTTTTGTGGGTTTCCACTATTTCCGTCCCAGCAGACGTCCCAGCAAGCCGCCGGATTTTTCCGTGTCTTCCGTGTTTGCAGACGAGGGCGGAAGGGTTCTCTGCCCGCCGCCGGTTCCATTGCCGTTCCTCGGCAGCGGGGGTGTGGCTGCGGGCGGGACAGTCCGGGAAGACGGCTGGGCGGCAGTCATTCGGGTCAGCTTGGCCTGAATCAGCTTGCTGGGCGCGATATCCAGCGCCCTGCGGTACTGCGCGGCGGCTTCGTCCCGCCGGCCCATCTGAACCAGAGCATCGCCTAAAATCTCCAATGCCCGAACATGGCGCGGATCGCTTTCCAGAATCCGCACGGCAAGGGTGCGAGCTTCCACCGGCTTACCGGCCATGATCGCGTTTTCCGCTCGCCCCAGCATCTCGGTGTTGGCTTGAGACTTGACCGGGCTGACCGGAGGCGCGGGAGCCGCCGCGGTCTGAGACGGAGCCGCGGGGTTGCCGTTCGGCTTTGGCGCAGCGTTCGCCGGAGTGCCGTTCGGTGAGCCGCCAGCTTGAAGTGTCATGTTGTACTGGGCGCGGCGCTCCGGGTTGCCGAGAACGCTGTACGCTTGGTTGATCTGCGTGAAGACCCGCTGGCCCAAAACTTTGTCCTGCACGACATCTGGGTGAAACTTCCGTGCCAGCTCCCGGTATTTTCTTTTGATTTCGTCCGTGGTCGCGCTGGGCGGAAGGCCCAGCACTTCGTAATAATTTCGCTGTAAGCTCATAAAAATTGCTCCGAGTGTATGAATAATTCCAGTGTTGTCTCGTCCGTGTGCTGCTCCTCTTTCTTCAGCCACCGCGCAGAAAATGAATAAATGAATGCTGCGCCGCTGACTTGTTGTCGGCGAAAACTTTGTTCTTGTTCCTGTTAGGCGCTACGGACCGTCCGGGCTTGCCATGTCGTTCATCTTATCAAAGTAGCTTGTGTAAAACGCGCCGGCAACCATGGCAACCCGGATCCCGGCAACAATCATCGCGAACGCGCCGAGCGTGACCGCAAGCTGGTGCAGCCGGACGACCGACTCCTGCTCGTAATACTCGGCGACCTTGTCCATAATGGCATCAAGGCCGCCGGTCTGCTCGCCGGTCCCCAGCATAGACACAACCATCGGCGGGAACGCGCGGGTCGCCATCAGCGACTCGGCAATCCCGCGCCCGCCCTGAATGAACGGAATCGCCGAAAGCATACGCCGGGCTAAAAACTCGTTGCCCGTTGCCGCCGCCGAGAACCGGATGGCCTCCGGGATGCCGACGCCCGACGCATACAGCGATGCCAGCGCACGGGAAAACCGGGCCAGAGAAATCATTCGCACTGCGCCGCCAATCCCCGGCAGGCTTGAAATAATGGCGTCAAATACAAACTTGAACTGGGACAGCAGCTTGCCGACGACATAAATTACCGCCACGACACTGGCGGAAGCCAGCAGCGGATAGACCGCCGCCTGCATGTACGCGCGGACATCGTGACTGACGACCAGCAGTACCAGCGGCGGCAGTAAAAAACTCATCAGCAGGGTGACAGCCGGATACCAGGTTTCGCGCTTGATGTTGTTTCGCAGCGCATATTCCTGTTCCAGCGCCGATGACAGCCGGCCCATCATGGTATCCAGCCGTCCGCTGACTTCGCCCGCCGAGATCATGGCCCGGTGGAAGTCCGTGAAAATCCACGGCGTATCGGCCATCGCCGTCGTCAGCATTTCGCCTTCCTGCACCCGCGCCGTGATGCGCCGCAGATGCCCGCGCAAAACACTGTTTCCCGTCTGCTGAGTCAGCGAAGTCAGGCACTGATAGATCGGGACGCCTGCACCGAGCATCGCAGCGAACTGGCGGTACATCAGCGCCATGTCGCGCAGGCCGACTCCGGAAAACAGCGGAAACACCAAATGCGCCAGCAGCCACATCCCCGGCGACATTGTCCGGCGCGGCATCACGGCTCCCGTGTTCAGCCTCGGACCGTTCAGCGCTGAATGGTCTTCAAATCTTTCGGACGGGAACGGATGGGGAGAAGACGCCGCCGCGCCGCCTTGCTGCGGTGCAAGGCGCATAGGAAAGTATCCCATGTCGCGGATCTCCTGGGCGGCCTGACGCTCGGTTTCGGCATCCAATGCGCCGGTGATGGTGCGTCCGCTCTGGTCTTTAGCTTGGTACGAATACAGCATGTCGCGTCCTCAGAATCAGAAGAAAAAGTAAAACGCGTCACGGCTTCTGATTTAGACGACGCCGACGCGCCGAATGTTCCCGCCCGCGCGAAAATTATTTGCAAGCGCTGCAACGGCTTGATGATCCCCTGGCAGCGTCAACTCAGGTACGATTTCCGCCAGCGGAACCAGCACGAACGCCCGCTCGCGCAGGCGCGGGTGAGGAACCGTCAGCGCCGGCAGGGTGATCTGTTCATCCCCGTACAGCAACAGATCTAAATCTATAACGCGCGGACCCCACCGAATGGTTCGCTTCCGGCCCAACAAATTTTCAAGGTTCAAAAGAACGTCCAGCAACTCTATCGCCGAAAGCGACGTGCCAACTTCGGCGACGGCATTCAAGAAGTCTGGCTGATCGGTCATCCCGACCGCTGCCGTCTCGTAGAGCGACGAGACCCGGCGCATTTCCATTGTCGGCAGATTACTCAAAGAATAGAGGGCTGCCTGTATGCTCGCGGTCCGGTTGCCTAAGTTTGCCCCCAGCCCGACATACGCCGTCACGCAATTTTGTATGATTAGTCCCTGTTCCCTTTATACCATATTCCGCGGAGATTTGAGCATACCCAAAAAAGAAAGAATTAAAGAATGAGTCAGCGGATGCCGGCGGCATCATCGCCTTGCAGTCCGGTGACATCCGCGCCGAGCGAAACAAGCGCAGGCCGGTAGGCACCAGGGTTGTGAACGACATTCGCTCGCAGAGTAACGGCGCGGGACTGTGCCAGCGAGATAGGAGATTGAAGAGGAATCTCGGACGGCCAGGCGGTCGCTCCGACCATGACATTGCCGTCAAGTGTGACGCCGTTTGCCCACTGAATATCTATGTCACCCTGGTAGTTGGCAGAGAAGCGGTTGTCCCGAATGACGATGTCCCGATTGCCCGCCGCACCGTCGCCGTGAACCAGAACCGCCCCGCCGCCGTAGGCGCACCGGCCGTTGCCGCGAAGGACGTTCCCGGAAATCCTCACGTTCCGCACATAGTCCGCCTCGCCCCAGCCGTATTCCGGCCCCAGGCTGATCGCGGCCTGCCCGCAGCCTTCAATGACGTTGTTTTCAATCATCCCGTTGTCGGCTTTCGCCAGTATGCCCCGCGAGCGTGTGTTCCCTAGATGGCAGCCGAGGATTTTATAGCCTGCCCCGTCGGCAAGCGGGCTGGAAAGCTTGGCATCCGCCGGCACCCCTAAGTCTTTATCCAGAACAACAGTAGCCGTGCCGTCGCCGTTGTCTTTAACACTCATCGCCGCCGCCTCGCCGAAGAAGCCCTTCGTGTCCGAAATCCGCACCGGAGCGCCGACTTTGAGCGCCCCGCCCCTGCCTTTGAGTGTCAATGCCGGACCACTCACCGCCGTCACCGTTTGCAGATAGCCGTGAATAGCGATGCAGTCGTCTAAGAAAAGCCCCTGAAAGACGCAGCGCTCAATATCCGGGCCGGGATACGCTCCGGTCATGTGCATCCCATCCGCACTGTTCGTCACCAGCGGCGTCTCGTTCGCTCCTGCCGGGGGCGGGCCGAGCGCCCAAACGACATGCAGGTAACGGTTTCCGCCGCCGTTTTCTTCACGCAGCGGGGCAAAGCCATTTCGTACCACGGTCACATCTCTCACTGTGCAACCCCGGCAGTTGTTGAGATAGACTTTGAACGGAGCGTCGCCGTACCGCCCGACCAGCCAGTCGCCGACCGCGCCGCCCTTCGCGCCGTTCTGCATAAGGACGCGGAAGAGGCCGCCCGGAAGCGCCTGATACGAGACGCCGTAAAAGTCACCGGCCCCGACTTTGAAGAGCCGCGTCTGCGCGTCCACGACATTGACATCGCCGCCGAGAAAGCCTTTATCGCGCACCGGCGGCACCGGATACCCTGCGTCCGGCTTCCAGTCGCAGTAGTCTTTGCCGCCTGCGTCTTTCCCAACCGCCACAATCCGGCCCTGGTACGACGTGATCTCGTTCTGCGACAGCGTGAAGCCCGCCAACGTCACGCCCGCGCAGTTCTTCAAGTCTATCGCATCGTGCATCCAGTGCAGATCGGTTAAGATCAGCGTCGCGCCGTAGCCGCTGACCACCGCGTCGTGCCAGCCGTCCAGCGTCAGAGCCGTGTGTCCGACATCCGGCAGAACGTAGGTTCCGGGCCGGATCACAATCTTTCGCGCTCCCTGCGCGTAAGCGTCCTGAACCGCCTGTGCCAGTTGCCCCGGCTGCTTCGGATCGCCTACAGTCACCGGCCGGGCTGCCCGAACGCTCCCTGCACTGGCGAGAACGGCGATTGCCGCGAGGACAGCAACATATTTCTTCAATTCTAAGCCCAACTCAAATTCCGTCCAATGATAAGCTCAGTCATTTCCGCATGGTGCGTGTTCTTCATTGGAATTGCTTGCACTTGAAAGCCGTGCTTCCGGGCTAAATCGACAACGCCGTCTGCATTGTCGTAAGTCATCAGGAAATCTCCTGCGAGATTTTCGGCAATGGAAAACAACTCTTCGTGGTCGAGTTCGCTATGCGTGTAAAGCCGTGCGCCCGCTTTCTTTCCGGCGGCTGTGTAGGGCGGGTCAATAAAGAAGACTGTGTTCGAGCTATGCGCGTTGTCCCGTAAAACAGCTAATCCGTCGCCGTGAACAACTTGGGTTCTACCTTGAATAACTTGAATGTCTAAAATCCGCCGTCTCAACGTTTGCGGATACCAGCGCGAGGTCAAGCCTTTGCCATTCTCACCGTGCTTTAAGACACCGGTGCCGGGCGCAAGAATGCCGCCGTGGTTGGTTCGGTTGCGGAGGATTGTCTGGAACGCTTTTTCGTAGACTTCAGATTTTCCCTCTGCGAGTTCGCGGCTTACTGTCTGCGCGTTCAATTCGAAATTTATAATCCGTTCCGCAAGCCATTCATTATGTTCTCCTAAGATTGTCTGCCAGACACACGCGACCTGGGCGTCCAATTCCACCAGCAAAACAGTCTGCGCCAAGTCTTCAAACGCAGCAGTCAAACCAACAATGCCGCCGCCGGCAAAGGGCTCAATGAGTTGGTGCGGCTTTTGCGGCAGACTACGGAGCCATTGCCGGATGCGCGGCACAAGCCAGGTCTTGCCGCCCGGATAGCGGAACGGGCTGCGCTGCGGCACAGACGCTACATTGACAATCGCTTCGCGCGGGCTGCTCTCAAACAGCGAGTATTGAACCGTTGGTTCTTGGACTTGCGGACTAGAACTCTGGGTCGGGTGTAATGGTTTCGGGAGCGTTGGCATTGTTTAACCTTTTGTCGAGCTGCTTCTGCATCTGTCCCAAAAACAGCGCTTCTTCGCCTGCTTCGGAGCGCGTCATCTTGATTAGTGTCGGCTCAAATTTCGTGTACACGGTTTTGTTCAACGTCAGAACGTAGCGATTTCGCGCCGCATCTAAAACCAAGCCGTAGACGAAAAACGCAAGGTCGCCTTCGGCGGGGTCTACTTCATCGAGTACCGGCAAGGTGTTGTAGAAGCCACTGTTCAGCGCCACCGCCATTTTGCGGCCCCAGCCATTCAGGATGCCGCCCTTGAAAATAAGCTGCGGGGCAAGGCGCTTGCGCGACGACGACAAATAATCTGGGCGCGGGTAGTTGCGCTGGCCGCGCCAGTCCATGTCCGCACGGGCATGCGGATCTTCCATGTAATGCTGGAACGGGGTGCTAATGTTGCCGGAAATATAAACCGCCTGCACTTCCAATGCCCCATAGTCAATAATCCGGCCCAGCGCGTCATACGAGAGCAGCACGACATCTATGTTCCCGGCAGACTTGCCTGTGCTGTCTTTCAGGCGTACCTCGGTGAGAGAAGTCCAGGCCGCGCCGGGCGGAAAAAAGAACCCGGCGGCGTCCGACGCGATCCGCCAGCCTTCCTGAAACCGGACCGGGCAGGTGATGACCGCCTCGCCGTTCGCGCCGTGGACGCTGCACACGCCGAGTGGGTTTTCCAGGCTGGTCTTGGTGCAGTTCGGCACCGAGTTCCCGAACGGACACAAGCGGTCCCGCCGGTGCCGGTCGGCGTCAGCAGTTAAGTTATCAGTTGGAAAGCCGAAGACTTCGGCGAGTGGATGGTTTGGCATAAATTAATTTCAAGTCAAGGATGGGTACTCAACTGCATTTGAGTTCAGCAATCTCAAAAAGTCTTTCGAGTCGGGCGGTAGAAGGATCATAGCCATACATCACCTGCCGCATCAGTTCCAGCGCCTCAAGCCGGGCTTCCGGTGTCTGCGTCTTCCAAAAAGCCGCTTCGTCTGACTCTTCAGTCAAGTCGGCAACCGCGAAAAACGACTTGTCCATCTTCATGTCTTGAATAAGGCTCATTTAGTCACTCCCTAGCTTGAGGACGCTCATAAAGGCTTCCTGGGGGATTTCTACGCTGCCGATGCTTTTCATGCGCTTTTTGCCTTCTTTCTGCTTCTCCAAGAGCTTGCGCTTGCGGCTGATGTCGCCGCCGTAGCACTTGGCGATGACGTTCTTTCGCAGGGCGGAGATGCGCTCGGCGGCGACGACTTTGGCCCCGATGGCGGCCTGGATCTTGATCTCGAACTGCTGGCGCGGAATGACTTCTTTGAGCTTTTCCACGAGTTGCCTGCCGCGCTCCTGCGACTTGTCCCGGTGAGTGATGAACGACAGCGCGTCGACCGGCTCATCGTTGATCTTGATGTCGAGCTTCACCAAGTTGGACTGCTCATAGCTGCTGATCTCGTAATCAAAGGACGCATAGCCTTTGGTGCGGGACTTTAATTGGTCGAAGAAGTCCATCAAAATCTCGTTCATCGGCAGCTTGTAGAAGATCATCACGCGATCTTTGGCGGGGTACTCCGTGCGGAGGTAAATGCCCCGGCGGTCCCGCGCCATGTCCATCACCGTGCCGACGTATGTGGACGGAATGATAATGCTGGCCGTGACATACGGCTCGTCCATGGAAGTGATCTCCGAGGGCGGCGGCAGGTTTGCCGGGTTGTCCACTTCCACCATCTCGCCGTCGGTCTGATGGACTTTGTAGATGACGCTCGGCGCGGTCGCGATCAGCGTTAAATTGAACTCACGTTCCAAGCGCTCCTGCACGATGTCGAGATGCAGCAGGCCGAGGAAGCCGCAGCGGTAGCCGAAGCCAAGCGCCGCCGACGACTCGGGTTCAAATGTCAGCGCGGCGTCGTTTAATTGCAGCTTGCCGAGCGCTTCTTTGAGTTCGGGGTACTGGGAGCTGTCCACGGGGTACAAGCCGCAGAAGACGACGGGAAGTGCCTCTCGGTAGCCGACTAACGGCTCGGTCGCCCCATGCGACGCCAGGGTCAGCGTGTCCCCAACTCGGCAGTCGCCGACAGTCTTGACGGACGCCGTGATATAGCCGACTTCGCCGGTCATCAGCTTCTCCACCGGCTTCATCCGCGGCGAGAAAATGCCGACCCCGGTGACGTCAAACGTTTTGCCCGAAGCCATCGCGCGGATCTGCGTCCCGGCGGCAATCTCGCCGTCGCGGACCCGCACATACGCGACCACGCCGAGGTAGGCGTCAAAATGACTGTCGAAGATCAGCGCCCGCAGGGGCTTGCCCGGATCGCCCGACGGCGGCGGGACGCGGCGGACGACCGACTCTAAAATCTCTTCCGTGCCGATGCCTTCTTTGGCCGACGCCCGGATGGCCTCGGTGGCGTCAATCGCCAGCACTTCCTCAATTTCCTCCGCGACCCGGTCCGGGTCGGCGGCGGGCAGGTCAATTTTGTTGATGACCGGCACAATCTCTAATTGGCTGTTCAAGGCCAGATTGACGTTTGCCAGCGTCTGCGCTTCCACCCCCTGCGCGGCATCCACGACAAGAATGGCCCCTTCGCAGGCCGCCAGCGACCGGGACACTTCGTAAGTGAAGTCCACATGGCCCGGCGTATCAATGAGGTTCAGCTCGTAAGTCTGCCCGTCGTGCGCTTTGTAGTTCAGCCGCACCGCCGCCATTTTAATTGTGATCCCGCGCTCCCGCTCAATATCCAAAGAGTCCAGAAGCTGCTCCTGCATATGCCGCCGCTGGACTGTTCCCGTAAACTCCAAAAGTCGGTCGGCCAGCGTAGACTTGCCGTGATCAATGTGGGCGATGATGCAAAAATTGCGGATAAATTGTTGATTGTCTGCATTGTTCTCTGACATAAGACTATTATACCAGAGTGTAGCCTGAGAACCCCTCCCACCTTGCTTCGCAGGGTCCCTCCCCCAGTGGGGAAGGGCAG
>CAXUNT010000138.1:0-8276 GCA_964252595.1 uncultured Armatimonadales bacterium
ACGGGGGGCGGGCCGGGGGGGCAGTTTCTGCACGACTTTTTGGAGCACTGCATTCGGGGGACAAACCATGCCACGGGCAAAACCGGATCGCCGCTGGACTTTATCTCGTTCCACGCCAAAGGCGCCCCGGAGTTCCTGGGCGGTCATGTCCGCATGGGCGTTTCACAGGAGCTGAACAACATTGACGCCGCCTGCGCGGTGGTCGCCGGGTTCCCGGAATTCAAAAACACGCCCCTCATTATCGGTGAAGCCGACCCGGACGGCTGCGCGGCCTGTCAGGGTCCCCAGCTCGGCTACCGCAACGGGCCGCTGTATGCGTCTTACACGGCCGCAAGCTTTGCCCGGATGCACGAGATCGCCGCCAAACACGGGGTCAGGATTGAAGGCGCGATCACCTGGGCGTTTGAGTTTGAAGACCAGCCGCTGTTTGCCGGGTTCCGTCAGCTCGCCTCCGGGGGGATTGACCTGCCCGTCCTGAACGTCTTTCGGATGCTGGGCCAAATGCACGGCCAGCGGCTTGCCGTTTCAAGCAGCTCCGATGCTGGTCTGGCGGCGATCCAGCAGGGCGGCGTTCGGGCGGCGCCCGATGTCTCGGCGCTGGCGGCCTTGAACGGCAAAACAGTGTCTGTGCTGGTCTGGCATTACCACGACGACGATGTTCCCGGCCCAGACGCCGCCGTCGAGATTACCCTGCGTGGCCTGCCGCACGACGGGAGAAAGAGGCTGACGCACTTTCGCATTGACGACCACCATTCCAATGCGTTCACGCTCTGGCAGCAGATGGGGTCTCCTGCCCGACCGGCGGCCGCTCAGAGGACGCAGATGGAAAAAGCCGGGCAGCTTACGATGCTGCATCCGCCGGAAGCGGTGACCGCGGATCACGGCACGCTTAGTCTGCGCTTTGCCCTGCCCCGCCAGGGCGTCTCGCTGCTTGTTCTCAGTTGAAACCCCTAAACAAGCTTGGCGGCGAAGGCGGACACCAGAGACACCAGCAGGGTCGCCGCAAACAAACGGATCGCCCAAAGGACCGCCCGCAGCTTGGTGGTGACGATCCGCGAGTTGATCCAGACTTGGTCGCTGATCTGGTTCATCGCTTTTTCTTCATTGGTCAGCGTTCGGTGAACTTCCGCTTCGTAGTCCCGCGCCGATGCGCGGCGGGCGATGTGGCCGAAAAAGATCAGCGAATCATCCGCTTCCGGGCCGCCGGACACCATCTTCGGCGCGATGCAGCTCAGGCTGAAGCCGACCGATACCAGTCCCAGCCCAAGTGCCAGCAGATCCAGGGCGAGAACGACCGGATGCTTCATCAAAAACGCTTCATCAAACCCGCTCACGTGGCCAAACGCGCTGACGGCGGCGTTCGCGAGAATGGCATTGGCGCTGAGAACGGCGGCCGCTTTAGTGTCGCTGTTTTTGATCCAGTGGTTCAGCAGCTCAAAGATCTGCCACAAAATGCGCGTCGCTTCCACCATTTCGGCAGAGGTCGGCTCGGCAGGCAGGCTAGGCGGCACAATTTGTTTCAAGTCAGCGAACTGTTTCAGATCATCTCTTTGTCTTAAAGCGTCCGGCGGTTTCATGGCGTTTCTCTCCCTGTGCAATTTAGCACAATTTTTCCCTGTTGTAAAGGGAATAGGGAGAACTCTCAGCAGTATCTTGACAAATCGCTGACACAGTGTCATACTATGAATGTGGGAACAACAGAGCGGCGGGAGCGGGAAAAACAGCAGCGGCGGGATGACATTCTGAGAACGGCCCAGACGCTGTTTTTCGGCAAAGGCTTTCGGGATACGACTATTGATGATATTGCGCGGGCTGCCGAACTCTCGCGCGGGACGATTTATCTTTATTTTCAGAGCAAAGAAGAGATCTACGCGACGGTGATGGAAAAAGGCCTGGAGATTCTGCACGGCAGGATTGCGGCTTCGTACCAGGCGGATCAAGACCCCTTGACTAATCTGCTGGCCGGGCATGATGCGTTTATGCAGTTCCACGACGAGTATTCTGAGTTCTACAACGTACTGATGCTGGACAAAATGCAGATTGCAGACCTCCTGCCGCCGGCCCTCAAAGCCCGAATTGATGCCAAAAGCTTGCAGATGGTCCAGGGGATCGCCCAAGTTTTGGAAGAAGGCGTTCGCACAGGCTTTTTCCGGCCGATGCCGGTTTGGGAGACTGCATTCTTGCAGATGGGCATGGCGCTGGGCTTCGCCCAGATGTTCGACGAACACGGCAGCGATCTCATGGCGGATCGGGAGCAGACCCGTCAAGCCATGCACAATTTGATCGCGATAGGTCTGACAGCCCGCCAAAAACCCGAATAGTATTTTTTTGACGTGAATAATGACGCCGTGTCATTAAAAGTCAAACCGTTATACGAGGGCAGTAGGAAAGATGAGGACACAATGACAACTTATGCAAACGCGCTGATCACTGGTGCATCTGCCGGGATTGGGGAAGCATTCGCCCGGCGGCTGGCCGCCGACGGCACAAATTTAATGCTGGTTGCCCGCTCGGAGACCAAGCTGCACGCCCTGGCCGGCGAGCTGTCGGGGAAGCATCGCGTTCGGGCGGAAGTCATTGCTGCCGATCTGTCGGCCCCCGGCGCGGCGCAGGGGGTTTGGCAAGAAGCGGCAAGGCGCGGGCTGTCGGTGGATTTGCTGATCAACAATGCCGGGTTCGGCACTTACGGCACGTTTGACAGCCTGCCGATGGCGCGGGAAACGGAGGAAATTATGCTGAACATTACCGCGCTCGTGGAGCTGACGCACTTGTTCCTGCCGGCGATGCTGGCGCAGCATTCTGGGGCCGTCATCAACGTCGCGTCCACCGCCGCTTTTCAGCCGGTGCCGTACATGGCCGTTTACGGCGCGACCAAAGCGTTCGTGCTGTCGTTCAGCGAGGCGCTCTGGGCGGAATACAAGCCGCACGGCCTGCGAGTGCTGGCATTCTGTCCCGGCCCGGTGAACACGGCGTTTGCCGAGACTGCCGGAACACACTTGGCGGGCAAAGGCCCGGCGGCGGAGAGTGTCGTTCAAGTCGCGCTTCAAGCGCTGTCGCGGGGCCGCAGCTATGTCATCCCCGGCGGCAGCAATTACCGGCAGTCGTGGGGGTCGCGCCTCCTGCCGCGTGCGGCGATTGCTCAGATCTCCGAGCGAATGATGCGGCCCCAGGCGTCCTAAGAAAAACTCCTCCGGCCCCCATTATTGGGGGCTGGGGGGAGTTTCCAGCACGGCCAGTTTATCCAAATACGCGCAGGCGGTGGAAACGAACTGGGCGTGGGACCAGGTGAGCGGCGCGACCGACAGCGGCTCCAGCGTAAGCGGGTGGACTTGTTCGGGCAGGACGCCGGTGGACAGGGCGCAGCGGGCAGCCCATTGGAGCAAGTCTGCGGCGCCGCGAAGCTCGGCGGGCTTTTTGGCGACGGCGATGTACCAGTCCGCCAGCCAGAGAGTGCAGATAATCCACGGATTGCCCGGAACCCGGTCAAAGTCGTCGGAGACCCGGAAGTAGGGGTCACGCTCATAACGCGCGAGGCCGCCCCCGCCGATCTTGACCCAGAGCTTGCGGCCCATGCGGGCCATCGTCGCCGCGACTTTCGGGTCATCGGCAGGCAAGACGCCGAACGCAAACACGGCATAGGCCGACGCATCACAGGTCATGTCCCGCGTCAAGTTTCCCTCGGCATCCGTCGTGACCATTCGGGCGAAGCACTGCGCTTCGTCGTCCCAGAAGTGCGCGAGAAGCGCGGCTTTGGTG
Source organism: uncultured Armatimonadales bacterium (assembly GCA_964252595.1). Taxonomy (GTDB): domain Bacteria; phylum Armatimonadota; class Armatimonadia; order Armatimonadales; family Capsulimonadaceae; genus JANXMY01. The sequence continues at coordinate 3,757 of CAXUNT010000138.1, forward strand.
TCTTCGGCGGCCTGCGCCCAGCGCTTCTCGGCTGCCGGATCGCCAAGCTCAGACGCCAGCGCGGACGCGGCTTCAAGCGCTCCGATGACCGAGGCCGTCGTAAAAATATGCGTTCCGCGCCGCTCTTCCCACAAGTCCCACGACGGGCGCGGCAGTCCGTTCGGGAAGCGGAACGCGGCCAGAAAATCGGCGGCGGGCTGGACAAACTCGCGGTAGAAGCGGCGGACAAACGCGGAGTCGCTGTACTTGACGACGTGCCGCCGGAAGGCCCAAATCACCAGCGCCGTGCCGTCTTCCTGAAACGGGACTTCCGGCACGCCGTCTGCAATCCACGGGTGCCACGACGCGCCGACAGTCCCGTCCGGCCCGTACTTGTGCATCAGTGCGGCCCGGCCCTTGGGCAGGACGCGGGCGCAGAACTCAAAAAACGGGCGCGAGATCTCGGACAGGCCGACGCTGTCCATCGCCGCCGACACCAAAGCGCCGTCGCGCGGCCACAGATAGGAATAATGCGCCCGCGCCGTTTCCATGATGTCCGTGTCGTTGGACGCGAGTATTGCCCCGCGCTTGTCCGCCTGCGTCCGAATGATCAAAAGACTGCGCGTGAACAAGTCCGCCACGCGCGGCGGCAGACGATCTAAATCAGTCCGGCGCAGAGCGTATCCGCCGCCCACGCCCGCCGTCTCCGACAGGGCTTCCTCAAAGCCGCGCTTTTGGAGCGCGTCCTGCATTGTCAGGACTTCTTCGCGCGTCTCGCCCGCCGCCATCCACGCCCGCAGCGTCGCTTCCCCGCTCGCAGGCAGGGTGCAGGCGTAGCTGATCACGCTGTCCACCGACCCTTGCGCGATGGCGCTGCCCGAAAGCCTGCCGTCTTCCGCATCCCGCCACGCTCCCTCCGCCCCGCGAAAGCCTTTTTCGCCGCAGGAGTACTCAAAAATGCCTGTCTCGTCTTGGGCATTAGTCCCAATCCGCCCGCCGAACAGGAAATAGCGGTCGCGCTTGTAGTGGATCAGCGCCTGGGCGTAGGGATCATAAAACGCCGTATCGCCAATGTCGCTTTCGTCAATCCGCAGGTCCTGGGCAAAAAACAGCCGTAGTTCCCGCGCCTCGTCCCGCAAGTTTTCCACCCGTAGCCGCGACAAGAATAGGTTTGCGTCATGCAGCGCCGCATGGCTGATTTTGAGCCGCACGCCCAGCTCCCGGTGCGTCGACGAACAGTCCGAAACCAGTGTGTCTTTCTCGTAGCCGAGCCGCCGCTCCCAGCCGCCGTCTTCCAGCCAGGCGAAGCCTTCGGCAGTCCACACCCCCACCCGGCACTGATGCCCGCCGACATGGTTCGCCCAGCCGACATAGGGAAAGTAGAGGTCACGAATCGAAAAGTGGCTGTCCAGGTTGACCAGCAGCGCACCGTTCCCGAACACTAAGGGACGAGGCATGAAAAGACTCCGTTTCTGCCTCAAAGTTTACCTGCACAGTGCAAAGGCCGTCAACGCCGTCTGAGCATGTCCCTGCGCTTTCGCTTACTCATCTGACGCAGGCGAGAGTAGACAGTGACTTCCAAATCTACGCCTAAATCGCCATACTGTAGCTGCATTTCAGAGGGTAGATGGAGCCAGTGAACTCTTGTCGTAAGGGTACAGTCTATTGTCATCTCAAATCCTTTTTCCTTGAACTTCTTGATCTCGACAGAGCGTTCATTGAGTATTTGCAGCCAGTGGTCTAGTTGAGATGCCAAAGGAATTTGGCGCAGTTCTTCGGAAGCCCACAGTTTCCAGCCGCCCCACTCGTGAATGCTATCGAAAATGCCGACCGTTCCATCGTGTCGGATGTACTTTTTGTTTTCTCCTCTGCGCCATGCCTGACTCGGTACAAGGTCAAGCGCCTCAGAGACTTGGTCAGGGTCGAGTCCATAGCCAAGTATTACCAGCATAGAAGAAGAGGATGTTTCGTCATTATTCATCATTGTCGGTGGAAGCGTCGCTCTTGCTCGCTTGGTCGAGTTTCCCAAGATTCTCTTTATCAGAGTCAGGCTTTTTTGGTACGGGCATTGCTGCCTTTTCGTTAGATTTGTTGGTCTTGTATGTCTGTCCCATGCCAACGAAAACGGCGGCAAGCGCGACTAGGTCTACTGTACCGAGAACCGTACCGGCGACATCATGCCCGGCGGTAACCAGGTTGTAGCTCACATCCAGAAACTTGAGAACGACAAAGAGGCCCGTGCCGAGGTAGGAACGGCCTTGACGAAGAAACAGGGTGGCTTTGTCCATGTACCGGCGGTGAGCGCCATTGGCTTCCATCTGAGACACAAGGCGGTCTGCAACGCCGGGCAGCACCTTTTCATAATCGCGAAGCAGGTCAGGCGGCGGAATATGACCTTGAAATCGGCTGGCTATCAGGTAGGCCGGCGGGGTGCTGTGGCGCGTCAGACGGTCTGCACGGTAGGACGGCGCAAGACTTTCGCCTTGCGCCGCTTCATTGTTTTCGGGATCGTTTTCGGAATGATCCGCCTCATCGTTTCCGATGTCATCCGGCAGTGGTTCAGGCAATATTGGGGTCCTGAGCGGTTACCCTCTCGCTGTAAGAGTCGATAGCCTGCCACAAATCAGCGTTGACCATCGCCCAGTCTTTCTCGATTGATGCAAAATCGTCCCGCTCGGAGCGCACGACATCAAGGTCACGATTGGCCGAGTCGGTGAAATCAAAGATTGAAGCGACGCCTGCAAGAAAATCTTTAACGGCTTCCGGCATCTCGTTCTCCTTTTAAATCGTATTGTCGGCAAGTTGATAAGTTTTGTCGTGCTAACATGAACATATTAGCATAATCGCAGGATATTGTAAAGAGAACGGGTAGAGAGCAGCAGGGAAAAGACGTGCTAAGAATGGGCCGCGAGAAGCTTTTGTGCTACCGGGGTCACTTCGGGGTTGCCGAGGGCGATGGTGCGCTTCCATTCGGCGCGGGCGGCTTCTATTTTGCCCTGCCCGCTGTACGCTTCGGCCAAATTTTCGTGCGCGATGGCGTCATTTGGATTATAAGACAGGGACACATGGCTTTCAGCGAGACTGCTGGCCCAGGCTTTCTTGTGCAGATCGGCATCCGCCATCGCATTGTGGATGAACGGCTCGGTTTCACCGTTCGCATCCCGCTGCTCGGTGACGACATGGTCGGCTTCCCGGCCTGCTTGCAGGCACTCGTCGTACCGGCCATTCTCGTCCAAAATGCTCGGCAGGCTGATCCAGGCGTTGATGGAATAAAATGACATACGGATCGCTTCTTGCAGCTCCGCTGCTGCCGGCTTGTAGTGATGCTGCTGGACCAGAATTTCCCCCAGGCCATAATGCGCGTCGGCATTGCGTGGGTCAAGCCGCAGAGAAAGAAGCAGCTCCGGCTGGGCGGCGGCAAACTGCTGGCGCCGCTTCAGCAGCATTCCGAGGGCGAAATGGGTGTCGGCGGCAAACGGGTTCAGCGCCAGCGCAGTTCGGTACTCAGCAATGGCCGCCGTTCCCCGGTTCCGCTGGTCCAGCACATCCGCCAGCCAGCGGTGAATGGCGGGCGCATTCGGCATGAGGTGCGCGGCGGTGCGGTATTCCAAAGTCGCTTCCCGCAGCGAATCCGGCGTCTTTTGCGCCGCCAGCGCCGCCGCCAGGCTCCAATGGCCCAGCACGTCCGTTGGCGACTTGGCGACGGCTGCTCGCTGACGGGCAATAAACCCGGACAGAACCTGCGCGGACTCGGCGTGGAAGCCGGCACAGTCCAGATCTTCCGCAATGTCCACGGCTGAAGCGGAGTCGCCCCACGGCTCGGCGGCAGCCAGGGCAGCGATCCGCGCGAGCGAGGCCGGATCACCGCCCCACTTCGGCTGGTACATCTGAAGACCCCACGAGTAAACTTCCGATTTGTCTGTATCCAGCACCAGCGCCTTGCGAAACGCGGCGCCCGCCTGGGCCGAGTCGCCGTAAAAAGTCGCCGTCTCGGCCAGAGCATACCAGGCATGGCCGTCCTGAGGGTCAAGCCGGACCGCCTGAAGATTAGCCGCCTCCTGCTGGGCGTACAAACGGTTCAGCGCCGTCCAGTCTGTTGCGGAGAGATCGCCGACAACCCGTGCCTGACGCAGATCCTCGCCGATGTTGGCGAGGGTCGCCCCGCGGGTCAGCCAGGACGCCGGATCGGCGGGCGCATCGCGGCAGACTTGCTGGGCCGCCCGCCATTCCCCGGCACGGTCGCCCCAAACGCGCTGCTGCCAGGCGTCCGTATGCGCCAGCAGGGCGGAAGCCGGATACCGCTGGATGAGCGCCCGCGTCCCGGCGGCATACGGGCGCAGCGCGTCGGGCCGGACGTAGCCGAGGTGGCAGAGAACAAGCGTGTTGCCGGGCAACTGCGCGAGCAGGGTTTTGACCAGACGGTTCAACAAAAGCTGGTCATCGGCGGCCCGTGTGTCCAAGTAGTACATGCCGGCCAAAGGCAGGCGCGTGCTGAGGCGCGACAAGGTCAGCAAGTCGGCGTCGGAGATTGTGTCCTCGTC
>CAXUNT010000139.1:0-8196 GCA_964252595.1 uncultured Armatimonadales bacterium
AACTCCTGCTGCTGCCGGACGGTCTGCCGGGCTTCCCGCAGCAGGCGGTCGCGGTCGGCGATCAGCTCGCTTTGCAGCGCGACGTGGCGCATCATCTCAATCCGGGACGTCAGCTGCCGGGCCAGCAGCCGCAAAACGGCGGCCTGTGCATCGGTCAAGCGGCGCGGGACACTGTCGACGACGCACAAGGAGCCGACCCCAAACCCTTCGGCCGTGATGAGCGGCGCTCCGGCGTAAAAGCGGATGAACGGCTCGCCGGTGACCAGCGGGTTCCGGGCGAACCGCGTGTCGCTGCGGGCGTCCGGCACGACCAATAACTCCGGCTGCAAAATAGTGTGAGCGCAGAACGAGACGGCACGGGGGTCCTGCTTTTTGTCTTGCCCGACGGCGGCTTTGGACCACTGCCGGTCGGCGTCAATGAGATTGATGGCGGCAGTCGGAACCCGGCACAGCTCGGCGGCGAGCTGAGCGGCTTCGTCAAATGCGGCTTCCGGCAGGGTGTCCAAAATCGCGCACTGGCGCAGCCATTCCAGGCGCTGTGTTTCGTTTTCGGGGATCGGAGCGGTCATGTCTTCACTGTTCCATGAATTTCGGAGTTTTTACCGGGTTTTCGGCAGGGACTTCTTTCCGGCTGACGCCGGGTGTCGGTTGTTCCACGGCTGCCGGCAATGGGTACAATTCTCTCACAGAGAACAAGCAGCAAAGAATATGCGGCGGCGGTCGGGATCGACTCTCTACCCGATCCCGACGCCGCCGGTGACGCCGAAGACTTCGCCCGTCAGATAGCTGCCTTCCTGAGACGCCAGCAGGACATATACCGGCGCGATCTCAACCGGCTGGCCCGGACGGCCCAGCGGGACCGTCGCACCGAAGTTTTGGAGCTTTTCTTCTGTCGTGCCGCCGCTTGATTGCAGCGGTGTCCAGAACGGACCCGGTGCGACGGCGTTGACCCGGACGCCTTTTCCGATCATCTGCTTGGACAAAGTTTTCGTGAAATCCACAATGCCCGCTTTCGTCAGCGCATAATCTAGCAGACCTTCCGACGGCTGGTAGGCCTGGATGGACGCCGTGTTGATAATCGCCGCGCCGGGCTGGAGATGCGGCACGGCAGCTTTGGTGATCCAGAACAGGGCATATAAATTGGTCTTCAGCGTTCTGTCGAATGCCTCGGTCGTGATGTCTAAGATGTTCGGCTCGGTGGTCTGCGCTCCGGCGTTGTTGACCAGAATGTCCAGCCCGCCTAGCTCTCGCACCGCCGTTTCAATCAGGGTCGCGCAGAACTCTTCGCTGGTGATGTCGCCGGGGATCGCGATGCCTTTTCGGCCTGACGCTTCGATCAAGCGAACGACAGCGCGGGCGTCTTCTTCTTCCGCCGGCAGGCAGCCGATGGCGACATCCGCGCCTTCGCGGGCAAACGCAATCGCGGCGGCGCGTCCGATGCCGGAGTCGCCGCCGGTGATCAGCGCTTTGCGTCCTTCTAATTTGCCGGAGCCGACATAGCTGGTTTCACCGCAGTCGGGAGGCGGCTGCATCCGGCTGCCGAGGCCGGGCGCAGACTGCGGCTGCTGTTCAAACGGCGGTTTTGGGTATTGTTCACGCGGGTCTTGTTTGATCAATCGGCGATCGGGCATGGGAAGCCTCCACAAATGAATTGTGGCCTTATACCCGGTCCACTTTGCCGTCTAATCGGACGGTTGACAACCCCGGCGCGTTCAGGGAGATTGAGATTTATGGAACAACACACACGGATGACGGAGCTGCTGGAATTGTCGCATCAGCTTGGCGACGCAGGCCGGAAATGGGCCATACTTGGCGAGGGGAATACGTCGGCCCGGCGGGACGGCGAGACGTTCTGGGTCAAAGCCAGCGGCTCCCGTCTGGGCAGTCTGACCGCCGAGCAAGTTGCCTGCGTCCGGTTTGCGCCGATTTTAAGCGCACTGGCGTCGGATGCCGCGCTCGGCGATGCCGAAGTCAAAGACTTGCTGGCATCCGCCTCGCTTTCGGCGACGGGCGCGACGCCGTCCACCGAGACGCTGATGCATGCGTACCTGCTGACACTGCCGGGCGTGGAGTTTGTGGGCCACACCCATGTTTCCAGCATCAACGGCCTCCTCTGCTCGGTGCGCGGCTGGGAATTCCTGCAGTCCGGGCGGCGCTTGTTCCCCGACGAGATCGTCGTCTGCGGCCTTGCCCCCTGCTGCGTTCCCTACGCCGATCCAGGTGTTCCCCTCGCCCGCGCCGTTGAACGTCAGGTGTCCGTTTATTTGGAGACCTACGGTGTCCCGCCGAAGACGATCTACCTGCAAAATCACGGCTTTATCGCCCTCGGCAGATCGGCGGGGGAAGTGGAAGCGGTCCACCAGATGGCCGACAAGTCCGCGCTCATTCTCGCGGCGGCGCTTGCCCTCGGCGAGCCGACAGCGCTGACGGCGGCCCAGGCGGACCGGATTTACACCTGGCCCGCCGAGCATTTCCGCCAAAAGGCGCTGGGACTGAGTAGCGGCACCTAAGATTTTGCGGGCGGTTGAAACCGCAGCAACGAGTGCACAAAGTCCGCCTTCGCGGACTCAGACTTCAGAAACTTCTTATTCTTAACCTGCGAAGGCAGGTTTCGTGCCGTTGTCGCCGCGACTTCAGTCGCCCGCAAAATAGGCGAGCTTCTAGCGCAAAAACGCTTCATGCAGGCCGCCGTCTACCGAGAGGATTTGGCCGGTCGTCTTGCTCAGCCGGTCGGACAGCAGCAGGTAAATCGCTTCAGCCTGATCGGCGGGAGTGATCGCCGTCTTGGTCAGCGTGCGGTCGGCATAAAACGCCGCCAGGCGGCTTTGCAGCGCGTCGTCGCTTTCGGCCTCGTCGTAGGGCAGCTTGTACTTAGCCAGGCTGGCGATGACCCGGTCACGCGGGAACATGGCGCTGCCCTGCACGACCGTCGCCGGCGCGACCCCGTTCACCCGCACCAGCGGGGCCAGCTCGACCGCAAGCTCCCGCACCAGATGGTTTGCGGCGGCTTTGCTGGTGTCATACGCGACGCTGCCTTTTTTGCTAACGACCGCGTTGGCCGATGTCGTGATCACCATCTTGCCGGTCAAGTTCTGCGCTTTCCAAAGCGGCGCGGCTTCGTCGGCGACTAAGTACGACCCCGTGACGTTGATCGCAAACGTCAGCGCCCACTTGTCGTCATCAATGTGGCCGCCCGTATCCGGCGACACAAAAATGCCGGCCGTGACGGCCACCGAGTCAAAGCCGCCGTAGGCCAAAACCACTTCGGAAAGCGCGGCTTTGATGCTGCCGCGGCTGGTGATGTTTGCGGCAATGCCGACCGCCTGCCCGCAGCCGGAAATGCCGGAGCCGGCGACCCCGATCCCCATGCCGATGTTGTCCGTGATCTCTTTCGCTGCTGCCTTCGCCGCATCTGCATTCACGTCCAGGCATGCGACATGAGCGCCGTCTTTCACTAAGCGGTGGGCCAGCTCGCGCCCGATGCCGCTGCCCGCGCCGACCACGGCGACCACCTGCCGGGCCATCTCTTTTTCCGGCGGCATCCGCTGAAGCTTGGCTTCCTCCAGCAGCCAGTATTCAATGTCAAACGCTTCCTGGGCGGGCAGGGCGACATATTCATCAATCGCTTCCGCCCCGCGCATGACTTCCACGGCGCAGTTGTAGAACTCGGCGGTGACCCGCGACTCGCTTTTGTCCTTGCCCCAGGCGATCATGCCGAGCCCCGGAACAAGAATGACGGTCGGGTTCGGGTCACGCATGGCGGGGGAAGTGGGCCGCTTGTTCGCCTTGTAGTAGGCCGCGTAATCCTGGCGGTACTGAGCCAGCCCGTCGGCAAGCTTTTCTTTCAGCGCCGCCGCATCTTCGGTCTGCGGGTTCCAGGCAACATACAGCGGCTTGATCTTGGTCCGCAGAAAGTGGTCCGGGCAGCTTGTGCCGAGCGCCGCCAGCCGGGGCGCGTCCACGCTGTTGACAAAGCGCAGGATCGCGGCGTCGTCCTGCACCGTGCCGATCAGCCGCTTGTGCTGAGAGACCTGTCCGCGCAGCCAGGGCAGGACTTCGGCGAAGACACGCCGCCGGTTCGTTTCTGCAAGGCTTTGGTACTTCGCGCCGCCGAACGTTTTTTCGCCTTTGTCATGGCTCTGGATAAACGCGCCTGCTTTTTCAATTAAATCCAGCGACAAATAATAGCAGGCTTTGTCGTCATCGGCCCAGCTGATCAGCCCGTGCTGGCCCAAGATCACGCCCTGGGCGTCCGGGTGCTGCGAATAAATGTCTTGCAGCACCAGCCCCAGCTCAAAGCCGGGCCGGAGCCAGGGCGTGTGGACGACAGCGCTGCCGTAGATTTCGCGGGTCAGTCGGTCGGAGTTTCTCGCGGCGGCCACCGAAATCGCGGCGTTCGGATGCGTGTGGTCCACCTGGCGGCGCGGGACAAACGAATGCAGGGGCGTGTCAATGGACGACGGGCGGGGGTTCAGGTTAAACGTGCAGTGGGGGTACATCCCGACCATTTTGTCTTCGGCTTCGGTCTTCGGCCCACGCTCCTCCGCCCGCGCGTAAATCCGCTGAAGCTCCAGCAGCTTGTCTTGATACAGCGACGAAAAGTTTTCGCGCTTTGCCGTCCGCAGGTCGCCGCCGGAGCCTTTGACCCACAGCACTTCGACCCTCTCGCCGCTGAGTGGGTCGGTCTCGGAAATCTTCGCCGACGTGTTCCCGCCGCCGGTGTTGGTGATGCGTCCATCCGCGCCGAGCAAGTTAGAGCGGTACACAAGGCGGCTGACGGGATCGAGCGCATCGGCTTTTTCGTCTTCCCAGTAGTCTGTGACAAAGTGGTAGGTTCGGTGAGCGTTCATCAATGTGTCTCCAAGAAACGTGTTTCCAAAAGCTGAAATCGGGCAAACGCCTCCTGCCATGCGGCAAAGTTTGACGGCGTGTAAGTCTCGAGGGGGAATGAGTTGCGGACAGTTCGGCGGAGTGCCGCCGCGTCCTCTAAGTGGCCTAGCGCCAGCGCCTGCAAAAGCACGCTACCGGCGGCAGTCGCTTCCACTGGCCCGGCAAGAACAGTGCGCCCTGTTCCCTCTGCCGCAAATTGGTTCAGGAGCGCGTTGCGGCTGCCCCCGCCGGCAATATGCAGGCGCGTGAGGCAGCGTCCCGTCAGCGTTTCAATCTGCGCCAGCGTGGCTTTGTACGACAGCGCCAGGCTTTCCAAAGCGCAGCGCACGATTTCGCCCGGACTCTCCGGGATAGCTTGCCCGGTTTCCCGGCAAAAGTCTTGGACTTTCTCCGGCATGGCTCCGGCCGCAAGAAACCGGGCGTCGTCGGGATGGAGAAGACAGCGCAGCGGCGCGGCTTCGGCGGCCAGCCTGGTCAGAGCGTCGTAGTCGTAGTCCCGGCCCGCCGCCTGCCAGGCCCGGCGGCACTCCTGGACAATCCAGAGGCCCGCGATGTTCTTTAAGAAGCGGACACTGCCGCTGTGCCCGATCTCGTTGGTGAAATTGGCCGCCTGCACCTCCGCATTGATCAGCGGTGCCAGCAGCTCGACGCCGAGCAGGGACCAGGTGCCGGACGACAAAAACGCCCAGTCATCGCCTTCTTCCGGCACGGCGGCGATAGCAGCGCCGGTATCGTGCGAGCAGGTCGCGATCACCTGCACGTCTCGCAGGCCCGTTTCCGCGGCGATTTCCGGTGTCAGCGGTCCCAAGATCGTGCCGGAATCCGCCAGTTTGGGAAACACGGAGCGCGGCAGGCCGAAGCGCGTCACAAGCGCTTCCGACCACTCCCGCATCTCTGGATGGTAAAGCTGAGTCGTGCTTGCCAGGCTGCGCTCGGCCACGCCGACACCCGACAGCCGCGCCCCGAAATAATCAGCGATTAACAGAAACTGATCGGCCTCCGCGAGAGCTTCCGCCGGCTCGGCGAGAAGCTGATACAGCGTGTTGATCGGCATAAACTGGATGCCGGTCTCGGCAAAAATGACTTGGGGCGATACGGTCTTGTGCGCTGCTGCAAAGACCAGATCCGTGCGCGGGTCCCGGTAGTGAAACGGCAGGGCCAGCGGCATCAGCGCGGCATCTACCCGCACATAATCCACGCCCCACGAGTTCACGCTGACACTTTCGGGCTGTCCGCGCCCGGCGGCAAGTGTCAGCCCGGTCTTGATCTCGTTCCAAAGCGTGTGGATGTCCCAGCGCATGCCGTTCTCGGTCTGGAGGGGGCCATTTGGGAACCGATGAATTTCTTCCAGTGTCAGCCGCCCGTCGGCCAGCGTGCCGAGGATGACCCGCCCGCTTTCCGCGCCGAGGTCACAGGCGAGATAAGAATGAGTTGTCATATTTGGAACTCACGCATACGCCGTCGCGGCGGTTTCCCCACGTTCGCGACGGGCGGCTTCCCGCTCGGCCGTGATCTTCTCGGCGTAACCGCTCGCTCGGTACGCCGCTAAGGGGTCGGATGCCAGGCCATGCCCCCGGCGCCACGCTTGCAGCAGCGGCTTGACATCGGAATAAAATGCCCTTCGCAGGCATTCTTCGGCATCCACGATGTTGCGCCTGGCCTGTGCGTCCGCCAGCGCCGTTCTGTCCACGAGGCAAGCTTTGGCAAATAGCTCCTGAGCGGTCGTGACCGTTTGGAGCATGGCTTCCATTTTCGGCTTCAAGTTGTGCGACTGGTCAATCATATAAGCGATGCGGGACACGTCCCGCCCGTGCGTTTCCGCGGCGGTGCGGATCTCATGGAAGATGCGAAAGACGGCATACGGGTCAATGCTGCCGAGTGTCAGGTCGTCGTCGGCGTATTTGCGGTCATTGAAGTGGAAGCCGCCCAGCATGTTCTCGTCCAGCAGCCAGGCGACAATCTGCTCGATGTTCGCCCCCGGCAGGTGGTGGCCGGTGTCTACCAGCACTTTGGCCTGCGGCCCGGCTTTTTTGGCATATAAATACGCCATGCCCCAGTCGGCAATGTCGGCGGCGTAGAACGCCGGCTCAAATGGCTTGTATTCCACCAGCAGCGTCATGGTCTCCGGCATGGCGTCATGCCACGCTTTCAGCGCGGCTTCCATGCGCCGTTTGCGGGTGACGATGTCGTCTTGGCCCGGATAATTCGTGCCGTCGGCCATCCAAAACGAGAGCAAAGAAGAGCCGGCCGCGCGCCCGATCTCAATGCAGCGCCGCACATGGGAATCGGCAGCCGCCCGTGCGTCCGGGTCGGGGCTGGCCGCCGAGCCGAACTTGTAAACTTGGTCTTGAAACAAGTTCGGGTTGATCGAGCCGATCTGGACCCCATTTGCCTGGGCCGCTTGGACGACTTCAGCGGGACTTGTTTTCGGCTTGAAGTCCCATTTCATATGGACGGCGACGGTCGGGCAGCAGCCGGTCAACTTGTGAACGGTGCCGGCATCGGCCAGTTTCTCGTAGATGGTGGAAGCCGCCGCCGGCTGCAAAAACTTCCCAAAGCGCGTTCCGGTGTCGGCATAGCCCCAGGAAGGGGTTTCGATGTGAAACCCGTCCAGCAGGGCAAAAAGTTGGTCTTGTTCCATATCGTTGATCCTGAAATGTTTTAGACGCAAAAAATGGAAAGGCGCTTTGGGCCGTGGGCGCCCAGCACCAAAATCCGCTCAATATCTCCTGTCCGGCTGGGGCCGGTGATGAACGACATCAAGCTAGGGTAGTCAGTCCCATAACGCTCCGACAGCAGTGTAAACGCCGCTGTCAAATCCGGTACAAGCTGCTCCCGCCGGGCCAGCACGACATGATGCGGTGCCAGCGCCGACAAGGTCCGCCCGCCCGCGCTCCGGCTGGTGATCAAGACGCTGCCGGTCTGAGCGACTAAAGCATCACACTCGGTCAGGGCAGCGTCGCACTGCTCCAAGTCTGCCAGCAGGTAGCCGGGATGGGTGATCAGCGCCGGCAGGGGAAGCACGGACACGGCGGCATCGGTGAGGAGGCCGGGATGGGCCGCGATCTTCGCCCAGCCGCACTCGGCGGCGAGCGCCGTCAAGCGCCGATGCAGATCGGCTTCGTCGGCGCACAATACAAACTCGGCCCGCAGATCGGCGCATTGGGCGGCGAAAAGCGCCATTTGGTCGTCCCATGTCTCGCCCACTGGTGGCAGCCACGCCCGTGCTTCCTGCTGAACCATCGGCAACCCCCGCTGAACCATCGGCAACCCCCGCGCGTACTTTTCGGTGGTCGGGGCCGGGGC
>CAXUNT010000140.1:0-7831 GCA_964252595.1 uncultured Armatimonadales bacterium
GGGCTGGGGGTGGGGGCCTTCTCATGACCCAAAGACAGCAATGGTTCCGAGACATCTTTCGCGGCCTGCGCTTGCTTGAGTCTGAGGATGCACTGGCGCAGCATCTAGCGGACGAAGACAAGCGTACCGAAGAGCTTCTGGCGGCAGGGCCTCTCCCCGCCAAATTAGTGCGGCACCTGTACGCCCAGCAGGACGCGCTCGGCCTGGTCCTGCGCGGGCGTCTGCATCTAGAAGAATGCCTGGATGCCGTCATCGCCAAGAAGTTCAAGCACCCCGATGTTCTCCTGCACGGGCGCCTGTCGTTCTCGGCGAAAATGGACATTCTGCGGGCCGCAGGCTACTTGGACGAGAAGACGTACCGTGATTTAGTCGGGGTCAGCCGCCTGCGAAACTCGTTCGCCCACCACTTGTCCTCCCGCCTCGGTTTGTCTGACCTCGGCGCGTTTTCCGACTGCACGGGCGTCAAGGCCGCCGCGTCGAAACTTGAAGCGCCCGAAGCGCGGGCGCAGATCGCTGTGTTCCTCTTCCGCCAGGTCGTGTTGCAGATTTTGCTGCGGCTGACCGTCCGGCACAAGCTCGACATCCAAGCAGGAGAACACGCAGAGGCCGGCGAATAAGCGCCTGATGGCACGTCAGCGAGGAGACACGAATCATGGCCGGTATTCGCAGCGTCATTTCCACACTTGATCCGTCGGGGCAGGAGGTCATGGGGCCGACCGTTCTGCTCTGGCACTACCCCAACAACGACATCGTCAACGGCTCGCTTCTCACTGTGGAAAGCAACCATTTCTGCGTCCTCAAGTCGCGCGGGGCGATTATCAATGTCTATGAGACGGGGCAGTACCCGATTGAGACGCCCCAAAGCGTCCTGTTCGGCTCCATCCAGCAGGCATTTTACGGCGGTGCCAGCCCGTGGCAATACGAAGCGCTGTATGTCAACCGGGCCAAGCTTGTCGTCAGCGCATCGGGTCTCGCCTTGTCCCGTGAAATGGCCGAGATGACCTACGATGTGGATTACTACATCCATGTGGACTCCCGCGAAGACGCCGTCAAGCTGGTTCAGCACATGCCGTACAGCGGCCACGCGCTATTGACCGACAACTTGAACGCTTATGCCGGGCCGGTGGTCGAGCAGGCGATCAACCAGCTCATCCAAGCGACTCCTTTGGAGCAGGTCAACGAGAAAATCCATGACCTGACCGAGCTGGTTTACGGCCACTTGCAGGAATTTTTGTCGGTCTACGGGATCACGCTCAACACGGTCAAAGTGCTGGTGCATCCCGCCGACCCGCGCATGAAGCAGTTGATCTCGCTGAAAGCCTTTGGCCTGAGCGAGATGGACGCCGTGCGCTACTACACAGCGATGGTCATGGCCGAGCGCGGCGTCGTGTCCGCCCCGAACATGGCGGTCGGCCAGCCGTTCAACATCGGCGGCGCGACGCCGACCGTGACTGAGGACCAATACTTGCGTCCGTCCGCCGCTCCGTCTGCGTCTCCTGCCGCTCCGGAGCCGGCGCGTGCGGCAATGCCTCTGCGCGAGCGGCAGTAAGAAGCTGATTGGAACCGGCACTGGAAGTGCCAGCCTCGCGCAGCAGAGAAAGTGCCTCCGGCACTGCGGCTTCTGGAGTCGCGGAGCGACTTTCTGTGCTTTCAGAGGCCGGCACTTCCAGTGCCGGTTTCCCCATGCTGGAATTATCTCCTATGAGCGATACGCCCAGCCAAAACCCCATTACCCAGCGCCTGCAAGTGCTGCTGTCGGGGGGCGGCTACAATTTCTACGACAAAGCCAACCTCGCACGGGCCGACGACCTTCTGGTGCGCCAGCGGGCCGGCCATTCGCTATCCGAGGCCGCCGCACGTCTGCGGGCGATGGAAACCGAGTACCGGCAAGTTTATTTGCCGCCGGTCACGCGCGACACTCCGATGCCGCCCGCCGAAGCGATGGCGAAGCTGCGCGGTCTAACCCGCTTGGCGGAACAGTTACGCAGCTTGGAGTCGGACATCCGGGGCATGGCCGCGCCCGCGCAGGACAAGTTCTGGTGGCGCCTGCGCTCGGAAGTAAGCCTTTTAAACGCCCTGATTGCGTTTGATGATGGCCTGCTTCAGTCGTCGGCCCAGATCGGGCGGGTCGTGGCCGGGTGGACCGCGGAGCGCTGGCATACGGAAGACTTGGCGGCGTCGCTTGCGCCGCAAGTGTCTCAGCTTGCCGAGCTTGCCCGTGACCGTCAGCAGTTGTTGCTGTCTCCGGTGTAGCTTTCTTCCATCTCACCGTAGGGGCAGGGCTTGCCCCTGCCCTTCATCTCTGCCATGCCCTTACTTCGCCCGATAGACTGCAATCTCGGACAGACCTGCATTTTCCGTACTGGTCTTCACCGTAGATACTTTGAATGTCAGCGACGTGATCGTTTTCGGCGGGAAGCGCAGCGTCAGCGGCGTTTTGCCGTCGTCCGGCAGAGCGCCGAACGGGACGACGGAGCCGTCGCTGAAGGTCAGCGTTCCCGCCATCACCTGATCATTCGTGTTAGGCCGGTCGTAGAGCGCGACATGGTCTATTATTTGCGGCGTGTCCCAGGTCAGCGTCAGCGACGCCCCCGCTTTGCTTCCTGCCGACCATTCGTTAGCTTTGTCATTCGGGTAGCCGCCCGCAATGCCGTCCACTGCGCCTTCCGGTGTGTACCCATCTTCCGTTCCACTGACAGTGACATGTGCCGTTCGCGCGACATTGTCTGGGGACAAAATCGGGTCGGTATTAGGGGTGAGCGGCAGAGAGTAAGTGCGTCCGCCCAATGATGCCTGCGCTGACACCGGCAGGGGAACAGGGTGTCCGCGCCAGTCCATTGTCGGAGTTGGGATGGGCGTCACTGAGCCGCCGGATGCATACAGATAGTTCTGGATCGTGCCGTGGTACAGCGTCGGGCTTTGATTGTGCGCGACTAGGCCGATGCCTGCTACCGCCAGCAATGCTTCCTGCTTCTCCGGTGTCAGCGACGGGTCGGCAAGCGCGGCTTGAACCGAAGGCGCGTATTTTCCTGTGATCGCTCTGATACGTCGTGTAATGGCGCGTGCGTGCAATTTGCTGAGGTTTGTAGTCTCTTCTTTGAACGTGATGACAGTCGCTTGACCCACAGGACGTGCGGGAACCGTGATGCGGTTGGTGCACGTCACCGCTTCGTAAGCTAGGACGCCGGGCTTACCGTCAAGCGCCGTGGTTGTTCCCCATCCCGTGCCAGCAAGCTCCACCGTGATGTTCCGAGACTGCGGCTGCCCCGCGTAGTGGCCGCGAGCCGCACCGATTTTGACGGTGATGACGCTGCCGTGGCGCACATACGACAGCGGCGTTACGACGAACCCACCGCGTTCGTACCCTGTCGTGACGCCGTCGTCTTCATACAACGTGCTGCGGCCTGTCACGCCGTCGGGACCGGGGTAACACCGGACGCGCAGGGTCGTCAGCGGCGTGGTCGCCATGCGCGGCGTGTACGGCTGCATGGGGATCGGGACGCCGCCTTTAGCGTACAGCGGGAACTCATTGATGTCGGCAGCGACCAATTTACCTGTGCCGCCACTAAACTTCTCGCCGGTGAACAGATTGTACCAGGTCACGCGAGGCGGGAACCAGACCGCCTGCGTGCCGACCCGCCCCGGTCCGATGCCCGCGCTGACAATCGGCGCGGCGAGTAAATTATCGCCGAGCAGAAACTCCTGGCCGTTGTGGTAAGCGGCTTCGTCGTGCGGATAATCCAAGTAGAGCGGCCGATCTAGCGGGACCGTCTCGCGGGCGGACTGAGCCGCGCTGGTGTAAATGTACGGGAACAACTCGTCGCGCAGGTGGAACGAGACCCGCATGGAGTTCTCGGCCCAGGCCGGATAATTCCAGGGGCGGCGGTCGGTCTGGGCGTCGCGCGTAGAATGCGAGCGCAGCACCGGGCTAACCGCGCCGAACTGCACCCAGCGGGCATAGGACTCTTCGTTGCGCCCGCCCATGTGCCCGCCGATGTCATGTGACCAGAAAAAGCAGCCGACGTTGCCTGCCGTAGACGTAAACGGCACTTCAAACGCCAGCATTGGGAAGCCGGTGTCGGCATCGCCGGAAAAGTGGATCGGGTGCCGGTGGTCGCCCCAGCCAGCCCAGCGGGAAAACGAGACGCCGCGCTGCCCGTTCTGCGCCGTGTGGTCAAACAGCAGCGTGTTCAGCCAGAACAAGTTGGTCAAGTCGGGAACCGAGCGCGTGTCTGGGTACTGCTGCCAGTCCAGCCACCAGAAGTCCACGCCGTCTTTTTCCAGCGGGGCAAACACGTCGGCAAAAAGCGCGTGCATATACTTCGGGTCGGCGGCGTCAAAGGGAATCGTCTGCTTTGTGCTGGGGTCCGCGTCCATGCCATGCATAAATGCCGCATATTGGTCTTCCTGCGGCCCGACCCCATCGGCGGGGTGCAGGTTCAGCGTGACGTGCAGGCCCTGCGAATGGAACCAGGGCAAAAGGGCCTCCGCATCAGGCAAAAGCTTCCGGTTCCAGGACCAGCCGGTCCAGCCGTCACGGTGCCAGTCCATGTCCATGACGATGTTGTCCAGTGGGAAATCGTGCTGTCCGTACTCGCCGACAATCTGCCGGTAGTCGGCGGACGAAAACGGCCAGTAACGGGAATACCACGCGCCGAGGGTGTAGCGCCGGGGCAGGGGAACCGGCCCGCCAATGACGGCCAGCGATTTCAGTGCAGCGCGGTAATTGTCGCCGTAGCCGAACAAGTACCAGTCCGTGCGCCCGGCAATGGCAGGCCGGGACTCAACCCAGGTCGGCGTCAGCAGGGGCGTTACTGAGTCATCCAGCAGAAACCAGCCGTCCCGCGACAGCAGCCCTTGTCCCAAGTCCACCGGCCCGCGCACGCCGTCGAGTGTTCGGATGGTCCCGCCTAAATTGCCGGGGTTCGGCATCCCCGGCGTCCAAGTCACGGTCTGCGTCCCCCGCTTGATCACGGCGCGGAGGTTGGCCGCCGAGAACCCTTGCCCGTTCGGCGTATAAACTAATGACATCGCACTGGTGGCAATGACTGTGCCTGCTGCACCCAGCGTCACCCGCACGGCCTTGTCCCGCGCGGCCCGGTCGGCGGCAAACAGCGAAGGCGCATTCACGAACTGTCCGTTGGGCGAGTATTCCAGGCGAATACAATTTGGCGTGATGACGGTAAACCGGGCATTGCCGGTGATAATTGGGCTGGGCGAAGCCGCGCAGGCTGGGGAAAACAGGCTGCACAGCAAAAAAAGCAGGCAGAAGCGGACAGGGTTCATCCTGCGATTTTAGCACATCTTTGACAGAAAAGCCTGTCATGTCGGCAAAATTGCATGTGGATGCCGTGTTTCCAGGGAGCTTTAAGAACCCCTCCCGGTTCGCTAAGGCTCGCCTCCCTCCCCTGTTAGGGAAGGGCAAGAAGCAATTCAAGAGAGATAAAAAGCCCCTGCTTCTTGATAAGAAGCAGGGGCTTTCGCTTTCCGTGTATTTCCCCCCGCCCTTCCCTAACAGGGGAGGGAGGCGAGCCTTAGCGAACCGGGAAGGGGTCCTACCCCAGCCGCCAGCGCAGGATGCCGCCGGAGAAGCCGGGCTGAAGCTGCGCTTCCACGCGGAAGGCCGATGCCGTGACGGGCGCGAACGTGACCTGGTTGTATTTGTTCTGGTCCGCGCTGTAGACCGACGCGCCGGTGACGGGAAGCCACTGGCCATCTTTCTGATAGGTCAGCCGCCACGATTGTGGAACCCGGCACTGGCCGTGGCCGCTGTCGTCGTACCAATAGACCGACGCCGAGGAGACCATTTTCGCCTGGGCGAAGTCGTACTGCACCCATTCGGACGTGCCTTTGTGGTCCCACCAGGTAAAGCGCGGCGTTGCCATATCAAATGACTTAGCCGGGTCGGACACATTGCTGAGGGCGTCCAGTTGATCGTTGACATGAGACGCCGAGACCGCCAGCGCAGGCCGCACGGGGGCGATCCAGTCGCGGGCGTCCGGGCCGTCGCCGACCGTCGGGAACGAGGTCAAGCGCAGGCGGGCCGCGCCCATCGGGATCAGCGTGACGCTTTCCGCCGGTTCTTCCGACCGCACAGGGCTGGGCTGAAGCGGCTCAATGACGTGTGTGATGTCGGTCTGCCAGTTTGGGATTTTCTTTGCGTGCGCCGTCAGCGTGATGGGCGCTGTTTCGTGGGTCCACGGATTCGCGGCGACTGGGCCGGGCTTGTGGGTCACGGTGAACGAATGTGCTGGATGCGTGTCGTCCAGCACCAGGCCGTAGTTCCATGCCGACTCTGGGTACACGGCGTAGTGCGGCCACTGGGCGGTCCCGGCGTAGCGGTCCCATTTCTCGCCGATGAGCAGCGAGTAGGAAAGCGGCCCGCGCTCCACGGAAACGCTGTTCTTGTTCGTCGTCCACTTGCGAACTTGGACCGTCATCGGCAGGTGCAGGGCGACCTGGTCGCCTGTCTGCCACGTCCGGCGGACAATCAAGTACGATCCTGCGGCGGCCTTGACACCGACCGGCTTGCCGTTGACCTGCACGCTTGCGCCGTGGCACCAGCCGGGAACACGCAGGTACAGCGGGAATGCCGTCGGTTGCGTGGCCGTCACGGCAAGATGCACGGTGTCGCCGAACGGGTACTCAGTCGTCTGGGTGATTGTCACCGGATGACCGTGAGGTCCCGCCTTTGCCGTGACTTCGGATGCTGCGTACAAATTAGCCGCGAGGCCGTTGTCCGCGGTCGCGTGCCACAGGTTCTCGGCAAAATACGGCCAGGCCATGCCGTAGTTGTGCGGGCAGCAGCGGTAATTGTGGACGCCGGGCATGAATGCCTGCATGGCCCACGGATTGTCAAAATCGCTGCCTTTTTCGGTGTTGTCAATCTGGGCGATGTTCATGGAAGTCACATAATGCAGGGACTTCTGCTGGGGATCATACGATGCCGGCAGCATATTAAACGCCAGGTTCTCGCAGCGGTCCATCCAGATGGACTGCCCGGACTGCCGGGTCAAAATCTCAAACGACAGCATGTATTCAGCGATGCCGCAGGTCTCAAACCCCTGGCGTGGGTCCCGGTAGCCGTGCCGGGCGTTTTCGTCGCCCGCAAAGCCGCCCCCGGCCATCTGCCCGAACTCGGCCATGACCCAATTGTACTGCCGCTCGGAAGCGTGAAAGAACTTCGGGTCGTGAGCCAATGCCCCGTACTGGGCCGGCTCGCGGAAGCCCTGGGCGAAGTTGACGTTGTGCAGGTTCGGCGGCCCATTGGTCCAGTCGTAAGCGTTGGCGTGGATCTTACGCACCAGATCCAGCAGGAACGGCTCGCCGGTGCGGTTGTACAGCCAGTAAACGCTGTCAATGTTGTCGCCCCAGCGGTAGCCCGCCCAGCTTTTCGCGAACATTTCGGGCTTCTGCGCGTTTTGAAGCGCAAAGTATTTGGTCAAAAACGGCAGCACGGACGGGTCGCCGGTGACTTCATGGTACGAGCGAATGGCATACAGCGCGGGCATGTGCGGCCAGAAATCCGGGTCACCGTCAAGCGCCGTCCGCGCCCCGGATGGCCCGAACCAGCCGTCGGGCTGCTGGGACGCGAGCATGCCCTTGATCCACTTTTCGGCTAGAGCGATGGTCGGCTTGTCTCCTGTCACATATCCCAAGTCCGTCAGGCCGCGCAGCCAGTACGTCACTTCTTCCCAGCCGGAGTTTGTGTTCGGCGTCACCCAGCCATTGCCGTCGTATTTGAGGTAATCGGACACTTCTGGGTAGCGCCCGCAGAGGCCGTTTACCTGCAAATGGAGCTGCGTTCGGAGCCAGCCGTGCGGCGTGATAC
>CAXUNT010000141.1:0-7794 GCA_964252595.1 uncultured Armatimonadales bacterium
CTTCGGTGGTCCCGGCGGGGGCGGACCGGGTGGACCTCCTCCCGGCGGGTTCGGCGGCCCACCGAACCAGTAAGATAAAGAAGAGCGAGGGATGAACCCCCTCGCTCTTTCTCTTTTCCAAGCTCGCGTGGTAAACTGTTGCTGAAGGACAAGTTTGCCCATGCGTGATATGAAAACTTTATGCCGATTTCTTCCCCCGCTCGGATTGGCTCTCTGCATAGCTTCAACAGGATATTGTCAGGTCGCGCCGCCCCCGCCGCAGGTTCTGCCCGGCCCGCTGACGCTGCCGCAGGCGATTGCGCTGGCTCTGCGCCAGCAGCCGCAGCAGTATCTGGCCCGGACGCAGGTGACGCAGGCGCAGGGCCAAAGACTGCAAGCGCAGTCCCAGTATTATCCCACATTCACGCCGAGCTACCAATATCAAAATAATACACAAACGATCTACGGGGTCAGTGCCGGTCAGTCCTCTGTTACTACGACAACGACCGGTACAGGCACGACCGGCACGGGAACAGGAACAGGTACGGGAACAGGGACCACGGGGACAACGACCGGCACAGGAACCACGGGGACGGGAACGACCACGCAGGTTATTAGTCCGATCAATGAAGTCAATATTGTCCGGGGCGGCGGCCTCAGCGCTTCTCTCAGCCAAACGCTCTTTGACACCGGGCAGCGCGAAGCCTTGAACACTGAAGCGCGGCGAGCAGTAGACGCCGCCGTCGCGAACAACCGGAACACGCGCCAGACAATCATCCTCAACGTCACCCAGGATTACTACCAGCTTTTGTTAAACGAAGACTTGGTTAAAGTCGCGTTGGCCCAAGTCGCCCGCTTTCAGCAGACGGTAGATGTTACCCAGGCCCAGATTGATGCCGGAACCACTGCCGCAAAGGACATTTACCAGGCCCAATCCGATCTCGCCAACTCCCAGGTGACGCTGCTGAACAACCGCAATGCCGTCGAAACCGCATCGGCGGCGCTCAAGAACGCACTCGGCGTCAACATAAACGGCGTCGTGCAGATCGCGCCGCTGACACCCGGTGACCAGTTGCCGCCGGTCCCAGCAGCCTCGGCCGCGCTTTCTCTCGACAGCGCCGTTGCGGCGGCGTTTGCCGCCCGCCCCGACGTAGCGCAGCAGCAGGCGGTTGTCCAAAGCAATCTTGCCGCGCTCCGTCTGGCCCAGAGTCAGGCCGGGCTGACCGTCAAAGGCACCTACATCTTAAGTTACCAAGCGACTAACGATGTCGGCACGCGCGGAACCGACTCCCAGTTTCTCGTCACCGGCTCTTACCCGCTGTTTGATGCCGGGCTGGCACGCGGCGCGGTGCGGATTGCCGAGGCGGGCCGGGACAGTGCGCTGAACCAGCTAGAGCTGATCCGGCAGCAGGTGAGACTGGACGTTGAGCAGGCATACTCCACGCGCCAGGCCAACCTCCAAGCCGCCGGACTCGCTCAGGCCGCCGTGACCGCTGCCCAGGTCAATTATGACGCCGTGATCGCCTCTCGCAAAGAAGGCATCGGCACGGTGCTGGACATCACGACCGCGCAGGCAACGCTGACGCAGGCCCAAAGCCAGTACGTCTCCGCCGTCTACAACTTCTACATCGCCGATGCCCAGCTTCAGCGGGCGATTGGCCGCAACGACGCCAGCCTGCCACCGCTGCGGTGACCCACCCGCTTGCCGGGTAAATTGGAAGCGTGATTGTTTCGCTCGAAGCACGATCCAAAACGAGTGCAATCCGAAAGGGACCAACAACAATGGCACATTTATATGCATCGTTTGCCGACGCGGCAATGGCGGAAAAAGCGGCAGGCGCACTGCTGGACTTCGGCGTCCGGCAGGAAGACCTGAGCCTCGTCGCAAACGACCAGTACGGCCAGACGCGCGAGTCCTACACCGCGCAGACAGCCGACCCAAATGTCGCGGCGGGCGCGACCGGCGCTTACGGGACCGAAGGCACAGCCGCAGGTTGTGACACGACTGGCAGCGTCGCCGGGCGCAACGTGGCGGTTTACGACAACCCCGCAACCACGAGCATGGGCGCTGTGGGCCTCGGAAACACAGGTCTCGGAAACACAGGCTATGGAACTGGTGCCGGGGTCCTGCCGGTCGCTGGCGACATGAACCCGCTTGATCAGGGTGGGCCGGACTCGGCAGCGTCACAGGGCGATGTGGAAACGGCGGCAAAGCACGGTATCAGCACGACGACCCCGGAGGACGCCGGGGAAGGCGCTGTGAAGGGAACCGGCATCGGCCTCGGCGTGGGCATTCTCGCCAGCCTTGCCGCGCTGACCATTCCGGGCGTCGGCCTGGTGCTGGGCGGCGGCGCACTGGCGGCGGCGCTCGGCGCGACGGCACTCACCGCCGGTGCAGGGGCAATCGCGGGCGGCGCGACCGGCTATCTAAAAGAGCAGGGCATCCCGGCGGACGCCGCAGACCGTTACCACGGCGCGGTCGCGGGCGGCGGGGCGGTTCTGTCGCTTTCTATTCCTTCCGGCAAAGTAGACCAGGCCACGGCGCAGGAGATCTTAGCGAAATACGGCGCGGCGGATGTGAACGCTTACTAGATGCCGATTACGAAATGCTGATGAAATCTCGCTGTGAGTGCTTGACAACCCGGCAACGACGTGATAGAATAAGGGACGTGGAGAAATCCATGTCCCTTTTCCCATATCCTGTATTGATTGCACGGAGTTTAACAGCAAGAAAGGTCGCTTATGGCTGCCGCACCGCTCGTTGGCATTGACATTGGAACGCAGCAGATTAAAATTGTGGAGCTTCGGCCCGCCAAAACCGGACTGACCGTGTCCGCGCTTGGCCTCGGACCGACTCCGCTTGGCGTGATTCAAAATGGAATCATCACTGACCCTGCTGCGATTGGCAGCGCCGTGAAGCAGATCATGCGCGAAAGCGGGATCACGGCCAAGCGTGCGGTCGGCTCCATTGCCGGCCAAAACGCTGTTGTGATTCGGATCATTGAAGTCCCGCGTATGACCGACGCGGAGCTGAAAGAAACCATGAAGTGGGAAGTCGAGCGCCATGTGCCGTTCGCGCCCTCCGAAACCCAAATTGACTACCAGCCACTGACACCGCGCACGCCGGAAGCGGCTTCCGGCCCGAACATGGAAGTGCTGCTCGCAGTGGCCCAGCAGGATGCAGTCGCAAATTATCTGGATGTCATGTTTGCGGCAGGACTGGACCCTGTGGCTGTAGACATCGAGCCGCTGGCGATTGCACGGGCCGTTTTGGACCTCAATCACGGTGAGGTGGTTGTCCGGCCGCAGGCCGTGCCGGGCGTGGTGGATTACGGCAGCCCGCAGGAAACCGTTGCCGTGGTGAATATCGGCGCGGCCAATACCGAGATCGCGATCTTCCAGGGCGACCAGCTTGCCTTCCCGCGCTCCCTGCCGCTTGCCGGAGACAGCTTGACCCGTGCCATCGCTGAATCCTTGCAGTATACTATTGATCAGGCCGAGCGGGTCAAGCGTGACTACGGCATGGTTCAGCTTGACCGCATGGCAGTCTACACCGGCACGGCCTATGACACCGAAGGCGGATATGAAGCACCGGAATTCGGCGACGACCAAGGGTTCAGTCTCGGCGACGATGCTGCCGACAACCCGTTTGACTTAAACGCCAATTTAGACGGCGACTTCGGCAGTGCGTTCCGCAGCGCTCCGTCCGCGCGGCTCGACGGCGGGCCGGACGACATGACGCGCACCCAGCCGATGACCCGACGCACCTTGAACCTGGCGCGCCCGGCCGTATCGGATGTTCCGCCCGCGTTTATGCCACCTCCGGACGATGGCTTCGGCCTGCCGCCGGCTGCCGGTGGGATGGATGAAAGCCGTCTGCGCGACGATGTATTTGAGGCAATGGCGCCGGTCTTGCAGGAGCTGTCGGCGGAAATCCGCCGCTCCCTGGACTACTACCGCAGCCGTGGCGCGCAAATTTCCGTGGACCGGGTTCTTTTGACCGGCGGCTCGGCGGGCTTGACCAACCTTGCGGCGTTCCTGCAAAACGAGCTGCAAACGCCGGTCGCGGTCGCCAATGCATTGGATGGCCTTGAGGTGACGTCTAAGCACTTTGACCCGGCCTACCTCGCCACGATTGTTCCGGCCTTTACCATCGCTGTCGGCCTTGCCGCCCGCGACGTTGTCTTCGGCGCGAACCCGCTGCCAAAGGCTCCCAAGCCTGTTAAAGCGCCTAAAGCGGCGGCTCCCGCTGCTAACTAAGCCGACCACACTGAGAGAATTATGCTTCGAATCAACTTACTGCCGCCGTATGTCCAGCAGGTCCGCCGGGCCAAAAGGCTGATTCCGCCGTTCGTGGCTCTTTTTGCCTTGAGCGTCGCTTTGCCCCTCGCAGCCTACTTCTACCTGCACGGCAAGCTGACCACTCTCACTCAGGAAGCCAGCGATGCCGTTGCAGGCAAGGGCAAGACCGACGCTCTGAAAGCGGAAGCGACCGCGACTATCGCGCAGGTTGGGCCGATCCAGCAAAAGCTTCAATTTGTCACCGACGTGGATGCTTACGCCCGCAAATGGGTTGCCAAATATGCTCAGCTTGCCCAGACGACGCCGCGTTCCAGCTTCATCTATGATGGCGCTGCAATTACCGGGCCGACAATGGCGATCAAAGCCTATTCTCCTAGTGTTGAGACGGTCGGACAGTACTTGCAGGTCATGTACCATGAGCCGGACTTCTCGACCGTTGCTGTGGATCATATTCCGGCTTATCCCGATAACATCCGGCACTTGTACTATTTGGACGGCGTTCTGGTCTTCGCCGACGGCGCAGCGGGCGGTGCCGGCGGGGGCGGCTCGTCGCCAGGCGGTTTCTCCGGCGGCGGACCCGGCGGGCGATTTCCCGGTGCAGGAGGTGGCTATCCCGGTGCAGGAGGTGGCAGTCCGGGCGGCCAAGCGGGCGCGGGCGCACCCGCAAACTTCACGCCGGACGCACTTGGCCCGAACGGTGCCACAAACATCCCGCCGGATGTCGGGCCACCCCCGGCGGAGATCGCTGTTGGCGGCACGGGCGGCCAGCAAAACAGTGCTGGCGCTCCTGGTGGCGGTGGATACGGCGGCGGGTATGGAGGTGGCGGTGCAGGCGGCGGGCAGACCGGAACCTACAGCCTCGCGTTCCTGCGGGTGGCCGGACGCGGGATCAGCCCATTCGCCTCGCCCGCAATTCGTGAGCAGCTTTACCAGAAAGCCCTGCGCCGCGTTGTCGTCAAGACTGTCCCGAAAGGCTTTGACATCAATGTGACCGCGACGCTGAAAGAGCCGTTGACCCCGCCGGTTCCTCCCGGCGGCGCTCCGGCTGGCGGCGCGACAAGCCCCGGTGGCTATCCTGGCGGTGGCCCTGGTGGTTATCCTGGGGGTCCACCTGGCGGCTATCCCGGTGCAGGTGCCCCTGGTGTGCCTGCCGGTGTTCCGGCGCGTGCGGCATAAGGGTAACAACCAATGAAAATGAACCGAATCAGCCCTTGGGTCGTCGCGGCAATTGGAGCCGCGCTCAGCTTGCTGGCCGTTGCTGGGATTTTCTTTCTGATGATCAAGCCGACCCTTGACCAGACTGCTGCCCAGCAGGCAATTTACGACCAGAACTACCCGGACAGCACCCCGGAGGCCCAGCGAACCGCCCAAAAGCAGCTTGCCGATGCCAAACTGCAAGTCAAGCAAATCGAGTTCCAATGGGCTGTGAAGTCCGCTGCCCGGATGCCTCGCTACGACGTCAGCAACCGGACTTTGGCGCTCAAACAGATCACTTACGAGCTGACCCGCTATCTAGGGCCGGACATCCAGCATCAGCTTCGGGCAACACCGGGCGCGAAGTCGGACACACAAGTGGTTTTGCCCGCCCCGCCCGTTTCGCCGAACGACATCACGGCAGCTCCGGTCGTCATTCCACTGGGGACGATCACCGTGTCCGGCGACTTCCGGCACATCTTGCAGCAGTATTACGACTGGCAGTATTTCAACCGCCTGGTGCTGGTAGATAACTTGTCCTTGACCGGCAACAGCCCGTACATGACAGGGAGTTACACTGCAACGTTGTACATCTTTCCGCAGAATGATACCAAGCTCGGACCGATTATTCCCGAAGCCGGGACAGGAACCGGTGCAGGAGCAGCGCCGGGGGGCTTTCCTGGCGGTGGCGGCTATCCAGGCGGCGGTAGCTATCCCGGTGGAGCGCCAGGCGTCGGCGGTCTGCGCGGAGCACCGCCTCGCAGCGCCGCTGCCGGCGGCTAGCTGGGCTAAGGGTTCCGGAAAAGATCTGAGCCGCAGTTGCCGAAAAGCACATAAGAGTGTTTGTTGATCTGAGATAATGTTCGAGTTGAGATAATCTATGGAATGGCTGAAAGACAAAAAGAACCTGCCGATTGTGGCAACCATCGCGGTCCTCTTCTTTGTGATTGCGGGCGGCCTGATTGCCTGGGAATTGGGCGCGTTTAGCGGCGGCTCTGCCCCGGTACCCGTTCCTGTCGCCGGCGGCGGCCCGCCTGGAGTGCCGCCGGGGGGACCTGGACCAGGCTATCCGCCGGGAGTTCCGCCGGTGCCGGGCGGGAGTGCGCCGGGATTGCCGACAGGGGCAGCCCCCGGCATTCCACGAGGCATTCCCGGCAAGTCGGTGGCGGCGGGAGCGCCGAAGATCAATGCCAACACTGTCAAGCCGCTCGCTGTCCCGGATCCGTTTCAGATTCCGAACGGCGCGAAAAAACTCGCTGCTGCAAACGCCCGTCTTCTTGGGCCAAAGCCGCCGCTGCGTGACCAGATCGGGCCGTTAAACTTGTTCCAAATCCGCCCGCCTGCCCCGCAACCGCCGCCGGTTATTCCTGGCTTGGAAGCGCAGGTGAATGGGCAGACGGACCCCGCCGCGAACTACCGGTTGTCGGGTGTCATCACCGGCACTGACGGCATCAATGCGATTTTAGAAGTCAGCGGGCAGTCTCAAACGGTCAAGCCTGGCGACTCGCTGCCTGATGGCAGTAAGGTACAAAACATTCAAACGAACAGCATCACACTCCGCACTGCCGGCGGTGCTGTGATCAACCTGCCTCTTTCCGCCGGCACCCCGGATCAGGGGACAATCAACGGCGGGCCGGGCAATTACAACGGCCCGCCGTACTACCCGCCGGGCGGCTACAACGGGCCCGGCGCTCCGCCTCAGTTTAATCCAGGATAAAGGACAGACACCAGATGAAAACAAATACAACAAATGTTCTGCTTGCGCTCGGAGCGCTTTCTTTGATCGGTCTACCGATGCTGGCTGCGCCCGCATCGGCTCAGGACGCCGTAGCAGCCGACAGCGGCAAGCCGATTTCACTGAACTTGATCAACGTTCCAATCCAGACGGCGCTGCGGACTCTATTCAGCAGCGCCGGCATCCGAAGCTACAACATTGACTCCGGCGTGCAGGGATACGCCAACATCAATGTCAGCGATGTGCCGTTCTCGGTCGCGCTGAACCAGCTTTTAGGTTCCGGCAACCCGCCGCTGACGTTCAGTGTGGACAACGGCGTGTACCAGATTAAAGTTAAGCAGGCGGCTGCGACTCCTGCGGTCAGTGTCGCGGCAGGCAATACGGCAGCTGAGCCGGTGACCGATGCCAATCAGCCGAAGCGTTACTATACAATTCCGATTGACAGCTACGACGCCTACTATATTGCACAGCTTGTCGGACAAACCGGCGTTGTAGAAGTTCTGCCTAACTACCCATCAGGTGCCGGTCAGACTGGACAAGGCGGCCAGCAGGGCGGCTTCGGCGGCCAGCAGGGCGGCCAGCGC
>CAXUNT010000142.1:0-7665 GCA_964252595.1 uncultured Armatimonadales bacterium
TTCTCGCACAGGTCGGCACAAAATACCGACTTTCTTTTGCATGATTACTTAGCTGTTTTATCATGTTTCTTGCTTCTGCTCGGTTCTTGGTATGCTCCGCTTGGTTCCATACAGAAATGAAATGCTTGCCGAAAACTTCGGGAGATTTGGCGAATGCTTCCCCGAATGAGTCGCCAGCACCCATTCTGTCATCCACTTGAAGCACAACACCCTTTAAGTAAGGGTTACGCTGTCGATTGGCGATTTCATGGAGCCAAGCATTTGTGCTTTCATTCTTGTTGCTGACAACAGGGGTTATGAATTCCTCACGGAGACTTGCCGCTTCTTGCGGGGTGAAAGCAGGCCGCTGGCGCCACTGCTTGTACGCTATGCCGCCGGCAGTAAGAGCGATGATAATGGTGACTGCGGCAATAATGCCGGTCTTGATCTTCATAGCGAGTAGAATCCCTTGCGCGAGCTGATACAGATTTGCGCCTGGCAGGTGAGAATGAATACCCAACGGCCCGGAGGCACCGCGCGTCGCTTGAAGCACCCCCTGCGTGACGGCGGACGCGGCTTGGGCAGAGACAGGGCGGGCGGCTTCGGCGGTGAGCAGGGCGGCGAGAGCAGCGCCGGTGACGGCGGCTCCGTGGGCCGTTAAGTGGCGACGCAGCTTTTCCAATGCGCGGGCGCAGCGCATTCGGGCGGCGTCTTCGGAGACGCCTAAGAGGGTGCCGGTTTCGGCGAGCGTATGGCCTTCCAGGAAGCGCAGCAGGACAGCGTCGCGGTCGGCAGGTTTGAGGATGGACAAAGCCGCGTTCAGAAGCGGCTCGACGGTGTCCCATTCGGGCGTGGGGGCAATGTGAGCGTGAACGGCTTCCTGCATGACGGCTTCTTCTCCGCGGCGGCGACGCGCTTCCTGCTTGCGGATGTCTTTGGCGACGAAAATGGATGTTTGGTACAGCCAGCCGGCAAGGCTAGGACCGGCGCGAAGGGTCTTGGCTTTGCGGGCCAGCAGCAGAAAGACGACCTGGGCGGCGTCTTCGGCCAGCGCGTCGGAAGGAAGCTCGCGGCGGCAGGTGCGGTAAACGAGCGGCAGGTGCCGGGCGAGAAGCTGCGAAAAGGCGGCTTCGGAGCCGTTTTGGGCGTACTGGGTAAGTAGGGAGCTGTCCTGCATAATCCGTTCCTGTTGGTGACGCTGACAGAGGGATATGGACGGCGGGAGCGGGAAGCGAACAAATTGGCAAAAAAAGATTAACCGACAGAATTAGCCGATGATTTGTTTGAGCATGTCGGGGCTGGAGGTGACGATGCCGTCTACGCGGCAGACATGGTGCATTCGGCGCATATCTTCGGTCAGCTCGGTGCCGGTGGCATACACGAGGATGTCGCGGCGGTGGAGGATTTGGACCAGCTCCGGCGTGAGCAGGCGGTGATGCCAGGTGACGGCTTCGGTGTCAAGCTCCAGAAGCAGGCGAGGCGTGATGAGGGCGGCGTCGCCGAGGTCCAGCGAGTGGGACAGGGGCAGACGCGGGTCCAGGCCGCGCAAAATGCGGCGGGGAACGTCCCCGGCCCCGGCGATCAGGAGATGAGCCAGGGGAAAATTTGACTTGCGGACGGTCCGGGCAACCAGACCTTCGGTGCCGGGTTCCTTGAAGTCCAGCATCAAGCCGACCTCGGCGTCCTGGGCCAGCGTCAGAACATCCTCAAGCGTTAAAAGCGTTTGACCCCATTCGC
This sequence comes from uncultured Armatimonadales bacterium, assembly GCA_964252595.1. GTDB lineage: Bacteria > Armatimonadota > Armatimonadia > Armatimonadales > Capsulimonadaceae > JANXMY01. The sequence continues at coordinate 1,717 of CAXUNT010000142.1, forward strand.
CGCCGTTTTGCTGCCACTGGGATAAAGAACGGTCGCGCAGCGGCACTTCTTCGCCGTCGAGCAGGTGAACGTTTTCCCGGTCCAGCACTAAGGCATCGTCGCGGGTGCGCCGGACATCCACTTCCAGCATCGTCGCCCCGGCGGCGACAGCCCGCAGCAGCGACGCCCGCGTGTTCCCCGGCGGCTCCAAAAGCGGAGCGCCGCGCTGGCCGACAATGGAAAATGCACGCAGTTCAGACGCCATAGGATATGTGCAGACAGAGGAAAAGGGAGAGCGGCTGCTCTCCCTTCATCATGGCAAATGGTCGAAGCTATGCCGCCTACCGGACTTGAACCGATGACACCTCAATTTTCAGTCGAGTGCTCTACCAACTGAGCTAAGGCGGCTTGCATTTTGCGCGTGAAGCGAAAACTTCGTCTCAAGGTCCCTGTGTCGCGGATTATACCCGCCGCATTAAGAAAACGCAAGTGGTAGGCGAGGAGGGATTCGAACCCCCGACCTCTTCCGTGTAAAGGAAGCACTCTAGCCACTGAGTTACTCGCCCTAGTTTCACGAGTATACCTGCCTCCGCGCGGAGTGTCAACTGTCTCACCGCCCTGTGGAGCGACGCTCAGGCTGCCGATCTGCCACCGGACAGGGACACACGCGCGTTTTACAGCGCCGTTCCAAACCGGACAAGGGCGGCAGACGCACCCCGCTCCGCCGGCGGGAGCGCAGGAGCGTCTCGGTTTTATCTCGTTTGGAAGGGTAAGAATAATGGGCGGCAGGGCACTTGGGGCGAGCCTCTTCCGGCTTCCGCAGGCTCATTCCCCAAAGCGCCAGCGCGTACAAGCCGAACGCCCACAGCCAGGAATCTTTCTGCCGGGGAAGAGCCGCGGCCTGCCGAGTGGCGCTTGCCGCAGGTAACGGCGGGAACAGCGCGGCTTCGTCCGTGTCTGCGGACGCTTGCTGTATCCAGGGTGATGTCGGACGCCGGGCGAGGCTGTGGACCAGCGCCGCGTACATCCCTTCCCGGCGCTCAAAGTCGGCGCGGTCGGCGAGCGAGCCGAAATGCGTCTCAACCAAGGCGCTGGGGATGCCTTGACGCAGGAACCAGCGATGCGCGAGGTGCGGGTCGGAGCTGTCGCCCCAGGCGGTGGGATGGACGGCATACCCGGAGCGGGCCAAATCCTGAACTTCTTGATGCTGCCAGGCGTGCGCGGCGCGTCCCTGGACCGACTCCATCTCGCGCGGGATTTCCAGGCAGTCGGCGTCATACTCGTCGCTGCCGTCCCAGTTGTGTGCATCTATCACCAGCGCGGGGTGGATAGATTTCGCTGCTGCGGCGACGGCCCGCGTTTCCGGCTGGGTGAAGCGGCCCCAGTCACGGTTGAGGTCTGCGCCGTGTGCGTTGACGCGGGTTCCCGCCCCGGCCCCATCGGGATTGACCATTGGCACGACATACAGCGTGACGCGAGATAATGCAGAGCGAAGGCCCGGATCACCGCCGGATGCAATCCCGTGGATAAGCCGCAGCAACGCTTCGGTGGATGCCGGCTCGTCGCCGTGCTGCCGGCACAGCACCAAAATTCGCTGGGTTTGTGCGGGACTGGTTTTTGGGTCGGCGAGGCGAACCAGCCAGACCTGCCGCGTTCCGCCTGCCGACTTGCCGAGCGAGGCAACCCGCACGAGCGGCGAGCGCTGGGCGTCCGCTTGCAGCCGCGCCGCCATTTCGGCGTAAGTGGTAATCTGAGCGCAGGTGGTGATGTGGGCGGGTTTTGCCGACACAGGAACAGCAGAGAGAAGCAGAAAGAGCAGCAGGAAAAGGCGTGGCGAGAAGAAGCGTGGGAATAAATTCCGACGCTGTGGGGCGAAACGCCCAGCGTCCGCCTGCGCGGACGAAGAGTAAGGCAGCCGTAAGAGGTAATCCGGTCTTCGTCCGCGCAGGCGGATATTGGGCGTCTGCGCCCCACAGCGTCGGAATTTATTCCCACGTCTTGTTTTTATTCCAGTTGCCCCTAAGAAACCCATCACTTAAAATGCTCAACGAAAATGCGCGGCAGGCGGGCGCTTGCCATCAGCCGCCGGGCAGGAATACCGACAAGATCTCCGGCTTCTGCATCGGAAATGTCCGTGACATCTACTAAGCAGGTCTGCATCGCGACCCGCCCGACGACCGACGCGCGGGAGCCGCGGACCGTCACCGTAACCGGTGCAGGGCGGAACAACTGACGCAGGCCGCGCAGACCTCTTGACGCGCTCTGCGGCGAAGCCGTGAACCCGTCGGCATAGCCGACCGGCAGAACAGCGATTTTTGACGGGCGGCGTGCCACAAACTCACCCCCATAGCCGAGCGAGCTTCCGGCAGGCAGATCGCGTACACTCACGATCCGCGCCCGCATCCGCCACGTATCTTGCAGCGACAGCGAGCGCGGCACGGCTGCTGAAGGGTACTGCCCGTACAGAATCGTGCCGGGCCGGACGGCATCCAGGCGCATTTCGGGGAAACGCATCAGCGCCGCCGAGTTCGCGCAGTGCCGCAGGCCGGGATTGATCTTGTTTGCCTCCAGTTCCGCCAGCACTTTCTGAAAAACCGCAAACTGTTTTCTGGTGGCCGCTTCGTCTTTCTCCAAAGCTCGCGCGAAGTGGGTGTAGATGCCGGCAAAGCGCAGCGCGGGCGCGTCGGCGATCTGCCGTGCGACAGCCAGAGTGTCGCCGGGCAAAACGCCCAAACGCCCCATACCGGTGTCCACTTTCAACTGCACAGAAGCCGTCACCCCCAGCCGCACGGCGGCGTCGGAGACTGCCGCAACAGTTTCCCGATCACACACTGTCAGATCGCAGCCTGCCGTCAGCAGCGCGTCCACTTGGTCCCAAAGCGGCGGCAGAAAAACGAGAATGCGCCCGGTGATGCCCGCTTCGCGCAACTCCAGCGCCTCGGCAGGCGTTGTCACGGCGAAGAAGTCCGCGCCGGCTTCTTGGAACGTCCGGGCCGTTTCCCCTGCCCCGTGCCCGAATGCATTGGCCTTGACTACGGCGATTGTCTGCACGTCCGGCCCGGCCAGCGCCTGCACCGCGCCGAAGTTGTGGCGGAGCGCGGCACGGCTGACTTCAATCCAGGCGCTGCCCAAGTGTGCGTTCAATCGGTGCCTTTTTGTTCGGTCGGTGCGGGCAGAAGCGGCTGCCGAGCGGCTTCGGCGGCAAGCGCATCGCGGTCGCCGCCAAGAAAGCGCAGCAGCGTCATCATAAACTTTTCGTGGGCCACCGCGCGTTTGGCGACCGTGCGGCCACTGTCCGTCAGGCGGTTTGTTTCAAACAGCACGGTCGGGATGCCGAGATTGATGCTGTTGAACCGATGCGCCAGCCGGGCCGGATGGGTGTCGGTGATCGTGTGATTGACGACTGGAACCCCTTCGGCGGCCATTGCGCCGGAAACGACCGTTTGCGCGTCTTCGCAGGCGGCAATCACATTTGCCGATGCGCCGCTGCCGGCGGCCACGACTTCGGTGAAGTCCGGGCGCGTGTCGTTTGGATACAGCTCATGCTGATCTGTCATCAAGTCGGGGTGCAGGCGACTGATCTCGGCATACAAGGCCCGTGTTTCCGGCTGCGTCCGCTTGATCCAGTCCCGGTTCAAGTCTACGTCGTGTGCGTTGTGCCGCAAAAATGCTTCCGAGCCATCCGGGTTCGCTATCGGGACCACATAGACCGTGACAGCTTGAAGATAACCGGCTGCCGGCGTACCGTCCTCGGCTTTTACTAATTCGCTGATAAACGCTAATGCGCCTTCGGTGGACGCCGGCTCATGCCCATGCTGGCGGCACAAATAAAACAGCCGCTTGGGGCCGGTGCCAAGCGTCACCATCCAGAGATTTCGCCCGCGCACAGAGTGGCCGATACTGGTCAGCGTCATGCGCTTCTCATGCAGACGATTATCTTTCAAGAGCGCGTTCAGCTCATGGACCATCGTGCCGTAACGGGTTGTTCCAGGCGGGCGGGCCAAATTCTTTTCGGCATGAGCCGGGGCATTTGACAAAGCGCAGAGCAGGAGCAGGACGAAAGGCACGAGGGCATAAATGCCCTCGCTGGGAGGCGAAGCGCCTAGCCGCCACCTTCGTGGCGGAAGATAACAGAAGAACACTCCTGCCCCGCGCAGGCGGGTCATTGGCGTCCGCGCGCCCCAGCGAGGGCATTTATGCCCTCGTGCCTCGCGTTCCCGTCCCTTCTGCCCTTGCCAACTCCACCTTTGATCTTCAATCCCGCGAGGCATAACGTGCTTCCTCATCGGCAGTTCTTTCTTTTCTATCGGAATAATGCTCGTAAGTTTGCAGGGAGGGGTCAGCGCGGCTTCAATCGCCGCACCAGCTTTTGAGCGGCAGGCTTGCCCTGCGTGTAAATCCAGTAGGCGGGTTTGCTGTAGACCAGGTCAAACTCGCCGACGTACTCGACGTAGCGGGTGCCGAAGCCTTCCTTGAACCGATTGAGGCCCTGCAAATGGTCTTCTTTTTCTAAATCCGCCGCCGCTTCGCCTTCGGCCCGGCGGCGCGGGCTGACGCCGCGGAAATCGTACCAAGTACAACCAAGTTCCCGCGCCCAGCGGATCATCGCCCACTGCATCGCATAGGCCGGCATGACATTTCGGTGTTCGTTTGCCGACTCGCCGTAGACGTACCAACATTTGTCGCCGATGACGAAGCACAAAGCCCCGGAAAGAATCTGCCCGTTGTAGCGGGTCATAAACAGCTTGGCGAGGCCCGCCGGAACCAGATGGTCCCACAGGGTCTGGAAGTAGGACAGCGGGCGGGGCCGGAAGCCGTTCCGCGCCCCCGTCACCTGCATCAGATCATTGAAGATGATCAAATCGTCGCGGGTCAAGTCCGGCACCATCTCGACGCCGTGTTTTTCTTGGGCCAGTTTGATGTTGCGGCGGGTCTGCGGCTTAAATGATGCCAGTAGTTCGGCTTCGGTGCGCCCTGCCAGGTCAAGCTGCATGACGCAGCGCGGCTGCGTGCCGCCGAACCCCTGCACATCGGCGGTCGCCGGCGGCGCGAAGCCGTGTTTCGTCAGCAGCGCCGTGGCATCGGTACGCTCGGCGGGAACCGCCGGGTCAATTTTCAGAAACGCCGCGCCGTCGGCCGCCGCGCGTTTCTTGATCGCCTCCAGCAGCGCCGTCAAAGCTGATTCATTTGTCCAGTCCGTCAGCAGCGGCCCGCGCGGGGCGTAGTAAAAGTTTCCCACCAAAGGCAGCTTGCGTTTGAGGAGGGCCGCGCCGCCAACCAGCGTGTCCCCGTCAAACAAGCCGAGCCGCAGGGGCGACCAGTCCTGGCTTTTGACGCCGCCCCATTCCCACGATTGCAGCACGTCGCCTTCGGGGACACGCCCGACAAACGTATTCCAAAGCACATGATCGGCGGGAGAAGAAAGCTCGCGAACGGAAAAAGCGGAAGAGGGCATGGAAGAAGTATGGCACAGGAGGAAGCGGCTGTCAACGCCGGCAAAAACAAAACACGCTTTCGCCCGGCCTGCCAGGGATGAGAAGAGGTCGGGTATAATAAGCGGCAATGTCTCAAACACTTTCTCCTTCTACTCCTCCCCAAAGCTTCCCGCTTCAGCGGGACTGGCGGCTATTTTCGGCAGCGGTCTTTTTGTTTGGCTTCGGGTTTGCCGTCTACGGCGCGGTCTTTATCAATTTTATCACCGAAACGCTCGGCATCCATGCGGTGCAGATGGGTGGATTGGAGTCCACGCGCGAGATACCGGGGCTGCTGGCGGTGGCGATCGCGGCGGTGTTTGCGCGGTTTGCCGAGGCGCGGATCGCGTCCCTGTGTCTCTGCGTGAGCGCCCTCGGCGTCGCGGCGACCGGGTATGTGCACTCCTACGGGGAACTCGTGCTGGTGACGGTGTTCTGGTCGGTTTTCATGCACCAGTGGTTTACGTCGTCAAGCGCCATTCCGCTCGCGCTGGCGTCC
>CAXUNT010000143.1:0-7566 GCA_964252595.1 uncultured Armatimonadales bacterium
TATTCTAAACGACCTTGCCGAACCCGAACACAAACTAGCACCATTGGTTAGCTATCTATCACACTGCTTTGCGGCGCTTGACGGCGAGCCAAGCCGCGCCCGTCAAAAGCAGACCGAAAGAAATGACCGTTGAGGCCTCGGGAACGGGCGCGGCGCCGGGAACAGCGGGGGCGCCGTTGAACTCCAAAATGCCGGTGCTGGGACGGTACCACTGCGCGGTGAACGGGGTCTGGTCCTGCTCCAATGTGCCGGTGACGGTATACCAGGAGTCGCCGCTGTTGTCAAAATAAAAGCTGCTGCTTTGGGCCAAGTTGTCGCCGACCAAGTTGATACTGGTGCCCTGGCCGTCCGCGAGAAGCTGCTGAAACGTCCCGCCCGTCACCGTAATCTGGCTGCTATCTTGGCCGTCGCCGAACACGGACAGGCCCTTGTAGTCGGTCGTGGCGGGACCGGCGTTGATAGACGCGAAGATGCCCGACGCGGTTGTCCCGGCTGCGCTGACGGTGGCTGTGCCGAACGCCCGGTTTTGCTGGTTGGCGTCGGCTCCGACATACAAATAAGCATCGGACTGAGCGTAAGCGGCTCCGGCAGTTAGAACTAAGCCGATGACCAGCGGCAGTGCGGAAACAGTTCGTGTCATGGAATACTCCTCTAAAAAACACAATGCAATGGTACGTTATAATACACGCCTGGACGCTTAATGTCAACAATGATTTTTGCGTGTTTTTGGGGAGAAGCGTAAAAGCGAAGCGGAATGGGCAATAACGCATTGGCGCTACCCACTGCGTCGCAATTTTTGACTGAGGTAATACCTATGAGCAGCACGAAACCTTTTGCCGTCGTGACCGGCGCGTCCAGCGGCATCGGTCTGGAACTCGCCAAAGAGTTCGCCCGCAACGGCTTTGATCTTCTTCTTGCCGCCGAGCCGGATGACCGGCTGCCTGCCGCTGCGTCCGAGGTTGAAAGCCTCGGCGCATCGGTGAGGACTGTAGGCGCCGATCTTGCTCGCAAAGAGGGCGTCCAAACGGTCTACGAAGCCATCAAATCGGGCGGGCAGCCGGTAGACGCCATCGCCATCAATGCTGGTGTCGGGGTCGGCGGCGACTTCCGCGAAACGGATCTTGACGCCGAGATTAACATGATTCATCTCAACTGCATCTCGACGATCCACCTCGCCAAGCACATGGCTCAGGACATGAGTGTGCGCGGCAGCGGGCGGATGCTGTTTACGGCCAGCATCGCCAGCCTCATGCCCGCGCCGTTTGAGGCCGTCTACGGCGCAACCAAAGCATTCGTGTTTTCGTTCGCCGAAGCTCTCCGCAACGAGTTGAAAGACACCGGCGTTTCTGTCACGGCGCTGCTGCCGGGTGTGACTGAGACCGACTTCTTCCACCGGGCCGACATGGACGACACGGCGGCAGGCGCAAGCAAGAAAGACGATCCTGCCGATGTTGCGCGGGACGGCTTCAAGGCGCTGATGGCGGGCAAAGACAAGGTCATCGCCGGGTCGCTGAAAACGAAAGCCATGGGCCTCGCGACGGAGCTGACGCCGCCGACCCTCTCCGCCGAAGTCCATCGCAAGATGTCTGAGCCGGGTTCAGGCGAAAAATAAAACATAAGCCCCGGCACTTTCAGCGCCGGGGCTTCCGCTCTTTGGTAACAAACTTATGGAATACAAAAAACTCGGTAAAACCGGTCTTAAAGTCTCGCGCATCTGCCTCGGCTGCATGAGCTACGGCATCCCGGAGCGCGGGGCGCACCCGTGGTCTTTGGATGAAGAAACCAGCAGGCCATTCATTCAGCGGGCTTTGGAACTGGGCATCAACTTCTTTGATACCGCCAATGTCTATTCCGACGGCACTTCAGAGGAAATCACGGGGCGGGCGCTGAAAGACTTTGCCAAGCGTGATGAAGTGGTCCTTGCAACCAAAGTGCATGGCCGGATGCACCCGGACATGAACGGCGCGGGGCTGTCCCGTAAAGCGATCTTTCGCGAGATTGACGCCAGCCTCATGCGCCTCGGCACCGACTATGTAGACTTGTACCAGACCCACCGCTGGGATTATGACACTCCCATTGAAGAAACGCTGGAAGCCCTGCACGATGTCGTGAAAAGCGGCAAAGCACGCTATATCGGCGCGTCTTCTATGTACTCCTGGCAGTTCGCCCAGGCGCTGTATCTGGCGGACCGGCACGGCTGGACCCGGTTCGTGTCCATGCAGGACCATTACAACCTCTTGTACCGGGAAGAAGAACGCGAAATGCTCGGCCTCTGCGCCGACCAAGGCATCGGGGTCATCCCGTGGAGTCCGCTGGCACGCGGCAAGCTGACCCGTGATTGGGACGAGACGACAGCCCGCACGGAGACCGACCAGTTCGGTAAGACGCTTTACAAGACGACCGAAGACGCCGACAAAAAAGTCGTGGAAGCGGTCGCAGCGCTGGCCACCGAGCGAGGCGTTCCCCGTGCCCAGATTGCGCTGGCCTGGGTGCTGTCGAAGCCCGTCATCACGGCTCCGATCATCGGCGCGACCAAGCCGCACCACTTAGAAGACGCCGTGCAGGCGCTGTCGGTGACGCTGTCGCCGGAAGAAATCGCGTCTCTGGAAGCCGCCTATGTCCCGCATCCCGTGCTAGGGTTTTCATAAGCTCAGATTGCGCCATGAATAAGTCCGTCCTATTTGTTCTGACCCTCGGCGTCGCGCCGATGCCCGCGCTGACGCTGGCTCAGAGCGATCTGTCCCAGTACCGAAACAAAAACCGTCTGCTGCTGGTGTTCGCGCCGAGCCGGTCCGATCCGCGCTGGCAGACACAGAACACGCTGCTGGCCAAGAGCGCCGCCGGATTCCAAGAGCGCGACTTGCTGCGCTTTGATTATCTGGAACACGGCGGAAATAAAGGCGCAGCCCTGCGGACTCGCTACGGCGTCAAGCCCGGACAGTTCCGGACGCTGCTGATCGGCAAAGACGGTCACGTTGCGTCCGGGAGTTACTCTCCCGTTCGCCTGCACGAGCTTACGGAGCAGATTGACCGGATGCCGATGCGCCGGGAAGAAATGCGCCGGGCTGAACCCGGTTAAGACACTGTGGGCAGAGGATGTCGGGCGGTTAAAACCGCGGCAACGAAAGCACGAAGTCCGCCTTCGCGGACTGAGATTTCGTCTTAACCTGCGAAGGCAGGTTTCGCGTACTTGTTGCTGCGGTTTCAACCGCCCTAGTTTTTGTACAGTTTTTAAGCCTCCGTGAGCGGCAGGGTGAAGAAAAAGACGCTGCCGACGCCCGGCGTGCTTTCCGCCCAAATCTTCCCGCCATGCGCTTCCACCGCAAGCTTGCAGAACGTCAGCCCCAGGCCCGTGGACATCTTGCGCCCGGCTTGGCGGTTCTCCACTTGGCCGAACTTCTCAAAGATGCGCTCCAAAGACTCGGCGGGGATGCCTTCGCCGGTATCGCGGACAAAGAATAAAAGGTCGCTCGCGCTGCCGCGCGAGGCGCCGGCCGTCACCGTTCCCCCACGCGGTGTGAACTTGATCGCATTGCCGATCAAATTGACCAGCGTGCGCCGGAGCTTGTCCTCATCGCCCTGAAACTCCGGTAGGGCCGGGGCAGTGTCCGGCGTCAGCGTCAAGTTCTCGGCGGATGCCAGCAGCGTGACCTGCGAACATGCCTGGGCGATCAGGGTTTCGGCATAAAGCGGCACACGCGAGAGCGGCACAGACTCCTGCTCCATTTTCTCCACGTCCAAAAGATCGTTGATCATGCCGAGCAGAGTTTCGCCGCCGTCGGTCGCAATGTCCAGCATTTCCGACTGCGTGGAATTCAGATCGCCGATCAGCGGCACGGTTTGCAGGCCGGACAGCAGCGATGTCAGCGGCGTCCGTAGATCGTGGACGATCATATAGGTCAAATCGTCCCGCAGCCGCTCTAGTTCGCGCAAACGCCGGTAGCTTTCGGCCAGCTCGGCGGTGCGGCGCTGCTCCCGGTCACGGGCGCGTTTCTCCCGCAGACTGGCTCCGACCCGCGCCCGCAGGAGGGTGGGGTTGAACGGCTTCGGCAGGTAATCCGCCGCGCCCATGTCAATGCAGCGCACGACGCTTTCCAGCTCGTCTAGGGCCGAGATCATGATTACCGGCAGGTGCTGGGTCTGCGGCTCCGTTTTGATCCGGCGCAGCACTTCGTAGCCGTCCATCTCCGGCATCATGATATCCAGCAGCACCAAATCAAACGGCTGCTCGGCCAGCACGTTCAGCGCTTCCGGGCCGCTTGCCGCCGTGACCGCCCAATGCCCCAGCTTTTGAAGCCGCCGCGCCAGAACGTCTCGGTTGTCCTCGTTGTCGTCCACAATCAGCAGCAGGCCGCCGTCTTCGCTTTGGACTTCCTCGCTTCGGGTTTCTTCGGCGGCGTCTTTCGGGCGTGGCGTGGGGAGCGGCTGAACGGGAGACGGCAAAAGCAGCGCGTCGGCTTGCAGGCGCTCGTCCACCAGCGCCAGCAGGCGGCGGCCGGCCGCGCGGATTTTCTCCACATCCGCCAGCAGATCGGCGCGTCCGGCGTCCGCCAGCTCGTCGGCCACCATCTCGCCGTAGCCTATTACCAGACCAATCGGGGTCCGCAAATCGTGCCGCAGGTCTGCCAGGGCCTTCTCGTTCACAAATTTATTCTTTCTGCCTTGATGACTCTAGGAGCGCTTCGATCTTCTCCAGCAGGCGCGGCAGCTCAACCGGCTTGGTGTCGTAATCGTCGCACCCGGCGGCAATCGCCTTTTCCCGGTCGCCGGACATGGCGTGAGCCGTCAGAGCGATCACAGGAATGTGCTGACTCTCCGGCGCGGCCTTGATCTGCCGGGTCGCTTCCCAGCCGTCCAAGACCGGCAAGCTCATGTCCATCAAAATCAGGTCCGGACAAAGCGCGGCGGCCTGCGCCACCCCTGCGCCGCCGTCGTTTGCCAGCGCGACCTCATAGCCTTTGCGGATCAGCCGCCGCGAAAGCATGTCCCGATTGTCTTCGTTGTCTTCCACCAACAAAATCTGCGGCATTCAAGCGTTCCCTTCCGACCTCGCGGCATCGGCCAGTTGGCGCAGCTCATGCAGCAAAACGCCGTGTTCCCACGCACCTTTTTGGACGATCTTCTCGACGTCGCCGTTTAATCGCCGCCGGTCTTCCGCCGAGAGGTCATGCGCTGTCAGCACTACCACCGGGATGCGCCGCCATTCAGGCTTTTCGCGGAGGCGGCGGGAAAACTCGAAGCCGTCCATTTCGGGCATCATCAAGTCGAGTAATATCAGATCCGGCGCGGTTGTCTGAAGAGACTCCAGCCCGAGCCGGCCATTAGCCGCTTCTTCCACCTGCCACTCTTCCCGCTCCAAAAGGCTTCGCATCATCTCGCGGGTCGGAGCGTCGTCTTCCACCAGCAGTACCCGGCACCCGGCCTCGCGGTCGGCGCAGCGGTGGCGGCTGAGAATGGCGGACAGCCGGGCGCGGTCAATCGGCTTGGTCATATAGTCAGCAGCGCCGAGGGCAAAGCCGATATTCTTGTCGTCTACCATTGTCAGCATGACGACCGGGATGTTTTGAGTATTTGGGTCGGCTTTGAGGCGCTGCAAGACCGTCCAGCCATCCAAGCCGGGCATCATCACGTCCAGCGTGATCGCCGCAGGCCGCAGCTCCCGCGCCAGACGCAGGCCGTCTTGGCCATTTGACGCTGTTTCCGGGCGGAAGCCTTCGCGGGTCAAAAAGCGGCGCATCAGGTCGCGGGCCGCTGGGTCGTCGTCAATCACCAGCACCACGTCGCCCGAATGCCCACCTGCCGTCGTAAAAGCGTCGTGAAGCGTCCCGGCTTCCTCCGCCGTATCAAGCGGTCCCACGCGCATCGGCAGGCGCATGGTAAAGACTGACCCCATTCCCGGCTCGCTCTGCACGGTCGTATCGCCGCCCATCATCCGGCAGAAGCGGCGGGTGATGGCAAGTCCCAGCCCGGTTCCGCCGTACTTGCGGGTCGTAGACGCATCGGCTTGGGAAAACGCCTCAAACAGTCCTGCCCTTTGCTCGGCGGTCATGCCGATGCCGGTATCCTGGACGTCAAACACATACCAGTCTCCGTCGCGCCGTACTCCGAGTGAGATCGTGCCGTTTTCGGTGAACTTGGCGGCATTGGACAGAAGGTTCAGCAGGGACTGGCGCACTTTGGTCAAATCGCCGTGCATCGCGCCGACTTCGGGAGCACAAGCAAGCGAGAGCGTGTTGTTCTTTTTGGCGACCAGCGTCTGCACGGTCGCCGACACATCGGCCAGCATTTCAGGAACCGAAAAGTCTTCCAAATACAGCTCCATCTTGCCGGCTTCAATCTTGGACAAATCCAAAATGTCGTTGATCAAGGCGAGCAGGTGCTTTCCTGCACTTTGGATTTTCTGCAAATCGGGCGTGAAATTGTCCAGTCCTTCGTCTTCGGCTTCTTCTTGCAGCATCTCGGAGTAACCCAGAATGGCGTTCATCGGAGTCCGCAGCTCATGGCTCATGTTGGCAAGAAACTGTGACTTTGTCTGCGAAGACGCTTCGGCGGCGTCTTTGGCATCCCGCAGTTCTTTTTCGGCGAGTTTGCGCTCAGTGATGTCGGCGAAGGTGACGACTGCCCCTTGCAGGCGGCCTTCGCTTGCAATCGGTGATGACGTGTATTCCACCGGGAACGCGGTGCCGTCGGCACGCCAAAACACATCGTCTTCCACCCGGCAGCTTCGTCCGTTTTGCAGTGCTTGGTAAATCGGGCAGTCGCCGGCCGCATACTCCGAGCCGTCTGCATAGTGATAATGGGTCAGCCGGTGCATGTTCTTGCCCTGTGCCTCGTCCGCTGTCATCCCCAGCATTTGAACGCCCATTCGGTTCAGGAACGTGCAGTTGCCTGCCATATCCAGCCCGTACATGCCCTCGCCGGTGGAATCCAGCAGAAGCTGATTGTAGCGAGATAAGCGCTCCCGCTCTGCTTCGGCTCGCTTGCTTTCGGTGAGGTCCCGCACAAACGCACTGAACGCGACGCCGCCCGCCGACTGGATCGGGACAATGGCGATCTCAATCGGGAATTCCGAGCCGTCCCGCCGCAGGGCGGCGATCTCGATGCGCTGGTTCAGCGCGGATCCTTCGCCCTGCAAGAAGTGCGCGAGGCCCTGCCGGCGCGGGTCCCAGTCCCGTTCGGGAATAATCGTCTGGTCCAGCGGTGCTCCAATCGCTTCGGCGCGGCTTCGCCCAAAAATCGCTTCCGCCTGCGCGTTCCAGTCGGTGATAATGCCTTGCTCGTCTGCGCTGATCACCGCATCCAAAGCTGTTTCTATCGTGAGCCGCAGCCGCTCCGCGCTTTCTTGAATCGCCTGGGCTTGACGCCGTGTGGTCGCGGTCGCTTCGGCATAATCCGCCGTCAGCCCCAGAAGCTGCCGGCGCGACAGCCACCCCAGCGCTCCGCCCCCGATCACCGCAGCGAACAGCGCGGCGAAGATAGTGCGCTCGGCGACCCACCGTGCCGTCTCGCTTCGCTCTACCCGCAGCCGCTCTTCCGTCCCGATGAAGTCCGCAAACTGAACACGCA
>CAXUNT010000144.1:0-7537 GCA_964252595.1 uncultured Armatimonadales bacterium
GCGATAAGAACAGGCATAGGCAGACCCGACGCGAGGCAGAAATCGCGCAGCTCCAGCGCGGCGGCAAGCTACACCGAGTCATAGCCGCGTAAACCGTGAACTTCAATTAAGCGCATGGCGTTAGCCACTAAAAGCGGCGTGATGTCCAGGCGGAAGAAAGCCCGCACAAAATCGGTGCGGAAGGCCGCAACAGCTGCGGCCGCGTCTGCCGGCGTTGTCGCCCCGCGCCTCTGGCGGCGCACAATCGCGGAGACCAATTCCGCACCGGTAATTTCCGCCAGATAAAGCGTGTTGCCGGCGGCGGGGTCAACCAGCGTTTTGACCCAGGAAGATCCCTGCTCGGAAATGTAGTTCTTGACAATGCCGCTGCTGTCAAAAAAGTAGACTGCCATTGCTTAACGCGGCTCCCGATCTTCTACTAGCGTTTGGGAGACAGGTGGACCAGTCACGGTGATCGGCTGGAAGGGCTGAAGCTGTCCTGGATGCGTCGGCAGTTGAGTCAATAGTCCGGCAGCTTGCAGGCGGCGGATGAGGTCGGCGTGCCGAGGGTCGTTCATCGTCGGACTGTCTGCAAAGCCGAGGCTTGCCGACAAAAGATCATGCGCCCGGTCGGCGATCTTCTGGTTCCGAGCGCGGGCCTGCGTGGCGAGCGCGGCTTCTTCGTCGGCTGAAAGCTCCAATGTCAGTGTCATGGCGGGTTCCTCTGGTTAGAATTATAGCCGATTGGGAAAACTTTCTTGCATTCCGCTGTGTCAAGACTAACAGCGAAGAAGAGTAAGAGGAAAACATTTATGAGCAATACCAAAGGCTATGCGGCGCAAAGCAAGACATCTCCCATCGCGCCGTGGGAGTTTGACCGACGGCCTGTCGGGCCGACGGATGTGCAGGTGGAGATCGCTTACTGTGGGGTCTGCCACTCGGACCTGCATCAAGCCCGCGACGAATGGGGCGGCTCGGTGTTCCCGATGGTGCCGGGGCATGAGATTGTCGGGCGGGTCAAAGCGGTCGGTGCCGACGTGACCAAGTTCAAGGTCGGCGACCTGGCGGGCGTCGGCGTCATGGTGGACTCGTGCCGGACGTGCGAAAGCTGCAAAATCGGCCTGGAGCAGTACTGCGATACTGGTGGGACAGTGTTTACCTACAATAGCCGCTTCCCGGACGGCTCGGAAGCCTACGGCGGGTATTCAGACAACATTGTCGTGGACGAGTCGTTTGTGCTGTCCATTTCTCCTAAATTAGATTTGGCGGCGACTGCGCCGCTGCTGTGTGCGGGCATCACCACCTACTCCCCGCTGCGCCACTGGAACGTTCAGCCGGGCCAGAATGTCGGCGTGGTCGGTCTCGGCGGCCTCGGCCACATGGGGCTGAAGTTCGCCCATGCGTTCGGCGCTCATGTCACCCAGTTCACGACCTCGCCGGGCAAGGAAGCGGACGCCAAGCGGCTCGGCGCGGACGAAGTCGTTTTGACCCGCGACCCGGAAGCCTTGAAGCCGCTCGCCAGTACGTTTGACTTCATTCTGGACACGGTTTCCGCGCCGCACGACATCAATATGTACCTGAACCTTCTGAAGCGTGATGGCGCGATGGTGCTGGTCGGCCTGCCGGACACGCCGCCTACTGTGTCCGCGTTCCCGCTGGCCGGCAAGCGGCGGACGCTGGCCGGGTCCAATATCGGCGGCCTGCCGGAAACCCAGGAAATGCTGGACTTCTGCGCCGAGCATAACATCGTCAGCGACATTGAGCTGACCCCGATCTCCAAGATCAACGAGGCTTACGAACGGATGCTCAAGAACGACGTGAAATATCGCTTCGTCATTGATATGGCGACTCTCAGCGAGTAATCGGCGAAAGGCCCCGGCAGATGCTTTCTGCCGGGGCTTTTTGCGGCGCTGTCAAAAATAAAATGACAGAAAGTGTATTTTGTCAGTTGATAGGGTAGAATAGGAACGTGATGAGCGAAACGGCAGGATTGACACGGGAAAAGATTTTAGAAACGGCGGAAGATGTTCTGCGGCGGTACGGGCCGGCCAAAGCGACTGTTGTGGATGTCGCCCGCGCCCTCGGCGTCAGCCACGGCAGCGTCTACCGGCATTTTGCGTCTAAAGCCGACCTGCGGGATACGGTGGTACAGATCTGGCTGGATCGGTTTTTGGGGCCGCTCGCCGCTATTGCGGCGGAAGACGCGCCGGCGGCGGAGCGGCTGCATCGCTGGCTGCGGCAGCTCACAACAGCCAAGCAGCAGCGCCTCCTCGATGACCCGGAACTGTTTGCGGCTTACTGCGAACTCTCGACAGAAGCGCGGGAAGTCGTCAGCGCATACAAAGACCAACTGGCGCAGCAGGTGACCCGGATCATAGAGGATGGCACGCGGCAAAGCGAATGGAGGATCGCCAATCCGGCGGCCTCGGCAAAAGCCGTGCTGAGCGCTGTCACCCGCTTTTACAGTCCCGCGCACACGTCCGAGTGGTCCAGCCCCGGCATAAACGCGGACTTTGAAGAAGTCTGGTTTCTGCTTCTCAGGGGTCTGCAAGCATTCTAAGGTCTCGTCTACTCATAAATCAAGGAGCCAGCAAGATGATCGACAGCAGATCGGATACGGTTGAACACTGCCTCGAACGAATGCGTGCCGCGGCGAGCGCAGGCGATGCTCAAGCATTCGCTGCCGAGTTCAATGAGGACGCAACTTATGTCACTTTTTTCGGGCAGTTCGTGCCGGGGCGGCCTGACATTGAAAGCTTTCACAAAACTGCCTTCGCGAAGTTCCCCGCAGGCACTCGGATGCTGATCAAGACCCTTTCCGTGCGGTGGCTTGGGGACAATTGCGCCTCGGTCTTAACCATCGGCGGAATCGGGCCGGGGCCTGATGTCCCCTACGACAAGTTTCAAACCTTCGCGATGGTTCGCCGCGACGAGCGCTGGGGATGCGCTGCGTTCCAAAATACGGAGATGAATGCGTCCGCGAAGCAGAAGTACAATGCTGCCGAAGCCGCTTCTTCGGCGTCGGCAGAGTCATAAAGTTTAGACTGAATAGGAGATCATCCCATGAACATGACAGGCAACACGATTTTAATCACCGGCGGCGGGTCGGGCATCGGACGCGGCCTGGCCGAAGCGTTCCACAAACTCGGCAACCAAGTTGTTATCTCAGGCCGACGCCAGAGTGCTTTAGACGAGACCACAGCAGCGAACCCTGGCATGAAGTCGGTCGTTTTCGACATTGACAACGAGGACTCCATCCAAAGCTTCGCGGCACAGATAAAAGCCAGCTTTCCGACCCTGAACACCGTCATTCACAACGCCGGCATTATGCGAATGGAATCGGTCACAAAAGGTGCGGTTGCCGACGCGGAAGCCATGATTACCACCAACCTGCTTGGCCCGATCCGCCTGACTGCCGCCCTGCTGCCGCAGCTTTCGGTCCAGCCCCGCGCAGCTATCCTTACCGTCACCTCCGGCCTGGCATTCGTGCCGCTGGCAATGACCCCGACCTACAACGCCACCAAAGCTGCGCTCCATTCCTATACCGAGTCTTTGCGCTACCAGCTTAAGGGTACCCCCGTCCAGGTCATCGAGCTTGCCCCGCCGTATGTCCAGACCGGGCTGATGGGCGAACAGCAGCACTCTGATCCGAACGCCATGCCGCTCGCCGAGTATATCGCCGAGACCATGCGGCTGCTGACGGAGACCCCGGATGCTCCTGAAATCTTGGTGGACCGGGTCAAACCCCAGCGCACCGCCGAGGCAAGCGGCAAGTACGACACGTTCTTCAAAGCGTTCAACGACCGGATGTTCGCCGCCCGTGCCGGGGAAATGTCTTAAGTTTCTCACTCCGCCCCAGTTACTTGGCCCAGGGCGGCGTGCCGATTTCCGTACCATCCGCCATCGTTGCTTTGCCGTCTGACGGCAGGCAGGCGATCAAATGCGCGGGTTCGGCGCTGGGATTGCGAAGCGACAGCGTCGTGTGCGCGGGGACCGAAAGCGCGTCCCCCGCACCGGCTTCTATGTCTGCGCCGGCCAGCGTGAAAACGACCGCGCCGTCCAGCACGAGAAAAACTTCTTCACGGTCCAAAAAGTGCAGAGCGGAAGACGCGCCCGGCAGGACCGTCAGCCGCCAGGTGGAAATCTCGGTCCCGCCCCGGCTCGGCGCGGTCTGCCCGATAAACTCAAAGCCGGGAACCTCAAACGTGGGCGCATCAGCGCTGCGTACAACTGCCATCATTGATTTCTCCTATTTCGTAAGTAAGGCTTACTATTTAGACAGTATACTTGTCTAAATAATCTCTGTCAACCCTGGTATACTCTGGGCGTATGACTCCCGACACCGATCCGCTTGAGTATGGGCGCGACCCGTACCTTGGACGGCTGTTTTTGCAGGCGCATCGCGCCTTTGCGAAAACAAGCATCGCCAAGCTTCGTGCTCGCGGCCACGACCGTTTGACGATGGCTCACACCGCCCTGCTGCCGCATCTGGACCTGGCAGGCACGTCGGTGACGACGCTCGCCGAACGGGCGGGCATGACCAAACAGTCCATGCGCCAGCTTGTGCTGGATTTGGAGGAAAACGGCTATGTCAAGCGTACTGCCGATCTCACTGACGGCCGGGTGACCCTGGTGACGTTCACGGAAGAAGGAGAGCGTTTTCTGCGAGACGCGGAAGCCGTCAAGCAGGAGATGCAGGCCGAATACTTAGCCGTCCTCGGCCCCAAACGTTTAGAAGAGCTGGAACAATCACTGTCCACGCTTATCGCCAGCGCCCAGGGCAGGTGAACACTTCCGGCACAGCAGCAGCCGCCGCCGAGCTGGACGCCTCCGTAACGCTCCCTAACGAAACGACGCCACACTGCCATAATTGGGTGTGGAGGCGGCATCGCGAAAGGAGCGAGTTCTATGACAGCTATGTCTGTCTCCCCAGGAGTCATGTTAGGCCAGAAGGTCCCGTCGGCCAGCGGAGCATTAAGCGCCGATGAGTCGCATCTCGTGAAGTTGACCAAGCGGGAGATCGAAGTCCTGACCCATGTCATCCAGGGTAAGTCCAGCCGGGAAGTGGCCGACACGCTGTTCGTCAGCAAGCGCACGGTGGATTTCCATCTGGCAAATGTCTACGACAAGCTGCATGTCAACAACCGTGTGCAGGCGTTCCGCCGTGCCACACGGCTTGGTCTCATTCCCTATGAAGCGCAGTTTGCGGATTAGTCCCCATCTGTAGTAGTCAAGCCTTAGCACGCCGCAGGCAACCCAAAATCAAGGCGGGAGACGCAAGTCTCCCGCTTTTTTTGTTCCCTGCTCATAGCGCCGACAGCTCGCGCCCGATGTTGGCCCGCGCCGGCGCTTCCAAAGCGCCGCGTAGCTTCGGAGTCTGATAAATCTGCTCGCGCTCTAAAAAGTGTTCCAAGACGCGCCGCCGTCCGGCAGTCCAGTCTGGGTCGGGAACCCAGGCATATTCGCGCCGGATGGCCCGGCGGTACAAGGCGTAGTCGTCCGGCGGGGACGCCAGAATCAGCAAATCGGCGTCCAAAAGCAGGCGCGTGTCTGATGACGCCGACGCCCCGTGGTCTTGTGTGGCGCGGATCATCTCGGCGGCTTTGGCGTAGATCGCCGGTGCGATGCCCAGTTCCCGTCCCCACCAGAGGGTAAATTCCGCGCTTCGCGCCTCGTTCTCCTGGCTGTGCGTATCATAGACGACGTCATGCAGCAGGGCGGCAAGCTGCATCGCACCGTAGTCTTCGACGCCCCACCAGTGGGCGAACTTTTTCACGTCGGCTAGGACGCGCAGAGCATGAGACAAGGTATGGTACGCCCGCTCCGGCTGACGGTACTGGGTCAGGATTTCGCCGCGCAGGGGCCGCGCCTCCTCTTCAGCAATGCCGAGCCAGTCCAAAAGTGCAGTCCAGGCAACATCAAAACGCATCAGATCCATGCTCCAGTATTCCCATCTTTTCCCGTACAGTCGCCGCCCGGCAAAGAACATGCGGTTTTCATCTAATTTTCACCCTGCGCTATGCTATAATGCAGTGATGTTTGCTTTCAATTTATTGCGGCGCCGGCTTTTGCTGTTTCAGGCCGGTCTTCTGCTGCCCGCCGCGCTGCTTTTGTCCGGCTGCGGCACCCAGGCGCGGAACGCGTTGGATGTCCAAAACGATTTGGACGCCTGCCTACAGTCGGCCCAGTTGGGGACTGCGAAGGGTGAGGCGAAAGCACGTCACTGGGCCGATCTGGCCGTCGCCGTCGCACCGTCGAACCCCGATACCTACTTCGGGCCGAGAACGTCCAACGCAAACGATCCCTTGCCGCAGCTTTCCGTGTACGCCGTTTTTGCGGCGGTCGGCGATACTCCTGCCGTCGCCGATTACATGACTCAAGCCGTCCAAAAATTTCCAAACGACGAGCGTGGCTATCAACTTCTTTCCGACGCCCAAAATAAGCTGGGGCAGACGGCCGCGGAGAAAGCGACGGCGGCGAAGCTGATCCCGCTCCTTTCTTCCAAACTCAAAACCCCCAGCGCGACCGACATTGAAGGTCTCACCGACGCGCTGGGCCAGGCATACTTTGACTCCGGCGACACGGTCAACGGCACGGCGATGCTGAAAAAGGCGATCCAAGCATACCCTACTGAGCCGCAAGCGATGAACAATCTAGCGTATGCCGAGGCCGTGCGCGGGATTGCCCTGCCGGAAGCGCTGAGTTTGGCCCGTCAGGCGGTCGCGCTGGCGCAGAAAAAAGCCGACGCCGCCGATGCGACCGCTGCCGATCAAGACACGCTTGCGGAGTACCAAGACACGCTTGGCTGGGTGCTGTACCAGCAGGGCAGCTACGCCGAAGCCGAGCAGAACGAGCTGGAAGCCGCAAACGATCTGCCCCGGCTGGCGGAGATCCGTTATCATCTCGGACTCATCTACATCGGTGAAGGCAAAATGGACGCCGCACAATCGGAACTCAGGCATGCCACGCTGCTGTCGCAGGGCTACACTGCCGCGCAGCAGGCGCTGGACAACCTGCCGAAAACCGCTGTCGCGCCGAAAACTGCTGTCGCGAAGTCGCCGTGAAGAAAGTCGCCGTGAAAGCAGGCGTGGGATTGAAATCCTACGCTACGGGCGCAGACGCCCAGTAACCGCCTTCGCGGGTACAAGATTTCCGATTTGTCTGTTCTTTGTCCGCGCAGGCGGACATTAGGCGCTTCGCCCCATACGAAGTAATGCCGCAGGCATACAGCGTAGAACTTTAGTTCCACACCTTCTCCTGCATCCGTGATTATTAACAAGGCAGTACCACCATGAAAGTCAGCTCCCGCGTCAATCTTTTCCATCCCATCGCCGCCGCACTGGCGGCGCTGGCCCTGACCGTTCCCGCTTCGGCCACTCCCCGCGCCGCCGAGCGGTCTGGGGCGATCCAAAATGCGGCCGCAAGCCGGGCCGCGTCGGCGGTTCAGCCCCGTCTAGCCGGCCATGTCCCCGTCGTGGCCGTCGCCCACGCCCGCTTGTTGGGACGGGTCGCGGCGGCGCAGACCGTCGGGCTGGCTTTGACCCTGCCGCTGCGGAAC
>CAXUNT010000145.1:0-7537 GCA_964252595.1 uncultured Armatimonadales bacterium
GATCTCTTCGTACTTCGTATGCGGCGTCCAGTGATGCTGGTATGGCACGGGATGGACAGACAGCGCTTTCGGCATGAAGCCGATCTGCACATAGGGCTTGACCCCGCGCGACAGCCCGGCGTCGAAGATGCGGTCGACAATGGTCCAGTCGTAAATCGGGTTCCCGGCGTCGTCTTCCGTGTAAGCATTCGTCGAACCCCATTTCAGCGCGGGCATCCCGTCACCGGTCGTCAGCAAGTTGTGGGTGCGGAAGAAAACGTGGCCGGGCGCAAGCTTCCCGAGTTCTCCCAGCAGCTTCTCGCCCTTTGGGTGGTAAGAATAATTCGGCTCGTCGGCTCCGAAGAACCGCCACAGCGGCGTCAGCTCGCCGAGCGAAGCTGTGGCGTCAATGGTGATGCCGACCGGGAGCGCCGGCGCATCAGCGGCAGCGGCCCGTGCAAATTCAGAAGGTGTGAATTCAGAAGGCGCGAAGGAAGGCAATGTCATGGCAGTTCCGAGCATCTGAAGAAGCTGGCGGCGCGAGAAACGGGATTTCTGCATGAAAGCCTCTTTCGGAAAAGCCCGGACTGCAAATAGAGGACGAAAGCAAGACAGAACGTCGGTGCAGACGCAGGACGCGCCAGGTGGTTTCTGCCGCCATTATACGTGTCCCGCTACGAATTGTCAAGTTGACAAAGTCTCGCGAAAATGCTTATACTTCAAAGTGCTTATACTTCTTGAGGCGTGGGCATAACAAAACCAGCAGTTCTGCCCAGTCAGAGCTTTTATACCAGTCGGAACTTTTACAGGGGATACTTCTTATGCAGCATCGTCAGCTTGGGCGCACGAAAATCCAGATCAGCGCCATCATCTTCGGCGGCTGGCAGGCCGGAAAATCCGGCTGGACCGGCATTGATGACGCCGAAACGATCAAAGCCCATCAAGCCGCGTTCGACAGCGGCGTCACGACATTCGACACCGCCGAAGCCTACGGGGAAGGCCATTCCGAGCGCATTCTCAGCCAGGCACTGGCGGACAAGCGCGACGAGATCGTCATCGCAACCAAAGTGTTCGCCGATCATTTGAAGCGGGATCAAGTCATTGAAGCCTGCGAGCGCTCGCTCAAGAACCTAGGCACGGACCGCATTGACTTGTACCAGATCCACTGGCCGTCTGGGTCGTTCGGCTCCGATGTTGTCCCGATTGAAGAAACGATGGGAGCGCTGACCCAGCTCAAAGAGCAGGGCAAGATCCGGGCTATCGGCGTGTCGAACTTCAGCCGGGCGCAGCTCCAGGAAGCTGCCCAGTTCGGGCGCATTGACAGCATTCAGCCGCCGTATTCGCTTTTCTGGCGTCAGGTGGAAGGCGATGCCGGGCCGTACTGCCTGGACAACAAAATCTCTATTATTGCCTACTCGCCGCTGGCCCAGGGGCTTCTCACGGGAAAGTTCAAGCGCGGTCACACGTTTGAAGAGGGCGACAACCGCTCCAGCAATCGGCTGTTTTCCGGCGAGAACTACGAACGCGCTCAAAATGCTTTAGACAAGCTGCGGCCGCTCGCCGACAAGTACGGCGTCTCCGTCGGCCAGTTGTCGCTGGCCTGGCTCATCGCCCAGCCCCAGACCAGCGCGATTGTCGGGGCAAGGAACGCCGAGCAGGCGGCGCAGAATGCCGCTGCCGGGGATGTGGACATTGACGAGGACGATCTCGATGCGATTGACGAGATCGGCCGCACCGTCACCGACCGCCTGGACAACAACCCCATAATGTGGAACTGGGGCGGCTGACGCCGTGATGACACGCTCCTTCCAAACACATTCCGCCGCCGAGACACGCGCCCTGGCCGCGCGTCTCGGCGCATTGACTCAATCCGGCGACACGCTTTGTCTGATTGGCGACCTCGGCGCAGGCAAGACGACGTTTACTCAGGGCCTTGCGCTCGGCCTCGGCCTGCCGCCCGAAGAGCCGGTCAACTCGCCGACGTTTACGCTGGTGTCCGAGCATCCCGGCGGGCGCGTTCCCTTGTACCACTTCGACGTGTACCGCCTGCCGGACTCGTCCGGCCTGTATGATTTAGCCTTCGATGAGTATCTGAGCAGCGACGGCGTAGTCGTGATTGAATGGGCCGACAAGATCACCGACGCCCTGCCCCCAGATCGCCTAGATATTGCGCTTACTGCCGACGGCCCTGACACGCGGCAGCTTGTCTTCGCCGCCCACGGCGCACGGGCGGAAGAACTGCTGGCCGCCCTATGACTTTTTTAGCACTGGATACGAGCGGGACGTTCTGCGTTCTGGCGCTGGCGGATGAAGACGGCAGCGTGCAGGCCCTGAGTTTGTTCCAAAGCAAGCGCATGTTGTCGCGGCGGCTGCTAGGCGAAGTGGACGGGCTGCTTTCGCGCAATGGCCTGGCGCTTGCGGACATGACGGCCTTTGCGGTCGGCCTCGGACCTGGCTCGTTTACGGGCGTCCGGGTGGGGGTCACGACGGCAAAGACGCTGGCACAGGTCACGGACAAGCCGCTGGTTGGGTTGGGGACATTAGACGCTTACGCGGCGGCGCTGGCTGGGCTGGACGGCTCGGTGCTGCCGGTGCTGCCGTCGCGCCGCGGCGAGGTGTACGCAGCAGTTTACGAGCAAGGCGGATGCACCGAAGCGCCGTTCGCCGCGCCCGTTGACGCGATTGGGGAGCGTCAGAATGTCGTCCTGTGCGGGGACACGGCGCTGATCCCAAATTGGTCCGGTCCGGCGGTATTCCAGCCCTGGACGCCGCCGGACGGCTTGTGCAAAATCGCCGCGCGGCGGCTTCAAAACGGCGATACGGATAATCCGTTCAGCCTTGTGCCGCTGTATATAGTCGCGCCGACGATTACAACGCCCAAAGCGGGGCGGACCTAGTGCCGCTGACGCCGGGCCGGTTTTTGTCGTTTGATCCCGTGGCCGCTGTTTACGATCAAACGCGGGTCATTCCCGACGCCGAGATGGCGCAGATTGTCCGGCTGCTGGGGCGCGAAACGCACTTAGAGCGCGGCGGGCTGTTTTTGGACGCCGGGGTCGGCACGGGGCGGTTTGCCGCGCCGCTGGCCCGGCTATATCCGGGCCAAATTGTCGGCGTGGATGTGTCGCTGCCGATGATGGCCCAGATTGCGGCGAAAACTGTGCCAGGCAGCGTGTCGCTCACGCAGGCCGATTTGCAGCGCCTGCCGCTGCGCTCCGGCGTTTTTTCCGGCGTCCTCATGGTGCATCTCCTGCACTTGATGGAGCGCTGGCCGCTGGCGCTGGCCGAAGCCCGGCGCGTGCTGGTTCCCAAAACCGGCATTTTGTTCCTCGGCATCGAGACGGGCGGCCGCTCGACCCTGGTGGATTTCTACTTTGGACGCGCCCGCGCCCGGCGCGTGCTGGGGGTCAGCCTCGGCACGGCCGGCCTGTCGCCCGCGTTGTCCCTGCTGCGCCGGCGGGAGCGCGACGGGGGCCTTGGGGCAAGCGTCTCGCTGCTGGAAACGCCGGCACTGGCGTGGAAGCGCACCGTTCCAACGGCGGACACCCTAGACGCGCTGGCCCGGCGGACGTACTCGCAGATGTGGAACATTCCCGACCACGACCATGCCGAAATGCTGGCCGAAACGCAGCAATACGCCCGGCAAACGTTCCGCAAAGAAACTGCCGCCGAGACTTTGCCGTCGCGCTTCGTGCTGTACGCGGTGCGGTGGTAAGTAACCCTCCACCACAGAACCTCTCCCGCCTTGCTTCGCAGGGTCCCTCCCCTGTTAAGGGAGGGCAAGAGAGCGTCAAGAACGCAAGTGCCCCGTCTCCAGGCCCGTGCTTACAGCCCTTCCCTTAACAGGGGAGGGACCCTGCGAAGCAAGGCGGGAGAGGTTTCCTACTTCCCCTTGCAATCCGGCCCGGTTCCCGATATAATACGGGTATGGCTCTCATCCCGGCGGTTGGCCGCAAAACCCTCAAGATGCGTGTCCTGGTCGGAGCGCTTTACCTCATCCTCACGCTCGGCGCGGTCGCAATGGTTTATCCGTTTCTGGTCATGCTCGGCACGTCCACAGAATCACAGTACGAAAAGTCTAGCCCGCAGATCATCCCGCGCTACCTGTATTCCGACACGGCTTTGTTCGGCAAGTACACCGAGGACAAGTACCGAGGCGACATGGACGCGATCAACGGCGCTTACGGCACGAGCTTTGTCACCCTGCAAGATATCAAGCCGCCATCGCCAAGCGATCCCAACACGAGCCGTGAATGGGACACTTTTGCCGCGGCTTTGCCTGCACGGTACAAAAGCGCAGGCTTCGGCGGCGCGGCGGCGGCTTACAGTCCTTCCCCGCTTTTGGACCGCTATCATGCATTTCTTCGGACGCGCTTCGGCGGCAACATTCGGGCGCTGGACCGGGCGTACCGCCAGGAAGATGAAGATTTCTTGACGATTTTCCCCCCGTTTGAACAGCCGGCTGCTCATACCTGGACGGCCCGCGCCGATGCGAAAAGCGCCGATTGGAAGGCGTTTGAGGCCGCGCTGCCCGCAAACTACTTTGTGATTGTCGGCGCGGACCCGTTGTATCAGCGCTGGCTCAAAGAAGAAGCCGAGCCGGACCTCAAAACATTGAATGCCGCGTGGGGAACCCATCTGTCTGCCTACAGCGCTATCTCGCTTTCCGCCAAGCCGTCCGGCAATGCCCGGCAGCGCGGCGATTGGGAACAGTTCGTTCGCACCCAGCTTCCGTTTCGCGACATCCGCGTCGCGCCGTCCGCCCTGCCGGCGTACCGGGCATTTCTGGCGGGGCAGTATCGCCACCGCATTGCCGACTACAACAAAAGCTATGCCGCCCACCTGGCATCGTTTAGCGCCGCAAGGCTGCCCGACCCGGAAACCATTCCCGCCGCCGGGCCGCCGCTGTTGGACTGGATCGCGTTTCTGCGGACGGCCCCGCTGCCCGCGCTTTCGGCGGACACGCCGGAAACCCGCTGGCGCAGCTCCACGCCGTCCCGCGCCGGCGCTTCCCTGCCCATTATCCAATCCGACTGGGCGTTCGCGAAGGCGCACACAGCCGCCCTGCGCCGGGACTATCTGACCCGCAATTATCGTTTGGTCCTGCAATTCATTTTTCTCCACGGCAGCGCGGTTTCGGTCACGTTCATCTACTGCTTCCTCGCGATTTTAACCACGCTGGTCGTGAACCCGCTGTGCGCGTATGCCTTGTCGCGGTACAATCTGTCCTATGGGAACGCCGTGCTGCTGTTTCTGCTGGCGACCATGTCGTTCCCCGGCGAGATTTCGCTGATCCAAAACTTTCTTCTCTTGAAGCAGTTCGGCCTCCTGAACACCTACGCCGCACTGATCCTGCCCGGCGCGGCGTCGGGCTACTCAATTTTTCTGTTAAAGGGCTTCTTTGACAGCCTGCCGCGCGAGCTGTATGAGGCGGGAACGCTCGACGGCGCGGGCGAATTACGTATGTTTTGGACCATCACGCTGCCTCTGAGCCGTCCGATCTTCGCCGTGATCGGCCTCGGCGCGTTTTCGGCGGCCTACGGCGGATTTTTGTATGCAATGACGATCTGCCAGGACCATAAAATGTGGACGATCATGGTCTGGATTTACGAGCTGCAAACCAGTGGTGCCCCAATGTATGTGATGATGGCTGCGCTGACTCTCGCCGCCCTGCCGACACTTTTGGTCTTCGTGTTGACTCAAAATGTCATAATGAAGGGTATCATTCTGCCGAGTTTCAAATAATAAAAGCGTGAAGTAACTATGTTTATGCCGGAGATGACAGATTTTGACGCCGTGCGGGCTGCTCAGTCGGAGCGGCACGGGCTGGCGATTGCATATATCAAGAAGCAAGTGGGGCCGGGAACGGAGTACCGGAACGAGGTCGCCCGCGCGGTGGTATCGGCGTCGGGCGGCTACTACCAGCTCGCCGAAATGCCGGAAGAGTTTGCCGGAGCGCTCGGCGGCGGAGTCGCGCACCGGCTTGTCGCACCCACAGACGCGCTGGCGCTGCTTTCGGAGATGCAGGCGCTGATTGAAGGAATCCTCGCGGGAACGCAGGCGGTTCGGGCGGCATCTTTGTACGCCCTCTACGCCGGCGGCAGTCTGCGGTCGCGCCGCGACATATTTGTGCTGGACCAAAAAGCGGGCGAAAAACCCTTTTCACATGGCCGCTGGCAGCCGGACACCCTGCCGCGCTTCTTGAAGCTGAAATTAGACTGCGGTGAACAGCCTGCACCGCCGTTGCTTGGCCTGACGGAAGGCGTCTTGTTTCTGCTCCCGCCCCAGCACCGCGACGATGGCCACTCCCTGCTGGCGACGCTCACCCGTACCCCCAGTACGCGGGACCTCAGCGCTCCTAAACCTTCTCCGATGATGCATTGAATGAGCAGTTCGCAGAAAGGCGTGGAACAAAATTTCTGCGTCTCCCGCGCCTGGATCAACCAATTTTTTAATAAAGTAAACTTTATTAAGGATACCCTTCATGAAAAGATGGGGCGTTATCATTTCATAACGAGGCTGTTTGCGGCTATTTTTGCTGCTCGGCCTGTTCCCAGGCGGCCTCGACGGCCTGCCACTGCTGCTCGGTCAGCGCGTCTTTGGTCAGCGCGTCTTTGGTCAGCGCGTCTTTGGTCAGCGTGTTTTGGGCGGGCTTTTGGCTGAGGTCGCTTAATCGGAAGTGTAGGGACTTCAGGAACGGCACGGAGGCTTGGCACTGCGGGCAGTCCCCGACGTGCTTTTCGGTGTACCAGCGGGCCAGCCCGGTGAGGCGGCCGTCTACCCAGGCGGAGACGAGCGTCTGCATATGCCAGCAGGGTTTGAGATTACGGGGATCAATTTGGTGAGGCATAAGTTTCTCTTTGAGTTTATCGGGAGTAGCCGCGCCGTTTGGCGAAGTCCTGCAATAAATCATGCAGCTTCATGCGGGCGCGGGCGAGGCGGGAGCGGACGGTGCCGATAGGAATGTTTAAGACCTGGGCGGTTTCTTCGTAGCTCAGTCCTTCCATGTCGGTCAGCAGGACGCAGACTCGCAGGCTGTCCGACAGCATCGCGAGGGCGCGTTCCAGCTCTTCGTCTAGGGTACGAGCCATGAGGTCCACACCCGGCACGTCGGCGGGCGCGGCATGGGTCGAAGCCGGGCCGGCGCGGCCTGACAGGGTGAGCGTGTCGAGGTCTATGTCGGCATCCCAGCGTTTGCGGTGGTTCAAGTCGTTGATGAACAGGTTGGTGAGAATGCGGAGGAGCCAGGGCCAGGCGCTGGAGCCGTGCTGGAAGCGGTCGTCAAGGTAGGCTTGATAGGCGCGGACCAGCGTATCTTGAGCGAGGTCCTGCGCCCGGTCGTGCCGGCCTCGGCAAAGGCGGACCGACGCCCGGACCAGCGCGGCCTCGTGGGTGCGAGCCAGTGCCGCAAACTCGCGTCGCTTGGCCTCCGCGCTGCTTGGCTGAGGATGGGAATGATTGTTCATCACCTATGCTTACAAGGCAGCGCCGGCAAAAGTTCACTCTGAACAAAAGAAGCCCCGCCCCATTCTGCTCCCCCTCTCTCTCATTCCTATGGGGG
>CAXUNT010000146.1:0-7381 GCA_964252595.1 uncultured Armatimonadales bacterium
GGAGAAGACGCCGCTGAAGGCGGGGACGCTGGGGCGGGTAGTGCAGACGTTCAAGCCCTATCACGCGCAAGTCGCGCTGATTGCGGTGACGGTGCTGCTGGCGGCGGGGCTGGGGCTGTTTCAGCCGTTCCTCCTGCGGGCGGTTATCAACCGAGGGCTGCTGGGGCGGGACATGGCGCTGGTCACCCGCGACACGCTGCTGATGATCGGCGCGACCCTGGCGTCGACTGTTCTGACGTTATACTACGGCTACCTGAGCATTCTGGTCGGGCAGCGGATCATGCGCGACCTGCGGAACCAGTTGTACCAGCATTTGCAGGGGATGGCCCTGCGGTTCTTTGCCGACACGCGCACCGGCGAAATCCAGTCGCGACTGGCAAACGACGTCGGCGGGGTGCAGTCGGTGCTGTCGGACACGGCGGCAACCGTGCTGTCGAACGCGACCATCGTGATCTCGACGCTCGTCGCCATGATCATCATGGACTGGCGGCTGACCCTGCTGTCGGTCGGAGTGCTGCCGCTGTTTGCCTGGATCGGCAAGTGGGTGGGGGAGTGGGGCGCCGGCATCCGCAAGGAAGTGCAGAGCCGGCTGGCGGACATGAACTCGACCATGCAGGAAACGCTGTCGGTGTCGGGGGTACTGCTGTCCAAGACCAGCGGGCGGGCGGGATTGTCGCTGGCGAAGTTTGCGGGCGAAAATCAAGCCCTAACCGACGTGCAGATCAAGCAGTCCATGGTCTTCCGGGTCTTTTTCAACCTCATCGGCCTGACCTTCTCGCTGACCCCGGTGCTGGTCTACTGGCTGGCAAGCGACCTCGTAGTCGCGCACGGCGACCGCCGCCTGTCGCTGGGGACGATTGTCGCGTTCACGGCCCTGCAAGCCCGGCTGTTCTTCCCGCTGACGGGCCTTCTGAACGTGCAGGTAGATGTCACGAGCGCCCTGGCCCTGTTTGACCGCATCTTTGAGTATTTGGACCTCAAGCAAGAAATCGTGGACGCGCCCGATGCGTTGGCCCTGTCGCCGAACCAGATCCGGGGCGAAGTAGCGTTTTCGGAGGTGATGTTCCGCTACGACGAAGCGCAGGCGGAGCCGACGCTGAACTCCATCACGTTTGAAGCCAGGCCGGGGCAGCTTGTCGCGCTGGTCGGCCATTCCGGGTCGGGCAAGACGACGCTGACTTCGCTGATTCCCCGTCTTTATGACGCCGACAGTGGGCGCGTTTTGATTGACGGCTTTGACGTGAAGCAGATCAAGCTCGAGTCGCTGGGGCAGGCGATCGGGGTCGTGACGCAGGAGACGTACTTGGTCCATGATACGATCAAGGCCAACCTGCGCTATGGCAACCCGGACGCCACCGACGCCGAGCTTGTCACCGCCGCCCGCGCCGCCGCCATTCACGACCATATCGCCGGGCTGCCCGACGGCTATGATACAGTGGTCGGCGAGCGCGGCTACAAGCTGTCGGGGGGCGAAAAGCAGCGGGTCGCGATTGCGCGAGCGATTTTGAAGAACCCGCGCATTCTGATCTTAGACGAAGCGACTTCGGCGCTGGATACTCAGTCGGAGCGCCTCATTCAGTCGGCATTGGTCCCGCTAATGGCGGGGCGGACGACGTTTGCGATTGCCCACCGGCTGTCTACGATCCTCGCCGCCGATCTGATCTTGGTTCTGGAACGCGGCCAAATCGTCGAGCGCGGCACGCACGACGCGCTGCTGGAAGCGGGCGGCGCGTATGCCCGCCTCTACGCAGCGCAGTTTGAGGAAGCGGCGGCTGAAGAAGTACTTGGGGGAAATCTGGCGGCGGCCTAGAAAAGTTCCTCAGCCCCCAGTGATGGGGGGCTGAGGAGATTATTCAGAAGAGTTTGGGCAGGAGGGGTTTGCTTTTGGGGCTGTCACTCACTGACCATGAGGCGGCGGAGCTGGCTGAGGGCGCGGTTTTGCAGGCGGGAAACGTGCATTTGGGAAATGTTAAGCTGCTTGGCGACTTCGGCCTGAGACATATCTTTAAAGAACCGGTGAATAATAATGGCACGCTCGCGCGGGTCTAAAGCTTCCAAGGCATAATCCAGGTCGCCGAAGGCTTCCAAAGACAGCAGGGACTCATCTTCCGCACCGACAAACTCGGCCAGCGACAGCGGGGCGCTGTCGGAGTCGTGCATCATTTTTGAGTCGAGCGAGACCGTGTCGTAAGCGTTGCCCAGCTCAATCGCTTCCAGAGTTTCTTCTTCGGTCGCGCCGATCCGCTGGGCGACTTCCTGGATCGTCGGCGGGCGGCCCAGCTTGGAGGAAAGCGCTTCCTGGGCCTTCGACGCTGTCTGGTTCAGCTCCTGCAAGCGGCGGGGGACTTTTAGGCTCCACGCTTTGTCACGGAAGTAGCGGCGGATCTCTCCGACGATGGTGGGCGTCGCATAGGTGGAAAACTTCGTGCCGCGCCCGGAGTCAAATCGGTCAATAGCATTAATCAGGCCGATGGTGCCGACTTGGATCAAATCTTCCAAAGGCTCACCACGGTTGACGAACTTGCCGGCCAGATACCGGACCAAGTTTTGGTGCATGACGACCAAGCGGTCACGCATCTGAGTATCGCGGGTGCGGGCGTAACGGGCGAACAGAGTCTCAGCGTCATCCTGTGTCCAATCCGTCGCCTTTTTTTGTGTCATGAGGGTCATTCCGGTCCCAGCATTCTTGTTTGTATTACTATTCGGGCGCGTGATTATTCGGGCGCGTAATTATTCGGGGGCGTAATTATTCGGGGGCGTATTTGGTCAGCACAACGCGGGTTCCGGTCGGCGTTGTTTCAATCTTGACTTTGTCTACCAGGATTTCCATCAGCAGAGCGCCGAGGCCCTCCTGATCTACGCCCGCTTCTTCCAGCAGCTTCGCTTCCTCGGTCGGCGCAGCCATGTCCGCTTCGGCCACGTCGTCCTGGATTTCAATGGTCAGCGCGTGCGGGTCAATGGTACCGGTGATGCGGATGGTCGCTGTCCCGGTCCCGGCCCGCTCGACCGCGTGGGTGCAGGCTTCGCCGACGGCAAGGCGAAAGTCTTCCACTTCGTCATAGGAAAACGGCATCCGGCTGGCAATTCCCAGCACGGCCAGCCGAGCGACCCCCACATATTCTGCGCGGCAGGGAATCACGAGCTGCACGGTTTCCGTGCGAGGGGCAGCGCCGATCCCAGAACGAGGACTTTGGAAATCGGTCATAAAGTCACCCCTTCTTTGGCGGCGGCTTCGGCTTCCGTCCCGTAAATGTCAAAGATTTTGTTGAGGCCGGTGATCTCAAAAATCCGCTGGATCCGCATTCCTGGCCCGACAAGAGCCAGATTGCCGTCGGCTTCCCGCAGGCGCTTCAAGCCGCCGATCAGAACGCCGAGGCCAGTGGAGTCGAGATACTCGACTTTAGACAAATTAATGATCACTTTTGTGACGCCTCGCTCGGCGATCTGGACCAGGTCCTGCTTGAGCTGCGGCGATGTGTACACATCCACTTCGCCTTCAATGTCTAAAATGCAGGTTGTTTCGCTCGGAGTGCGGCTGTTCGTCGTGAGGTTCAAAGTGCGATCTCCTTCAGTCTGTTCTTACGCCATGTCATGCCGGATCAGTGGGCGGCACATGGTCTTTGGATAATTCCGACAAAATCATCTCGGCCCGCCGCTTGAGATCGTCTACAGTCTCGCTGATGGGTTCGGCAGGAGCCGAGCGGCGTACCAGCAGGCCGATGACAAGGCCGGTCAGCGCCCCCGCCCCCATGCCGGCAGTGACAAACAGCGCGAGATTGGGACGCAGAAGATTGGTCATAGTAAAAAAGTCAAACGCGGCGCTGAATAGTTCCGCCGCCCAGCACCATCTCGCCGCTCAGATCGTAGATTACGAGAGACTGGCCTGGTGTGACGGCTCGCAGAGGCGTGTCGAAACGAACGACAATTTCGCCCGGCTTCGCGCTTTCTTGTACCGTTGCGGCTACAGCCTCCATGTTGTAACGTATTTTCACCAGCACAGGGCGCGATTCCTGCACGCCAGGCCAGCCGACCCAATTAATATCGTCAGCGATTAATCCGTCTGCCAGCAAGTCTTCGTTACCGCCGACCGTGATGGTGTTTGTCTCAGCATTGATGTCCACCACATAGAGTGGAATTGGGGAGCCGACATTGACGCGCTTTCGCTGACCAATAGTATAAAACGCGATGCCGTCATGCGCTCCGCGCCGCCGCCCGGCGGTGTCCACGATGTCACCGGCCTGCACAGTTTCCGGCGCACGCTCGGCAAGAAAGTCGGTGTACGAGCCGCCCTGGACAAAGCAGATTTCCTGCGAGTCGGGCTTGCTGCTGACGGCCAGCCCCAGCTCTGCCGCAATCGCCCGCGTTTCCGCTTTGTTCGTCACTGCGCCGAGCGGCATCATCGTGTGGGCCAGCTCGTCCTGGGTGAACCGGTACAGGGCGTAAGTCTGGTCTTTCTCGTGGTCCAAAGCGCGGCGCAGGGTCCAGCGGCGGGTGTCTTCGTTGAACTCTGTGCGGGCGTAATGGCCGGTGGCGAGAAACTCTGCGCCGAGGCCCCGCGCTTTCGCCATCAGTGCGTCAAACTTAACATAGCGGTTGCAGTTAACGCACGGGTTCGGGGTCCGCCCGCGCTTGTATTCGGCGACAAAGTCGTCAATGACTTTCTCGGCAAAGAACTCGCGGAAATTCAAGACGTAATGCGGGATGCCGAGCTTGGCCGCGACGCGCCGGGCGTCTTCCACGGCGCCGAGCGAGCAGCAGCCCGCCCCTTTAGTTTCAGTCGCGCTTTCCTGCCAGATCTGCATGGTGATGCCGAGAACATCATAGCCCTGACGCAGCAAGAGGCCCGCCGCCACCGACGAATCCACACCGCCGCTCATCGCGACCACCACCGTTTGCTTTGTTGTCATTACGTGTTTTTAAGAACTTTTCTAAGCCGCCAAACGCGCCAGCGCTTTGGCGTAAATCTTTGCGGCCCGGATCAAATGGTCTACCGGCCAGCATTCGTCTTTCTCGTGCGCCCCGCCGTCGCTCATGTCCTGATCCGGGAAGTTGGCACCGAACGCCACGCCTTTGGTCATCGCGCGGGCGTAAGTGCCGCCGCCCATAGTTTGAGGCGCTTTCATGTCGCCGGTCTCGTCCCGGTAGACTTGCAGCAGGGTGGCGACGAGCGGGTCATCCTGCGGCACATACAGCGAGGGCTGATCGGTCAGCTCTTCCAGCGTCCAGCCGGAACCGTCAATGCCTGCGGTTAAACACTCCCGGAGCGTGTCCGAGTTCCAGGTGACGGGGTAGCGAATGTTGAACGTCAGCGTCGCCCGGCCGCCGCCGATTTCTGCCATGCCGAGGTTGCACGTCAGCGGCCCGGCGATGTCGTCCTGACCAGCGATGCCCAAACGTTCACCTTTGGTATCCGTCGCCCATTTTTGGATTTGCTCGATCACCGTGACTTGATCCTCTTGGTGGTCGAGCATCAGCAAAGCATCACACAGCACGGCGACGGCGTTGACCCCGTTGTCCGGGGTGCTGCCGTGCGCTGAGATGCCTTTGGCAACCACATGCAGACGGTTATCGTCGCCGACTTCTTCCGTCGTGATCCCGACAATCGCGTTCAAACGCGCCGCGGCGGCGGCGCGGGGCAGAGAGCCTTCCAAAAACGCTTCGGCAGTATCCGGGACCATGTTGGGCCGCTCGCCGCCGGAAAGCGAGACGATATGAATGCGCTCACCTTCCGGCCAGGCAGATCGGGTCAAGACCGCATTTGCAATGCCTTTTTCGGCATACACGAGCGGGAACATGGCGTCGGGCGTGAAGCCCGTGACCGGCATTTCTTCGTGGGCGAAGTAATACTTGACGCACCCAAAGCCGCTTTCTTCGTCCGCGCCTAGAATCAAGCGGACCCGGTGGGTCAGCGGCACGCCGCAGGCTTTCAGGGCGGCAATCGCCCACAGGCCCGCCATCGCCGGCCCTTTGTCGTCGCTTGCGCCGCGTGCATAAATCTTGCCGTCCGCGATTTCCGCGCCGAACGGCGGGTGGGACCAGCCGGTTCCGGGCGGGACCACGTCCACATGGGCCAAAACTCCGACAATCGGGGCATCGGCGGCGACACCCGGCGCGGCCCATTCGGCATGGGCCGCGTAGCCATCCACGTTTTTCGTCATCAGCCCCTGGCCGGCGGCCGTCTGGAGTGCTTGGTCCAGCGCCTGCCGGGTTTCCACGCCGAACGGTGCGCCCGG
The DNA here is from genome assembly GCA_964252595.1 of uncultured Armatimonadales bacterium. Classification (GTDB taxonomy): domain Bacteria; phylum Armatimonadota; class Armatimonadia; order Armatimonadales; family Capsulimonadaceae; genus JANXMY01. The sequence continues at coordinate 6,234 of CAXUNT010000146.1, forward strand.
CGCGGCTTCGCCTTCCATGCTGGGGATCCGCAGAAGGGCTTGGGTCGTTCCGACAATCTCCGCACGGTGCGCGTCAATCCAGTCGGAAAGCTGTGTATCTCTGTCAGTGTAATTATCCAAAATGGTTCTTTCGCCGGGAAGAGTATAGGCTAATTATCCACAAAAACCGGCCCGGCGTCAATGCAGGGTGATGACCACGGCTTCCGGCGGGCGAAGCAGCCGGATGGGCACTGCCGAGCCTTCAATGCCCCGGCTGACAAGGAGAGTCCGGCCATTCGCGGTCCGTCTGCCCGCCCAGGTGACGGCGCTGCCGGGCGGCAGATGCGGATGAATCCAGCGGTGCAGGGGACGGCTGACCCAGTCCAGCAGCATCATCTGGCCGCCGTGCGTATGCCCGCACAGCACCGCGAGCGGCGCTTGCCCTGGCAGGTACACAGCATCAGGATTGTGCGACAGCACCAGCCGGGCCGTGTCCGGCTCCGCGTCGTCAAACTGACTGTACCAGTCCATTTGCCCAGCCGCGTGTTTGTAGTGCGTGGGTGTTTGATAAACTTCGGGCGTGTAATAAACGCGCGACTCCTGCAAGTCGTCCAGCCCGACAATCAGCAGCCGCTGCCCGCGCACCGTCACCGCGGCCGCTTGATTTCTGAGAACGCCGATGCCCGCGTCTTCCAAATACGCCGTGACAGGCCGGCCATCGCCGCCGAAGCTGGAATAGTCGTGGTTGCCCAGCACCGCGTAAATCGGCACGCCGAAACCCGCCAGCGTTTCCAAACAAGGCCGGAGCAGGCGAAGGTAGCTTGGCTCTTCATCAATGTAATCCCCCCCAAGCAGCACCAGATCAAAGGGCCGCGCGTCGTGTTCCCGGTGCAGGCGTTTTATCTTCGCCCGGAGCGCGGCAGGCCGGCTCCAGCGGCCCAGGTGCCAGTCGGTCAAGAGCAGGACGCGCACGGAGGAAGTCAAACGCTGATCGGGATCGGGGATGTCGTGCCGCGTGAGGTGCAGGCGAGACGGCTCCAGCCGCCAGCAGTAGACAGCAAGAAGACTGAGCAGGGAGATAAGGAGTTTTGGGAAGTTGCGTCGCATCGTTTAGAACCCACCCCGGTTCGTTCCTCACCGACCCTCCCGAAACGGGAAGGTCAAGAGGT
>CAXUNT010000147.1:0-7121 GCA_964252595.1 uncultured Armatimonadales bacterium
GCGCTGAAAGCGCCGACGGCAACAGCGGCGGCGGCAAGCCCCGCCGCCCAGCGGCGGTGCGCCCGCTGTTCCGGGCTGCGCCAGGCGATCCCTAGCGGACGCCTTGCAATGGCCCGCTCCCGGTCGTCCACGCGAAGCTGACGGTACGCACCGGTCCAAAAGTCGGCATCAGGCAGAAGGGGATCAGGCAGACCGCGCACGAGATGCTTGGTTCGGCGCAGGTCGGCTTCCAGGCCCCGGCAGGAAGCGCAGGCGTGCAGATGCTCGCCGATGCCGCGCATTCGCGCGACATCCAGCATGCTGTCTATGTAGGCGGATAACTGCTCGCCGTGCGGGTGGTAATCTTTCGGTCTCATGGTCTTCGTGACGGCTTTTATTTCTACTTGTTCGCCGAATTTATTTAATAGTAAGTTTTTGCCGCATCATCGCGCGGGCGCGGTGCAGGCGCGACCGGACCGTGCCGATAGGCGTGTCCATCATTTCGGAGATCTCCTCGTAGGAAAACTCTTCCACATCGGACAAAATCAGCACCATGCGAAACTCCGGCGGCAGGGCATCTAAAGCTTTCTGCACCGGCTCCTCAAATTTGTCTTCCAGCACGCGCCTCGACGGCTCATCGGCCCAGTCGGCAATATCGCGCCCGGCGCTTTCGGTCTCGCCGGGCAGCGGTGCATCCAGCGATTCGACGGTCCCCACCCGCTTTTTATGGCGCTGGCGGTCAATAAACGTGTTGGTCATAATGCGGTACAGCCACTTGTCAAAGTAGCTGCCCCGCTGAAACTTTTTAAACGACCGATACGCTTCCAAGAGCGCATCCTGCAATAAGTCCTGCGCGTCTTCGTGGTGGCCCGCCATACGGTAGGCCACCCGGTACAGTTTGTCTTGATGCGCGGCGAGAAGCCGCGCAAACAATTCTACCTCGTCCTCGGAAAGACTGGTTTCCGGACGTGCTTTCCGAGGTTCCGAGAACAGCCTCATAGGACGCCGGGCCGCCGCCGGCCCTCTTCTCCTTCCAAAGCGTTTCGGGCCGGCCAAAAGTTCCCTAAGACAATTGTCATTGTTAATCTTCGCTGATCGTCACGGAGTTCATTCGGTCGCCGGCCCGCAGAGCCATGACGGCTTCGAGGCCGGAAGTGACTTTGCCGAAGACGGCATAGCCGCCGTCAAGGTGCGGCGCAGGCGCGAGCGTGAAGTAGAACTGCGACGACGCGCTGTTCGGGTCGCCGGAGCGAGCCATGGCGAGGACGCCCGCCGCATCGTGCTTGCCGGGGTTTGCGACGCCGTTTGTCTTGAACTCGCCTTTGATGTTTTTGCCGGAGCCGCCCATGCCGGTCCCGTCCGGGTCTCCCCCCTGAATGACAAAGCCTTCCGCGTAGCGGTGGAACGTCAGTCCGTTGTAGAAGCCTTTTTGGGCAAGCTCGATGAAGTTTGCCGTGGTGATGGGCGCGTCGTTCTCAGCGAGCTGCGCGACGATGGTGCCTTGGGTGGTGTCGAAAGTTGCGGTTCGGGCCATTGTGTGTTCTCCTGTTTTTCTTCTTGAGTTTGCTTCGTGACTTCTTGGGATTTGACTTCTTGGGATTTGACTTCTTGGGATTTGACTTCTTGGGATTTGATGTCCTGCGTGAGCGCGGCGATCTCGCCGGGGGTCAGATGCCGCCAGGCACCGGGGGGCAGGCCAGTGAGCTGGACGCCGCCGATTTTGACGCGCACCAGCTTTGTGACCGTGTGGCCAAGCGCAGCCATCATGCGGCGGACCTGCCGGTTGCGGCCTTCGTAAATAGTCAGCTCGACATCGGCCTGTCCGCCCGTGCCGTCCGGGTTCGACTTGCTCCGCAGCAAGCGAACGTTCTCCGCAGGCCGGGTCATGCCGTCGTCGAGCATGATGCCTCGGCGCAGACGCTTCAAGGCATCTTCGGTCGGGACACCGGTAACCGAAACGCGGTACGTTTTCGGGACATGGTAGCGGGGATGGGTCAGCTTAAATAAAAAGTCGCCGTCATCGGTCAGGAAGATCAATCCCTCGCTGTCAGCGTCAAGACGCCCCACAGGCCGCAGCATCGGCTTCCCGCCAATGTCTACTAAATCCGTAACCATTTGCCCGGCGTGGCCGTGCGGGTCGGAGCGCGACGAGATCACTCCCTTCGGCTTGTTCATCGCGAGATAATAGTGCTTCAGGGGCGGCCGCACGATCCGGTTGTCAAACAGAATCTTATCGGTTTCCGGGTCGGCTTTTGCGCCAAGCTCGGTCACGACTTGCCCGTTAACTTTGACCCGTCCCTCGGCGATCCACGCTTCGCACGCTCGCCGCGAGCCGATCCCGGCGGAGGCGAGCACTTTTTGCAGCCGTTCTTCCATACAGTGTCACTCCTCCAAAAATTAGCCCCGCCAGCACGGCGGCCGTGCCGGCGGCACGCGCTACCGGCGGCCCGAGCATTTTCGTTCTTTGCAGCAAGGCGGCGGCAGGCCGAATGGCTACCGTGTCTGCCGCCACTGCCGCCGCCGTCGCCTGCGGCTTGCCATCCACCAGCACCGACACCGTGCCGAGCCGTGTCCCTGCCGCAATCGGCGCCTGCGGCAGCAGCGGCATCGGGGTCAGGGCAACCGTGTACGGCGGCGCCGGACGGCGCTTCGAGACGACAATAAACGTCGTGTCCGAGCAGCTCACTTTGACCGGTGCAGACGCGCTGGGAATAGCTACGGTCCCGACGGGGTCGCCGGGGTGCAGCACCGTCAGCGGCGCGAACTCCCGGAAGCCGTAGTCCAAAAGCGACTCGACATCTTCCCGGCACCCATTGCTGTCTAAAGCCACTGCAATCAAGCGCCAGCCGCCGCGGGTCGCCGAGCCGACAAAACAATGTCCTGCCGCATGAATATACCCGGTTTTAATGCCGTCCGCCCCCGGAAACTTTTGCAGAAATGTCGTGGCCGTGTTTTTGACCCAGACATCGCGCTGGTCCACCGACCGATGGACTTTGTACAGCGGCGTCTTCACAATCGCGTTAAACTGCGGCAGGTTATTGACGGCATATTCGGCGATTTTGGCGAGGTCGGCCGCCGTCGAGAAATGCCCCGGCGCAGGCAGGCCGTTCGGGGTCACGAAATGGGAATGCGTCGCCCCGATTTCTTTGGCTTTGGCGTTCATTTCTTTGGCGAACGCTGGAACACTGCCGCTGAGGTACACCGCGCCGGTAACCGCCGTGTCGTTCGCCGAGCGCAGCAGCAGCGCATACAGCAGATCGCGCAGCGTCAGCTTCTCGCCAGGCTTGAGATGCAGAGAGCTGTCCGGCAGGTACTGGACGCCGTTCGGTGCGGTCACAATGTCATCCAAATGCCCGCGTTCCAGCAGCAAAATCGCCGTCAGCATCTTGGTCGTGGACGCGATCGGCCGGGGCGCATCGGCGTTCCGCTGCCACAGGACCTTGCCGGTCACGGCGTCTACGAGAACAGCATAATGGCTGTGGACAACCAGCGCCGGCGGCTTCACTGCGGCGGCTGCGGGCGCGGCGGGCGGCAGGATGGTTTGGGCTGAGACGGAGAAAGGCAGCACAGCGAGCGAAGCAGCTAGCAGAGCAGCAGGAATGTGAGTGACTTTAAACATGGAGTTTCGTCTACCCGGCCATTCATGGCCGGGCTAAAAGTTAACAAAAGCCCTTTGGGCTTGAAGATGATGGACGGCTATTATTCCAAACCCACTGCCGACAGCGCTTCGTGCGCGGCGGCTTTGTCACCGTCGCTGTCAAGCGCAAGGTCTTCCAGCGGCGGCAGGTCATCGAGCGTGTGCAGGCCGAAGTAATGCAAAAAGTCCGCCGTTGTGCCGTACAAGATCGGGCGGCCTGCGACTTCCTTGCGGCCCTTTTCCGCGACAAGCTGACGCTCGGCCAGCGTCTTTAAGACGCCATCTGCGCTGACCCCGCGCACGGCTTCAATCTCGGCCTGGGTCACCGGCTGCTGATAAGCGACAATCGCCAGCGTTTCCAGCGCGGGCTTGGACAATCGCGCTTTTTGACTTGGCGCGGCCAGCAGCCGCCCGATACCGGATGCCAGCGCAGGCCGGGTTGCCATTTGGTAGCCGCCCGCAATGCGGACAATATGCAGGCCGGAGTTGATGCGCCGGGCGTAAGCGTTCACCATGTCTTCCAGCGCTTCTTCCACGGCGGCAGGGTCAAGCTGCAAAACGCGGGCGATCTCGGCGGGCTGGACCGACTCGGTGGCGACAAACAAATACGCTTCCAGGAGCGGCGGCAGGTCAGTTTCGACAAATCCTTCAGACATCGGCGTCTGCCGCGCGGGGGGATAAAACGATCTGGCCCAAGTGTGCTTCTTGAACCGCCTGCACCCGCCGGTTCCGCAGCAGCTCCAGCAGCGCGAGAAACAGCATCACAATCTCTAAGCGCACATACGGCGGCTCAAAGCAGTCGTCTAAGAAAATGCCGTCCACTCCGCCGCGCTCCACTTTGCGCCAGAGCGACGCCATGGCAAGGCGCAGCGTCATTTTCTGCCGCCGCACGCTGGTCACGACCTGATCGCCATCGTCCCCGGCCTCCGCCAGCAATCGGTGCAGCGCTTTAAGGAGTGCGCCGGGCTTCAATGCGCCAAACTCGACAGGCAGGACATACTCGCCGCCGTAGTCGCCCTGGCCGCGAAAGAACAAGGCCCGCCGGTCGTCTTCCCATTCGGCCAGCGTTTCAATGAATAGCTTGTATTTCTGGTAGTCTTCCAAACGCCGCACCAGCGCCAGGCGCGGGTCTTCGCCTTCCTCGGCGTCTTCAGTACGCGGCGGCTTCGGCAGCAGCATCCGGCTCTTGATTTCCAGCAGCGTCGCCGCCATCAGCAGAAACTCGCCTGCAACGTTCAGGTTCATCGCTTCCATTGCTCGCAGGTAGGCCAGGTACTGATCGGTCACTTGGAGAATAGGGATGTCGGCGATGTCCACCCGGTGTTCCCGGACCAGATGCAGCAGCAGATCCAATGGCCCTTCAAACGCGGGCAGGGTGACAGGCGGCAATTGGGAAGCGGCGGAAGCGGGCATAACTTATCTTACACTTCGCGCCTGCCCTTTGTCAACCTCAGCAGGCGTCAACTGAGGTATAATCATGGCAGATGAGAGGGGGCAAACGACATGGCAGGGAACGAACTCAGCGGCGAGCTGGCAGAGAAAGTCAACGAATTCCGGGTCATGGTCGCCCCGCTTGATCAGGCCATACGCGAATTGGAGTACGCCCAAACGCTTCTCCGAGCGAGAGCTGAAAGCGACATCGCTCAGACTGTCCCCGCCCTCGGTGCCCTCGCCGAGATTTTAGACATTTCCAGCCTTGACCTCCTGATGGCCCATGACCGTGTTCTATTTGTTCGCGACGCCATGGCCCGCCTCGGCCTGACCGAAACCGAAGTCGCCGTTCAGATGCGAGCGCTGGTATCGTCGGACGACCGCTCCCACAGCGACCTCAAAGCGCTGGGGATTGGGGAAGAGATTGCGTGACGCCAGTTTGTAGGACGTAGGGCTTGCCCCTACCCTCTTTTCTTATCACTCCCCGCTTCTTCCGGCAGTCCGAAGCGTTCGCATAGATAGGCCACATCTACTTCAAATTCCTCAACGGGGCAGGTGTACGCAAAATAGTCCCGCGACACATACCAGAGCGGTTCTTCCTGCGTCGGGTCATAGCGCAAAATCCAGCAGTAGTCCCCAGGTTTTACATAAGCGATATAGTGCCACACCAAAGATCTCGCAAGGAAAAATGGCCGGTTGCGCTGGTTCTCAATCTCATCGCGCAGCGCATTCGTGAACCGCTCGATGGCTTCCGCTTCAGACGCATTTTCACTCCCGCTCAACCAGCCTATGGCATCGCGGGCAATCGCGATGGCAGGCGGATAAATCATCCCTGCTTCCAGGAGAAGTGCCAATTCTTCGGAAACGGCCTTCAGGCCCAGCGGCTCAGGCGCATCGGCAGGCCATCGCACAAGATGGAGTGCAGGATAGGATGCTCCCGAAACTGGATTGTGTCCCATAAATGCCAGAAGTTCGGAATAGATATGGTCGGGAAGATCAGCTTCGGCGGCCTGATCTTCGTCCCATTCCTCTTTCGGGGCAAGACGCCAGGGAACAAATCTGTAGCCTTCGTTGTAAAAGGTCATTGGATGGTTTGCCCAAGCTCCGCTGCATAATCTCGCCCCTCGCGCTTCCAGGCGCGGGTACAGAGGGGCAGGAAGTCGCACCAGGGGCAGACATCGGGCAGAGGGACGGGGCGGACGGCTTCAAAGTCTTTTTCTAAGATGGTAATCCCGATGCCGCGCAGGTCTTCTTCCAGTTCCAGCAGTTCGTCGTCGGAGTAGGAGGCGGAGGCGGTGACGCCGCCGCGCAGGGCGTGGATGGTGGCGTAGACGCGGCGGTCCGGGTTGTTGCGCTTAGCGAGCAGTTGGTATACGGACATTGCCAACGCGCTCCTGACATCTGCCTCGGTGACGCCCATGCGGCCCGATTTGTAGTCGACTATCTCCAAAGCCCCATCGGACAGATGCTCGTCAATGCGGTCAATCCGGCCTGTCAGGACGAACGGCCCCATATCCCATTTCAGCATCTTTTCAATCAAAAACGGGCGGGTTTCCTCCGCACGCGCTTCCGACGTGGCATGATAAACTTCCAAAATCCGCACGGCTTCGATCTTTTGCTCGGCTTCGTGCGCCGCGCTTTCGTAGCCCTGCGACTGCCAAACCGTTTCCATCTTGGCGACAAGCTCCGGCGCGGACACGGCCGCTGTTCCGCCGTCTTGATGGAATGTCTGCAAGGCTTGATGGAGGGTTGAGCCGAACGTGAACCCGGCGCGGGCGCGGTGGTAGAACTTGCCGACTTTGTCCACATAGTCCAACCGGTACATCATCGGGCAGGACAAAAAGGTCCGAAGGCGCGTCGGCGAGAACTCCGGTTTACGGGGCTTTTTCGGGGCGGGCGGCTTTTTTGGAGCAGGCGGCTTCTTGACCGCTTCTTTTTTGGGTGCAGGTTCGGCGGGCATGGGGAGATTATACCTGGAAGCATATAAGAATGGCAGGAGGGAGGGCGAACACCCAACAGGAAGGGCGAACACAAGCAAGAAGGGCGAACACAAGCAAGAAGGGCGAACACAAGC
>CAXUNT010000148.1:0-6752 GCA_964252595.1 uncultured Armatimonadales bacterium
TTCATTGCGGCGCTGGCGAAAGCCGTTTTTGATCTCGGCGGCAATTTAGACGATGCCTCGATGACGCGGCTGCATGGGGCATTTGCGGCGATGGTGGCGGCGCGGCTGCCGCCGGATAAGTCGGAAGATGACGCGCGGGAGGCGCTAAGGCCGCTTGCGGAAGAGCGCGGGCTGACGGTGACGGTGCAGGCGGTCTCAGACGCGCCCGCCGAAACGCCGCCGGATACGCTGGTGACGGTCTACGGGGCGGACAAGCCGGGCATTGTCTATGGGGTCGCGGCGGCCCTGGCAGAACTAGGGGTCAATATCACGGACATGGACACGCGGCTGACGGGAACCGGAGACGCGCCGGTCTATGTCATGTTGCTGGAAGCGGCGGTGGGCGCGGCGGACCTGGCGGCGGCGACCACGCTGCTGGCGGCGACACTGGGCGTGGAGATCTCGACGCAGACGCTGGACTCGGAGGCGCTGTAACCCATGCCCGTTCGCCCTGTCGTTCTATACCCCGACCCGCGCCTCAAAATGGTGATCGCACCGTCTTTCGGCATTGATGACGCCGTTCGGGCTGCCGCCCAAGACCTGCTGGATACGATGGACGCTTGCCCGCCTCGGACAGTCGGGATCGCCGCGCCGCAGATCGGGGAGATGGCCCGGATCGCGATCGTGGACACATCACGGAACCCCAAGTATCCCAGCGGGCACGGGCTGCTGGTGCTGGTCAACCCGGAGATCACGGCGTCTGAAGGCGAGCAGTTCTTCCGGGAGGGCTGCCTGAGCCTGCCGGATTACACGGCGAACATCAAGCGGCGTCAGGCAATCACGGTCAAGGCGCTGAACCTAGACGGCGAAGAAGTCGCACTGGATGCCGAGGGCTTTGAGGCGGTGGTCTTGCAGCACGAGATTGATCATCTGGACGGCGTTTTGTTTCTGGACCGGGTGGCCAACATTAAGACGGATTTGTTTCGGCGGAAGTAACCCACCTCCTTGCTTCGTTCGTTCCTCACTCCCCAGAGGGGAGGACCCCTGCGAAGTGAGTGACGAACGAAGCAAGGAGGTGGATCTACTTTACATACGTCGCCAAAAACTCCAAAGTCAGCGCCCACGCTTGGCGGGCGGCGTCGGGATTGTACGAGGCGCGGGCATCGCAAAAGAAGCCGTGGTCGGCCGACGAAAAGACGACCTGGGCGTAATTTTTGCCGGCGGCTTTCAGCGCGGCTTCAACAGCCTGCACCTGGTCGGTGCCGATATGGGCATCCAAACCGCCCCAGAACAGCAAGATCGGCGCGTGCAGGTCGGCGGCGCGGTCCAGCAGACCGGGGAACGGGCCGCCTTCGCTCGGCGCGATCCCGCCGCCGTAGTAGGAGACCGAGGCTTTCAAGGGCAGCAGGGTGTCGGCCAAAAACGAAGTCCGCCCGCCCATGCAGTACCCGGTGGACACGACTGCCGACGCGTCCCCTTCGGTGGTCAGCCACTGATACGCCGCCTGGATGTCGGCGGTCTGGCCGCCGTCGGTTAGGGCCATCATGTGGCCCATTGCCGGCCCGAAGTCGGTGTATAAGCCCTTGAAGTCGGGATCAGTCCGGTGGTAAAGCGCAGGCGCAATCGCCGTGTAGCCGGCGTGGGCGAACCGCTCGGTGAGGTCATGGATGTGGGCGTTCACGCCGAACGCTTCCTGGAACACGAGAATGCCCGGATGCGGGCCGGCGGCATTCGGCCGGGCGACATACGCGGGCATGGTGCTGCCGTCGGAGACAGCAAGCGTGACGGTTTCAGTGCTGATTTCTTGGCTTAACATGAATGTTTGTCTTTCTAGGGAGAGTAAGCCGGGGTTGTGAAAACCCCGGCAAAGCGGTATGCTTCGCACAAAGATCGGTTCGGCGAGACAAGTCTGTGTCCGAAGGACATTTTCCTGCCGGGATTTTCTACAATAAAATAATAGATTGGCCCAGCAATGTGTGTCTACTGCCGCAATTCTTCGCTGCTTTCTTCTTCGGACGGCGGCTCGGCGCGGCCTCCCAGGTAGCGAGCTAAAAATGCTTCGGCGGCGGCCACAAACTTGCGGTTGTTTTCCGGCCGGGCAAACCCGTGGCCTTCGTCGGGGAAGACGATGTATTCCACCGGCAGGCCGCGCTCCCGCATCGCCGCGACAATTTGGTCGCTTTCCGCCTGCTTGACACGCGGGTCGTTCGCGCCCTGGGCAATCAGCAGGGGCTTGGTGATGTTCCCCGCCGAGAACAATGGCGAGCGCTCTTTCAGGAAGTCCGGCTCGTCCAGCCGGCCCATGCGCTTAAAGAACGTCGCGACCAGTGTAGACCAGTACGGCGGAATGGTTTGCAGCAGGGTCAGCAGATTGGACGGGCCGACAATGTCCACGCCGCAGACGAATTCTTCCGGCGTGAACGCAAGGCCTGCCAGGGTCGCATAGCCGCCGTAAGAGCCGCCCATGATCGCGACTTTTTTGGGGTCCGCGTACCCTTCGGCAATGGCCCACTGTTTGCCGTCCAGGAGATCCATGTGCATCTTCGCGCCCCATTCGCGGTCCCCGGCGTTGAGATGCGCTTTGCCGTAGCCCGACGAGCCGCGAAAGTTGATTTGCAGCACGGCGTAGCCCCGGTTCGCCAGCATCTGCACAGTTGAACTGTAGCCCCAAACGTCCCGCGCCCAGGGTCCCCCATGCACCAGCAGCACGAGCGGCAGTTGCGCTGGCTGCATCCCGACCGGCAGGGTCAAATAGCCGGAAAGCGCCAGCCCGTCACGGGCGGGAAACGTCACCGGGGTCATCGGCGCAAGCGTGTAATTTTCTAATGCTGGCTGGCTGCTGAACAGGAACTCAGCGGTTTGGGTCATGCGATGGTATAGGTAAAAGCGCGTCGGGCCGCTGTCTCGTGTGTAGGAGACGACCCAGTGGGTATCAGCCAAATCGCGGCTCGTGACACTCCAATCGCCGTCCGTGACGGCGTTTAAGATGTCAAAATCGGCCTGCAAGGCCGGGTCTAAAGCCGTCCATTCCTGCCGGGCGCGGGTGAACTGGACGGCTTCCAGGGCGCGGGTCTTCGGGTGGCGCAGGATGCCGCTGACATCAAAGTCCGGGTCTTCGGCAACCACGGTGCTTTCAGCAGTCGCGAGGTCTATTTCCAGCAGGCGGGCGGCATTGGCGTCCACGCTGTTGATCACCCACATCTTGGAGTTGTCGGGCGAAAACCCGGACACGCCGCCGCCGGTTTCATCCGCGCCCCAGGTCAAAAAGACGCGCCAGCCGCCGTCGCCGTCCGGCACGCGGATTTCCGGCGAGCCGTCGGGAAGCTGGATCTGGGCCGCGCGAACTTGGAGTGCATTGTCGGCGGCAAAGCTTGCCACGTCGCCGGGATTTTCCGTGGTCAGTGTCAGCTCGCGCGTTGTCAGATCCAAGTCATACACATCGAACACACGCGGGTCGCGCCGGTTGAGCGACACCAGCATCCGGCCCGGAATGTTTGGGTTCAGCGCCAACGGCAGAGCGCGGACGCCCGGAAACGGGGTCAAATCTTCGGTCGTCTCTGACGCAATTTCCGTCCCGTACAGGTGGAAGTTTTCGTCGCCGCCGGTGTCCTGCAAATACAGCAAATGAGCGCTGCCGCCCGGCTGCCAGAAGAACGATCGAATGCCGCGCAGCGTGTCCTGAGTGACAGCCCGGTCATTGGTCTGCCCAACAGTCCGCACCCAGACATTGAGGACGCCGCCCACCGGCGCAAGATACGCCAGCATCGTGCCGTCGGGCGAGATCTGCGGGCCGGTCTTTTCCGGGTTTCCGAACAGGTGGGCGCGCGGGATCAGCGGCGGCAGCATCATCTCAGTATTTTCCATAGGTTAGATTTCGGCAGAAGGCGCAGGAAATCCTGCCCCCCAGGTATAATCACCGAAAACTTTGCCGAGGAGAATTGGATTTGACACAGACCCCGCTGGCCCAGACGCTTTGGCCGCGCCGCACTGAAGCGACTGCGGCTTGGACACGCGACGCGCTCTTAGTGCTTGCCTTCAGCCTCATGACTGCGCTGTCCGCGCAGATCGCCGTTCCCCTGCCCTTTTCCCCGGTTCCTTTGACCGGCCAAACCTTCGGCGTTCTCTTGACTGGCGCTCTGCTTGGCCCGCGCCTCGGCGCTTTCGCGATGCTCCTGTACCTGGCCGAAGGCGCGTGTGGCCTGCCGTTTTTTGCCGGCGGCGCTGGCGGCGCGGCACGTTTCGCCGGCCCGACCGGCGGTTATTTGATTGCTTACCCGCTGGCGGCGGCGCTGGTCGGGTGGCTGGCGACGCGCGGCTGGGACCGACAGCCTTTGACGATGCTCGCCGCCATGCTGGTCGGTTCGCTCGTGATCTTCGCGCTCGGCGCGTCCTGGCTGGCGCACTTTGTTGGGGGCGCGTCCCGTGCGCTGACGCTCGGCGTCCTGCCGTTCCTGCCCGGCGACGCCGTCAAAGCCCTGCTGGCGGCGGGATTGCTGCCGCTCGGCTGGAAATGGATCGGGCGGCGTCCATGAGCCGCCTCCTGCTCGGCACGCGCGGCTCGAAGCTTGCCCTCGCCCAGTCCACTTGGGTTGCGGATGCCCTGCGCGTCGCCCACCCCGATTTAGATGTGGAAATCCAAGTCATCCAGACACGCGGCGATGCGACTCAGGCCGCCAATGTCCCACTAGCGTCGTTCGGCGAAAAAGGCATCTTCGCCAAAGAACTGGAGTCCGCACTGCTGGCGGGCGAGATTGATCTTGCCGTCCACTGCATGAAAGATTTGGAGCATACGCTGCCGGACGGTCTGGTCATCGCCGCTGTCCCACAGCGCGAAGACCCCCGCGACGCCCTCATCGGCTCAACTCTGGATGCCTTGCCGCCCGGCGCAAAAGTCGGCACCGGCAGCGTCCGCCGCCGGGCGCTTCTTCTGTCCCGCCGCCCCGATCTCACGCTTTTGGAGATACGCGGCAACATTGACACGCGCCTGCGTAAGTTCCGCGAAGGCCAGTACGACGCAATTTGCCTGGCCGTCGCGGGCCTGAACCGCCTCGGACTTCAAGACAACATTGCTGAACTTTTAGACCCCGACTGGTTCACGCCCGATCCCGGCCAGGGAGCGCTGGCGATTGAGATACGCGACGGCGACCAGCGCCTCCGGGACCTGACCATCAGCCTCAATCACGGCCCGACTTGGTACGCTGTTCTGGCAGAGCGTTCGTTTTTGCGTCATGTCGGCGGAAGCTGTAAGACTCCTGTGGGCGCATTTGCGACGCTTGAAAGCTTCTCGCAGCCAAGATGGCTGGCGTTGACTAGCATGGTTTCGTCGCCGGACGGCACAGCAATACTGCGGCATTCAGCCCGTAAGTTTTACGGCAGCAGCGAGTGGCTAGGCCGTGAAGTCGCCGACACGCTGCGGGCGCAGGGGGCGGCGGGGCTGCTGGCACAGGACCACGGAACAAGTTCCGAGGCAGAATAAAACAGTGTCGAAGCGACACAGGATTTGGCATAGTCTGGTTCTTGTGTCGCCGCGACACTGTTTTGTCCGAGCCTCGGAGTTTATTCCGTGGCAATTTGCTTGCATGAGTGCGTACACTGGTAGTCAAAAACTGCCGCCAATGGTTGCAGAAATTGGCTAGAGCCACAGCCGGGTCATTTTAGACAAGACGAAGACCGTGTGTTTTAACATAGGGTTCTTCTGAAGGAAAGCGCAATGGGAGTCGTGATGTCGGTCATGGGTCTGATTGGTTCGCTTGTCGGTGTGATTATATTCGGCCGGCTTGGCCTGATGATGTGGCGGCTGGGATTGCGGAAGCGCGACTTTTAGGCGTTCATGCTTGCAGTCGGCTTCTGGTTCTTTGCTCTTATAATGACTTGGGTAGGAATAAGCATTGTCACGGTCCATTTTGATATGGTGCAGATAGGGCGCTCGGCTTTCGATATTGCGACATACTCCGCCTGCCGCGTGTGCTTAGTGCTGGCGAATGTCTTCTTCTGGGTGGGGCTGCTGGCGTCGGCATTCCAGTCAGCTCCCACAAAGCCTCGCAAGTAAGCGGTCGCGAATGAGGGAACAACGTAGGCGAATAAAGGGTTCTAGTGGCAAGCAGGCCGGAGTTTTGAAGTTGGGATTTAGAAACGAGTACGCAGCGATGCAGACGTTTGATTATTTGGTTCTTGGCAGCGGCAGCGCAGGGCTGTCGTTTGCGCTGGAAGTCTCGGCGAAGGGCCGGGTCGCGCTGGTCACGAAGAAGGACCGGACGGACAGCAATACCAACTGGGCGCAGGGCGGGATTGCCGGGGTCATGGGCGCGGACGATAACCCCGAATTGCACGTTCAGGACACGCTGATCGCTGGAGCGGGCCTATGCCACGAAGATGCCGTGCGCGTCTTGGTGACCGAAGGGCCGGACCGTATCCGGGAATTGATGGCGTTCGGCGCGAACTTCAACCGGGAAAAGAACGGGGAATTGTCCCTGGGGCGCGAAGGCGGGCATTCCCGGCGGCGGATTATCCACACGGCAGACCTGACCGGCAAAGAAGTCGAGCGGACACTCGTGGAAGCGGCCCGGTCGCACCCGAACATTACGGTGCTGGAGCATCACTATGTCATAGACCTGATCGTGCAGGACGGACGCTGCTGCGGGGCGTATGTGCTGGACGAGGCGAGCGGCAGTGTGGAAGCGTTTGTGGCTCCGGCGACTTTGCTTGCGACCGGCGGGGCGGGTCAGGTCTACCAGTTCACGACCAACCCGCCGATTGCGACCGGCGACGGGGTG
>CAXUNT010000149.1:0-6480 GCA_964252595.1 uncultured Armatimonadales bacterium
TGCGCTGAGCGGCGGGGGCGGGTGGGGGCGGCAGCACGCTCGCATCTTCCAAGAGCGGCCGGATGTGGAGTTTTGCGCGATTGCTGGGCGCACGGCGGCTCGCACGGAAGAGCGGGCGCGGGAGTTCGGAACCCGCGCCTACACGGACATCGGCGAGATGCTGGACCGGGAGCAGCCCGATCTGGTCTCCGTTTGCCTGCCGAACGAACGCCATTTCGCGCCGACTTTGCAGGTGATTGAGGCCGGCTTCCCGCTGCTGGCGGAAAAGCCGCTGGTGTTTGATCTGGCTGAAGCGGATACGCTGGTTCAGGCAGCCGCCGCACGGAAGTTGTTCTTCGCCATTAACTTCAACCACCGTTACGCAAAGCCCGTCCAGATGGCAAAAGAAGCGATTGATGCCGGGCGTCTCGGCCCGCTGACGTTTGCGACCTGGCGGTTCGGCGGTGAAGGCGGGGCAGGGCATCCCTTCGGCAATTTGATTGAGACCCAGTGCCACGGCTTTGATCTGCTGGAATATCTTTGCGGCCCGATCTCGACGGTGATGGCCGAGATGTCCGATACAGCCGCGCCGGGCAGCTTCGGGGACATGGCGATCTCTCTGCGCTTCGCGAATGGCGCGATCGGCAGCTTGATCGGTTCCTATTCTTCGTCGTATGCTTACTCCGACACGCACCGGGTTGAGATCAACGGCACGGCAGGACGGGTGCTGATTGAAGACACGGTGCGACGGTACTCGTTTCAGGCGGCCAGCAGCGAAACGGCGGAAGTCTGGTCGGCAGGCTATTTTAACGACCGTGACCGCGAGTTCCAGCGCACGTTTGACGCCTACATGAATGCCATGCTCACTGCCTTTCGGCAGGGGCAGCCGCCTCCCGTTCCCGCGGAGGCAGGCCGCCGAGCGCTGCGCCTTGCGCTGGCGTCCATCGAGTCGTTTCAGTCCGGCAGGCGAGTGACGGTTTAAGAAAAATATATGGCATACAACAACTTTACATTGGACATGCTGATACAGCAGTTCGGCCTTCGCATCACTATCAAGGCCGACACATTCGCCGGGGCTGTGCCGGTTGCGCCGAGTGCACGCTTGCTGGAAACGCTGGCCGAGAGCGTGCCGCTTGCTTTAGAAGTCAGTACGGAAAAAGCACGGTCCGAGCTGATCATCTCGCCAGTGTTGGTCGAAGCACGCCGTCAGTTCCTCGGTCAAATCAGCCTATTTTCTGGCGTAGACTTCACGGTAGACGCTGACAAGGGCCTGGCCGGTGTCTGCGATTTTTTGTTCAGCCTGTCGCCGCTTCAGCTTGTGGTGCAGGCTCCGGTAGTCGCCATTGTGGAAGCGAAGAACGACAATATCAAATCGGGCCTCGGCCAGTGCGCGGCGGAGATGCTGGCAGCCCAGAAGTTCAACGCGCGGCGTGGGACGGAAACGCCAATCATCTACGGCCTTGTGACCAGCGGCAGCCTTTGGAAGTTTTCGCTGCTTTCCGGCTCGGAAGTGGTTGTAGACGAGGCCGAATATCACATTGACCAGTTGGATATAATTTTAGGCATCCTCGTGTTCATGGTACGCGAGGCATTGGAGCGGCAAGAAGGAGCAAGGTAATGGGCCTCTCGCCATCGGAAACTGTGGAACTGAACAAGTGGCTGGAGATTATCTGGGACCAGGCGCAGGAGTTTGGACTGGACCCGTACCCAACCCATTTTGAGGTCGCGCCTCAGCATGTCATTTATGAGCTG
This sequence comes from uncultured Armatimonadales bacterium, assembly GCA_964252595.1. Lineage (GTDB taxonomy): Bacteria > Armatimonadota > Armatimonadia > Armatimonadales > Capsulimonadaceae > JANXMY01. Next base: position 1,732 of record CAXUNT010000149.1, read on the forward strand.
GGCGCGTACGGCCTGCCAGCGCGGTTCTCGCACTGGACGTTCGGGCGGGATTACCACCGCCAAAAGACATCCTACGAGTACGGCATGTCGAAGATCTACGAGATTGTTTTCAACACCGATCCCTGCCAGGCGTTCTTGGTGGAAGACAATTCCATGCTGTCGCATAAGTTTGTCGCCGCGCATGTGCTGGGCCACTGTCACTTTTTCAAGCACAACTCGTATTTCGCCCACACCAATCGGCGCATGGTCGAGCAGATGCGTCTCCACGCCGACCGCATCCGGGCATATGAAGAAGAGTTTGGCTGGCGCGAGGTCGAAGACTTCTTAGACACGGTGATGACGATTGAAGAACACTTTGATCCGACCGCGCCGCAATTGAAGCGCAAAACCCACGAACAGCACGAAGAAGACCGTTTGAATGCCGGGCGGCCCGCCGAAACCGATTACGACGATATTTGGAACGTTTCGGGCTACGCCGCCCGGCCCCGCCCGGCAGGCCGTAAGTTCCCGGAAGAACCGGAGAAAGACCTGCTGCGCTTCCTGATTGAATATGGGCGTGAACTGACCGAGTGGCAGCGGGACATTTTGCAGATCATCCGCGACGAGATGATGTACTTCCTGCCGCAGATGCGGACCAAGATCATGAACGAGGGCTTTGCGTCCTACTGGCACGAGAAGATTTTAGAGTCGCTGGATTTGACCAGCGAAGAACACTGGGAATTCCGTCGTTTGCACTCGTCGGTCCTGTCGCCGTCGGGGTCCAAGATGGGGATGAACCCATACTATGTTGGGTTCCAGATACTCAAAGACATCGAACGGCGCTGGGACGGCAGAATCGAAGTCGGTGACGAGGAAGAAACCGACTGGATGGGGCGTCCTATCGCCCGCCCATCGGGCCAGGGCCGGGCGAAAATCTTCCAGGTCTGCGAAGAAGACAACGATGTGACATTTCTGCGTAAGTATTTGACCGAACCGCTGGTCAAAAAGCTCGATTTGTATACGTACAAGCTTCAGGAAGTGGACGGCGAAGAGCTGTGGGTGGTCCAGGACACCGACTGGCGCAAAGTCCGGGACTCCCTGGTGGATTCCATGACAAACTTCGGCCAGCCGATTTTGACGGTGGAAGACGGCGACTACAGGCGCCGGGGCGAGATGTACCTGAAGCACGCCTTCGACGGCAAAGCGCTCGATCCCGACTACACCGAGCGAGTTCTCCGGAACATCCAAAAGCTTTGGTCTCGTCCGGTGCATCTGGAAACCGTGAGTGACGACAAGCCCGTGTTGTATTCCTGCGACAATGAAGGCGCGGTCGCGGTGGGGAAGGTGTAGGACCCACCCCGGCGCAAGCGCCGGGGTGGGTCTCTTAGGTAAACTCATCCCATGCCCATCATCATTCGAGAAGCCGTGCTTGCCGACGCCGCAGGGATCGCACGGGTGCATGTCGAAAGCTGGCGCACGACCTACCCCGGCATCATGCCCCAGGAACACCTCGATGCCCTGTCCGTCGCCGACCGCGAGCAGAAATGGCAGGGCATTCTCTCTGCTGACACCGCTGACGTCACCTATACATTTGTCGCCGAAACCGAGGACCGCGAGATTGTCGGCTTCACTGAAGGCGGCCGGGACCGCAACGACGGTCCCGACTGGCAGAGTGAGATTTATACGCTCTATCTCCTGAAGTCTCAGCAGGGTCGGGGCATCGGACGTCGTCTGCTGCAAGCCGCCGCCCGGCGTCTCCATGCGGACGGCTGTGCCACCCTCTTTTTGTGGGTCAGCGCCCTCAACCACCCTGCCCAAGCCTTCTACGAAGCCGTCGGCGGCGTTCCTGTCCGCACCGGCCAGCGCACCAATCAAGGCATCACCTACGACGACATCGGCTACGGTTGGGACGAAGCCGCGCTTCTGCGGCTGATACAGGAGAACTGATGTTCACTATTTCCAACCAAAAAGTTGCAGGGTTTGAACCTCGCTGGGCGGACTTTCGAGGATATTCTCTGCTTTTCGATAATCCCGGCGACAGCCTCACATCTTCCGGTGCGTTGCTTGCTCTTGATAATCAAGTTGACACGAACCCTGAGCTTGGCTTCTATCAGGCGCTGAACAACTCAGTTGGAGCTATTGGGCGAGAGATGATGATACGCTCCTACTTGTTTTGCCCGCTGCCGCCTTCCTCTTACCATGTCACAGTTTGGGATGGAGGCAACGATGCCAACGTCGCTAATGTCGTGCCTGGCTATCGTCCTCAACTGGAAGCGCAACTGAAAGATTTTCCTTCATCATTGGCACAGAAAAACCCTTTGACGGACCTTGTTTTTGCCTTCCCCCTGGTTACAAACCAGACGATAATTACGTTTCGCTTTGACCGCCTTGTTAAGTGGGGCAACAACGTGCTGGTGGCAAGACTGATGCCATCTGAGGATTCTCAAGCGGAGTTTCAGGAACTTGTCGCACTGCGAAGCTCTTTGTCGGCCGAGTTCGCCGCCGTGACCGGCCTCAGTTTGTCTAGGCAGTACGCACCTCATGTTTCGCTTGGCTACTTCGCGAACCAGGAATCTGCACAGCAAGTGACGCCTTGTATTGATACATGGTCGGAGGTAGTCCGTGAGCAAATCGGGGAACAGCATCTCGCCTTTCATTCGGTCAGCCTTTACGGGTTCACCGACATGGCGCACTTCTTCAAATTGGGCGGCCACACCGAATAATGCAAACAAACAAGACAACAATCGAGATCGTCAAAGGCAGCGTCATTGAGCAGGATGTGGATGTGGTCGTGAATGCGGCGAATACAGCGCTGCGGGGTGGGGGCGGGATTGATGGAGTCATTCACCGGGCGGCGGGGAAGCCGCTGATGGCGGAACTGATCCGGGTTGCACCCAACGGGACGAAGACAGGCTCGGCGGTCATCACGAAGGGGTTTGGTCTGAAGCAGCCGTTTATCCTGCACACGCCGGGGCCGGTCTGGAAGGGCGGCGGGGCGAACGAAGCCGTGAAGCTGGCATCGTGCTACCGCTCATGTTTGGAAAAAGCGGACGAGAAGGGGCTGAACAGCATTGCGTTCTGCTCGATCTCGACCGGCATTTACGGGTATCCAGTGAACGAAGCGGCGGCGGTAGCGCTGCGGACGGTGGCGGAGTATTTGGACGCGCACCCGGAGACGGCTTTGGAGCGCATTGTCTTTGCGATGTACCAGGAGCCGGAGTACCGCGCCTTTGTAAAGGCGTGGGAGGGGATGCAGGCGGAGCCGGGGTTGTAAAAAACCCCGGCAAGAATATGTCCTTCGGACAAGGAGAAGCCTAATGTTTGTTCCTCGTCCGAAGGGCGTTTCTTTGCCGGAGTTTTCTACAACTCCGGCTCACTGAAAGAAAACGTATGAGCATTTTTGACGGGACGCGGCTCAAAAGCGAGACATTCAAACTCGACGGGGAGCGGATGCGGCGGGGATGGTATTCGGACAAGTATTTCGGCAACATCGTCACGCTGCTGTCGGCGCTGGCGGACGAAGGGTACGAGTTCGGTGGGGTCGAGACCGGCGACGTGGAAGTCGAGATGCAGTGGTTCACCCGGCGGCAGCCGTTTTCGGTGGTGGTCGGCGTGGATAAGGCGCTCGCGATGCTCAAAGGCTGCGCCGGGTATATAGACGCCACGGGCAAGTGGGTTGCGACCTATCAAGACTTGGATGTGACGGCGGTGCAGGATGGGTTTCAAGCGCCTTACGGCGGTGATCCCACTGTCGTGACGCCTGTGATGAAAGTCCGAGGCCGCTACCGCGACTTTGGGATGCTGGAAACGCCGACACTGGGGGCGCTGACACGCGGGACACGGGTCGCGACCAATGTTTATCAGGTGCTGGATGCCGCGCGGGGCAAAGAAGTCTTGTTCTTCCCGGCCCGCTTCGACGCCCACGAAGTTCAGGCCAGCGACGGGTATTCGTACCATATTGCCGTGCAGCTTTTCAATCAAAGGCACGGCCATGCGGTTCAAAGCGCCGTGTCCACCGATGAACAAGGGGACTGGTGGGGCGGAGCCGGGGGCGGCACGGTCGCGCATGCCGCGATTGCCTGCTTCCTGGGCGATACGGCGGAAACGGTGCTGCAATTTGCGCGTGTTTTGCCGCCGTCGGTTCAAAGAATTGCGCTGGTGGACTTCAACAATGACTGTGTCGGCGACAGCCTGGCGACTATGCAGGTCCTGTTCCAAAAATACATGGATCTGATGAACGCGGGCAAGCTCGAAGAAGCCCGAAAATATGTGCTGTACGGCGTCCGCCCAGACACCAGCGGCAATCTAATGGACAAGTCACTCGAGCCGCTCGGCGACAAGAAGCTGGACCGAGGCGTCAATGCCCGGCTGGTCTACACCCTGCGCCGCGAAATAGACCGCGCTTACGAGAATTGGACAATTCCGTTTACCTGGCTGGAGCGGGCGAAAGCGTACTGCCGGAACGTCAAAATCACGGTGACAGGCGGCTTCACCCCCGCCAAGATCCGCGAGTTCGAGGAAAATGGGGTGCCTGCCGATGTCTACGGGGTCGGCTCGTATTTGTTTTCCAATTCGGTGGAAGACGGCACGAACAACGATTTCACGGCGGACATCGTGCGCGTCAAAGTCGGCGGCGTCTGGCGCGACCTAGCGAAAGTGGGCCGCCGCGCCGCCGAGAACCCCGCTCTCCTGCCGGTGGACTGGGACGCGATCTGACCCACATCTGTTTGACCCACCTCCTTGCTTCGTAACAAGTTACTTCGCAGGGGT
>CAXUNT010000150.1:0-6230 GCA_964252595.1 uncultured Armatimonadales bacterium
TGCCGAACCCCCACTTTGGCCGCCGCTTGCGGAGCCGCCGCTCTGGCCGCCGCTTGCGGAGCCGCCGCTCTGGCCGCCGCCTGCGGAGCCTCCGCTACTTGCAGAACCGCCGCCTGTTCCACCCGCGCCGCCGTTGCTGCCGGATGCGCCGCCTTCCGAGCCGACGGTTCCGCCGCCTCCCGCGCTGCTGCCTGGTGCCGCGGCCGTGCCGGGCGTGGATGCCGCGCCGCTGGAATCACTGCTGGTCGACGAGTTCGCGTTGTTTGAGCGCAGGTGACTCGTCGCAAAATATGCGATCAGGGCGATGAGGACGAGGCCGCCGATGATAAACGGCAATGCCCGGCGGGCCGCGGCGTTTTTTGCCACTGTTTCTTGTGCTTTTTTCTGATTTTCGGCGTTCACGTCGCCGCCATCGGTGTTGGGATTTTTAGGCCCGTTGGGGTCTTGGGAATAACTGGTTGCCATGGGTGTCTCTTTTCCGTTGCTGCTCGGTTTCATTGTTGCTTAGGAGAGGTGTTCCCTGCGTTTTTCCGCCTGAAACCGAGGAAGCGTCAGTTGCGGGTATAATAATTCCTAGTACCTCGCTAGGAAATGAGTATGCCTGAACCGTCCGCCCATCGTTTAGAAGATTTAATCGGCAATACGCCGCTGGTCCGTCTGTGCAAGATCGAGCGCGAAGTCCCCGGTGTCGAGATCTACGGCAAGGCCGAGTTCTTCAATCCCGGCGGCTCGGTCAAAGACCGGCCCGCATTGAACATGATCTTGGAAGGCGAAAAATCGGGCCGATTGACGCCCGGCAAGATCATCTTGGATGCCACTTCGGGAAATACCGGCATCGCTTACGCCATGATCGGCGCAGCGCGGGGCTACAAAGTCCGTCTGTGCCTGCCCAAAAACGTCACGCCGGAGCGCAAAAAGATTTTGTCGGCCTACGGCGCGGAGATTGTCTACACCCCGCCCGCCGAGCAGTCCGACGGGGCCATTCGCAGGGTCAAGCAGCTATACGCCGAGGACCCCGACTTGTACTTTTATCCCGACCAGTACGGCAACGATGCCAACTGGCAGGCCCATTTCAAGACGACTGGCCCGGAAATCTGGGCGCAGACCGAAGGTAAAATTACCCACTTCGTAGCCGGTCTCGGTACCACGGGGACCATGATGGGCGTCGGACGCTTTCTGCACTCGGTCAATCCAAACATCAAGCTCATCTCCATGCAGCCCGACTCGCCCTTTAACGGTTTGGAGGGCCTTAAGCACTTAGAAACGGCTATTGTCCCGCCCATCTACGACCCAACGGTGGCCGATGACAACATCGAATGCCGCACGGAAGATGCCTATGTGATGGTCAAGCGTCTGGCCCGCGAAGAAGGGCTGCTTGTCGGTATCTCCGCCGGCGGCAATGTCCACAGTGCGCTCCAAGTCGCCAAAACCGCCCCCCCAGGCAGCGTCATCGTGACTGTCCTTTGCGACAGCGCCGACCGCTACCTGTCCGAGCGCTTCTGGGAGGACCCCGCCGACGAGCCGCACCCGCAGATCTGATGAAGCCAAATGGACCTTTTTGCGACACAGATAATTGGGTTTTTGGTTGTCGTGGCGGCGGTAGTGCTTGGCATCAGGCGTTCACGGCGGTCTGAGCAGATCGTGCAGGAGTGGGCGCAAAAGAACAATTATCATCTGCTGGACAGCTACAATCTGTTTTTTTCTTCTGGGCCGTTCTTCTGGACAAAGTCCAAGCAGCAGACAGTCTTCCGCGTTCTCCTGCGGGATGAAAACGGAAAAACAAGAAACGCCTGGATACTTTGCGGCAGTTGGTGGGGAAGATTAACGACGGATGATATTGAAGTGCGCTGGGATGATTGATTTTGTGAGGAGGATCACGTGGAACTTCGCACACTGACGGCGGACGACACGCCAGCTATAGGCAAACTGATGGCGGAAGCGTTTGGACGGGGAGTCCAGCCTGCACCGCCGAGCGACACAAAAGACGCCAAGCCGGAAATCTCTAAAGTACGGCTCGGCGTTTTTGACGGCTCCCGATTGGTTGCCTGCGCGATCATCAACCCGCTGACTCTCGCTTGGGGCGATGCCGACCCCCCGATGGGTGGGATTGGCGGCGTGGCCTGCACGGCGGACCAGCGCGGCCGCGGCCACGTCGGGCGGCTGCTCGGCGAATCTTTGCGGGTGATGCGCGACAGCGGCCAGTACCTGAGCGGCCTGTACCCGTTCTCGTTCTCGTTTTACCGGCGGCACGGCTGGGACTGGGTGGGGGAGCAGAAACAGTATTCGCTGCCAACCTCCGAACTGAAGGCCGGGCCTGAAGGCCGCTGCCTGACAATGTATGACGGCCTGGAGGCCCTGGACGTGGTTCGGCCGGTCTACGAGCAGTTTGCCCGTCGCCACCACGGGATGGGCCTGCGCCGGGAAACTGCGCCCGGCGACACCGCTTCGTATTGGTGGAAGCGGGCGCTGGACGAGAGCCTCGGCGATCGCACCGCTTATGTGCAGGTGTATTCCGATCCGGAATCCGGGCAGCCGGAAGGCTATCTGATATTTCGATACCCGGATGACGACGATGATGGGCAGGTCGGCGACTTTGTTGCCAATACGCCTGCCGCGTACCGGGGCCTGCTGTCTGTGCTGCACTACTACGGCGTCCAGGTCCAGAAAGTCAGCGTCTGCGCCCCGATGGACGACCCCCTGGCGCTCCATCTCATGCACTACAATTTAGAAACAAAGATCAAGCCGCTGTTCATGGGCCGCGTCGTAGATGTCCAAGCCGCGCTCTCTGCCCTGCGCCCGGAAGCGGGCTTGTCGGGTAAAATCGTCCTGCAAGTGGCCGACGGCCAGTGCGATTGGAACAATAGCACATTTTCTGTGACACTAGAAGCAGGCCATGTGACAGTCGCGCCGTTGCAAGACGTGCCAGGCATCACGCTGGACATCCAAACGCTTTCCCAAGCCTACTGGGGCCAGCCGTCACTGGACAGACTCCGGGCCGCCGAGCGCATGACTGTCACTGAGGAAGCGCAGTATGCCTTGCTGTCACGGCTGCTGCCCCCGCACATCTGCTTTTTGCGCGACTTTTTCTGAGTGCAAGCAAAGATGGAAGCACCATACGAGACAGTTCATGTCGTTGAAGATTGGTATGACGGGCCGCGTGAAGGATTTGCCAACTACCAGAACAAGCCCCACCATTATCGTCCACTTCATCTCGATACCAGCGACTATGATGCCTACAACCCGGATGAAGATCGTTTTGAGCTAACGCCTGTGTCAGAACAAGCTATCGAGTGGGCTACTGCAAGTCATCAGCTTTGGCTCAGATGGAATGACGCCTATCGCGCGGGGACGTTAGTGCAAGATGCTAATGATCTACGTGTACTGCCGGAAGACCGAGTACAAGACCAGCATTTGCGCGATCTGCTTGAACAGCACAGGAACGAAAGAGCCGTTCTCGCATTCATCGTTCGGGGCAAGTTTGAACTTGGGTGCTATAGGGTTCAATGGTATAGCTTAGATGAAGCTCTCACTGTAAACAGCACAGAAAATCATGCCGCCTCGACTGACAACTCAGCACGACGCTGAGATATGCGCTCACGGAGCCGCCAACTATCCGCATGAGTGCTGCGGGTTTCTCGTAGGCTGACGGCACGAAGAGGGAAAAACAATGACCATTTCAACTCAGCACCGCTACATTGTGCAGGACAGCCAAATCTTGAACGGAGAGCCGATTATTGAAGCCACGCGAACTCCGGTGCGAGCGGTCATCGAGCTTTGGCGTCAGGGCGTTGCGCCGGAAGACATCCCAAACCGTCTGCCTCACCTCAGTTTAGCGCAGGTATTTGATGCCCTGAGTTACTTCAGCGACCATCAGCAGGAAGTCAATGCCTACATAGAGCGCAACCGTGTTCCAGAAGATCGTCTTGACCCTTCAGTGCGCGGCTTATGAGCGGCGTTTTTATTGAACTCTATTTGGACGAAGACGTTGATGTCCTGCTCGCCGATTTAGCACGGGCGCGGGGCTTCTTTGTCACGACCACTGTGGAAGCGGGCCGGCGCGGCACGAGCGATGCCGAGCAATTGGCCTATGCGGCAAGCCGACAGGCCACTCTGCTGACGCATAACCGGGTGGACTTTGAGCATCTTGCTCAAGAATACTTCGATACAGGGCAAACGCAGTGCGGGGTGATTATCGCTGCACGGCGACCCGTCTATGAATTGGCACAGCGCGTTCTTGCCGTACTCAATGCAGTGACGGCTGACGAGATGCAGAACACGGTGCGGTACATTTAATGCCACTTCAACTCACAACCAATCACGACGCTGAGATACGCGCTCACGGAGCCGCCGATTACCCTGACGAATGCTGCGGGTTTTTAGTGGGCCGCGCCGACGGCGAGATGGTTGCGGTCGCCCGCACGGTTCCGGCGGCGAACTTGCGGGATGATTCGCCGCGCAATCGGTTTGAGATTGATCCGGGGGATTTAGTGAAAACAGACCGGGCGGCGCGGGCGGAGGGCCTCGGCGTGGTCGGGTTCTACCACAGCCACCCGGCCGCTCCGGCGAGGCCGTCGGAGTTTGACCGGGAACATGCCTGGGCAGGGTATTGTTACGTCATTGTTTCGGTCATGTCGGGCCAGCCCAAAGAAATGCGGTCTTGGCGGCTGACGGACGACCACGCCCATTTTGAGGAAGACGAAATTCAGATGACTGAGGAGATTTGAAGATGCCCGTAAAGATACTCGTGCCTACCCCGATGCAGCGGTACACGATGAACCGCGATGAAGTGGAAGTCGGCGGTGCAACCGTGGACCATGCCTTGCAGCACTTGTCGGAAAATCATCCCGACATCAAGAAGCACTTATTCAATGACGACGGCAGCCTGCGGGCGTTTGTTAATGTCTATGTCAACGAGGAAGACAGCCGGCATTTGTCGGGGGGCGCAACACCCGTCCAAGACGGCGACACGCTGACCATCGTGCCGAGCATTGCGGGCGGGCTGGACGCGGTCGGAACAGGCGGAGCGCCGTCGTTTCACCTGGCAAACAACCCGGATAATGAGCAGTTGTCCAACGACGAAGTTTTGCGCTACTCGCGGCACCTGATCATGCCGGAAGTGACGATGGAAGGGCAGAAGCGGCTGAAAGCGGCGAAAGTGCTGTGCATCGGCACCGGCGGTCTCGGCGCTCCGCTGACGATGTATTTAACGGCCGCAGGCGTCGGTACGATTGGCCTGGTGGACTTTGACACGGTGGACGTGACCAACTTGCAGCGGCAGATTGTTCACCGGGAAAGCTCGGTCGGCAAGCCGAAAATTGACAGCGCGGAGCAAACGCTGAAAGAAATCAATCCGTATGTCAACATCGTCAAGCACGAAGTCATGCTGACCTCGGAAAACGCATTGGACATTCTGAAAGACTACGATGTCATTGCCGACGGTACCGACAACTTCCAAACGCGCTATTTAGTAAACGACGCCTGCGTTCTTCTGGGCAAGCCGAATGTCTACGGCTCGATTTTCCGGTTTGAAGGCCAAGCCAGCGTCTTTTTTGCCAAAGACGGTCCCTGCTACCGCTGCCAGTACCCGGAGCCGCCTCCGCCTGGCATGGTACCAAGCTGCGCCGAAGGCGGCGTTTTGGGGGTCCTGCCCGGCATTGTCGGTGTCATCCAGGCCATTGAAGTCGTCAAGCTAATTCTCAGTGAAGGCCAGACTTTGATCGGGCGCTTGCTGATGTTCAACGCTTTGAAGATGTCGTTCCGAGAATTCAAAGTTCGCAAAGACCCCGCTTGCCCGATCTGCGGTGAGCATCCAACGATCACGCATTTGATTGACTATGATGAGTTCTGCGGGGTTGGGCGCGGCGACGAAGGGCCGGCATTGACCACCGGTGAGGAAATCATGGCCACCCAGCTTCAAGCGAAATTCGAGCGCGGCGACAAGTTCATGCTGGTAGACGTCCGGGAGCCGTATGAGTATGCCATCGGGCATATTCCCGGCTCCAAACTGGTTCCGCTCGGTACGGTCAAAGAGCGCCTGCATGAGTTTGATACGTCGGACGAGATCGTCCTGCACTGCAAGTCCGGCAAGCGGTCGTCAGAGGCGCTGCAAATCTTCAAGCATGCCGGGTTCAAGAAGCTGCAAAATCTGCAAGGCGGCATTCTGGCCTGGTCGGACGACGTTGACCCCCGCGTGCCGAAGTATTAGTGAGATTGGCCCCCACCCCCGGTAC
>CAXUNT010000151.1:0-263 GCA_964252595.1 uncultured Armatimonadales bacterium
ACTCCGAGCGCACCGAGCGCCCGGCCCACTTCGAGCCGGCGAAGCCCGAAGGCACCGACGACAGCGCCCCGGCGGCAGCTCCCGTCACAACGCCCGAAGCCGCGCCTCTCGCGCAGGCCGACGACGAAGCCCCCCGCGCCCGCTTCCGCCCCCGGCGCTGAAGCGCTTGCGGAGACAAATCAAGAGAAGGCCACGGCAAAAATGCCGTGGCCTTTTTTGCTGTCAAGCGGGCGAAGGCGTAGGACGATGAGAGGGTAAGGAAC
>CAXUNT010000151.1:273-6218 GCA_964252595.1 uncultured Armatimonadales bacterium
ACCAAAACAAGCGGCAGGGAATAATCCTCTGCCGCTTGTTTTGGTTGGCTTTTGGGAGGAGATGCGATGGAAGTCACTTACTGCTCAACTTACAGCGACTTATGGCGCTGCACTCTTTACAGCTTAACGCGCCGGCGAGAGATTTGGCTGCGTCTCGCTTTCCCGGCTCTTTACGGCCTTTTTCCGGTTGCACGTATGTTTCAGCGATCTGGGCAAGTTGGCTGGATCGTGTGGCCGATTTCCGCTCTCGTGATGCTGCTGGCTTTCAGTGCGCTTCTGGCCTTTATCCTGCAACTCCTTATCGTCGGCCGCCTGCTGATCCCGGCCGCCAAACGGCGATGCACGACGACACTGACAGCGGAAGGCTTCACGGATGTGACGGAACGCAAAACCGCAGTCGTGCCCTGGGCCATTGTCTCCGACATCCGCTGTGGTCATGGTGATATTTATTTCTGGCGGAAAGGCAAAGATGGGATGTTCGTGCCACGCAGCGCATTCCGCAACAGTCAGCATTCCGAAGACTTTTATCAATGTGCCTTGAGCTTATGGAACACTGCGAAAGCCGGGTCTTCCTTTGCTATGTACCAAGATCAAACAGTCTGGCCCCCTGCGCCGCGTCCCGGAGCTTAATGATGACACTTCCTATCAAGCAATCTGCCTATACCAGCAAAGCGCCGTGGACACCGGAGCGACCGCGTGTGCTGGTCGCCTGCTGTTCGGACGGACGGCTTCAAAGAGCCATTGATGAGTTTCTGCAAGCCCACCTGGATATCCAGGGCTACGACCGCTTTTACGCGCCGGGCGGGCCGGGAGCGCTGACGCCGGGCGGCTACGAGTTTTTGCGGGCGACCCAGTACCGGGACGATGTGGCGTTTTTGCTCCGCGCCCATAAAGTGGAGGAACTGCTGCTAATTTTTCATGGCCCTGCGCCGGACGGACCGGACGAAGCTGTCTGCGCGTACTACAAGCGTGTGCTGCCCCGCGCCGATGCGGAGATGGTGCGGGCGCAGCAGACGCAGGATTTAGCCGATCTGCGTGTCTATTTAGACGACCTGCATTTGACGGTGCGGGTACGGCCCTACCGGGCGGAAGTGCTGGCCGATTGGCGGGTGCAGTTTGTGCCGATGGAATAACCGCTGAATTTCGCATCACCACGCTTTTTAGGAACAGGGCCTTTCCGACATGGTCCTGTGGCATGGTGCAGTATCGGGCCGCCTTGCAGGAAAGCACACAGGTGGCAGAGAATGGTTCTCTGTCGCTATGCGCTGTGAAAAGGAACTCTGTTGAAAGTCACTTATGAGTTGACGCCGGAAGATGTTTGGCATTATCAGGGCTATTATAGGCGATACAAGGCCGCCCTGCGTCCTACTTATGTGTATCTTCTCCTTGGCATGTGCGGCTTTGTGTGTGTCGGCGGTGGTTTTGTCGCTTGGGAAGCATGGGCGCGATACCAAACAGTGCAATGGAATGTGCTTCTGCCTTTAGCCGTGCTGGTCTTTATCATCCCCCGCGTTTTGCCTCCGTCAAAGGCTAGAATTACGAAACTGCATCGCCAAAAGCTCGGCACTTTTTCCCAACATAGTTACCAGATCAGCCAGGAATGGTTTTCCCAAACAACCCCTGTCAACCAGAGCAAAGATGCTTGGGTGCTGTTCCTTTCGCTTGAGGAAGATAAAGATTACCTCTATTACTTCAAAACGAAAGCCACCGCCTATATCATCCCGAAGCGTGCTTTTACCTCTTATAGTGACGCACAGGCTTTCTTGGACGCCTCCCGCCGGTACTGGGAAGCCGCTAAGAATGGAGTATCCTCTGCCGCCGAACCAGAAGGCGTTTGGCCGCCTGCGCCGCGTCCCGGAGCTTAAATCGGGAGGAAAAGATGGACTGGACGGAGCGGCTGAACCGAAACGGGGGCCGGATTGCCCTGGGGGCGGGGAGTGCGGAAATCCTGCACTGGGCGTATGAGCGGCACCTGGCGGACAACCGGCCGCACCGGCATACGTTTTTTGAGGTCTGCCAAGTCGGCAGGCACGGGCGGGGCGAGTTTCGGGTCCAGGAACAAGCGCACGCGCTGGGGCCGGGCGACTTGTTTGTGGCCCGGCCCGGTGTCATGCACCAGATCGTCAACACCGAGCGCCCGCACATGGAGCTGCGCTGGGTGTCGTTTGTGTGGACGCCGTCTGTTCCTGCAAACAGCGCCGACATGCTGCTGCGGGCGTTTGCGAGTTCGCCGGTGCTTGTGGCGCAGGCTGAAGCGGTCGGGGCGCTGTGGGCCGCACTGGAAGCGGTCGCCGGGGCGCCAATGGGCCTCGGCGGCGAAGAGCAGTGCCGGCTGCTGACGGCGGCGCTGCTGCTGGGGATCGCGCAGGTTGCCAGCGAGGATGTTGCCGTGCCGGAGGCGTCTGGGCCGGACCCCGGCGATCAATCGGCGCGTCTGGCGGTCCGCTTTATCCACGATAACCTTTCCCGGCCGCTGACACTCGCGGAAATTGCCGGTCAAGTTTCGCTGTCGCCCCGGCATTTGTCGCGCGTCTTCCTGCGCTTCACCGGCAAAGCGCCCGCGCACTACATCGCTCATGCCCGGATGGACCGGGCGGCGGGGCTGATTCTGCGCTCTTCCCTGCCGCTGAAAGAAGTCGCCGTCCTCGTCGGCTACCCTGACATCCATCACTTTACGCGCGTCTTCACCACGCATTTCGGTAGCCCGCCGGGCGAGATGCGCCGCCGTCCTGAACTGCGCCCTGTCCCAAATATCCAAAACCCCGGCGATCTGGTCTAAAGACGATTTGGGGCAATGCTGGTAAGATGAAGAACCCACCTCTTTGTCCTCCCTCGCAGGGAGGACCCCTGCGAAGCAAGGAGGTGGGTAAGGAGACCTCCGATGCTCACAGACGACCAGAAACAATTCTATGCCGACAACGGCTACGTTCTCGTTCCCGGCCTGCTTTCCCCCGAAGAAGCCGCATTGTATCGCCACGAAGCGCATGAACTCAGCCGCCGCCTGAGCGCGGTGCGCGACATCAACGCCGCGTGGGGCAGCGCGGCAAGCGCGGCGATGGGCAAGAAGACGTCGCTGCTGCACTGTCACGATGTCCAGTTCCAAAGCGCGGCGTTTTCCCGGCTTCTGGTCAACGAGAAGCTGACCGAAGCCGCGTCCGACCTCATCGGTCCGAATGTCCAGCTTCACCATACCAAGATGTTCATCAAGCCGCCGGAGAAAGGCGCTCCGTTCCCGATGCACCAGGACGCGCCGTTTTTCCCACACGAGAACCATTCTATGATTGCGGCGATTGTGCATTTTGACGACGCGCCGCTGAACCGGGGCTGCGTCCGGGTGGTTCCCGGCTCGCACAAGTGGGGGATGCTGCCGCACGACGGCACGGGAAACTGGCATTTGTCGCCGGAAGAATATCCGGTCACCGATGCCCTGCCGGTGGAAGCCAAAGCCGGCGATGTTCTGCTGTTTTCGTATCTCACCATTCACGGCTCCGGCATCAACGAAAGCGATGAAGCCCGGACCACGGTCTTGATCCAGATGCGCGATCCGTCCGATCCGCCGTCGTTCCGCGCCCACGAGTCCCAGGGCCAGGGCATGATGCTGGCGGGCATTGACCCCACCTGCGCGTCTCGCCCGCCGTGGGAGCGCTCGCAGTCGCCTGACGGCACGCTCGGCGAGGCCAACGGGTCTGAGCAGCCTGCAAGCATGGGCGGCGCGATGGCCGGGTCTATGGGCAGCGCGATGGGGAAGATGTAGCATTCGGGGTCATGACATATCGGACCATGCCGTTAGGAACCATGACATGAATGTCACAGCTACATGGCCTTCTGCCACAAAACACCCGCTTCGCGGGGTTAAGAACAAATTGTATTAGTCCCGCGAAGCGGTACTTCGTGGCGTCCGCGCCCAATAGCCGTGACATTTATGTCATGGTCCTCTATGTCATGGTTCCTAACAGCGTCATTAAGCAGGAAACCTAACAGGCGGCGGAGAACAACTCTCCGCCGCCTGCTTCTGCGTCGCGGCCAAAGGCTGTGACCGAGACACTTCTTATGAGCGTTACCTATGCTGCTGGCTGGCTGACGTTGTGGCGGGGGCTGTTCTACATGACTTTCTGCCATCCGCATCGCTTGTGGCTCATCCCGTTTTTGCTGCTGCCTTTCCCGTTTCTTGTTTGGCTTGGCTCAGACTTCTTGACCGCCGCAGGAATTGTCGAAGCGTGGGCGGGCTTTTGGATCGGTTTTCTGCTGTTTGCCATTGCTGGCAGTGCAATCATGCAGGCAGGAAAACCATGTACGACAACGATTGCCGAAAGCGGCTTACGCGATGAGTCATGGCCCCGGCAAACAATCATCAAGTGGTCTGCTGTTGTTGACATCATTTGCACCCAGGACAGCATTTTCCTCTTCCGTAAAGGCGTTTTTGCAGCTACTTTTTTGCCCATAAGTGCATTTGCTGATCCGCGTGAGGTACAGCAGTTCTACGAGCAGGCAATCTATTGTTGGCACAAGGCAGGGAGAACGCCCCCACCGTCGGCTCCCGATTCGTCCGGCGTTTGGCCGCCCCCGCCGCGTCCCGGCAATTCTGCGGAACCCGGCGATAGCCGGTAACGTTAGGAGGTATACTAAGATGCCGGGGAAGACAGCCGGCAAACTATTAGCGAGGAAGTAGCGATTATGATACAGCGTGAAGTGCTGCCAAACGGCGTCCGCATCGTGACGGAAAACATTACTTACGTGCAGTCGGTGGCACTTGGAATCTGGGTGGGGGTTGGCGCCCGCGATGAAGCGGACGATGTGCGCGGCATTTCCCATGTGATTGAGCATATGCTGTTCAAGGGAACCCCGACACGCACCGCCCAGCAGATTGCGGACCAGATCGACTCGGTTGGCGGTGACATCAATGCATTCACGTCCAAAGAAAGCACCTGCTACTATGTGCGGATGCTCTCGGAGCATGTACCGCTGGCCGTGGATGTCCTTTCCGACTTGTTCCTGAACTCGAACATTGACGCCGAAGAGCTGGGGCGCGAGCAGAACGTCATCTTGGAAGAAATCAAGCGGCGCAACGATGAGCCGGATGACTTGGTCCATGACGTGTTCACCGAAACGCTCTGGCCAGGCCATGTGCTGGGGAAAAGCGTTATCGGTACCCCGGAGACTGTCTCGGCCTTGAAGTCTGCGGACCTGAAAGGCTACATGCGCGGGCACTACACGCCGGACACGATTGTCATTGCGGCGGCGGGCAACCTGAACCATGACGAGATCGTCGAGATGGTTCGGGAGCGCTTCGGGCATCTGACGGGGAAAAAGTCCGACTGGCGGATGCCGGACACGTCACCGCAGTTTGTTCCCGGCACGGCTTATATTGAAAAGTCCATTGAGCAGGTGAACTTGGTTCTCGGCACGCGCGGCTACGCGCAGATGAACGACGACAAGTACAAGCTGTCTATTTTGGATGCCGTTCTCGGCGGCTCCATGAGCAGCCGCTTGTTCCAGGAGATCCGCGAAAAGCGCGGCCTGGCCTACTCCATCGGCTCGTACTCGCAGTCGTTTCGCGAAGGCGGCTACTTTGCGGTCTACTCCGGCACCAGCCCGACGACGTCTGAGCAGGTCATTGATTTGGTCAAGACCGAGTTTGCCAATATCCGCAAGAACAACATTACCGAAGCCGAGCTGAACCGGGCCAAGAACCAGTTCCGGGGTTCTATCGTGATGAGCCAGGAAGGCATGAACTCCCGGATGCGCCGGATTGGCAGCAATGAGCTGGTCTACGACCGGGTCATCCCGATTGACGAGACGATGGCAAAGATCACGGCGGTGACGCTGGACGACATCGCCGAGATCTCCGAGTATCTGTTCGCGTCGGGGGATTATGCCCAGGCCACGGTCGGCCCGAAGCTGGAGAGCTAAATGGCTGAGACAATTAAAGTCGCGGTCGCCGGGGC
>CAXUNT010000152.1:0-5835 GCA_964252595.1 uncultured Armatimonadales bacterium
GACCGCGATCGCCAAAGCCTTCTTCAGCATTGAGGCGCCGCTGCTGCTGCTGCTGCAACGCGATGTCGGCAGTCGTTAACCGCTTCTGGCCCGGCAGGATGTCGCCTTTATAGATCCAGACTTTAACGCCGATGTTGCCGTAGGTGGTCGGCGCTTCCCCAAATCCATAATCTATGTCCGCCCGCAGCGTGTGCAGTGGGATTTTCCCCAAGCGGTCGCCTTCTTTGCGGGCCATTTCCGAGCCGTTCAACCGGCCGGAGCACAAAATACGGATGCCTTTGGCTCCTAGCTTCATCGCGCGGGTGACCGCCTGGCGCATAGCACGCTTGTACGAAACGCGCTTGGTGATCTGCTGGGCGATGCTTTCCGACACAAGCTGGGCATCAAGCTCCGGGTGCCGGATCTCGCTGACATTCGCCTGGAACGACTTCTTGAACTTGCCTTCCAAAATCGCCCGCAGGTCATCCACGCCTTTGCCGCCGCGCCCGATGATAATGCCAGGCTTGGCTGTGTGCAGAGTCACTTTGACACGGTTTGCCGCACGCTCGATTTCAACACGCGCAATGGCGGCATTCACCAGCTCTTTGCGCGTCTTGATGTACTCGCGGATATGAAAATCTTCGACCAGCGCTTTCGCATAGCCTTTGTCCAGGTACCATTTGCTTTCCCAGTCCCGGTTCACGCCGACGCGGAACCCGACGGGATGGATCTTCTGTCCCATACGTTATTCTCCCTCTTCGCGTTTCTGGTCTGCGCCTTCGTCCGGGTCCGGCGCACGGTCACTGGTGTCTTCTTCCGGGGCATCCGACGCGGTGACGGGCTTGGCTTCCATCGGCTCGGCGGAGGCTGCCGGTGCGGCGCTCTGGCCGGCGTCCGGCGTGTTGGCCGTATCGCCGGTTCCGCCTTCGCCCTGCTCCGAACCCGGCCGCTGCTGGGTTTCGGTCGCCGGCTCGGCAATCGGCGAATCAAGTGCGACTTCTTCTTTCGACTGCTCGGTCACGGTCTGCGCTTTCGGCGCGGCGTTTCCGGGCGCGGCTTTGGCTTTCGCCGGAGCTTGAACCGCCGTCCGGCGCGGCTTGGCGACCGGCGCGGGCATCGTCGTCAGCACAACCGTCAGGTGGCTGGTCCGCTTCAGAATGCGGTAGGCCCGGCCCTGAGCGCGGGCACGAACTCGCTTGAGGCTGGGGCCGCCGTCGGCCAGAATGTTTTGGACCTTCAGTTCGTCCGTGCCGGCACCCCATCCGTCGTTTGCGTTGGCAGCAGCGGAGATGACCACTTTCATGATATGCTCGGCGGCCTGGTTCGGGATAAAGCGTAGCATGGCGAGCGCTTCCGTGACACGCTTGCCCTTGATCACGTCAATGACCAGCCGGGCTTTGCGCGGCGACATTCGGATGTACTTGGCGACGGCGCGGGCCTCGGCGACCACTTCGACAGAGACTTCCCGGCTCGCACCGATCTGCTCTTTCAGCGCGTCAGTCAGCTCTTTGATCTCCATCCGCACCGTGTTCGGGCGCGAAGAATGGAGCAGGACTTTGAGGCTGCCATCTTTTTCTTTGGTTAATTTCAGCTTGGAAACCGGCGTCCGCCCCAGCACGTCTTTGACGGTGGGCAGCAGGGCGCGGTCTCTCGCGGCGGTATTCATAGTGTTTTCCTTACGAGCCGGTGCTTAACGGCGCGTTGTCCTCGTGTCTTTGGAGCCGGCATGGCCTTTGAACGTGCGGGTCAGCGCAAACTCGCCGAGCTTGTGGCCGACCATGTTTTCGGTGACAAACACAGGAATGTGCTTGCGGCCGTCATGGACGGCCAGCGTGTGGCCGATCATCTGCGGGAAGATGGTCGAGCGGCGCGACCAGGTCTTAATGATGCGCTTCTCGTTGCGTGCATTCATGTCGTCAATACGCTTCAAGAGCTTCACGTCCGCAAACGGACCTTTTTTAAGTGAACGTCCCATATATTGTTATCCTAATTACTTCGAGCCGCGGCGGCGGACAATGAACTTCTGCGTTGACTTGTTCCGGCGGGTGCGGAAGCCGTGGGCACGAACGCCTGTTGCCGAGACCGGACCTTTTTTGCGTCCGACCGGAGACTTCGCTTCGCCGCCGCCATGCGGATGGTCGCGCGGGGACATGACGACGCCGCGGTTGTGCATATAAACGCCGAGCCAGCGCTTCTTGCCGGCCTTGCCGTGCTTGATGTTCTCGTGGTCAATGTTGCCGACTTGGCCGACCGTCGCGCGGCACTCCGCCAAAATCATCCGCATTTCGCCGGACGAGATACGCAACGTGACGTATTTGCCTTCTTTGCCCATGAGCTGGGCCGAGCCGCCTGCGGTACGGATCATCTGCCCGCCGTGGCCGGGC
Source organism: uncultured Armatimonadales bacterium (assembly GCA_964252595.1). Lineage (GTDB taxonomy): Bacteria > Armatimonadota > Armatimonadia > Armatimonadales > Capsulimonadaceae > JANXMY01. The sequence goes on from CAXUNT010000152.1 coordinate 2,364, forward strand.
TTGAGCTCGATATTGTGAACCAGAGTGCCGACCGGAATGGCGCGAAGCGGAAGCGCATTGCCGGGCTTGATATCGGCGGTCTCGCTGGAGATAACCGGGTCGCCGACCTTGAGGTTGACCGGCCAAAGCATGTAGCGCTTCTCGCCGTCGGCATAATGCACCAGGCAGATACGGGCCGAGCGGTTCGGATCGTATTCAATCGTCGCCACTTTGCCGGGAACGCCTTCTTTGTCGCGCTTGAAGTCAATGATCCGGTACTGGGTCTTGTTGCCGCCTGCAACATTGACCGCCGTGCGGCGGCCCTTGTTGTTACGGCCGCCGCTGTGCTTGTTCGGGCGCAGCAGAGACTTTTCCGGCTTCGACGCCGTCAGCTCCGAGTAGTCCGACGCTGTGCGGAACCGCTGGGACGGGGTTGTTGGTTTGTAACGTTTGATTCCCATAGGTGTTAAACTCCTTCCACCAGCTCAATGGACTGGCCCGGCTTCAGGGTCACGATGGCTTTTTTCCAGTCGGACGTCCGGCCCCGGTTGGAGCGTTTGGCGAAGCGGCCCGTTCGGGTCTTGCCTTTGACGACCATCGTGTTTACCGAGACGACATTAACGCTGTTCTTTGCATCGGCTTGAATACGCTCGATCGCTTCCGCGATCTCGTACTTGTTGGCCGTGCGGGCAACTACGAATGTGTACTGGCCGTCGGCACCGCCCGCCACGCTTTTTTCCGTGACGACGGGCCGGACAATGATTTGATAAGGACTTTTTGTTAAAGCGCTCATGCGGTTTCTACAGCCTCCGTCGGCGCGTCAGACTGTGCTTCTTTCGTGCCGTACACGGCATCAAGCTTGTCTAAAGCGCCCTGAGTCATGATAATTTGATTGGCATCCAGCACGTCCCGAACCGAAAAGGCCGGGGCAACCCGGACGGTGATACCGGGGATGTTGCGGAACGACTTATAGATCGTCAGGTTGGTTTCAGGCAGCACAACCAGCGCTTTGCCGGTGACGCCGAGCGACTTTAAGAGCAACGCGGCAGTCTTGGTGGAATGCGACTCCATCGAGATCGCATCCAGCACAATGATCACACCGTCATCCGCTTTTGTCGTCAGCGCGGAAGCGAGCGCCGCCCGGCGGGCCTTCTTCGGCAGCTTGGCTGACAAATCACGCGGGTGCGGGCCAAACACGATGCCGCCGTGGCGGTAGTGCGGAGCCGAAATGGTTCCCTGACGCGCACGACCGGTGCCTTTTTGGCGGTAGGGCTTGCGTCCGCCGCCGGCAACTTCTGCACGGGTTTTCGTGTCACGGGTATCCTGGCGGCTGTTTGTGGCTTCGTTGACAACTGCCTGATGCATCAGACCTGGATTAATTTTTGCAGCAAAAAGCGTTTCGCTGAGGGAGACTTGCCCTCCGCTTGTGCCATCTGATTTTTTGAGAATGGTATCCGGCATGGGTAGACCTCCTTAGCGTTTGAATTTCTTGATCATGACCAGCCCGCCGTTTGCGCCGGGAATGGCCCCTTTGACCAGCAGGAGGTTCTTTTCGGTGTCCACGCGGACAACCCGAAGCCCCTGCTGGGTCACCTGCACATCGCCCATATGGCCCGGCTTGCCGGAGCCTTTGAATGTGCGAGCGGCATCGGTGCCGCCGCCGGACGCCGGCTTGCGGTGAGACGTAGACGCGCCATGCGTGGCTTTGTTGCCGCGCCAGCCATAGCGCTTCATAACGCCAGCAAAGCCCTTGCCTTTAGAGATGCCTGTGACGGCGACTTTGTCGCCCTCGGCAAAGATGTCTGCGGCAAACTCATGGCCTTCCGCCACAGTTTCGCCTTCATCTAAAGGGATCTCGCGCAAGGTGCGCTTTGCTTTGACGTCATGCGCCGCAAAATGACCCTTTTCCGGCATGGTCAGACGATGTTCTTTGACATCCTCAAACCCGATCTGCGCGGCGGAATACCCGTCTTTGGCGAGTGTTTTCAGTTGTACGATAATACAGGGACCGGCTGCGATCACAGTGACCGGAGTCACGCGACCGCCTTCTTCAAAGACCTGGGTCATCCCCAGCTTCTTTCCCAAGATGGAACTTGGCATTGGTTTCCTCCACGGCGCACCTGGCGAGTGTGGGTCAACTCGTTGCGTGACGCGGTTTGATTGTATCAGCAGTCAGCTTATTGCTATACTGCTAATGTTTCTTGCATTTCCTCGACTTCCACGGGTGTGAATGTCAAGAGAGTTGCAATACCCATCTGCTGCTGAGGGCTAAGGTTGTCCCTTAGAAAATCCCAAAGCATTTGTTGCCTGTCTGATTGGCGGTATTCATCGAAACCATCCCAAAGGACAGTTCCACTCACTTTGTACGCTGATATAGGTTCAATATCAACCTGGGCACCCTCGAACCGGTTTTCGATCAACGCCCTAATTTCTTCTGCGAGTTCTTCCATTGTGCATCTCCAAGAAACACGACTTCCGAAGCGGCATCAAGTGTATTCTTCGTTATTTCTTTCACAAAATCGCCGGAAATACCACGGTCAAGCTTTTTGTGTTTGAACTCAGCTTTGAGCAAGCTGGAGGAGCTGTAGCGCTGCCGATTTTCCCAGTTCGCTCGTAGATCGCCGATTGCAGTACCAATAGTCTGACGTTTGCTGTCGGGAACGATCAGGTCGAAGCGAGCTTCCTTGTACCAGGACACCAAGCTGTGATCAGCCTTGTCCCATTGTTCGGGATGCAATCGAGTTGCATAAGCGCGGAGCATACACTCTACAGCTAATCCAGAGGCGTAGTTGGCAAGAACGTAAGAGCCTGCGTGCCACAAATCCGAAGCTGATGCGATGTGTTCCATCGCAGCCTCACGATAGGTCTCCGGGGTAGACTTCATTCTGCCTCAACTACAGCTTGATTTCGATGTCCACGCCTGAAGGCAGGTCTAATCGCATCAAAGCATCAATGGTCTTCGGACCAGGATCGAGAATGTCAATGAGACGCTTGTGCGTCCGCATCTCGAAATGCTCAAATGACTCTTTGTCCACAAAGGTCGAGCGCTGCATCGGCAGAATGTTCTTCTCCGTCGGCAGCAGGACCGGACCGGAAATCCGTGCGCCGGTGCGCTTGACGGTGTCAACAATCTTCTCCGCAGATTGGTCTAGAACGCGATGGTCGAACGCCCGGAGGCGGATACGAACTTTATCACGACGCATAGTAAATAGTTGCTCCCAGCAAACAAGAGGGCAGGGTTTCCCCTGCCCTACAAATAGAACTTAAACGAGGACTTTGGTGACGACGCCTGCGCCGACGGTGTGACCGCCTTCACGAATGGCAAACCGCAGACCCTCTTCCATCGCAATCGGGGCGATCAACTCCCCCACAATCGTCACGTTGTCACCCGGCATCACCATCTCCACGCCTTCCGGCAAGTCCAAGTTCCCCGTCACGTCCGTGGTGCGGAAGTAGAACTGGGGACGGTACCCCTTGAAGAACGGCGTATGAC
>CAXUNT010000153.1:0-5748 GCA_964252595.1 uncultured Armatimonadales bacterium
AGATAAGAGCGGCCCTCCCTACCTTTTCCGGTTCCCCCATTATTGGGGGCTAGGGGGTCTTAATTCAATCTGTCTCTTTTGTCCGTCTTCGCGGCCTTCCATCCAGTGCCGCCGAATAATGGACAGATTGACAAAAATGCGCCCGCCGAGCGCGACCACAGCCGCGAGGCCGAGCGGCTGACCCATCACGTCGCCGAGATACGCCAGAAACGCCGCCAAAAGCGTGTTCGCTAGAAAGCCCGACACAAATACGTCGCTCTTGAACTTGCCTTCGGTTCCCGCCCGGACCCCGCCGATAAGCGAGTCCAAGCCCGCTAGTGCCGCCAGCGACAGGTATTGTCCGTACTGAGCCGGCAGAGTCGCGCCCGATAAATACACCAGACCGAAGCCGAGTGCGCCCGCCAGCAGTGCAAACCATGCCATGACGCCTACTCTCCAGTTTTTTTGTCCGCGTCGACAATTTGCTGACCCGCAGGCCGTGCATATTTTGGATCTATCCCGCCCGTGTACGCTGGAACGATCAGTGGCTTTGCAGCTTTTTCAATCTTGAACATGGCCGGGTCAAACCCCTTGAAAATGGATGCCATACCACCAGAAATGTTAATCGCCGTAGTCAAAATAGTCGGGTTCCCGATTGCCTTAATCACATACGGCGGTGTCTGCGGCGTGTTGTTGATAAAAATCGTCGGTCCCGCGCATCGGATCGGGCTGACAGCGACTAAGCGCTGATCGTTGACGGAGATGGCTTCCGCTCCGGAAGCCCGCAGTTCATTGACGACCTGGCCGATGTCATTGTCGTGGATGATATTTTGAGGCGGTATGCTGGAGGGCATATCTTTTGGGTACGGCAGCTTGCTGTCGTCCATTGTAATGATGACACCCGGCCCTTTGACATCCGTCAGTCCAGCTAAAAACTGTGCATTTGCCAGATCTTTGGACAACAGTTTAATCCGAGCCGTGTCCGACGGCGCGGAGACGGCAAACTGTGAGTTATCCTTCTGAAGCTGCGCCACCCGGCGCTGAAGGTCGGTATTTTCCCGAAGCAGCACTTCGCTGCCCTGCATCTGGGCTGCTTTCTCCTGGATCTGCTTGACAGTCTGCGTCCTCACGGACAGCCCCAGCATCGCACCCAAGATCGCGCAGAGCAGGAACAAAGTCATCCACCAGGTCCGGCGGTCCTGTTTGGGCGCGGCCCCCAGCGGGTCGGTAACGTCCAGTGCACGGTCTTTCTTGCGGTTTATCTCTAACGCCATGTTCGGCCTCAATTACTTCTGACAACTGCTCTGATGACTGTAGTGACGGCAGCACGAGGCCGCCAGACGGGCTGCTGCGGGCAGCTCACGTCAATATAGGCGGCCCGCTGCGAAAGCGCCCCGCCATAAGCGGACAGGGCGGCATCGGCAAGCGCCATCTTCCAGGGCAGCGAGACCGCCTGCCCCAGACGCACCTGCGGTTTACCCTTGATATTTAAGCACAAATTCAAGTTTTGGTCAACTGCTATTTTTGCGCCGGCCCATTGCGGGTCGCCCTGGGTCAGCGCGAGCAGGCGGTACGCATGCGGGAGCCACAGCGCCCGAAACGGCTTGCCGAGCGCGACTTCCGGCGGCAGGGCTGCCGGGTTGGCGATGATGACCGGCAGGCTCGGCAGGGGGGCATCAAGCTGCCGGTACGGAATCCCTTTGCGGTCCAGCAGCCAGCGCTGGACGCCGGACGCCAGCACGGCGTAAGGCTGACGCTCCGTGACCGTTAAGATCAGCGTATTCGGCAGCCGTATGGAGCGCTCGGCATGGTCCACCACGGGGTCCGCCGCCAGACGCTTGGTGAGGGGCTGACGCAGCATCCAGAGAATGTTGGTGTTGTTCGGCACCTGCGCTTCCTCAAACACCTGCTGCGGGGTCAGGGTCTGGGTTCCCAAAACGCGCACTTTCGTCACATGCAGGCCGGGCGCAAAGGCCAGCGCAGCCAGGTCCCCGAGCGCGAGAAAGACAGCGAAGATTTGCAGCGTCCGGTTCCAGTTCCGTGGCCGCCGGTTCGGTTTGCGGCGGGACGACGGCCCGTGGCGCTTCGCAGGCGCGGGAACGCTTCGGCTATCGGCAAGTCTGAGATGTGTCCGCTTGTGCATGAGCGTTATTCCAGCGCGAGAGCAATCAGCTTGTCCAAAAGCTGGGAAAAACTGTAATTAGCGGCTTCCGCCGAGCGCGGCAGCAGGCTGGTCGGGGTCATGCCGGGAATGGTGTTGACTTCCAGCGTATAAATCTCGCCGCTGCCGGTGACAATCATGTCCGTTCGGGACATTCCCCGGCAGCCGAGCGTTTGGTGGCACAGCGTCGCAATGCGCCGGGCTTCGGCGGCGAGGGCTTCGGTAATTCGCGCCGGAACGATCTCATCGGTCTCGCCCGCCGTGTATTTAGCTTTGTAGTCATAGAAGCCGCCGTTCGGGACAATCTCGACGATCGGCAGGATTTCTAGTACGTCGTTGCCGAGAATGGGAACCGTGATTTCGGTTCCCGTGATGAACTGCTCGATCAGTACGGAGTTGTCATACTGGAATGCTAGTGCCGTTGCGGCTTCCAGCTCACTTTCCCGATGCACGACCGTCATGCCGATCGTGGACCCCTGCGCGTTCGGCTTGACAATCAGCGGCAGCGGCATCGCGCCGGGCGGCATCCGGCTCCCACGCCGAAGCGTCATGCCCTCCGGCATCCGCACCCCGGCGGCAGACAGGACGTATTTACTCATGGCTTTGTCCATCGCCAAAGCACTTGCGAGAACGCCGCTGCCGGTGTAGCGCAGGCCCAGCACTTCCAGCATTCCCTGCACCGTGCCGTCCTCGCCGCCTTTGCCGTGGAGCGCAATAAACACGACATCGGGCTTCTCCGACGCCGATGCTAAGGGAAGCTGCGGCAGGCTGGTGATCTGCGTCGTTCCATCTTCGGTATGCAGCAGGCCCAGCGGCTGCGTGACGCCGGACGGCAGAAACTTCTGCCCGGAAGCCGTGTCCAGCGCATAAACCGTGTATTTTTCCGGGTCCAGAGCGTTCAAAATCTGGCGGCCCGTGGACAGCGAAACATCTCGCTCGGCGCTCGTGCCGCCCATGAGTACAGCCACTTTCAGTCGGTTCATAAGGCAAGTAACCCTTCCCCCGCCGAGCGGATGTCGCCTGCACCGAGGGTCAGCACCAAATCGCCGGGGCGGACGATCTCGGCGAGACGCACCGGCAGGGCGGACTTGTCGGCGACATAGGTGACGCACTCTGCGCCCCGGCGGTCGGCGGTCAGGGCAGCCAGCCCTGCGCCGGTGACGCCCGCAATCGGCTGCTCGCGGGCCAGAAAAATGTCGGTCAGGACGACGTGGTCGGCGGCGGCGAAGCTTTCGGCGAACTCGGTCTTGAAGTCGCGGGTGCGCGACGGCAGGTGGGGCTGAAAGACGGCGACAATCCGGCGGCCTGCGTAGGCACGGCGGGCGGCGGCCAGAGTCGCTTTGATTTGTGGGGGCTGGTGTGGGTAGTCGGCTACGATCAAAATTTGCGCCGCAGTCGTGCCGACGCGCTCAAAGCGCCGCCCGGTGCCGGTGAAATTCGCCAGTCCCAAAGCGATCTGGTCAAACGGAATACCGAAGGTCAGGCCGACAGCGACGGCGGCGAGCGAGTTTGCGACCGTGTGCAAACCCGGCATTTGAAGCTGCACCCGCCCCAGCGTCGTCCCGCGCCAGACGGCGGTGTAGGAAGGGGTCGCGCTGTCAATGTCCATGTCTGCTGCCGTGAGATCAGCCTCGGCACCGACGGCGTAGGTGACAATCGCTGGTCTCGGCTGCGCCCCGCGCAGCTCGGCCAGCAGGGCCTGAACATTCGGGTCGGTGCCGCAGACAATCGCCGTGCCGGAGACTTGGGACAGAAACTTACGGAACGAGCGCAGAAGGTTGGCGAAGTCGCCGTAGTAGTCCAAATGGTCGGCTTCAATGTTGGTCACAACAGCAATCTTCGGAGCCAAGTCCAGGAACGAGTCATACGCTTCGCAGGCTTCCGCGAGAAACACGTTCGAGCCGCCGAGACGGGCATTGCCGCCGTAGGCGGGCAGGTCGCCGCCGATGAGGACCGTGGGGTCTAGGCCGCCTGCCTCCAAAACCATTGCCGTCATACCGGTCGTCGTCGTCTTGCCGTGCGTCCCCGTGATCGCCACGGAGTCCGGGTAGCGGGCCATGAGGCGCCCCAGCATTTCGGCCCGCGAGATCACCGGGATGCCTTTTTCCCGCGCCGCCGCCGTTTCCGGGTTGTCTTTTTTCACCGCCGCCGACGCCACCACCAGCGTCGCGCCGTTGAGATTCGCCGCCGTGTGTCCGGCGTCCGCCCGAATGCCCGACTCCCGCCGCAGCGCGGCCAAAGTCGGCGACTCCCGCAGGTCCGACCCGGTCACAGACACGCCCTGCCGGGCCAGCACCCGCGCCAGCCCGCTCATCCCGGCGCCCCCAATTCCGACAAAATGAATAGACTCGCTCACGCTATTGACACTCCCAAAGATTTTTTGTACGCCATCGTACAGGCAGTCATTGTACCACAAGATGACCTACCGCGCCTCCGCCAGCGCCAAAAGCGCGTCGGCAAGCTCAAACGCCGCGTTCGGAGTCGCAAGTGTCAAAGCAGCCTGGCCCATCGCGATCAAACGCGCCGGGTCGGCCAGCAAAGCCGTGATTTCAGACAGCAGGCGCGGGCCGGTCAAATCGCGGCTCGGCAGCACAGCCGCCGCCCCGGCGTCCGCCGAGCGCCGAGCGTTCCGGGTCTGCTCGTCGCCCCCCGTCGGCACCAGCGGGATAAACAGCGCGGGTTTTCCCACCGCCGCCGCTTCGGTGACGGTTCCCGCCCCGCTGCGCCCGACAATCAAGCCGCACAATGCAAAGATGTCTGCGATCTCATCTCCGACAAACGGGATCGCACAGTAGCGCGTCCGCAAGCTCAGCGGCAGCCGGTCTTTGACTACCGCCAAATGGTCGCCGTCGGCACGCCCGCACTGATGCACTACCCGGCAGTGTTCCAGCAGCTCCGGCAGGACGGATTCGACGGCGGCGTTGATGATTTTTGCGCCTAATGCCCCGCCCGTCACATACACAGTCGGCAGGCGGTTGTCGGCAGGGTCGAAGCCGAAGCGTTCGGCAGCCCGCGCTTTATCGCCGCCGAAGATCGCCTGCCGCACCGGGTTCCCCGTCACAAATGTCTTTCGGCGCAGGCCCGGCGGCAATTCTTCTGCCGCGCCCTCAAACGTCAGCGCAATGCGCGACGCGAACCGGGCCGCGATCTTGTTGGCAAGCCCGATCTGCACGGTCTGCTCGTGGATCAGAACGGGCCGTCCTAAAAGTCCCGCCGCAACGACAGTCGGCACGGACACATAACCGCCGGTCGCAAGCACCGCATCGGGCTTAAATCTTCGGACTTCAGCGATGGCCTGCCCGATGCCGACAGGAACCCGCAGAGCATCAGCCAGGTTTTTCACGGTCAGCAGGCCACGCACCGACGATGCCCGGCGCAGCTTGCCGCTTTGGACGCCGACAAACGGAATGCCGGCGGCTTCGGCCAGCCCCTGCTCGACCCCATGCTTGCTGCCAACATACTGGAATTGGGGCATCCAGTCCGCGCCGACCGCCCGCGCCTGCATGGCTTGAATAGTTGCCAGCGCCGGAGAAACATGGCCGCCGGTCCCGCCGCCGGTGATTAGGAGCTTAATGGTTCGCATGATGCTTGGCCCCCACCCCCAGCCC
>CAXUNT010000154.1:0-5748 GCA_964252595.1 uncultured Armatimonadales bacterium
ACCTGCCTCAAACGCTTCAGGCGAAATACCTGATTATCTTTGCACGATTACTTAGTACAACCACTTTTCTATAGTGGGCACGAAGTGTCTGGACGTCCAGACGACTGCATTGATTCACGTGTCCAATGATCTGCAACATCCGCCATGAGGGATGTTGCAAAACCCCGACTGACAAGCCTCTTTTCTGGCTGTTTTAAGCTGGAGATCACTAAATTTTGCAATACTTGCGGCTAATTCTGTTGCGCCACGAAAAAGTACATTCAAATTGGACGCTTCAGATTGGACGCTTCTGAATGAGGAAATCACCCTGTTCAAGAAGCGTAGCAAGAAGGCATAGTGGGCGAGGAAATCACCCTGTTCAAGAATCGTCGGGGGCTGAACAGCCAAACTCAAAGGATAAAGCTGCCGGACTAAAAAATAAATTTTATTTTATGCAAATTCAACGCTAGCCGGCGAAAGCTGTGTTACAGTGTGATTGTACCGAAAGCTCCCACGCTAGAACTTTATGCCAGCTTTGTCGCTTGCTTCATGCTTGCCTGGCAGTCAGCCTAGCAATTTTCTCGCCTTGGTGCAGCAATTTTCTGGTGCTTTCCCCAGTAGTATCGGTGGAAGGCATCTCGTAGTTCACTTGAAGTTCCACTCTTTCTAACACCTGGTTTTCGTGTGCGCGGATATTTATTCGTAAACACTGGACTCCGATGGAAGATATTTTGATGAAGGTGGTTGAGATGCTTTTCCTGCTGATAATGCCTGCCTCACGCTCTGTTGCCTCTAACCTCGTTCGCCTCTAATCTCGTTCGCAGTCATCCCGTAAAATACACGCTGAAGTAGACGTTAAAATAAACGCTGAGCTGAAAAGAAATAAACGCTGAGCTGAAGAACGCGGTGCTTCTAGCATCCGCACCGTTTTCAGAACCGCACTGCTCCAGAACCGCTCCGCCCCAAAACGTGCACAGGAATAAGATATGCTTTCCACTCGGACAACGCATCGCCTGAAGACTATTGCTAGATTTGCAACACAGCAGGATGCCTATCCCTCACAGCAGGATGCCTACCCATTTCGGGCACTCATATCTGTGGTCTCATCTCCTGTAAAGCTCACTGTCTCACCTCGCGTACAGTCTGGCATCTTACCTGGCGTGCGTGCGGGTTTTTGGGCGCTTCTTCTTGTGCTGATGAGCTTCTTAACCACAGGGGCCGCTGCCGCGAACCCTCAACTTATGTCGGGCGGCTCTGCGGTGTCTTTTCCTGCAACGGGATCACATGCGCCGTCCTCTTTGTCTAACCCCGGCTACGGCTGGGAAGTGGCAAACCCGGCGGGAACCGTGGTTGCTTCCAGCGGTTCCGTCGGCGCGAATGGCTGGACCGAAAGCGTAAGCGGCGGCGGTGGTTCCCCCGTCACCTTCACCTTACAGGCTCCCGCTTCTGCCCCTGCCGGGACCAGTTATGAAGTTCGTCATCTCGTTCCTGCACAGGGCTTTCCCGCCTCCGCCTTTTTCGATGTGGGTTCGCCCGCGCCTGTCGCAACGCCGGTGATCAGTCCCAATGGCGGTCCGTTTACCGGCTCTGTTATCGTCACTCTCAGTGATACTACCTCCGGCGCATCGCTCTACTACACGCTCGACGGGTCAACCCCGACCGCCGCTTCCACGAACTACACCGGCCCGATCACTCTGACCGGCACGGCGACGGTTAAGGTGCTAGGCAAACTGGCCGGCTCTTCGGACAGCGCGACCGCGAGCGCTGCCTTCACGCTTCTTGCGCCGCCCACCGTGACGCTGACCGCTCCCACGGAAGGCCAGAGTATCGCCGCACCCGGCCCCGTGACCTTGACGGCGACCGCCGGCTCTTCAGGCGCTTCCATCACGAAAGTCGAGTTTTTCCACGGCAGTATCAAGATCGGTCAGGCTACGGCCAGCCCCTACACCTACAGCTGGACGGGCGTCGTAGCCGGCTCCTACACCCTGACGGCCAAAGCCACGGACAGCAATGGGCAGCAGACGACCTCAAGCCCGGTTCACTTCACGGCGGCCGGGGGCGGTACGCAGCTCACGCTGACCGCTGCCGGGCAGGCGCAAGGCTTTGAGCTGACGACATTTGCAAGCGTGTTCCCCAACTCCGGAACCAATGGCGTCGGCCCGCTGGGCATGACAGTTTTCGGCGGCGGCGTGCTGGTGTCCGACGCGCCGGGGAACGTGCGGGTGTTCCCGACCGACACCGACGGCCAGAGCGTCAGCGCCGTGCGGGGGGCCCAAAACTTCGGCAGCGGCGGCGCGTTCGGCACGGCGCTCCTCGGCGGCAGCCTGTACATGGACCAGCAGGGCAGCGGCAGCGTCGTCCAGCTCAACGCCAACGGAACACTGAACCAAACAATTATCTCCAGTCTTGGCGGTCAGGCAACGGGTCTTCAGGCCAACAGTGCGACGGGTCACCTATTCGTGTCCACGGGTGGGGGCGGCAGCACGATTTGGGACGTCGATCCGGTGGCGAAAACTTCGACCGTCTGGCTGACGAACCTTGCCGGTCCTGACGGGCTGACTCTGTCTGCCGACGGCACCACTTTGTACGTTGCGCTTTACAACGGCAGCAATATCCTCGGCTTCAACACCAGCACCAAAACTAAAGTCTTTGATTACGGTGCCCTCAGCGGCAGCTCCATCACCCAGATGGACGGCATCGCACTGGGGTACGGGGCGCTGACAGGAAAGATCTTTGCTAATACCAACAACGGCTTCGTCTACGAGATCGACCTGAAGACGGGCGCGGCGATTCAGGTCGCCAGCGGCGGCTCTCGCGGAGACTTTGTCTCCCTGGATGTCACGGGGCAGGGAGCATTGCTGCTGACCCAGACCGACCGGATCATGCGCCTGTTTCCGTTCCCGCCGGCAAACAGCAGCACCATTGGCATCAAGTCGCTGTCCCTCAATCCGGCCACGGTTGTTGCCACGAACTCGTCTACGGCAACCGTCACGCTGACCGCGCCTGCTCCCGTGGGCGGACTCTCTCTTCAGCTTTCCAGCACAGATCCGGCGGCGACCGTCCCTGCGACCGTCCCGGTACCAGCAGGCCAGTCTTCGGTCACGTTCTCTGTCGGGACAGCGAACGTCTCCGCCGTCACCATCGCCACGATTGCCGCAACATTGAACGGCTCGTCGGGCGCAGCGCTGCTCAAGATCTATCCGCTGGCCTGTCCCACGCCGTCTCTCACCGCCGTGTCTGTGACCAGCACCGGAGGCACGGTCACTTTGTCGGGTACGGCGCTGACGGGGGGCGAAGTCGTCAGCTTGTCAAGCTCCAGCCCTCTTGTGACTGTTCCCGCCTCGGTGACGGTTGTGGCCGGCCAAACCAGTGCGACCTTCCCGCTGACAATTGGGGCTATCTCTTCCGCCGTCACGGTGACAATCAAGGGAACATATCATGGCACCGCGCAGACAGCATCCCTGACCTTGACCGGCAACCCGCAGGTGCCTCAAGGAAGCACTGCCGCCGTGACGTTCCCGGCGAAGGGAACAAATTCCCCGGCGGGCAATGCTTACGGCGTCGATGTGGTGGACCCGACCGGCAAAGTGGTCGCTTCTAATACCAATGGCAGCAGCGCCTTAAATGGCTGGACGATTTCGGTGTCTTCGACAGGCAGCGGGCAGCAGTTCAGTGTTCAGGCCCCCACGGCGGCAACCATTGCTGCCGGGTATGAAATTCGCTCCTACAGCCCGGCGGCATCCGCCTTCTTCGACATCGTGGCCGCCGGTACGGCTTCGGGCGGCACCGGCACCGGCGGGACCGGCGTTCTGACGCTGACGGCCGCTGGCATCGCCGAAGGTTTCTCGCTCAGCACCTTCGCCATGCACGTCAGCTCGCCGACTTCCAGCGCCGTGGTCAATAGCGGCCCGGTTCTTGTGGGCGGTTTCAGCACCGGAAACACCTATGTCTTTCCGTCCGATGCGGACAATCAGGATGGAAACAATGCCAAAGTGGTCTCGAACGGCGCATTCGGTATGGCAAGTGACGGCCAGAAGGTCTATGCAAGCAACGGCGGCAGCGTGTTCGAGCTCAATTACGACGGCTCGGTCAAACGCACGATCAGCCAGAGCGGCGGTGGGTACGGCCTGGACATTAACCCGGTTACCGGCCATCTCCTGACGTCGAACCTGTACGACATCGACCCCGTCAGCGGAATGGGCCGTTCGCTGGGGTCCATGGGTTTTGACGGCATCACGGTCTCGGCAGATGGTCGCTACGCCTTTGGCTCCTTTGGAGCCATGGGAGTCCCCGTCGAAGGCTACGATCTGACGACCGGCCTGCAAGTCTTCAAGGCCAGCAGCAATGCCCAGTCTCCTGACGGCGTGGCCCTTGGCAGCGGCACGTTGGCGGGCAAAGTTTATTCTAACAATAATGGCCCCAATAATATTGGAACAGTCAGCGAAATTGATCTAAATACTGGTGTAGAGACGATCATCGCGTCAGGCGGCTCACGCGGCGACCTGGCTTCTGTCGACCACACGAACGGCACTTTTCTGCTGAGCCAGTCCGACCGCGTGATGCGCCTCACTCCGCCGCCCGGCGGCTCCTTCGGACCGCCCCCCGGTCAGGCGGTTTACACGCGCGATGACCTGCCTCATTCCGCGGCGGCGGGCAGCCGCACGTTGACGCAAGGCTACCCGGCCCTCAGCCTGACGGCCTCCGCCATCACGGGAACAGACACCTCGCTGGCCGCCTTTGATACGACGGCCCTCTCAGGACGGGTGACGGCGGCGCAGATGCAGCGGGCGGGCCAGACCAGCTTCAGCGGGAGCGGGCAGTTCGACGTGCAGCTGGGGATCAGCTCGCTGGCGCAGGCTCCCGCACAAGCCCCGCTTCCCTCATTCGGGCCGAACCTGGAATCGGCGCAGACGGGCAGCAGCCCGGCTTCCTATCAGACGGCTTGGGTACTGCCGGGCGGGTTCCTGACCGAGCTTCAGGCGCAGCTCGGCGATGATTACAAAGTCGGTCTCACGGATCAGCTCAGCAGCCTCTGCGGCAGCGTCAACTTTGCCGACGTGCCGCACCAGAACTGGCCGGCCGCAAAGAACATTCTGACCTTTGTTGCCGTCCCCAATGGCGGCCTGCAGCTCGCGCAAGGCCGCTGCCTGGACATTCTTTTAAGCGGACGCGATGCGCCGCTGAACGGGGCGTGGGACATCGTGCAGAGCGGCACGACAATCGCCTCGTCCGGCCAGAGTGGCATGGTGGTCGCGTCCTCGGGTCAGCCCGGCGGCTGGGGGGCCGAGGATGACCACACGGTCTACGGCGGCGTGACGGTGACTGTCCCGGCCAGCGCCCCCGCCGGAAACTACGAGCTGCGCTTTCTCGGCAAGGCATCCGGCTCCGCCTCTTTCGCCGTCGCCTCTGCCGGCGCTTTGCCAAGCGCTGCGATCCTGCGGCCGCTGACCGTAAGCCAGCCGGCCGTCGTCGGCGGCAGTGCCACCCCTTTAACGGGAACGGTCAGCCTGGATGCTCCGGCCCCGCGCGGCCAAGCTCCGGATGCGGCTCATCCCGCCGGCGGGGTTTACGTCGCTTTGACCAGCAGTTCCTCCGCGCTGGTCGCTCCTGCTTCTGTCTTTATTGCGGCAGGCACGACCACGGCGACGTTCAGCCTCACGACGCAGACGGTCTCTTCCCCGACCTCTGTTTCCCTGCTCGCCTCCTACAACGGGTACCGCGTCGCGTCTGTGGTCGTGCTGGATGCCACGACCGGCGGCGGCATCGGGA
>CAXUNT010000155.1:0-5674 GCA_964252595.1 uncultured Armatimonadales bacterium
CAGCAATCTCAACACGCCTGGAGACTGCCCCTGTGTTACGCTGGTCGCGCGTGCGGCTGTACCTTTCGATCCTGAGCTGCGAGGGACTGTTCGCCACCCTGCGCGAGCGAGTTCAATTTGCGCCGCCTCTGCCCCCGCTGAAAGAAGAGCGCGGCGGACAGACCCTCGCCATGCCCCGCTTCTACGACTACGCAGGCGCGATGCACATCCACTCGACCTACAGCGATGGCGCGGGAACCGTGGAAGAAATCGCGGCGGCGGCGAACCGGGCCGGGCTGGACTTTCTCGTGCTATGCGATCATTCCAGCTTGCAGGCCCGCGCCGACGGCAAGGACGGCTGGCGCGGGCGGACCCTGGTGTCGGTCGGCACCGAGATCACCACTGATGCCGGCCATCTGCTGGCCCTGGATGTTCCCCTCAGCTTCCTGCCCGCCCCCCACGACGCCGAGCCGGCGCAGGCCGCCATCCAAAACAGCGGCGGACTGGGCTTTGTCGCCCTGCCGTGCGACTTGAAAGATCACTGGAAGGACTTCCGGCGCATGTCGGGCGGCATCGGCCTGGAAGTGTTCAATCTGAGCGCCATTGCCCGGACTAAAATTAATCTGCCGACGCTGGCCGAAGTGTGGCGGCGCTACAACAGCCGCAGTCCCCAGCGGGCGTTTAACCTGGTCGCCGCGCGTCCCGCCCTGGAACTCAAACTCTGGGACACGCTGACCGCCTCGCCGCAGCCCGGCCTGCCGGCCCGGCGCGTCGTCGGCATCGCCTCGCTGGATGCCCATGCCGTGATGAAGTTCGGCGGCCGCTCGTATCCGTTCCCGACCTATGAAGAAACGTTTCGGACGCTCCGGACCCATCTTTTAATGTCCGAGCCGCTGTCGTGCGGTGAGGCTTCCAGCGAAAAACGCAAAGCGCTGGAAAAAGACAATGCCCTGGTTCATTCCGCGCTGGCGCTCGGCCACTGCTATATGGCTTACGACAACTACGCCGACTCGACCGGCTTCACGTTTGAAGCCAGGCTGCTCGGAGATCAAAGCAAAGACCAAAGCAAAGACCAAAGCAAAGACCAAAGCAAAGACCAAAACAAGTCGTCGGCTCTGATGGGCGACGCCCTCCTATTTCCCTCGCAAGCCACTTCCGGCGCTCCAGCCTTTGTGCTGACCGCCCGAACCCCGCGTACCCGGTCGCTGATCCGGCTCTACAAAGACGGGCGCCGCGTCGCGGCGGCACGCGGCGGGCGCTTGGATTATCCCGTCCACGCGCCCGGCGTCTACCGAATAGAAGTGTATTTGTATCGGCAGCGCATCGGCCGTGTGTGCTTCGGCGCAAAGCCGTGGATTTTCAGCAATCCTATCTATATCCAGCCTGCCCCCATGCCGTCCGCCGCCCTTCCTGTCCAAAAAGCGGACGCTTCGGCGCAGGCGCCGGCAAATTAACCGAAATTGTCCTGTTCCTTAACATTCTCTTAACATAAGACAGGTAAAATCGCCGCGTCAGGAACAAACTGTATGCCGGCTGCCGCAGATGCCGCGTCAAGTTCCAGCAAAAGTGAGCAATTACTGCCGAAGGAGAAACAAAGACCCAGATGATGAAATCAATTACGAGAACATTAAAGGCGGCGACGCTTGCCGCGCTCGGCCTCGCGCTTCTCGGCGGCGGCTCGGCCCATGCCCAGCTTAACGGTGCAGGCGCGACCTTTCCCCAGCCGCTCTACTCGCGGTGGTTCCAGGAATACAAGCAGCAAACGGGTGTCCAGATCAACTACCAAGCGATTGGGTCCGGCGGTGGCATCAAAAACATTACCGGCCATGTCGTTGACTTCGGCGCGTCGGACGCCCCGATGAACGCTTCCGAAATGGCAGCGGCTCCCGGCATTCTGCACATCCCGACCGTTGCCGGCCCGGTTTGCATCGCCTACAACATACCGGCGACCGGAACCACTGCCTTTATCAACGCAGGGCTTCACTTCACCGGTGATATCGTTGCCGACATCTTTCTTGGTAAAATCACGAATTGGAACGACCCGCGCATCAGCCGCCTGAACCCCGGCATCAAGTTCCCGAGCCTCGCGATTGCAACGGCGCACCGCTCGGACGGCTCCGGCACGACCAACATCCTGACTACTTACCTGAGCGAAGTTAGCCCCGCGTGGAAGTCCGATGTCGGTGCGGGCAAATCCGTTCACTGGCCGGTTGGCCTGGGCGGCAAGGGAAACCAGGGCGTCGCCCAGCTTGTCCAAAAGCAGGATGGCGGTTTTGGATATATCGAGCTGAATTATGCTGTGGCAAATCACATTGCTTACGCGGCCATTCAAAACGCCAAAGGCAAGTTCATTTTTCCTAATGTAGAAACGACGACCGCTGCGGCTTCCGGCGTGCCTCTGCCCCAAGATTTCCGCAAAGTCATCACCAACACCGAATCGCCGGGTGGCTACCCGATCACCGGCTTCACGTTTCTCTTGGTTTACAAGAACGGGACCAAGCCAGAAATGAAAAAATTCCTCCAGTGGATGCTGACGACTGGTCAGAAAGATGCGCCTGTCTTGCAGTATGCACCCCTGCCGGCCAGCGTCGACAAACGTGCCCTCGCCGCCGTTGCCACTATTCAGTAACGACCGGCGCTCGCGAATTTGTTCTTCCCCCGTGCTTCTCCAAAGCACGGGGGCAAACTGTTTTTTGGAGAAGCAAGACTGATTCGGAGAAGCAAGACTTATGGCTGACCGCGCTCCCGGCATTTCCCTCAGCAGCACGCCGCCTGCCGCGAAATCGTCTGCTCAGACCCGCCCGAACCGGGTGCGTCCGGTGTCGGCAGCCGCCCGGATCGGGGACGCGATTTATTCCGGCGTGACGTTTATCGCGTCGCTGAGTATCTTTGTCATCATTCTTTGGCTGCTGTGGCAGTTGTTTTCCGCCAGCCGGCAGTCCATCCACCATTTTGGCTGGAGCTTCGTGACCGGCTCGGACTGGAACGAAGAAACCGACAGCTACCACGCGCTGCCGTTCATCTTCGGAACGCTGTTTTCGTCGCTGATCGCCCTGGTGCTGGCGGTTCCGGTCTCGGTCGGCGCGGCCATCTTTTTGTCGGAGCTGGCTCCGCGCTGGATTCGCACTCCAGCCACGTTTCTAATTGAGCTGCTGGCCGCCATTCCCAGCGTCATTTACGGCCTGTGGGGCATTTTCATATTGATCCCCTTTCTGAAAGCCGCTGTTGTCGCGCCGATTGCGAAAGCCGATCTCGCGCACAAGCGGTTCATCGGCGGCTTGTTTGAGGGGCAGTCGGCGGGCTACTCCATGCTGGCGGCGGGCGTTTTGCTCGCGATCATGATTATTCCGTTTATTACGGCGGTGACGCGGGATATTCTGCGGGCGATTCCGCGATCCCAGCGCGAAGGCTCGTATGCGCTCGGTGCGACCCAGTGGGAGACGATCTCAAAGGTCGTCATCCCTTACGCAAAATCGGGCATTATCGGCGCGGTCGTGCTGGGCCTCGGCCGGGCGCTCGGCGAAACGATGGCAGTGACAATGGTCATTGGCAACCAATCTCCCAATACGCCGTCGGGCATCTCGCCGTCGCTGCTCTCGACCGGCTACACGATGTCGAGCGTGCTGGCGAACAAGTTCAACGAAGCGACTCCCGGCCTCAACCAATCGGCGCTGTTTGAGATTGCGCTGGTGCTGTTCGGGGTCACGATTTTGGTCAATATCTGTGCGCGTCTGCTGGTCTTTTACACCGCAAAAGACGTGCAAGGGCGTAAGTAATGAGTACAACAATCAATCCTCAGCCTTCCGGACGGATGATGACGCCGCGTTCCGGCAATGTCGCCGGGCGGAAGTTCGTCAACCGCTTGATGCTGATTTTGTGCATTCTCGCGGCCTCCCTTGCCGTCGGCATTCTGGGGCTGGTCTTGTACTTCCTGCTGTCCAAAGGCTTCAGTTCGCTGCATCTGCGGCTGTTCACGCAGCTTCCGAACAACATTGACACGTCTAAAGGCGGCATGTCTCAGTCTGTGTTCGGGACATTGGTGCTGCTGGGGATCGCCTCGGTGATCGGCCTGCCGCTCGGCATTCTCGGCGGCATTTATCAGATTGAAGCCCACGGCAAGTTCGCGTTCATGGTCCGGTTCTTTACCGACGTCCTGAACGGCATCCCGTCTATCGTCATCGGCATCTTCGCGTATGCCGCCGTGGTTGCGCCGATTGCCGCACGCAATCCGGGGCAGGGTTTTTCCGCCTATGCCGGCGGATTTGCGCTCGGCATTCTCATGGTTCCGACCGTCATGCGGACCACCGAAGAAATCCTGCGGCTGGTTCCGCTGTCGCTGCGGGAAGCGTCCCTCGGCCTCGGCGCAACCCGCTGGCGGACCATGTGGAGCGTTGTGCTGCCGGCGGCGAAAGGCGGCATCATCACCGGCGTTATGCTGGCGCTGGCCCGGATCGCCGGCGAAACCGCGCCGCTTCTGTTTACCATTTTAGGCTCGGAGTTTTTCGCAACTCATACTGTCCTGCACGGAAAGCTGCACGTGCCGACGCTTAATGCGCCGATTGACGCCCTGCCGCTCCGCATTTACAACTACTCGCAGGATGTTGACCTCAATCACAACGCGGCGGCGTGGGCCGGGGCCGTCGTCTTGATCACGCTCATTCTCGTCCTCAGCATTGCCGCCCGGTTTGCGACGCGCGGCGGTGTCATGGAAGAAAAATAGGAGGTTTCTTATGGCCGAAGGCTATTCTTCAGAGCCGCTTTCGCTGGAACCCAATCGTGTCGGCACGGAAAAATCCGGCAGTGTCGCCGATCTGGCCCGCGCACAGACGCCAGTATCAACAACCCCCAAAGTGGTAGCCGACAACGTTGATTTTTACTACAGCGATTTCCACGCGCTGAAATCCATCAACTTAGTGGTTCCCGACCGGCAGATTACCGCGCTCATCGGGCCGTCCGGCTGCGGCAAGTCCACCTTCCTGCGGACCCTGAACCGCATGAACGATTTGATTGACGGCACGCGCTTGACCGGCAAAGTGACAGTGGACCAGGACGATATCTACGACAAGCGCGTGGATGTCGTGGACCTGCGGAAGCGGGTTGGCATGGTCTTTCAAAAGCCGAACCCGTTTCCGATGTCCATCTTCGACAACATTGCCTATGGCCCGCGCATCCACGGCATGACCAACCGCAAGAAGCTCGCGGAGATTGTCGAGCGCACCCTGCGCGGCTCGGCGCTATGGGACGAAGTCAAAGACAAGCTCAAAGCGTCGGCGTTCGCCCTATCCGGTGGCCAGCAGCAGCGGCTCTGCATCGCCCGGACACTGGCCGTGGAACCCGAAGTCATTTTGATGGACGAGCCATGCTCGGCCTTGGACCCGAACTCGACGTTCCGCATTGAACAATTGATGGAAGACTTGAAGCGCGACTACACGATCATCATTGTGACCCACAACATGCAGCAGGCCGCGCGGGTCTCCCAGCGCACCGGCTTCTTCCTGCGCGGCGAGCTGAAAGAGTTTGGCGACACGGACCAGATCTTCACCAACCCGAAAGACAAAGACACCGAAGCCTACGTTTCGGGCCGGTTCGGGTGATGCCGTAAGCCATTGTCGCAAAGAAAGGCGAACACAGGACAAGAAGGGCGAACACAGGACAAGAAGGGCGAACACAGGACAAGAAGGGCGAACACAGGACA
>CAXUNT010000156.1:0-5487 GCA_964252595.1 uncultured Armatimonadales bacterium
CCCATACGACCTCCGCACCCTGAACCATCTTCTTTCCGACAACCTTTAACCTGCTTCAACAATCGCTTTCAAGTTTCGGTTGCGCGTCACCAAAAAGCGCAGCATGTGACGCTTGAGAAACAACATATCGGCCAAACGGCCCAGCAGGCCGAGCGGCGAAGTCCACTCCAAACGGTCCCGCATCAGTGTTGTCTCACTAACTCTCGTGAACTCATGCCGGTGGTATAGACTTTGGAATGCACCGGACAGCGCGACATCCGCAAACAGCGTGGGGCGCACCAGCTCGGTGATCTCGGAAGAAAGCCGTTGCCGGACGCCGAAATGCACGGCCTCAAAGACCAGCACGTCGCCAAGCTCGGCCAGCCCCGTTTTTTTGTCCCCCACTAGCCGCTCCCTTGTGTGTGCGACCGTGCGCGTGTGCGTTTCTAAATCGCGGCACAGGTCAAAGCAGAGTTCAATCGGAGCGTGAATTTCGGTCACTAAACTGATGACAGGCATAATGTGGCTTTTAGGAGTTTTGGCTTTTAGGAGTTTTGGCTTTTAAGTGTGCAAAGCAGTGTCTGTTAATGTCGCAAGCGCATCCTGCAAGACCAGCCGAAAGCGGACATCGAGGGCATCGGCCTCCGAGACTTCGGCCTTGCTTTGGGTGAAGCGCAGCGATTCGCCCAGCTCCAAAATCGCCTGGATCGGCGGCACGGCCTCGGCCATGCCGAGATCGGCGGCGGTTTTTGCGCCGACAAGCTGAAGCCAGCGATCGTTTGCCGTCAAGAGGCGCAGCACGGCACGGCGCAAAGTGGCGTTCTGCGCCGAGCCGAGGGTCTTAGACAGTGCGGCAATCTGGGCGTGCAGCCCCCAAAACTCTTCAGCCCATGCCTGACGATTGAGGTGAGCGAACGTGTCCCGCAGTTCTGCCAATAAATCGCCATCATCGCCGTCTTTGGGGCGGGGATGAAAAACAGCTTCCAAGATCGCTGCATCTACCAGCGGCGTCTGCATCGCCTGCTTCTGCTTTTTTGCCCCCCGGTAGCGCCCGACCGTGCGGGCTAAAAAGTACGCCGTCAAAGCCAGGCCGCTGCGTTCCAGCCAAAGCGCGTTCATGGATCTAAGCTGCTTTCTCGTCCGTGCCGTACTCGGCGTCGAACTCCGCCAGCCGCCGCTTCTGTAAAAAGGGAATCTGCGTGCGGAATTGGAACGGACTGGAATAGTTATACTTCAAAATCAGGTCATTTGTTTCTTTGAGGTGCCGCGCATACGCTTCCCGCGCTTTGGCTCGGAAGGCCGCGTACTGCGGCGTTTCGCGCAAATTCGGTTCTGACGCTTCCCAGCGGGCCAGCACGCCCAGCGCCAGCGCCCGGCCCGCTTCAATCTCACGCTCGATCAGCAGCCAGGGCGGCAGCACCCGGTTATGCTTCAGCAGGCGGTTGATCGCCCCCATGCCGGGCGGCTCAAACGGGTTGACCGACAAGTCCAGCGGCTGCCCCCGGCCCGGCAGGTTGTCAAACAGCCCGTCGTCAATTGCGTCTTGGATTTTGCGTTCGGCGATCCCCGCCATCCAGTCCGGGTTGTCGCTCCCATCGTCCACCACTGCCATCACTTGCGTTTCCTTCCTCTTGAGAAGAATTGTACCCAGCCGATTAGGTATACTGACACTGATGCAGGTTTTAGTCGTGGAAGACGAGCAAAAAGTGGCGGCGTTTCTGCGCCAGGCGCTGGCCGAAGCAGGCTATGCCGTGTCGGTCGCGCATGACGGTGCGACCGGCCTGCATCTTGCACAGGTCTCGGACTTTGACTTGATTGTCTTAGATCGGCTGCTGCCGCAGGTCAATGGGCTGGAGTTCTGCCGCACCCTGCGCGGCCTCAAAAGCGAAACGCCGATTTTGATGGTCACGGCCCGCGACTCTTTAGAAGACAAAGTGCTGGGCCTCGATTCCGGCGCTGACGATTATTTGACCAAGCCGTTTTCTTTGGATGAGCTGCTGGCTCGTGTTCGCGCCCTGCTCCGGCGGCGCAGCGGCACGCAGGTATCGCTCGTGCTGACCGTGGAAGATTTGACGCTGGACACGCAGACCCGGATCGCGCGGCGCGGGAGTAAACAGTTCGAGCTGAGCGCCCGCGAATACGCTCTGCTGGAATACTTGATGCGGAACCCGCACCGGCCGGTGTCGCGGGCAATGATTGCCGAGCATGTCTGGGGCTTTGACTTCGACAGCGGCTCGAACGTAATTGACGTATATGTGTCTTATCTACGCCGCAAGATCGACTCCGGCCAGGACCCAAAGCTGATTCGGACACTGCGCCAAGTCGGCTACCAGATCGGCTGAGGAATGACACAGAGCCGGCCAAAATCCTTGCGCTTTGTGAAATCCTTGCGTTTCCAGCTTTCCGCCTGGTCGCTGGCGACGACTACCCTGATTTTGCTGGCGGCCTCCGTGCTGTGCTTTTCCCTGGTGCGCTTCGCGCTTGTGCGCGAAACCGACCAGGCCTTGCAGGAGACCGCCGCGTCTGTGCTGGAGCGCATGACCCCGAACGAACCCGCCAAACTTAACGAACCCGCCGCTGTGGTTCGCACGGCCTCGTCCGCGTCCGCTGTTTTGCCCGGTATCGGCTCTGATGCCCTCTGCCTCCGGCTTGCCCACGCCGATACCGGACGAACCGTAGCCGTGTCTCCAGTGCTTACCGGGCATGCCGAGATTACGGCGGTTCTCGCCGCACTGCCGGCAAAGCCGCACCCCGCGCTGTTTGCCGGAACCCAGGACGATGCCGAGGTCCGCTGCCTGACGGTTGCGGTTCCCCACACGCCTTATATTCTGCAAGTCGCCGCGCCGTGGGACCCGGCAGACGATCTTCTCACCGAGCTTCAGTTCGGCCTGCTGGCGGCCTCCCTGCTGTTTCTGGTGCTGTCCGGGGTAGGAAGCGGACTGCTGGTCGGCCGCGCCCTGCGTCCGATTGACAGCATCGTCACCGAGGCCGAGCAGCTAGCGCCGGGCGATCTCGGCGTGGTTCTTCTCAGCCCGCATACGCTGTCAGACACGGAAATCGGGCATCTCATCGCCGCGCTGAACCAGATGCTTTCCCGTATTTCGGGGGCCGCCGCCATACAGCGGCAATTCACCGCCGATGCTTCCCATGAGCTGCGAACACCGCTGACCATTCTGCGCGGCCAGTTCGAGCTGGCGCTGTCCCGTCCGCGCACTGCGGCCGAATATCGGAATGCCGTGGAAAGCGGCCTGGAAGAAACACTTCGTATGTCCCGTATCGTAGACAGCCTGGCGTACCTGGCACGCGGCGAGGCCGTCTCTCCCGTACCTTATTCTGCACTTGTCTCGCTGTCCGCGCTGGCGGCCGAAGCTGTCAAGGCTCAGTCGGCCCGCGCTGCCGAAAAAGGCGTTCTGCTGTCAGTGGGCGCGGACAGCGATGCGGAAAGCGGCGTGGTCGTTCGGGGCGACGCGGACGCTTTGCGGCGCTTGGTCCAGAACTTGGTGGAAAATGCGATTATTTACACGCCTCCGGGCGGCATGGTAACACTCTTCGTCTCCAAAGACACGCGGGGCTGCCGCCTGCGGGTCGCCGATACCGGCCTTGGCATTGCTCCAGAAGACTTGCCGTTTATCTTCGACCGCTTCTTTCGCGCCGACCCGGCTCGTGCCAACACCGGCGGCAGCGGCCTCGGCTTGTCCATCGTCCGAAGCATTGCCGAAGCCCACGGCGGCGCAGTCACCGCCGAGAGCGAACCCGGACGCGGCAGCACGTTTACCGTAACGCTGCCCGCCGACGCTTGATGAGAAAATCCTCATTCCATTCTCACGCTCTGTTAATGTTGCCGGTGTACGATAAGGGTGCTGAAGCAAATCACAGAGGAGAAGAAACCTATGAACACGAATAAGATGCTGACACTCGGACTTGTTCTCGCCGCTGGCTTTTCTTCCGCCGCCGCCTCTGCCGCCGCACAAATCACCCCAGCGCAGGCGGAAGCCGCCGCCGTCAAGAAGATCCCCGGCACGGCCCAGTCCGCCAGGTATGAGCTCGAAGACGGCCGCTGGCAATACGCCGTTGTTGTCGTAGACCACGCCAAGCGGATGTATGAGGTTGAAGTGAACGCGGCGACGGGTAAAGTGACCGACACGGAAAAAACCAGCCCCGCTGAAGAAGCATCCGAGGCCGCGGCCGACAAGAAAACGGCCGACAAGAAAGCGGCCGCGAAAAAAGCCGCGCATTAAACCGATCACGCATGAGAAAAAACGCACCGCTGCTGCTTGCCATTGCCTGCCCGCTGATTGGGCCGTGCCGCGTTACGGCCCAGGTGCCCGCCCTTGCCGGACAGGCCGGGCCGCTGACATTGGCCCAAATTACGCAAAGGGCCTTCGCGGCCAGCCCGGCGCTGTCCACCGCCCGGCAGTCGGTGATCCAAGCGCAGGCCCGCACCCAACAAGCGGAAGCCGGACGCCGGCTCCAAATCACGTTCAACAGCACAGCATCGCTTTCCGGTGCCAGCGTTTATCAGCCGCCGCCGACTTACGAAACGTTCGGCACGCTGCAAAATACCTTGACCGTGCCGCTGCCCATCGGCAGGCGCTCCCGGATTGCCGTGACCCAGGCGCAGGAGCAGCAGGGCGCCGTACTGGCCCAGCTTGGCTCCGCGCAGCTTGCGCTGGCCGGGCAGGCGGCGTCGGCCTATTACGATGTTCTGCGGAAACAAGCGCTTCTCGCCGTGGCCCAGCAGACATTGGCCGAAGACCAGCGGGCGCTTGGCGACGTCCAAAAACGCACCGCCGCCGGGGACGCCGCCCAGCTTGACGTTTTGCAGGCCGAGGTTCCTGTGGCTTCGGCGCAGGCCGCGCTGGACGGGGCCGAAAGCGATCTCGCCATCGCCGACGAGACATTGAACAGCCTGCTCGGACAGCCGCTGGACGCTCCCCTTTTGCTGGCGGACATCCCGCCGAACGCCCTTGCCCTGCCGTACACGCTTGCCCAGGCCGAGCAGTTTGCTCTCACCCGCAGTCCAGACCTCCGCGCTGCCGAAGCGACGATCCGGGCCGACCAAGCGGCAATCGACGCCGCGCGGCTCTACCGTGAGCCGGCGTACTCTTTGCAGGCGATTGATATCCGCTCTAAAGACGTCACCTCGTTCCGTAGCGAAGATACCGTGCAGGGGGCCGTCACTCTGCCGCTGTCCGACGGCGGCTTGGGCTGCGCCCAAGTGCAGGAAGCCCAAGCCGCGTTGGCTGGGGCAATGGCCCAGGCCGAAGCTGTTCGCCGGACGGTTGTGGCCGGTGTCAGTGCGGCCTACCTCACGGCCCAAAGCCGCCGCCGCCAGATTGACGCAGCCCGCACCGCGCGAGACATCGCTCAAGTCACTTACGACAAAACAACGCTTGGTTACCGCAGCGGCTTGTTCCCGCTGCTGCAAGTTTTGACCGCGCGGGCGGCGCTGACTCAGGCCCAAATCGCTTACACGCAAGCGATCTATGATGCCGCCGCTGCATCGAC
>CAXUNT010000157.1:0-5400 GCA_964252595.1 uncultured Armatimonadales bacterium
GGCGGCAAATAACGGCGGGGCGGCAAATAACGGCGGGGCGGCAAATAACGGCGGGGCGGCAGATAACGGCAGGGCCGCGCCGAGCAGCAGGGCTGCCATAGTCCATAATCGCATCGAAGGGTCTACTTTCTATTCTTCGATTGGCTCAAGTACCGAACCGCCATCGCACCAGCAGACACCAGCAGCAGCAGCGCATAAATCGCCGAAGCTGCCGCCGTATACCGTCCAATCTGGCCCGGCAGCAGCGTCCCGCCGAAATAAAACACGCCGACCACGATGACCCAAACCGTCAGCAGCCAATCAGCCCAAAGCGGCGGCTTATCGTTCATGGTTCACAGTTTCTGCTGCCGCGAAAGAGCGGTTTCAATCGCCGTGCTAGGAACTTGATGGCCGGGAGTCGCGTGGCCCATTTCTTCCAGCAGCACGAAGCGGGACGCGCCGCCGACGCTTTTTTTGTCCCATGCTAAGAGCCGCACGATCTCGGCGATGTCGTGGGACGGGTCCAAACGCACCGCAAAGCCTGCCGCGCGAAGCAGGGCCGTGACTGCCGCCGTGTCGTTTGGGCTGGTGACGCCTGCTTCCTCGCCGATGAGACACGCCGAGACCATTCCCAGCGCAATCGCTTCGCCGTGCGTGTAAGTCTCGTAATGTGTCAGCGATTCTAAAGCATGACCGACCGTATGGCCGAAATTGAGGATCGCCCGCAGGCCGTCTTCGCGCTCGTCTTCTTCTACGACGCGAGCTTTGATGGCGCACGAGTGCGCGATGACTGTTTCCATCTCCGGCGATGTCAGCGCCAGCAGGCCCGGCATCTCGCGTTCCAGCAGGGCGGCGAAATCTTTGTCGGCTATTATACCATATTTGACGACTTCCGCGAGACCCGACCGCCGCTCCCGCTCCGGCAGAGTTTGAAGCGTGTCTGGGTCAATGACGACCAGGCACGGCTGGTAAAATGCGCCGACCAAGTTCTTCGCATTTCCGAAGTTGACCCCCGTTTTGCCGCCGACCGAGCTGTCTACCTGCGCCAGAAGCGTCGTCGGCACCTGCACAAATGGCAGGCCGCGTGTGTAGGTCGCCGCCGCAAAGCCCGCCAAGTCGCCGATGACCCCGCCGCCGAGCGCAACGACCACGGTGCGCCGGTCGGCGGACAGCCGGTGCAGAGCCGTGTACAGATCTTCCACGGATGCCAGTGACTTTGTGCGCTCGCCCGGCGGCACCAGCGCGGTCTCCACGCGAAAGCCCGCCGCGCGAAGGCTTTCAGACAAAACGCCGCCGTAAAAAGCAGCAATCTCCGGGCTGCTGACAACGACAGCCAGCCGCCCGATCCCGCCGCCGAGACGCGCCGCCGTTTCTTGCCCAAGCCGGCTCAACTGCCCACGCCCGACCAGAATGTCATACGACCGTCCGTCAAGGCCGACGCGCACTGTTTTCTCGCTCATGTCAATCCTAATCGCTCCATCAGCCGCGCCGCGCCTTCCTCCGAGTGAGTGCAGGTAGAGGTATCCAAAACCACGTCGGCGAGGGCCGCATACATTTGTTCACGCGACGTCAGCAGGCTCTTGATCCGTGCCAGCGGGTCCGCCTGATGCGCGGCTAAGAGCGGCCGCTCATGCAGTGAATGCGCGACACGCGCGAGAATGGCTTCCGGCGTGACTTGCAGCCAAACCACGGTGCCGATCTGCTTCAGCAGCGCCGCATTCTCAGGCCGCATCGGCGTACCGCCGCCGGTGGACAAAACCAGCGGGGCATCTTCTGCCGCCGGCCTGGCAAGCGACGCTAAAAACTCGGTCTCCCGTACCCGAAATGCTTCCTCACCGTCGTCTGCGAAGATCTGGGGAATGGTTTTTCCCGCCCGCCGCTCAATCTCAGAATCCGTGTCCAGATGCCGAAAGTGCGTCTGCCGAGCAAGAACACGCCCGACCGCGCTTTTCCCCGTTCCCATAAAGCCGATCAAAATTATATTACTCGTCTTTTTCAATGTTCCAATCTTGAGACTGTTACTGGGCGGTTCGCACGGCGACTGTCTGCTGGTAGTGGGCGTAGTTGGCCGACATTTCGGCGAGGCTGTCGCCGCCGAACTTTTCGCACATGAGCTGGGCCAGGACAATCGCGACCATCGCTTCGCCGACGACGGCGGCGGCGGGGACGGCGCAGACGTCGGAGCGCTCGGCAAACGCGGGAACGCCTTCTTTGGTGGACAGATCCACAGAAGGAAGCTGCTTCATCAGCGTGGCAATCGGCTTCATCACGGCCCGAACTACTAAAGGCTCGCCGTTAGTCATGCCGCCTTCCGTGCCGCCGGCATTGTTTGAGCCGCGCCGGAATTTCACGGCTTCATCGGCATCGTAAAACAAAGCGTCGTGAACCTGCGAGCCGGGAATGTCGGCGGCTCCGAAGCCGATGCCGACTTCCACACCTTTGATGGCCTGAATGGACATCAGGGCCTGTGCCAGCTTGCCGTCAATGCGCGTGTCCCAGTGGACATGAGAGCCGAGGCCGACCGGCAGGCCGAGCGCGACCACTTCAAAGGTCCCGCCGAGCGTATCGCCCCGACGCTTGGCATCGTCAATCGCGGCGATGATCCTGGCTTCGGCGTCGGGGTCAGCGACGCGCACGGGGCTGTCTTCGGCCAGCTCGGCGACGCGGCGCAGATCAATGTTGTCGGCTGAAACTTTGACGCCGCCGATATTGACGACATGTGACGCGACCGACACGCCAAACTCGGCGAGCAGAAGCCGCGCGACCGCGCCGACCGCGACCATTGTCGCCGTATTGCGGGCCGAAGCGCGTTCCAGGATGTTTCGCAGATCATCGGTGCCGTACTTCATCATGCCGGCATAATCGGCATGGCCGGGGCGCGGCACAGTAATTGTCTTTGTTTCTTCCTCGCCTTCGGGAAGCGGCTCAACAGACATTCGCGTCGTCCAGTTGGCCCAGTCCCGGTTGCGGACAACCAGCGTGATTGGGCTGCCAAGGGCGCGGCCAAAGCGGATTCCGCTTGAAATTTCGGCGGTGTCCGACTCGATCTTCTGCCGCGCCCCGCGCCCGTACCCCCCCTGGCGGCGCTTAAGCTGGGCGTTGATCGGCCCGGCGGTAATCGGCAGTCCGGCGGGGACGCCTTCAATGATGGTTGTGAGTGCAGGGCCGTGGGATTCACCGGCGGTTAAGAATCGAAACATGATGCAATTATACCCAAAGAAAAAGCCCAGCACTACAGTTATAGTGCTGGGCCAGATGCAAGTCTCTCTGTGGGTTCGTGCGTACCCCTATTAGGGACTGTAGCTGGTCCCGTAGAAGAAGATTGAACCGTTACCAGGAGCGGAAGGAACAGAAGGTGGGAAAGCCGTTGAGTCCAGAGCTTGTTGAGCATTCGACTCGTTTTGAATGAGCGAGTACAGGGAAGATGGAATATTGGAAGAGTAGAAGTTATATGTGCCAAACAAGAACACATAACCACTACCGCTTGGGGTGAACGCGAAATGCCTTAGCTGGCGACCAGATTTATATGCGAAATCAATTTCGTTGTAAATCTCGTTGGAGCACTGATGCTCAAAGTAGGTGCCACCACCAAAGAGAACCCAGGACCCATTCGGCCCATACGCAATGTTGGTTAGGTGCCAGCCTGCGTTCTGATAGTTCTGGAGCGTTTGGAAGGAAAGAGAGTCCAGATTGCCGGCGTAGAACCCGGTAATGCCTGGGCTGAAAGCATTAGTGCCAAACCTTGGGTCAGCGTTAGGATCGACGTGACCAAAGAAGAACACCCATCCGTTTGATGGCGTGAATGCAATATTCGTGATTGCGTAGCCCTGGTTTTTGACCTGCGATAGATAGTTCGTGCAGGCGGCAGGAACATTGTAAGCGTAGTAGCCATTAACATCATAAAGAATGACGTAGCCTCCGTTTGGGGCAGTAGCTACCAACTTGATAAAGTGGTTTCCAGAAGAAGTGATGTTGGTCAAAGCAGTGGTAAAATCTGATGAGGTGTATTGAGATTGAAACTGCGCCCTTGCAGCCATTGGCATCAGGGCACAAAAACCAAGAATCAGGGCACCAGCCAGAAACGTCATCATCGGCTTCAAGCTCTTGACTGTAGCGAAAGTGTTTTTCATCATTGTTCCCTTCGAGAGTCCAACTCTTTTCTCACAAGCTTAGTTTTCTTTGTGAGACGGCACAAGCGGTGTTTTTGTCATACGTTTTGATAGGTCAAGCGATGGCAGTTCCTCCTCCACAACTGCGGCGAGCGCCAGTACATACGCTGTATTTTTTTAGAGGGCGATAAATATAATGACGCTTGCATTCCTTAAGCTCATTGTAACATGATTTCTCTGATTGTGTACTAAAAATTTCAGAATTTATGAAATATATTTCACAAATGTTATTTTCTACAGCTTGTAGACACAAAATCAGCCCGGTCTCCTGAGACTGGGCTGATTTCAGGCGGCTAAGGCGCGACGCTGACGTTCTGGCCAGCGTTCGCATTCGCCGTTCCGCTGTCGTTCGTGTCGCTGATAATCGTCGGCGTCACAAAGATCAGCAGCTCCGTATCGGCGATCTGTTTGTTGCGGGTGCGGAACAAGCCGCCGAGGTAGGGAATGTCCGCCAGGATCGGGATGCGCTGGCTGGATGCCGTTTCCTGTTTGCGGACCAAGCCGCCCAAAACCATCGTATCGCCGCTGCGGACGGTCCGCAGGGTTGTCAGCGTCTGGCTGATCGTCGGCGGGATGCCATTAACCGACGCCTGGCCGGTCGTGTCCGTGATCTGGGGCTGAAGGTTCATCGTCACCGAATCATCAGCATTGATCCGGGGAACAATAGTGAGACCGGTTGTCAGCGGCAGGAAGTTCGCCTGCGAGCTAGTGGTCGTGCCGCCGGCGACGCCACCGTTGGAAACGACGCCGGTGGTGAAGAACGGAATCTGCGTGACGACCTGAATGGTTGCCGGAACATTGTTCGTGGTCGTAATCAGCGGGGCTTGGACGACTTTGCCGCGCGTGCGTGTCAGGGTTTGGAAGAACTGGGCAACGATGTTGCCGGTCTGGTACTGCAAAAACGTCGGGTTCAGCCCATTGACGACGCCGCCGAAGGAGCCGGTTCCCTGCGTGGAGGAGACTTCCAGACCTGGGTACGGAACCAAGTCGAAGTTGATGCCGAGGGCATCCACATCCGAGACGCTGGCGGTCACGAACTCGACTTTGATTTCTACCTGACGCGGCGCAACATCCAGCAGCTTGACAATCTGCTTGACCTGGTTGAAGCCGTCCGGCGTCGCATAGACCACAATCGTATTCGTGCTTTGAAGGGCGAACAACTTCTCGACCCCGGTGGGAAGCTGAGCCTGCTGTCCGGGCCGCCCGCCGTTGCCGCCGCCTGGGCCGTTTTGGAACGGCTGCGGCGTAAATC
>CAXUNT010000158.1:0-5316 GCA_964252595.1 uncultured Armatimonadales bacterium
TCGTATGGGTCGGCGGGCGGGGCGGGGTGAGCGGGGCCGGGATGCTGGGAGATGGCTTGATTGCGCTGTGCCATGAGTTCAGAAACGGTTTGCAGGAGGGCGCTGTTGGCTTGGACAAGACTTTGAATGGATGAGACCAGTTCCTGCCATTCGCCCTGCGTGAGCGTGATTAGGTCGTCGGTGCGGAAGTACTCTGTGTCCATGATGCGCTTGACCTTACTACCGGCTTGGTGAAAACTCAGCAAAACGCTCCGGGGCAGGGATTCGAACCCCGATAAGCAGCTCCAAAAACTGCGGTCCTGCCATTGAACGACCCCGGAATGCAATTACATTATACCCGGCCCCAAGTCTTTGTCAACGGTTTAGCGAGAACATGCTACAATAGCGTTATGACTTATCTTCGTCTCCTGCTGGCTTCCTTGCTCTTCTTGTCGCTTTTCTGCCGGCTGCCCGCAGCCTGCGGGGGACCTCCTGCTCTTACCGTAAGGCAGGACGCGGGTACCACGGCGACTGCCGGCGGAGCCGTTTATGTGTTTCCCGCCCTGCATTTGTTGTCTGATGACAGGCCGCTGACCCATACGTTTTTGCTGCGTAACGATGCGAAAAAGCCACTGACGATTGCGCGTGTCGCGGCCTCGTGCGACTGCATCACCGCGCAGATTGCCGCCTCGCCGCGTCTTCCCGAAACTATTCCGCCGGGAGCAACTGTTCCCGTCGCAGTGCGCTTGTCTCCGGGCCGCCTTCTGCCCGGTCCGTTCTCCAAGTCTGTTTGGCTGTACTGGCCGGGCGGTCCCCGCGATGGTCTGCATCTGGAACTGCGCGGAACGGCTCGTGATGAGCCGATCATGCCCAACTAAAGATCAAAGGGAGTCACTATGACGCAAACTTCTTCTCAAAACTTTTCCGCCCGTCTGCCCGGTCTGACACGCTGCATCTACGGCACGACGCGCCTTGGTGACGACTCTCTCCCCTTTGAGGATCGTGTCGCGGTGGCGCGGGCGGCCATCGACGCCGGCCTGGCGCTGCATACCAGCCATACCTACGGCGACGCACTGCAAGTGCTGAACGCGGCGTTTGACCAAGACCGCTCCCAGATCCCGCCGTTCATTGTCAAGATCGGCTGGGACTCGGTCGCGCAGGTACGAGAAGTCATCGGGCAAAACTTGGAACCGCTGGGCTTGACCCATTTGCCGGTCGGCCAGCTTTGCTTCGGCGGGAATTTAGCCGAGCAGTACCGCACCGGCGGGCCGGAAAACGACGGTCTGCGCCAGCTCAAGGCAGAGGGCCTCGTGGGGCGGTTCGTGCAGGAGATCTGGCCCTGGAACTCGGATGTCGCCGTGGATGCTCTGCGCGGCGGCCACAACAAGGGCATTGTGGACGGCTACATCTTTTATCTGAATCCCCTGCAACGATTTGCGTCGGAAGAACTCTGGAACATGCTCCTGGAGCGCGGCGAAACGATTGTCGCCATGCGGACGACCTGCGGCGGCTCGCTCGACCGTCTGCGCGATCATGGCCCTGACTATTTGAAGGCGAGGGCGGCGCAGATAGCTCCCATTTATGCCCGTTCCGGCTGCGCGTCCTGGCCGGAGTTCTGTGCCCGCTTCGCTTTAGGCTATTCCAATGTCGTTTCTACTGTGGGCGCGACTTCCCGGATCGCGAACCTGAACGAATTAATTGCAGCGGTCCAATCTGCCGTCCCGCTGCCCGCCGGCATTCACGCCGAGATTGAAGAACTTCAGCGCGGCTGGTACGAGCAGCACGACCAGTTCGCCGAGCCGTGGTCTATGTAGTAACCGATGCGCCACTTGCGTGGCGGAAGAAAAATAACCAAAGGAGTTCTGACTAAAATACTATGAGTAAGCTGTTATCTTTTGCGCAAGTATTCAGTGACGTCTTCTTTGGCCTGCTTCTCCCGCCAACGCCGTGGACAGCACGTGACCACGCATTGATTGCAGGGCTGTTTACTCTCATGGGAGTTGTTGCTTTACTCTGTTGCATCTTGTATTTGCTGCCACATGGACATGATTACCGTACTGCATTGACGAGTGGGTGTGCCGCCGTTATAAGTGCGCCCATCGCACTCAACTCTTGGAACCAATGGCTCGTCAGGCGTCATACCAAGTAGAAATGCACAGTCAAAAGGCAAAAAAGTAAAAGGAGAACACGCAGATGCCTGAGACAATGGCGGAAGAAATGAACCCATATGCGATTGCGCTGTCTCAGCTCGCGCATGTCGCAGGGATTTTAGGGTTGGACGACGACATTCACGCGATCCTGCAAAAGCCGAAGCGGGAGCTGACCGTGAACTTTCCAGTGAACATGGAAAGCGGCGGGACACGGATGTTTACGGGCTACCGGGTGCAGCACAACACCAGCCGCGGCCCCGCCAAAGGCGGCCTGCGCTTCCACCCGGAAACGGACATTGACGAGGTGCGGGCGCTCGCTATGTGGATGACCTGGAAATGCGCCATTGTCAACATCCCGTTCGGCGGCGCAAAGGGCGGCGTCGTCTGCGACCCGAAAACGCTGACCAAGGGCGAGCTGGAAGACCTGACACGGCGCTACACGACCGAGATCAGCC
The DNA here is from genome assembly GCA_964252595.1 of uncultured Armatimonadales bacterium. Taxonomy (GTDB): domain Bacteria; phylum Armatimonadota; class Armatimonadia; order Armatimonadales; family Capsulimonadaceae; genus JANXMY01. The sequence goes on from CAXUNT010000158.1 coordinate 2,585, forward strand.
TGGTCATCGGCCCGGACAGCGACATTCCCGCACCGGATGTGGGGACGAACGGACAGGTCATGGCCTGGATCATGGACACGTTTTCCATGCACGCCGGCCATACGGTCCCGGCGGTCGTGACGGGAAAGCCTGTCAGCATCGGCGGCTCCGAGGGGCGCTTAGACGCCACGGGTCTCGGCGTTGTTCTCATCACCGAAGAAGCGTTCAAGAAGCGCGGCCAGCCGCTTCCCGGAAAAACGGTCGCCGTGCAGGGCTTCGGCAATGTCGGCAGCGCGGCGGCCCGTATCTTCCACAAGCGCGGCGCACGAATTGTCGCCGTGTCGGACGTGCGGGGCGGCATCGCCAACCCGCGCGGGCTGGACATCCCGGCGCTGACGGCTTATGTCGCCCGAACCGGCTCGGTGGTCGGATTTCCTGAGAGTGAGCTGCTGACCAACGCAGAAATCTTAGAAACAGTCTGCGACGTGCTGGTCCCTGCCGCCTTGCAGGGGCAGATTACGGAAGCGAACGCGCACAAAATCCAGGCCAAGATGGTGGTGGAAGGCGCGAACGGCCCGACCACGCCCGGCGGCGACGCGATCTTAAACGAGCGTGGCATTCTGCTCCTGCCCGATGTTCTCGCTAACGCCGGCGGCGTCACCGTGTCCTACTTTGAATGGGTACAGGATATTCAGTCGTTCTTTTGGAGCGAATCCCAGGTCAATGCCCGCCTCGCCCGCATCCTGCGCCGGGCGTTCGCCGAAGTTTGGGACGCTTCTGAGACACACAAAGTAGACTTACGCACCGCCGCCTACATCGTCGGCGTCGCCCGCGTTGCCGAAGCCACCATCACACGCGGCATTTATCCGTGAGATCAAATGACAAGGTTTCATAAGGGACGAGTATGATGTTCCCTGAACAAGTGCCTGCGACCGATAAGGGGCTGAATGTCGTGCTTCAAGTTGATTAGGGAGTCAAATTGCTTATAAGCCGTTTTTTCTTGTCATCGGGAAGCGAATCAACTTGCTGCTGATAGCAGTCGGGGCAAATACCTGCCTCAGTTTTCCCACCCAAGAACCCGGAACAGATTAAGTAGAACTTATCAAACTCGGTTGCGTCCCGGTGACACAGGACACAACTATTCACTTTTGGGTTGGGCTGAGACTTTTGACCCACCAGAAAGATGGCTTGATAAATTAATCGCCTTAGAGACTGCATAACAACGGTCCTTTCAGAATATGCACCTGGCATTCGTTAGAGACTGCATAACAACGGTCCTTTCAGAATATGCACCTGGCATTCGTTTGGGTCCGAAAAATACTTCACTGTGCGATGTTCAGAAATGCAGGATGCAGTGCACCTTGCATTGTACCTTTCCTGCTCTCAATTCGAGCCGCTGCACATTTTTCGTGCTGAACAGCCAACCCCTTGACATTGTGCGGAACCGGCAGTATAATAGGGAGGTTGTTTTCAGAGGAATTCGCGCGTCTTTAGCAAGTTGAAGACGGCGAACGATTTTTTCTGTTGAGGGGGCATCGGCCAGCTTTTTCTTCTCCCGTCTGGGTCTTGAGCTGGAATAGAAACGCAGCATCGTCCACTACTGATGTTTTGCCCCGTGCCGCCGTGTCCGCATTTTGTGCGAAACGCAATGGCGAGCGGGGTGTTTTTGTGCCGCTGCTACCGAGTCTTCGTTTATATTTTATCGCCGTATCGAAACCGAAAGGACCTTAGTCGTTATGCCGACGATCAGCCAGTTAGTACGCAAAGGCCGCAAGCGCGTTGTCAAGAAAAGCAAAGCCCCGGCCATGAAGGGCAACCCGCAGAAGCGCGGCGTCTGCCTTGTGGTCCGCACCGTCTCGCCGAAGAAGCCGAACTCGGCCCTGCGGAAGATCGCCCGTATTCGCTTGACGTCGTCGGGCCGCAACAGCCCCGGCACGGAAGTGACCGCGTACATCCCCGGCATCGGCCACAACTTGCAGGAGCATAGCGTGGTCCTGATCCGCGGCGGCCGCGTCAAGGACCTGCCGGGCGTTCGCTACCATATCGTGCGCGGCACGCTGGACACGCAGGGAACCAAAGACCGCAAATCGAGCCGCTCGAAGTACGGCACCAAGCGGCCCAAGCCGGGCGCACCCGCGACCGCCGGCAAGAAGCGTTAATTACACATAAACTCTGGAGATTTCAAATATGCCGCGTAAAGGACCCGCGAAAAAGCGCGTAATTCTGCCCGATCCCGTTTATCACAACCGCCTAGTGACACGTTTCGTCAACCGGATGATGCTGGACGGCAAAAAGAGCCTGTCGGAAACGATCTTTTATCGATCGCTCGACGCGATTGAGACCAAGACAGGCCGCAAAGGAATCGAGATCTTCGAGCAGGCTGTTCGGAACGTCATGCCCCAGGTAGAAGTCAAGCCCCGCCGCGTGGGCGGTGCGACCTACCAGGTGCCAATGGAAATCCGGGCCGACCGCAAGACCTCCCTAGCGCTGCGCTGGCTGGTGTCCGCCGCTCGCCGCCGCAACGGCAAAACGATGATTGATCGGCTGACCGCCGAACTGACCGACGCCTCAAACAACACCGGCTCGGCCGTGCGTCAGCGCGAAGAAAAGCACAAGATGGCCGATGCGAATAAAGCATTCGCTCACTATCGGTTCTAACCCACTCCCAACCTCCTCCCCAGGGGGGATGGGGCGGCGCAAGCCTCTTCTCCTTCTCCCTCTGGGGGAGGGTCGCCATTCCTATGGCGGGGAGG
>CAXUNT010000159.1:0-5182 GCA_964252595.1 uncultured Armatimonadales bacterium
CCGCAAAAAACAACGCGGGGGGAGACAGGCACTGCGTGTCTCCCCCGGCTTTTGCCGCTCGCCTGCCTCATTCCGGGCAAAGCAGATGGTAGGCGCATTTGGCGCACTCGTCGCCGGGCTGCGCCCCGAACCGCCCTAAGTGGATGCCGGACGCGGCCCCTTCGTACTTGGCGACCCGGTCGGCTTCCCATTTAAGCTGCTGCTTGGTCTGCGGCGGGTCTACGGGGACAGCCTTGCCGTCCGCTAAGTAGTGGAGGGCCACGCGCACGGGCTTGTCCGGGTGCGTCTCCGAAGCCGCGCGGCGATACAGCGCCAGCCGCTTGTCCGTGTGGTCGTCTTTGCCGGGCTTGCCCGTCAGGCGGCGAGCAACCAGCAGCGAGCCGTCGGCGCTGTTCAAGCGCAGCACATCGGGCCGGACCGAGACGCGGCAGTTCGCAAGCGTGGCTTTTAGCGTGCGCGTGTCCGCTTTCCGCTCGGTGTCCGCCGCGAGAAGCCCGGCCTGACTCAGCATCTGATGCGCGGCGGCCAGATATTTGTCTTCATGCAGGTGGCCGACAGGACCCGACCCAGCCCAGACTGCCTCAAGATGCGTCCGCAGCGCGTCGGCGGTGACGACTTCCCCGTTCGCTTGCTGATCTTCCTGCCAGCTCAGCGTTTGCCGCACACACGACAAAAACTGCGGGTAGCCGCCGCCAAGGAACGCGCCCGGCAGCTTCAGAACATGGGCATAGTGATACTGACGCGGGCAGCGCAAGTAGCTTTCCAAGGCCGACTGCGCGTACTCCGGCAAGGGAACCGGGGCAGCGACGAGCGCATCCGCGTGTTCCACGACCGCAGGGCGGCCAGAGGGCCACTGGGTTTCGGTCAGCGAGCCGAGACACGCGAGCAGCGGCGACGGGGCGACGGGCTTATCGGAGTCGCCGCGCGTTTCGGCCCGCGACAGGATTAAATGCTCGCGGGCGCGGGACAGGGCCACAAAGAACAAGCAGGCTTCTTCGTCCAGCACGTCCCCGCATGGCTCCGCGAGGCCCGGCGGCTCCGGGATGCCGTCGTGCCGCCCCCGCGCCGGAAACTGGCCTGCACTGAGATTGGGAACAAAGACGACGGGAAACTCCAAGCCTTTGGCGGCATGGGCCGTGAGCAGCCGGACGGCGTCAAGCGCCTCGGCTTCCGGCGGCAGCGACCCGCGCGGGGCTGCCCCCGCCGCCGCAATACGCCGCAGGTGGCTGAGAAACGCGCGGGTTTTGCCCGGCGGCCCGCTTTCGGTCTTCGGCGCGACAACGCGCTGATCAGAGCCAGCCGCCAGCCCCAAAAGCTGATGCAGCGCCAGCCGCTGCCCGATTAAATGGAACGGCTTCGGCTCGCGCCCGGCTCCGTGCCGGAGATACGCGGACAGGCCGAACAGATAATGCCGCAGCAGCGCCGCCGGATCGTCGTCCATCGTGTCCATCTCCGCCAAATGCCCGCCCAGCGTGACCAGGCCCGGATGCAGAGATGGGTCTTGCAGGGCCTCCAACAGCGGCGTTTCTTCGCGCCGGATTTGGGTCAAAAGCATCAGTGAGTCGGCCTGCGGAACGGCGTATTCGGGCCAGGCGGCGACCCGCACGAGCGCCGGCCCCGACGGCTCCGAAATCAGCGACAAGAGGCACAGCAGGTCTTTGACTTCCGGGCGTTCCAGCAGAGCACCGAGGTACAGCACGGGAACGTCGCGCTCCGACAATTCCGCCGCCAGCCCGGCGGCCTGCGAATGTGTCCGGCACAAGATCGCCTGGTCTTTGTAAGCCCAGCCGGACGCGCGCAGGCGCTCAATCGTGTCCGCGATGCCTGCCGCCTGCCCGGCCTCATCCGGCGACACGGCCAGCGTCACCGCCGGGAACGCGTGGGTGTCCGCCCCGCCCCGGTGGGCCTGCCACGGCGTAAAGCCCGGCTCCGTACTCGCCGCCGCAAGGCCGAACGCTTCCACAATCGGCGACCGCGAGCGGTAATTGACGCCCAGGGCGAAGCGCTCGCCGCCGGGATAGTCCCGCTCAAATGCGGCGACATTGGCGGGCGATGCCCCTTGAAACTGGTAAATGCTTTGCCGGTGGTCGCCGACCGCCCATAATCCCGCCGCCGTTTCTCCGGCCAGCAGGCGAACCAAATGGGCGCAGGCCCGGTTCACGTCCTGGTATTCATCGGCCAGCACCTGCGGGTACTCGGCCTGGACCGTCGCCAAAACGTCCGGGTGGTCTTCCATCAGCCGCACCGTGCGGCAGATCAAATCGCCGAAATCTAAATAGCCGTTTTCGCGCAGCAGCCGCTCGTAGACCGTGTAGCACCGGGCCACTTCCCCCGCCTTTTTGGCGTTTTCCCGCGCTTTGTCCACGGCGTCCTGCTCGCGCACGAGAATCTTGCTGGGCCGGGCCGCCAGCGCCGCCGCGTCTGCCTCGGCCGTCATCTGCATACCTCGGCAAAGCTCGGCGTAGCGCTCCGGCGGGCAGCGCTCGTCTTTGGCCCGCCCGATCTGCCGCAGAATGCCGCCGAGGTGGATCGCCGGGTTGTACAGATTGTCCAGGGCGTCTAAATCCAGCTCGGCCAGATGGTTTTCCAGCAGCGTCACGGCATCCAATTGGTCCAGCAGCTTGATTTCGGCAGGCAGGCCCACTCGGTCGCCGAACCGGCGCAGTGTTTCTAGGCCGAACGCATGGAATGTCCCGACCCACGGGCCGGCGGCTTCGGTGCCGACCCCTGCCGCCAGTAAGCGCTGCTTCATTTCCGTGGCGGCTTTGCGGGAAAATGTCAGCGCGAGTATCTTTTCGGCGGGAACGCCGAGCGATTGGGTCAAAAACCGGCACCGCTCGACCAGCGTTTTCGTTTTGCCCGTTCCCGGCCCGGCCCCGACCAAGAGCGGCCCGCGCGGCGCTTCCGCCGCTTTTTGCTGGAACTCGTCCAGTGTCACCGCCGCTGATCCCGGCGTTTCCGCGTCTTCCGCCGTGTCCGAAAGCGGCGGCAAAAGCAGGGCGTCTGCAAGCTGCGTCTGCACCAGCCCCGGCGGCAGGCCGAGCTGCGCCGCAATCTGGGCCGCCGTCAAGCCTGCCCCAAAAAACAGCGTGTGCGCCAGCGGGCTGGGCAGAAGCAGCTCAGCGGCGAACTCGCCGGCCTCGCGCTCGCGCCGCTGCTGCGGCGAATAACCGTCCACTTTTGAGAGCGCCGAGCCGGGAACTTCCCTCGTGCCGGCACCGGCGGGCATGCAGCGTGTTCCGTGCGCCGAGTCCCGGTGCAGCCAAACACGGGCGGCGGCATGAACGGCGTCAAAGCTTCGCTCCGGCCCTGGGCGCGTTTCGTCCTGCACCATCAGGCCCTTATGCAGGTCCAGGACAATCGCCCCGGTGAGCAGGTCGTCTTCCGGGGCTGCAAATTGACGCTGTAGCCCCAGCGCCGAAAGGCACGCGCCGACGACCGCTTCCGCTGTGACAGGCGCGTCAAGTTCCAGCCCCATTTCGCGCCGCTGCTGCTGTGCTTTCCTGCGTGTTTCGGTCATGAATTCCAGTCGTGATTGTTCTTGTTCCTCCATCATAGCACACGCGCTAAAGGAGCGCAAGTCGGGGCGATGCGAAAAACCATTGCAAAAGCAGGAAAAACCGCGGCCGGGGGAGAATTGCCCCGTTATGTCTTTACCGCCGACTGCTTCTTCCCTGGTACCGACGCTGGAAATGCGCGGAATTCGCAAATCATTTCCCGGCGTTCGTGTGCTGGATGACGTTTCACTGTCGGTGCTGCCGGGTCAAGTTTTGGCCCTAATGGGCGAAAACGGCGCGGGCAAGTCTACGCTGATGAAGATTTTAGCCGGAGCGCTCGACGCCGACGCCGGGACGATTCTGCTGGACGGAAAAGAAGTCAAAACCGATACGCCGCAGCAGGCGATGGCGCTGGGCATCGGGATTATCTACCAAGAGCTAAACCTCGCGCCGCATTTGTCCATCGCCGAGAACATTTATTTGGGGCGCGAGCCGCGCCTCCTGCCAGGCTGGATTGACGGACGAAAGATGCGCCGGGACGCGGCGGCGGTGATGGCGGACCTCGGAATGCCGCTCGATGTCCGCACGTTGGTCGGGACGCTGTCGGTCGCCCAGCGGCAGATGGTCGAGATCGCCAAAGCCACCAGCCGCAAGGCGCGGGTCTTGGCGATGGATGAGCCGTCGGCGACGCTCACGGCCCATGAGCTGGAAAACTTATGGCGGCTCATTCGCCGCCTGCAATCCCAGGGCATCGCGATTGTTTATATCTCTCACCGCATGGATGAAGTGTTCCAAATCGCCGATGCCGTGACGGTGCTGCGCGACGGCAAAATTGTCGGCTCGGCCCCGGTCGCTGAGATCGGGCGCGATGACGTGGTGCGCCTGATGGTCGGGCGTGATTTAGACGAAACGTACCCTAAAGAAGTTATGGACGCCGGGCGGCCTGTTTTGGAAGTCAAGAACTTAAATCGCCAGGGAATTTTAGACGACATCAGCTTTTCGGTTCATGCCGGGGAAGTGGTCGCGCTGGCCGGGCTGGTCGGATCGGGCCGGACGGAGATCGCTCGCTGCCTGTTCGGGGCTGATCTGTGGACTTCGGGCAATGTCATCTTGGACGGCAAGCCGTTCCACCCGCGCTCGCCGAGCGATGCGATTAGGGCCGGGATCGGCTTTGTCACCGAAGACCGCAAAGAACAGGGCGTCGTGCTGAGCTTGCCCGTGCGCGAGAACATTTCGCTGGCGTCGCTCCAAAAAGTGTCCGGGTTCGGCTTTGTCCGGCGAGGTAAGGAGCGGGCGGAGGCCCAGGCAAGCGTGTCGCGCCTGCGGGTGCGGACGCCGTCGGTAGAGCAGCGGGTCGGCAATCTCTCGGGCGGCAACCAGCAGAAAGTGGTCCTCGGCAAGTGGCTGGAAACCCCGCTGAAGCTGCTGATCTTAGACGAGCCGACGCGCGGGATTGATGTCGGAGCCAAGCGCGAGATTTACGGCATCATGAACAGCCTCGCACAGGACGGGGTCGCCATCTTGATGATCTCGTCGGAGCTGCCGGAAGTCCTCGGCATGGCCGACCGGATCATTGTCGTCCGCGACGGCCGGGTCGCCGGGTCGCTGCCGCGCTCGGAAGCCACCCAGGAAAAAGTCGGCCAGCTCGCGCTGGCGGGGTAGGGCGCAGCCCCCACCCCCAGCCC
>CAXUNT010000160.1:0-5161 GCA_964252595.1 uncultured Armatimonadales bacterium
GGTCGGTACGAAGTACCGGGGGTGGGGGCCTATCCCTCCGCCTTTTCCACCGGCTTGCGCCGCCGCGCCGTCTTGACTTCGCTTGTCCCGCGCGACACGATCTCGTACAGGTACGCATGGCCCGGCTTCGGACGCAGCACCCGGCCGAGACGCTGAATATACTCGCGCGTCGTGGACGACCCCGATACCACAATCGCGACATTGGCATCGGGAACGTCTACGCCTTCGTTCAAGACCCGCCCCGTCACCAGCTTGGAATACCGCTGCTGGCGGAACTTGTCCAAAATATCCCGGCGCTCGTCGGCATGGGTCCGGTACGTGATCGCCGGCAGACACAGCCGCCGGGACAAATCGTTCACCAGCACGTTCCACTCGGAAAATACAATCACTTTATCATCTTTGTGCTGCCCCAGAAGATCTTCCACGGCCTTGACTTTGCGCTCGGCGTTCATCGCCAGCATCCGTGCTTCCCGGTGCGACCGCAGCGCCAGACGCGCCGCCGGGTCATGCCCCGCGCTTCGGATCAGCGCCTCAAACAAGTTCGCGGCCCCGGTCATCATCAGTTTGGTGCGATTGGCTGCCATGTACCAGGAGAAGTCCGCCGTCAGCCGGTCATACCGCGCCTGCTCGTCGTCGGTCAAATCCACCGAGACCCGCTCCACTTTGTAGTCCGCAATATGCTTGTCCCGTGCTAAAGTCGCCGGCTGACGCTCAAACACGGTCGGCCCGATCAGATTGGCCAGATCGTCATGCCGCCCGTCCGACCGCTCCAAAGTCGCCGACAGCCCCAGCCGAAACGGCGCATCCGCCCGCGTCGCAATCGTCCGGTACGACGCCGACGGCAGGTGATGCGCCTCGTCAAAGACCAGCAGCCCGAACTTTGACAAATCCCGCTTCGGCATCGCCGCGGAGTCATAGGTGATCACCGTAATCGGCTTCTCGCTCTTAAAGCCTCCGCCGATCATGCCGACTTCAGCGTCGGTCAGCCCAAACTTCGCGCAGATCCCGTCGTGCCATTGGTGCATCAGATCAATCGTCGGCACGACCACCAGTGTTGCAACTTTCATGGCTTCCAAAATCATCAGCGCCACGACTGTCTTGCCTGCGCCCGTCGGCAACACCACCACGCCGCGCCCCTGCGCCTGCCCCCAGGCTGTCAGCGCCTCTTTTTGGTAGGGCCGGGGCGTCAGCGCGATCTCCGGCAGGTTAAACGGCAGCGCATACTCTTCCGAGGCCGCCTCCAGCCACGCCGTTTCCGCGTCTTCGCCTTCTTCCCGCTCCAAATCGGCAGCGAACAAGTCCAACTCAATTTCGGTCAATTCAGGCATAATCTAGTCTATTCCCAAATGAGCGTGGAACTGAAGTTCTACGCTATGGGCGAAGCGCCAAATGTCCACCTTCGTGGACAAGGACATGAATGATCTTTCCTGTACCCGCGAAGGCGGTTACTTGGCGCTTCGCCCCACAGCGTAGGAATTTATTCCCACGCTCTCAAAGTGATCTACTCAAACAGCGACAACTGGCCCCAGTCAGCCAGCCGCTTCGGGCCGACCCCGTACACGCCTGCCGCCCGGCCCGCCCGCACTGCTTCCGCCAACTCTTGCGCCGTTTCCACGCCGAGCGAGTCATGCAGCCGCTGGGCTAGACGCGGCCCGACACCGGGAGCAGTCATCAGCGCTCCAATGTGCGGCGGCAGCTCCGCGCACAGCTCGGAGAAATAATCCATGCGGCCTGTTCGCGCCAGCTCCGACAGCTTGTGCTGCATCCGGTCGCCGAGAACGCCTTTGCGCCGGCGCAGCCGCTCCGTGCCGTCCCGCAGCACGGAAACCGCATCGTCGCGGCGTCCCATCAAGGCCCGTGCGCCGTTTTCATACGCCCGCACCCGGTATGGGTTATCGTCACGATCGCGCAGCAGCGTCGCGATTTTCCACAGCGTCTGCGCCATTTCTTTGTTGGTTAATTGTGTGTTCATGGAAGTTTTTCGTATACCGAACAGATGTCCTATTATACCCAAATAGGACGCTTTTCGTCTACGTTTTGTTCCGAATTCGCCGCTTGACAGGCCCTCAATTTGACGGTATTATAACAGGGTAAACGCGGAAGGGAACACGCACACATGGCAGCCCGATTTTGCCCGCAATGCGGCCAGGAAGTCTCGTCCACCGCCAAGTTCTGCCCGAACTGCGCTGCCCCCTTGACGGCGCTCGGAGCCGCGCCCAGCGTGACCACCCATCCCAGCGTGACGACTCACCCTTTAGATACCGCCGCCCGCAAGTCGCGCTCCCTGCTCCTGCCCGCTGCAATTGCCGCCGTCGTGGTGCTGACCGTCGCTGTGGCTGTGCTTCTAAACGCGCACCGCCAGGCATCTCTGCTGGTCAGCCCGCCGCCTGCCGTCATCACCGCGCCTGCCGTCACCAACGCCCCCGCGCAGGCTCCGTTGACCGCGCCGCCCCTGACTAATGCCCCGGCGCAGACACCGCTCACCGGCCCCGCCGTCACCAACGCTCCCGACAAGCCTGCGCCCTCCCTGCCGCCCGATGTCGCCGCGTATTTGAATTTTCTTGGGGGAATAGAGCAGAAGCGCGTCGCCATGAACAATGACACGTCCGGCGCAACCGCCATGCTGGGGATCGCTCAGGGAATGCAGGGGCAGGGGATGCCGACCGGCGATCCCAGCGAAGCGGAAGACGGGGCGAGCAAGCAGCAGGACGCCGCCAAACAGAGCACCCAGAAACTTAGCCAGGGCTACAGCGACTACGCTGTCAAGTGGCAGGCGTTATCGCGCGAGTTCCGCTCCATGCCCCCGCCGCCGTCGTGTACCCTTCTCGCAAACCACTATTTCACGTTTCTAGGCGACTACACCACGCTGATTACTAAGATGCAGGTCGCCGTCCTGAACCATGACTCATCGGGCCTCCCAGACCTCAGCGCCGTCGCCACGGTTCAGGCCCAGGTCAACACCGACGGCGCGGCAGCCGACACCGCCCTGTCCGATCTCTGCGCCCACTACGGCGTCCCCAAGCCCTTCGTCATCGCCCCCGAAGGCGCCGCCCCGTCGCTTTTAGGACACTAGGAGAAACCGATGATCCGACACTGCGCTCCGCTCATAGCCTTCTCGCTTTTCGGTGCCGTCTGCCTGCCCGCCCAAGCCGCCCCACCAAAGCCTATTGCCGGCGTCTTCTCCCAAAGCGACCCGCAGTTCTCCGAGACGATCACCCTCTACGCCGACGGTAGTTATCAGCAGGCGGAGACAGAAAAGAGAATGGACCTCTATCAAAAGTATTCAGTATACTCTGGCTGCGGGCCGCTTCAGAATATATCGTCTCCTGAACCTTTTCTTCTAAAACTCCAGCTTGACCCGAAAAGAAACGGCACCTGGCGTGTTCTCGACAAAGAAGGCGGTCAGCCGATTGTTTTCAAGACATTTGTTGATCTGCCCGAAGATGCTGTGATTGAAGTTAAAGGAGCTATGCCGTTCGGCATTACCTGGGAGCGGCAGTTTCCTTACCAATCTCATGGAACTCGCATTCTGTCGGCAAGCGAGTTCCAGCCCGCGCCGCCGGCAGAAAAGACCCTCCCGAATTAGGGAAGGGCCAACAGGATAAAATTGATGTGTAGGGGCGCCGCTTGTCCTAATTGTCTGGACTCTTCCCTAACAGGGGAGGGACCCTGCGAAGCAATGCGGGAGGGGTTCCCAGTGCGGAGGGGTTCTACCCCGTCCCATCTCCCGCCGCCACATCGCGCCCGCGCAAAATCGCCAGTCGCCGCTCGGCGATCCAGAACAACCCCGCCGCCAAGACCAGCGCAAAAAAGCTGTTACCGCCCAGCAGCGCCGCCCATTCCCGCCACTCCGACGGGTAACTGGACAGCACATAATTAATCTCAAGATAAGCGCTGAGGCCAAGCGCCCCCACAAACAACAGCGTTGAGCCTCCCCTTAGCGTCTTCTGCATGATCGGGAATGACGCCAAAGTCGCGCCGAGACCGACACCCAGCACAAACAGCGCGGCGACGAACACCTGCCCGCTCGCCCACACGGCAAGCGCCGGACCCGCGCCGACCAGCGGCGTAGACACTCCGTACAGCACAAGGCACGCAAAACCGGCGACGGCCCAGGCTGCGCCGACCGCCGCTGTCTGCCCGAATACTTTGCCCCAGAAAATCTGACGCATGGACAGCGGCGAAATCAAAAGAAACCCCCACGTTCCCTGCTCCCGATCTTTGACAATCAGCCGCTCGCCGATGGCCTGCCCGCGCAGCCCCAGCACAAGGCATTGCGACGACAGCAAGATGGACGCCAGTTCCAGCAGAACGCCCGACCGCAGGCCCAAATTCGCATTTTGATTGATATTTGCCGTGAAAAACTTAAACGGCGACATATCCGAAAACACGTCAATGAACAGCGGATAGGTCAGCGCGACCGCAGCCAGTCCAACAAAACAAGCAAGAGCCAGCAGCAGCCAGTCGAACCAGAGGCCGGAGCGTGTCCGTGTCCGAATCTCATAGGTGAACAGCGGGTTGTCCGTTCGCGCCATCACCCACGCCATCAGCACCGCCGTCTGACGCTCGTTCCGGGCCGGCGTCCGCTTCACTGGAACCACCACTGCGGCGGACGGAGCCTGCCGCGTCTGCCGGCCAAAGACCATCATCAAGATCGCGCCAGCCACAAACGGCCCGGCCGCGCAAATCGGGAACGGCGGCAGCGTATCAAGATGCCACCACGGGAAACGGCTGACCAAGTTTGGCCCGCCAGCGAATAAACACACCCAGGCCGACGCCGGGGACAGCGCGGCAAAAACTGCCCCGCCGGGCGCGGACAGCGCCGCAAACGGCAGCCCGTACAGCAGCAGCCCCGCAGTGAAAACGTTGATTTTCGGCCACACATGCCGGACGCCGACCGCCCAGAACACAGAGCATAATGCCGCCCCCGCGACCTTTCCGGCAACTTCGTAGACCGGCGAAGCAAACGGCGACAAATGGCCGCAGGCGCAGACCAAACCAAACATCAAAAGCGCAACGCCGAGCGGGCGCACCGACCGCTTCAAAGCACGGCGCAGCACCAGCCCCGGCAACCGAAATTCTTGACTCTTGGTACGTGGGTCTACCGCCAGCGCCCGGCCGTAGACATTCGGCAGCGAAAGACCGCCGAGCAGCGTCAAAA
>CAXUNT010000161.1:0-5099 GCA_964252595.1 uncultured Armatimonadales bacterium
GCCATGTCCGGCATTCCGATCATGTCCCGGTACGCCAGCGCACAGATCAAAAAGATCATCGGGATCGTCGCCAGCAGGCCGATCCCGCATGGCAGCTCACTGGCATAGAGCAGCAGGCCATACACGAACACAAATCCCGCCGCGGCGGCCATGCGCGGCTTTATTGCCGCTGCGCTGCGCTTCAAGGCGGGTATGATCCCCACTCCGTCACCGATCAGCGCGAACGCCGGTAGCAGCAGCGCGTAGGCCAGAAAAACCAGCACGACGATTAGCACAACCCCAGCGGCGGCTGTCAGCCCCGTTGTGAGCGGCGAGCCGTGCCGCCAAACCGAAATACCCATCGGCGCGAGGCACACCGCTTCCAGCCCGTAAGCGCCGAGGCCAATGAGGAGAACCGCACCGAGCATCCGCCCGAACAGCGGCCCGCCCCGAAAGATGTCCTTCATCTCGACGGGGACGCCGCGTACCTGCCGCACAGCCATCCGAAACAGGCCGCCGTACATATAGGCCGACCAGAAAGCGTAGACCAGCGCAAAGCCGAGTTCCAGGGGCAGAATGGTGGTCATCTGCGCGTTGAACGGCGAAGGTGTCCCCAGCGGATTGAGCGGCGTGGTCGGCAGGCCGTGTGCAGTCGGCGGCGGGGGAGGCGGCGGGAAGCCGCCGGCGAACATCGTAGAAAGCATCATTGCATACAAGACAATGGCGAAGATGATGGCCGGAGCGGCCAGTACCAGCCCGCCGACAATCCAGGGACCCATCTGGGCGCTGAACAGCCGCCAGGATTCGCCGATCCAGCCGTAGTTCACCTGCCCCGTCACGAAGGAAGTCGGGCCGCTTTGGGACGCCTGCCCGAAGGAAGAACTGCCGCTGTTTTGATTTGGGATCGGAATGCTCATCAGTAGTGTTCTCCAAGGAAACCAGACCGCTTACGCCGCCCTATTCGCGCTTCTCACGCGATATTCCTGCAAGCTGACGCTAGGGCTTTGGCAGGCGGCGGGACGGGCGGGCGGCAACTTCGGCGCGGAGCTTCACCAGGCGCGGCAGGGCGAGGAAATGGATGTAAGCGCACCACCCCAGCACCAGCAGAACGAGCAGAACACCCGCGCCCCAGGACTCGGCGCTGGGCTGAACGAACACGCCGACGCCGAGGGCGGCAAAGACCACGGCGGTCAAAGCCGGAAGCCAGAGGCCGCCGCGCATCTGGAAGGGGCGCGGGCGCGATGGATCTTTTCGGCGCAGGGCGATCACGGCGGCGGCGGCGAGGGCGTAAATAAACGCTTCGGTCGCGGCGGCCATATTGACCAGCAGCACGAAGCGCTGGGTCCAGTAGACCAGCGCAGAGACGAGGAGCGCGGCGATGTAAACCACCAGCACGGCCCGGTCGGGGGTCGCGAAGCGGGCGGAAAGACTCGCTAACCTTGGCGGCAGCACTTTGTCGCGGGCCATGCCGTACAGGAAGCGGCTGACCCCCATCAGCCCGGCGTTAAACGTCGTTAGGGACATGCATAGGCTGGTCCCGATCATCACCCAGCCACCTAGAGGGGGGAGAACGCGGCTGGCGAAGACGACATGGGGGATCGGCTCCCGCCCACCCAGCCGATTGAACAGCAGGTCATGGCGGGGAACAAGGCCGGTGAACATGGCGGTCGCCGTCAAGGCATACACCGCCGCCAGCAAACCGACGGCGATAAACATTCCCATTGGGATGGCGCGGGGGGACTTGACTTCATCGGCGAGTGGCGTCACCCACTCAAAGCCGACAAACAAAAAGACGGCGACCCCGACCGCCGAAAACAGCGGCCCCGCCCCGCCGGTCCGGGTCGGCGCGGGAACATGAAAGTGAGCATGAGCCAGTGCGAGAATGCCCATTGTCACGATGGAGGCGACGACCGAATAGGTCAGGACATTCTGGAACACTCCGGCGATTTTCAGCCCCCGGAAGTTGACTGCTGTGGCAAGCGTCAGCATCAAAAAGATCCACCAGGGCGGCTGAATTGCAGGCAGCGCGGCGGACAAAACATGGGACAGCACGTACGCTTCCGTGCCGACTACCAGCGTCACAACCGACATATACGACAGCGCGGCGACCAGCGAGATTTTTTCGCCGAAAGCCTGAAAAAGATACAGCCGAATGCCGCTGACGCTCGGCCACATCCCGTTTAGCTCGGAAAACGCGGCGGCGGCCAACGCGCACAGGCCGCCGGCAATCGCAATGGCGATCCAGGCGGAGTCGCCGACCAGAAAACACGCCATCTGGACGACGACCAGAAACGTAGAGGACGCAAACGTCAGCCCGGCGCTCGTGGACACGACCGTCGCCAGCCCGATGGAGCGCTTCAAGCCCGGTGCCGGCGTTACTCCCATAGCATCGCAATGACGAAATCCAGGCGCACGATGTCGTCTTCCGGCCCTTGAATGCGGAGCGTCCCGGCGTTGTACGGGTCGTTCGGTGACAGCTCACCGTAAAAGATTTGGGTCAAAATCTCGCTATCGGCTTCCAGCACCAGATCGGCCGCCGCCGGGGCGTCCGGTAGCGCCGTCACCACGCCGTTCTCAGTGACCAATCCGGCGTCAGCACCCAAATCCGTGGCGCGGATGTGCATGACCCGGTTCCAGTCTTTAATCATCGCCATCAGCTTCGTGTTCTCGTTGCAGCTTTGGGCAAACGAGGTGAGGCTGTCTTTTAGTTCTTCGGCATTCGCCATAATCCACTTCCTTTTAGATGACCTAACCCGTTAGATGACCTAACCCGCCAGCGTATGCAGCGTCCCGCGCCAGCCGAGACGCTCGGTCCAGTCGTCGTAGATGGCAGGCGTGATCTCGGACAGCGGCAGGCCGATCACGGCCACCAAAGCCGCTTCCATCAGGTTCGTGCCGCCGGAAAGGCCGTCCATCTCCGGCGTCGTGGTCGCAATCCAGCTTACTCCGGCGTCCGCCAAACGGGCCAGCGAGTGCGGGCGGGTGGTGTTGGTGACGACACCTTTACCGGGCGGCAGCGACGGCGGCAGGTGGCGCAGAATGAGATGGCCGTCGCCTGCAATCACGTCGGCGGCTTCGTAATACTTGGCATAGCGCGGGTCGGCGGCGGACACGTCCTGCGCCGCGCCGGTCGGATAAAGCTGGTGGAAGGGAACAGTCAAAAGGCGGGAGCGATACTTCCGCGCCAAGTCCTGGATGTCAGGCAGCGTCGTCAAAGGATAATCCAGGCCGATGTTGAAGATCAAATCGCCGAAGACGCAGGGGCAGCCAAGTTCCACGAACGCATCCGCCATGCCGAAGCGGTCCAGGGCGCTGACCATCAGAACGGACGACTGCGGCGTAATTTTGCCGGAGGCCGCCAGCTCGCGGACGACGCGCCGTTCTAACGTGTTTTTCAGGCCGCTGCCGTCCACAATCGGGGTCTTGACGGCGGTTTCCGCCAGCCGGACTCCGTCGCCGATCAAAAAGCGCTCGCCGCCGACCGACAGCGAAATGTCAATCCCGCCGAGGCCCAGCGCGTCTACCGTGCCGTCCAGTTCTTCAATGCGCTTCCGCGCCCGCTCTAGGTCTCCATTGGTCCCCACGCGGGTCAGCCGGATGGTCTGCCCGGCCAGCGTCAGTTCTCGCACAAAGTCGCCCGCCGCCGACCCCAAACTCACGCTCACTGCCTGCTTCATTGCCTTATCATCTTCATTAACCTATCATACCCGGCAGTGTCAAGAGAAAGCGTCAGCATCACGCCGCCGAAGACGCGGAAGAAGGCGGCTCGGCGGGCAGGAAGCGGCGGCGGGCAAATAAAGAAGCGTATACCGATTCCATCTTGCGGGCCGTGTGGCGGATCGTGAACAAGCCCGCGACCCGGCTGCGTCCGGCTTGGCCCATTGCCTGAGCCAGAACCGGGTTCGCCAGCAGGCGCTCCAGCGCCAGCGCCATTTCTTCGGCGCTGCCCATGGCTACTAAATACCCTGTCTCGCCGGGGATAACAATTTCGGGCAGCGCCCCGCCGTCGGTGGCGACAAGCGGCTTACCCGCCGCCATGCCTTCAATGACGACTTGGCCGAACGGCTCGCCAAGTGTGCTGGCATGGACCACAATGTCAATTTGCGGCATGAGCTGGGCGACATCATCCCGAAAGCCGAGAAACTCGACGCAGTCGGTCAGGCCGAGCTGCGCGGTCATCTCATGCAGGGAGCGCTCGTACTCGTGTTCACCAAACAGCGGGGCACCGACAATCCAGTAGCGGGTGTCTGGGAAGCGCTGCCGGGCGGCCGCCGCCGCCCGCAAAAAAACGTGCTGGCCTTTCCATTCGGCGATCCGGCCGATGAGGGCGACAACCGGCGGGCGGTGCCATTCCCTGGGCTTGTCGAGAGGATCGCCCGCCACCTGTTCTTCCACATAACCGTCATGAACCACTTCCATCGGGACGCCGCTGTAAACGACGTCCCCCGACTTTGACTTCTTGGGCCAAAGCTGACGCAGCGTAGCCTGCGAGTTCGCCACGACCACATGCGGCAGCAGGCGGGACAGGAAGCGGAAGCCGGACGCGACTACGCCCGGCAGGTAGTCGGCGTTGATGCTGTCCCGGACATGCCACAAAACGGGTATGCGGGCGAGACGCCCAGCGACGCCGCCGTAAATATCGCTCTTCAGCGAGTTGGTATGGATGAGGTCTGCTTTCCGCGCTTTCGCAAGCTGCGCCAAGCGCCGGCTGTACGCCCAAAGCGTCTTGATCTGCTCCAGCTTTAGCAGAGAGCCGGCTCCCAGCGAATCCTTGCGCGTTTCCCGCAAGGCAGGGTCCAGTGGCAGGATTTCCGTTTCGATTCCCGCCGCCCGCAGCTTTTCCGCGAGTGGTCCGTCTTCGGCCAGCACGACCAGTGGCCGGTACTTCGCCGGGTCCAGGGCCATGACTAAGTTGAGCAGCGCGATCTCACCGCCGCCCAGCTTCGCCGTATGGTCGGCAAACAGAATGGTTTTCGGGGGCACGGCGGTAGGAGAAGTGCGGGAAGAAGCGGTCATAAAGACTTCCCATGCACAATCCATGCCAAGTCGGAGAACCCACCCCGCGCCGCGTATGCCCTTGCCCCCCCCCCCCGGCGCACGCGGGCGCGCGCCCGGGCACC
>CAXUNT010000162.1:0-4948 GCA_964252595.1 uncultured Armatimonadales bacterium
CGGCGGGGGACGGGGACAACTGGTACGAGTACGCCGACAACAATCCCATAAATCAAATAGACCCCAGCGGTTTGATCACTCAGCAGCAGGCCCAGGATGGTTCAGCCGCTTATAATGCAGGCGATCCCGGTGTGTACGACTTCTGGCAGGTGACCAACGGCGACTACGCACATGCCAAATATCTATATTCTGTAGATGTTGGAGACGCATCCCTTTCCGGTGCAAATGGCTTTGTTGGTAGCAACGTTATGAGCTTTCCACATGGGTCGAGCGATCTGTTGAGCAATGTTCATGCAGCGCGAACCGAATACAATCGGACGCGGCCTGTGGGTTTTGGAGACCCATTCCTCCAAGCTTATATAGACGCAAAAAGCATTGCAGATCGCTACAAGTGGTGTTATGATAAAGTTCACGGAAAAGGGAGTAATGCCAAAGGGGGGCCCTGGGATATTAAAGAAGGAGTGGATCAGACAAAGGACCCATTGCTTTGGGCTTTAAGAGATAATGGAGGCAACTTCAATTACGGAGCCGCAGGAGCGGCGGGTGGTTTCGGAGATCAAACGTTACTGCTTGGGGCTGGGGTAGCGCAGTTCCGAGATGATGGCTATCAAAACGCATTCTCTCATTGGACAACCAATTTTGATGATCCTGAAGGGCAAGCGGAGATCCGAGCAGGAATATCTTGGTACAATGCAGGGGCGCACACATATAGCATGGCTGTCTCGTTTTGATGCTGGTAAAGGGCAAGAGAACTCAGCCGGAATATGACAAGGAAATCAATGAAAAAGCCGCCGGACACTCCTGATATAGCGGGACACATTTGGCCGCCCGCGCCTACCTATTCAAACCCTGCGATAGCGGAACTGGGCAAGCGCTCAAAACGGGCCTACTTGACGGGGCTGATTTGGTTGGACGCATTTGTAAGTCTGCCGGTAGGCTTCATCCTGGGACTCATCCTTTACGCTGCCACGGGTTTAGTATCGGAGAAGGTGTACCCACCGCCGCATAGTCAGGAGTTCCTATACTGCGATTTAGCGATCTCCACAGTGATCACGACCTTTTTTTGCTTGCTCCTCTTCTGGCGTTTCCGTGTTGCCGGAGTCGCGATGGTAGTTGGAGCATCAGCGATCAACTTGATCCTACTCTTCTTCACCTGGTTTGGTGGAGGAATGGAAAATTATTAACACACAACTAAAGCAGACCAGTTGGTGTCGGAGACGGGCGGCGGCACCTACGCCCCGCCGGCTATAGGATATACCTACGACCACAACGGCAACCGCCTGACCCAGACGAGCGGGGGAACGCAAATCCAGGCGTTCACCTACAACGCCCATGACGTGCTGGCCGGAACGGACAGCGAGAGCGAGACGTATGACCTGAACGGGAACTTCTTGACGCAGACGTTGAACGGGCAGTATTCCAGCCGCACCTGGGATGATGAAGACCGGCTCACGTCCATCACCATGCCGGACGGCCACACCGACAGCTCCAGCTACAACGGCCTGGGGAAGCGGCTCAGGAAGAACGACCCGACGGGATATGCGCTTTGTTTTGGAACATGGCGCATTTTCTTTTTGTGTCTGCGCCGATTGTGTGTTATACTGAAGAAGGCCGTGCTGATGCTTCCTTGCATCGCCGCGGCGGCTTTTTTCCGAGAAAGGCTTGCTGTATGTCTGTCTCCACACACGCTCCCGCGCTTCCGTGCCGCGTCCGCCCCCGCGCGTTTTGTCTTCACCCCGCGTTTTGTCGGCGCGGCTTCACGCTGATTGAGCTGCTGGTCGTCATCGCCATTATTTCCATTATTGCCGCAATTTTGTTTCCGGTCTTCCAAAGCGTCCGCGAAAACGCCCGCCGAACGACCTGCCAGTCCAACTTGAAGCAGCTTGGCCTGGCGTTTGTGCAGTACCAGCAGGACGGCGACGAGCGCCTGCCGATGGGCCAGTCCAAAGGCCGCGCCAACTACGGCTACGGTGACGGCTGGGCGGGACGCATCTATCCTTACGTCAAAAGCACGGGCGCGTTCACCTGCCCCGATGACACGGCGCGGGCCGCGACGAACAATGGCGTGACCCTCTGGCCGGTCTCGTATGCGTACAACGCCAATCTCGCCGGCTCGGACTTGCCGGCCGACAGCGGGGCAACCATCGGCTGGGTCGGCATTAAAGGCATGACGACCAAGATGAATGCTTCGGCGAAGACTGTCATGCTGGCTGAAGTGACCGCGCTCGGCTACCCCGCTGGCCTCTCCGACGGCCAGGCTGCCGCCGACCTGTCCACGCCCAATGAAGACGGCGACAGCGGCTTCGGCGTGCCGGGCTGCGGGGCCGGGTCGCCATCGGTCTTCGGAACATTCGCCGGAGTTGGCCCCGTCCCGAACGGCAATGGCCCGTGTTCCATCCCGCTCGCGACCGGGTACATGGGTCAGTACGGGCCACGCGCGAAGAACTTCAATTCATCGCTCGGCAATTATTACCTGTCGCCGACCGGACGGCACTCGGACGGCTCAAACTTTTTGTTCTGCGACGGCCATGTCAAGTGGCTGCGCGGCTCTCAGGTCTCCACCGGCGACATTTATACCAATAACCCGGCCGCCGCCAAAAACGAGACGCCGACCGACACCCAGGACCAGCGCCTGCCCAACGCCGGCAGCGCCGCCGGCACCGAAAGCTCCGAGCCATGGGCCGCAACGTTCAGCCCGATTTAGGAACTCCGCCCTGTGCCATTGGCTACCATAGACACTCTTCTGTTTGCCGAGTATGAAGCCCGGCTGTCGGAGCTGCGCTTCGAAACGGTCGGGCTGGTGGAAGCTCTGTTCGTCTCGCCGCAGCCTGATGAGCACCAAGCCGTCCCCAGCCTGTGCGTCGTTCCCGAAGTCGGAGTCGAAGGACAATATCCTGGCAAGCAGTGGTGGCAGGGGCGGCGCGTGCCGGGCCGGCAGATTTCGGCGCTGAATGCCGAAGTCTTGGACGCGCTGGAAATCGGCTACAGTGTTCCCGGTGACAATCTCATCATTCGCGGAATCAACTTGGAGCTGTTTGAGGCCGGCGACACGCTGCGGGTCGGCGACGCGCTTTTGGTCGTCACGCCGACCCCGCACCGGCCCTGCACGAAGCTGGCGGCCCGGACGACGCCGACCAAGAAAGCCGCAATCAGCGCGGGGAAGCGGCGCGGGCTTCTGCTGGATGCGCGTTACGCCGCCACTATTTCCGTCGGCGACACCGTGGAGCGCTTGCTTTTTTCTGACTCGAACACCGGGTAGGCAGTTTGGAGTCGCCGCGATTTCAGGTATACTGTCGGCGGAAAGTACCACGCCCATGTGTTCATTACGCCTGAACCCCACCCATCTTTTACTGCTCCTGCCTGCGCTGACGCTGCTGTCCGGCTGCTCGCGGCCCCAGCCGACCGCCGAGCAGGTCGCCGGGCCGTCCACCCCGATGACCGCGCTGCATCTTGGCGCGACGCCCGCTGGCGGCCCCAGCGAAGCCCCGACCGGCTCCGGCGCGGGCGGCTCGGCGGCGGCCGGCTACCAGTTCGGGCGCATCGGCAGCTCAATTGAGTCCCCGACTTTGCCGCCGCAGCCTGCCGGCATCACCTACAGCCGCATGTCTCCCGTCGGCTCGTCCGGCTCCGGCCTGGGCGACCGGGGCAACCCTGTCCCGCCGGACGTGTCGCTCGCCGCCCCGCCTGATCCTGCGCCAAAGCCGAGGCTTGCGCCCGGCATCAATTCCAGAGTGCTGCCGGCGGCAAAAGCAACGGTTCCACCGCCCGTCACTGGCGTCCCGGTCCAGCCTTAAGGAGAACCCCCATGCCCTACGAAGGACAAGCCGCGCTCTTGAATGAAGCAGGGCGCAGCGTAGAAGTTGAAGACGTCACGGTAGATGATCCTGGCCCTGGTGAGGTGCTAGTCAAAATTGCCGCGTCCGGCGTCTGCCATACCGACCTGACCGTGAAAAACTTAAACGGCAACGGTATGGCGTTCCCAATTGTGCTGGGCCATGAAGGCGCAGGCTACGTGGAAGCGCTCGGCGAAGGCGTCACTGGCTTGGAGATCGGCGACCCCGTCGTGCTGGCCTACCGCGCCCCCTGCGGGCAGTGTCCGAGCTGTCTGCGCGGCGACCCGCGCCACTGCTACGCCGCCCTGCGGCCCGGCCAGCGCATCCGCCGCAAGCGCGACGGGGCGCTTTGTTCGCAGGTGCTGCGCTGCGGGACATTTTCCAATTACACGGTCGTCCATGCCAAAGCCGCCATCAAGATGCCGCGCGAAATGCCGCTCGACAAAGCCTGTTTGATTGCCTGCGGGGTTGTCACCGGGGTCGGCGCGGCGATGAACACGACGCCGGTGTTCGCCGGGGCAAGGGTCGCCGTCATCGGCTGCGGCGGGGTCGGCCTGTCGGTCATTCAAGGCGCACGGCTCCAGCACTCCCGTCAGGTCATCGCGGTGGATGTCAGCGACAAAAAGCTGGCACAGGCCAAAGCGTTCGGCGCGACCCACACAGTCAATGCTTCCGACGGCGATCCCGTCGCGCAGGTGCGGGCTTTAACCGAAGATGGCTGGGACGGCGGGGTTGAGTTCGCGTTTGAGGCGACCGGCATTCCGAAATGCACCGAGCAGGCGATTGAAATGCTGTCTTACGGCGGCACGGCCACGACCATCGGGTTCCCGGCGGCGGACGACAGCGTGACGCTCAATCTCGGCGACATGGCGACCGGCGTGTACTGGAACAAAGCCAGCCTGCGGGTCTGCCACTGCGGGGACGCCCTGCCGTCGCACGACTTCCCCCTGCTAGCCCAGCTATATCTGGAAGGCCGACTCAAATTAGATGAAATGGTCTCGCAGACGATCACGCTCAATGACGTCAACGAAGCGTTTGAAGCCATGCACCACGGCGACGTCATCCGCAGCGTCATTTTGTTTTAGAGCGGCCCCCACCCTGCCCTCCCCCATAAG
>CAXUNT010000163.1:0-4887 GCA_964252595.1 uncultured Armatimonadales bacterium
GTTCTTATAGTGTATAATAGCTGTCATGCCAGCCGTTCCCCCGTCATTCACTGCCGCCGCTCTCACTGACTCCAATCTCACCGAAGAACAGCAGGCGATTGTCGCCCACGATGCCGGCCCGGCGCTCGTCTTTGCCGTTGCCGGGGCGGGCAAGACCACGGCGATGACTCACCGGATCGAGCGGCTTGTCCGGGAGCAAGTTTTCCCCGCCCCTGCTATTCTTGCGACCTCATTTTCCAAAGCCTCCGTCAAAGACATCAAAACGGCGCTGGGCCGGTGGCCGCACTGCGGCCCGGTGCAGGTGCAGACCCTGCACGCGGTCGGCTGGGGCATTCTCAGATTGGCCCAGCGGCGAGGCCTCGGCCGTGAGTTCAACTTGAGTTCCGACGACGAAAGCAGCGACTCGCGGCTGCTCGGCATGACGCTGGGGCAGGCGTGGCGGGAGAAAGTCCCCTATGCTGCCGAGCTGGACGCGATAGACCGGCCTGACTTTCTGAACTATGTCGGCGTGATGAAAGCCAATCTTTGGTATCCCGATGTCAAGACGCTGGACCTGCCGCCGGAGGCGCTGGCGCTGACGGCCCAAGCGCCCGCACCGCCGGGCTTCGGCTGGTATCCGTCCCTGTATGGCCTGTATGAGCGGGTGCGGGTGCAGGAAGGAATGCTCACGTTTGACGACATGCTGCTGTCGGCATGGGAGTGCCTGCACCGTTACGCCGAAGTCCTCGCCGATGCCCGGCGGCGGTTTGCGTGCATACTTGTGGACGAGTTTCAGGATGTCAACAAAGTCCAGTCGGAAATTTTGGACTTGTTGACGTTCCCCCATCGCAACTACATGGCGATTGGGGACGACGACCAAACCATTTACGAATGGCGCGGGGCCGATCCCGGCTTTATTCTCGGCTTCGCCCGGCGCTACGGTGCCACGAAGTATTTGATCCGCGACAACTTCCGGTCCCATGCCGCTCCTTTGGCGTTAGCCAACGAAGTGATTGCACGGAACCAGCGGCGGGAGCCGAAGCGGTTGTCCCTGACACGCGGCTTTGGCGGGAGTTTGGAAGTCCATGAAGACCAGTCGCCGGAATCGCAGGGCAGCCATGTCGCCCAGCTTGTGCGCTCGGCGCTGGCCAGCGGGCGTCAGGCCAGCGAAATCGCCGTTTTAGTGCGCTTGTACGCCCAAACGCCGCCCATTGAGCAGGGGCTTTTGGAAGCAAATGTTCCCTACAAAGTGGTCGGCTCATCGCCGTTTTATGCCCGGCCTGAAGTCAAGACGCTGCTGGATTATGTGCGGCTCGCCCATATGGAAGACGGCTGGGAAGGGCGCTGGAGTCAGGTTGCGAACAAGCCCGCCC
Organism: uncultured Armatimonadales bacterium; assembly: GCA_964252595.1. Lineage (GTDB taxonomy): Bacteria > Armatimonadota > Armatimonadia > Armatimonadales > Capsulimonadaceae > JANXMY01. The sequence continues at coordinate 1,353 of CAXUNT010000163.1, forward strand.
GGTACTTGTCCAAAGTGTTCACCGAGGAAATCGCCCGTGCGGTGAGGCGCGGCGCTTCGCTGCCGAACGCGCTGATGGCGGCGGCCAAAGACGCGCCTTCGCACCAGGCCGCGCGGCTCGGCGATCTCGCCGACACGCTGCACTGGCTCCGCGTGGCGTCGGACACGCTGCCCGCCGGGGCGGCGTTGACGCTGCTGGACAAAAAGATCGGCTATTTGGAGTTTCTTCGGAAGTCGAGCGGCTTCCCAGAAACGGGGCAGGCGCGGGCCGCCAATGTCGAAGCATTCTTGCGCTACGCCCACAGCCTGCCGAATTTGACGGCGCTGCTGGCGCATCTGGACGCTTTGGAAGCGGCAGGCGTCGGCCTCAATAATCACAGCGCGGACGCCGTCGCGCTCCTGACGGTCTTTCGGGCCAAAGGCTTGCAGTGGCCGACGGTGTTTATTCCCGACTGCAACCAGGGCATTTTCCCCTACGGCGGGCCAGACGAGCTGGAAGAAGAGCGGCGCTTGTTTTACGTCGCGCTGACCCGCACCCAGTCCGACCTGCACCTGCATTTCGTGAAGACCGAACTGCCATCGCAGTTCCTGATTGAAGCCGACTACAAAAACACGCTGGCGGGCGTGCAGTCCCTCGGCGCGGCGCTGGCTCGCCCGCCGTCCGAGTGGCGCACCCCCGAGGTGCTGGCTGTCCTGCGCCTCGCGTCCCAGCTTGAGATGACCCGCTACCTGAGCGCCTGGCATCCCAGCCCGCAGGTTGGGGCTGCCGCCGCGCGTGTGCAGGCACTTTTTGCCGCCGCTAAAGCCCAGAACTTGGACGGCCCACTGGGGCTGACCCCCGCACAGACTGCACCGTGGGCGCAGTTCGCGCCCACGGCGGACCTGACTGCTGACACTTTCGCCGACTTATCAGAGTATGCTCCGGCAATTCTCGAAGCCGCCGCGCCGCAGCCCTTGAACGTCAAAACGCTCAAAATCGGCGGGCGTGTCCAGCATTCCCAGCACGGCCTCGGCACCATCCTCGCCATTCGCGGCGACCGCCTTTCCCCGCGTCTGGAAATCCAGTTTGCGCGGGGCAAGCCTGTGGTCCTGCCCGCCAAGTTCGTCGAGCTGTCCGCGTACTGAGCTACATTTGAGAGGCACGGCGGCCTGTCTTTTGGATGTCCTGCGCGTCCCGCCGGGGCGGGCTGCCGAACAGCCGCACATATTCGCGGCTGAACTGCGACGCACTGTTGTACCCGACTTTGAAAGCCGCCCCTTCGGCGGTTTCCCCGTCTTCGGCCATCAAGCGCCGCGCTTCCAGCAGGCGCAGGCGCTTTTGATATTGTTTGGGGCTAAAAGCTGTCACTTCCTTGAAGCGCTGAAAGAACGCGGAGCGGCTCATATGTGCCGCCGCCGCCAGCGCAGCGACATCCACGTCCGCTGCCAGCTCTGCCTGCAAACCGTACACCGCCTGCGCGATTTGATGCAGGCTGCTTCCGGCGCGAACAAACTGCCGGATGGCCGGTCCGTCCGCGCCTTTCAGCAGGTAATACAAAAGTTCTTTGGCGGCCAGCGGCCCCAGCAGGGGTGCGTCTTCGGGCGTCCGGCACAGCTTCCCTATCCGAGCCGCCGCGTCCAGCATCGCATCACTGGCTTTTCCGGCAAACACCGCGCGGGCCGGTCCTTTCCAATTCCCGGCAGCCTCCGGGCTGAGGTGCGCCATCAGCTCGCTCAATATCAGCGGGTCCATGTCCACGGAAAAGCACAAAAACGGCTTTTCCGGCGTCACCGCGCAAACCTGGCTGGCGACGGGCAGGTCAATCAAAGTCGCGACATAATGCGCCTGATCGCAGCGGTAAACTTCACGGCTCAGCGTGATTTCTTTGCATCCCTGGACGACAATGCTCAGTGAGGCACGCCAGCGCCGCCGCACGGGGTAAGTCGGCTGGGAAATCTTCATGCAGCGAGCGTTGGGGAAGGGCAGCTCATGACAGCCGTCTCCTGGAGACAGAAAATCGGCAAGGCGGACAAGTTCAGCAAGGCGTTCGGTCATGTGTCCTCCATAGCGCAGGATTTGTCGCCAAAATTCTATTATAGCGGGTTCTGGACAATTGGGCAACAGATTTGGATTTTCGTGAAGTCGCCGAACGAGAGCGCCGGGGTAAAGTGATGCGTATCAAACATCTTTTTACGAGCGAAAGAGGAAAAACATGATCGTCATCACCGCCCCCACCAGCCGCATCGGCCATCAGGTTCTTGGCAGCATTTTGGACAGCGGCGAGCCGGTCCGCGTCATCGCCCGCGACCCGTCCCGCCTCCCGGCCCAAGCACGCGAGCGGGCTGAAATCGTGCAGGGGTCGCACAGCGACGAGGAGGTCGTTCGTCAGGCATTCGCGGGAGCCGACGCCGTGTTCTGGCTTGTGCCGCCGATCTTCCGGGCCGAAAGCGCGGAAGCCGCGTATCCAGACTTTGCCCGGCCTGCCTGCGAAGCGCTCCAAAGCTTGGACGTGAAGCATGTAGTCGGCATTTCAGTGCTGGGCCGAGGCTGGCCGCGAAACGCCGGCACGATCTCGGCCCAGCTTGCGATGAGCGACATGGTTGCCGCCACCGGAGCGAGCTACCGGGCGCTGACTTGTCCGGGGTTCATGGACAATGTCCTGCGCCAAGCCGAGCGGATCAAAACACAGGGCGTCATGTCTTGGCCGGCTGACGGAAACCTCAAAGCTCCGATCTGCGCCACGCGCGACATCGCGGCGTCGGCGACCCGGCTGCTGCTTGACCGCTCCTGGAGCGGCGTCGGCGACCTGCCGATCCTCGGCCCAGAAGATTTGTCCCCCAACGAGCTGGCGCAGATCATCTCGGAAGTGCTGGAAAGACCCGTGCGCTTTGAGGAGCTGCCCCTTGACGCCTTTCAAGCCCAGCTCATCGGCAGCGGGCTTTCCGAGGGGATGGCGCAGGCTATGGGTGTCATGATGGCGGAAAAAAACAAGGGCATGGATAACTTGGAGCCGCGCACTCCGGAGTCCACTACCCCCACTTCCTTTCGGCAGTGGTGCGAGGCAGTGCTAAAGCCAGCGATCCAAGCAAGTTAGAAACCCGACTGGCTCACGACAACCCCTTGACGGCGTCTTCTTTATGTGTTATATTGTTACATAGTTATATAAATAACTAAAAACTAAAGGAGAAAGACGATGACGCAGACAGAGATTGAAGCGGAGCCGAAAGTCGCCGTGGAGCGGGTGCAGCTTGGGGTTCGCATGGAGAAGCGCATGGTGCAGGTCTTGAAAGGGCTGGCTGAGTTCAAGGATATGACGCTGGGACAGCTTCTAGAAGAGATCGTCCTGCATTCGTTTGAGGCCGCGCCGGGCCACGAAGGACAAATGTGCGCCAGCCCGCACGGCAGGAAGTCGCTGGCCGCGATTGTGGATTTAAAGCGCATCTACGGCATGGATTATGACGCTCACGCTGGGTACGGCTTCCGGGAGAAAGCTAATACTTCCGGTACAGGGTAAGAAGTATGTCCTGAAGGACACGGCTACTGGGCGCAGACGCCG
>CAXUNT010000164.1:0-4877 GCA_964252595.1 uncultured Armatimonadales bacterium
CAATTGGACCGTCAGCGCTTCTCCAGACCTGTCAGAGCAGTGGTTTACTTATCAGTAGCTTGCAAATAATTTGCAGAGTGATGCCGAAGGCGAGACTCGAACTCGCACGCCCTTGCGAGCACTACGACCTGAACGTAGCGTGTATACCATTTCACCACTTCGGCGGAAGCGTTCGGCCTGATTTTCCAGGTGACGTCCGCCATTATACCGCGCCAAAAACGGGTTTGTCAACCCATCTTCGCAAACTGCACGGACGCGGCGCTGTTGTGTGACGGATGCGAGAATTCGGGTATTATTAAGACTAGATAAAAGTCGCCTGGTCTTTCTGAGGCGATCTACGAGGTTTCCTTCTATGAACACCCTTTCGCCGGGCAGCCCCGCCCCGGATTTTCCGCTTTCTCTTTCCCCTGGCCTACCACCGCGCCGTTTGTCCGACCTGCGCGGACGACCCGTTCTGCTGGCCTTCTCGCCGCCCGGCTGGGACCCCGCTCGTGCCGAAGGCTTGGCGCAGATCAATCGGATCTTCGCCCAGTCCGGCTTTTCCGGTGAGCTGCTCGGTCTCTCCCAAACGTCTGAAGGAACCGAAGCGCTGTTTGGCGGCGAAGACGAAGCACTGCCGGTTCTCTCGGCTCCGCTGTCCGGCGAGGCCGCCGCGCTGTACGGCGTGTCCGGGCAGCAGGCGCTGTTTGTGCTGGATGAAGGCGGCATTATCCGCTGGCAGTTCGTCGCCGCGCCGGGCATGGTCCCCCGCGCAGAAGATCTGCTGGCTGGGCTGTCGTCCCTGTCTCCCGCGCCGTCTGCCCCTTTACCGCCGTCTTCCAGTCCGCGCGGCTTGACCCGGCGCGAGTTTCTTGCCGCCGCTCTGGGCGTCGCACTGGTGCTGTCTTTGCCTCTGGGCAGGGCTGAGGCTCAGTCAGACTCCCCCGCCGCGTCGCCTGCGCTTTCGCCGCCGTCTTTGCTGCCGCCGTCTTCAGTCGGCACGGTCCTCGTCACGCTTCATGTCAACGGCACGGCGCATACGCTCCAGATTGAGCCGCGCGTGACGCTGCTGGATGCCCTGCGTGAGCGCATCGGACTGACCGGGTCCAAAAAAGGCTGCGACCACGGCCAGTGCGGCGCCTGCACGGTTCATGCCGACGGCAAGCGCATCAACTCGTGCCTGGCCCTTGCTATCGCGTACCAGAACAAGCAGATTACCACGATTGAAGGGCTGGCGAGCGGTGACACGCTCCACCCGGTCCAAGCCGCGTTTATTCAGCATGACGGCTTCCAGTGCGGCTTCTGCACGTCTGGCCAGATCATGAGCGCGACGGCCCTCTTGACAGAGCCGGTCGGCCCGACCGATGCCGACGTGCGCGAAAACATGAGCGGCAACCTGTGCCGGTGCGGCGCGTACACCAACATTGTCGCCGCGATCCAAGATGTTCGGAAAGAGGGAAGCAATGCACCCGTTTGAGTACTTTTCGGCCCCCGATGAGAAAACAGCGGCGGCCAGCCGGGCGGTCGCCGGCGGTGCGCCGGAGGCTCTCCAAAATCCGGCTCGTTTTCTTGCCGGCGGCACCAATCTTATTGACCTGATTAAGCTTAACGTCGAGACGCCTTCCACGCTGATTGACGTTTCGGCACTGCCGCTGACCCAGATCACGCCCCTGCCGAACGGTGGGCTGTCGGTTGGGGCTTTAGTCACGAATACGGATCTGGCCCATGACCCCCAAGTCGTCAAAGCCTATCCGATGCTGTCTCAGGCGATCTTGATGGGGGCCTCCACTCAGCTTCGCAACATGGCGACGACCGGTGGGAACATCTTGCAGCGGACCCGCTGCTACTACTTCCGGGACACGGCGACGCCCTGCAATAAGCGCGTGCCGGGGTCCGGCTGCCCTTCCATTGATGGCTACAACCGGGTCAATGCCGTGCTGGGTACCAGCAAAGAGTGCATCGCCTCGCACCCGTCGGATATGGCTGTTGCCATGGCGGCGCTCGGCGCAACGATCGTGACCAGTGGCCCTCTCGGCGTGCGCCGGATTGCGTTCACCGACTTCCACCTCCTGCCCGGCGACCACCCGGAACGCGAGAATGTCCTAGTGCCGGGTGAGATCATCACCGCCGTGGAGCTGCCGCCGCTGCCGTTTGCCGCGACCTCTCAGTACCTGAAAGTCCGTGACCGTGCTTCTTATGCGTTCGCCCTGGCGTCCGCCGCCGTTGCTTTGGACATGGAGAACGGCACAATCAAAGAAGCGCGGATCGCCCTCGGCGGGGTCGGCGCGAAACCCTGGCGGGCTTTTGAGGCCGAGAAGGCGCTGGCCGGCAAGCCCGCGACCGCCGAAAACTTCCGGGCCGCCGCAGAAGCCGAGATGAAACCCGCTCACGGCTACAAAGACAATGCGTTCAAGATCGAGCTGGCAAAGCGGACAATGGTGCGCGGTTTGACGAGTGTGAGCAGGACAGGATAGCAGGAAGCGTCGGAGTTCGCCATGAACAACACAACCGGCAGCATCGGCAGGCCTCTTGACCGCAAAGACGGGCGGCAGAAGGTCACCGGCGCAGCGGACTACACGGCGGACATCCGTTTGGACAATCTGGCGTATGCCGTGATCGCCGGCAGCGAGATCGCCAAAGGCCGCGTTTTAAGTGTGGACACAGTGGCGGCGGAAGCCGTCAGCGGCGTTTTGGCGGTCCTGACCGCCGGCAGCATGCCCCGGTTGACGGAAGCTTCGGCGCTCATCAACCAGTCCGGCCTGAGCGGCTCGGCGGCGGCGGCCGGGCAGACGTTTCTGCCGATGCAGAGCGACGTCATCCACTACAGCGGCCAGCCGATTGCTTTGGTGGTTGCGGAAACCTCCGAAACGGCCCGGCAGGCAGCGGCGCTGGTAACAGCGCACTATAAGCGCGAACCGCCGGCAGCGGACTTGGAAACGGCGCGGCAGCAGACATTCACGCCCGTCAGCGGCTGGCCGGAGCCGGTGGAAGCGACGCGCGGCGATGTCGGCGCGGGCCTGGCCGCAGCGGCAGTGCGGGTCGAGGAAGTGTATCACACGGCCTTGCAGCACCATGTCGCGATGGAGACTCATGCGTCGGTCGCAGACTGGGACGGCGACACTCTGACGCTGTACGAGGCGACAACCTGGGTACAGGGCATCCAAAAAACCGTCGCGATCTGGTTCGGTCTGCCCGAACAAAATGTCCGCGTCATTCAGCACTATGTCGGCGGCTCGTTCGGCTCCAAAGGTCCCGCGTGGCCCCATGTCGCCCTGGCGGTCGCCGCCGCAAAACACGTCCGCCGCCCGGTCAAGCTGGCGCTGACCCGGCCGCAGACCTTCTGGTCCAACGGCTACCGCCCGCGCATCCGCCACGCCGTTCAGCTTGGCGCGGCTCAAGACGGTACCCTGACGCTTCTGCGGCATGACGCTGTCACGCACACGGCCCTGTTTGATAACCGCGTCCTCGCGCCGGTGACGAAGACCAGTCCGAAAGTCTATACGTGTCCGAACACGGCGATCACTTACCAAATGGCGCACCTCAATCTTTGCGGTCCGTTCACCATGCGCGGGCCGGGCGAGACGCCAGGTTCGTTTGCCCTAGAGTCCGCGATGGACGAGCTGGCGTCTGCGCTGGACATGGACCCGATTGCGTTGCGCCTCAAAAACTACGCGGAAAAGAACCCGGAAGACGGCAAGCCGTGGTCGTCCAAGTCTCTGCGCGAATGCTACACGCAGGGCGCGGCCCGGTTTGGGTGGGAGAAGCGTACCCCGAAGCCTCGTTCCATGCAGACCGCCGATGGCAGGCTGCTGGGGTGGGGCATGGCGACTATGATGTATGACGCCAAGTTTGTGGCGGCGTCGGCCTCGGCCCGAATGGCTCCCGATGGAAGCGTTGTCGTCCGAACTGCGACCGCCGATCCCGGCACCGGGCCGTACACGATCATGCCGCAGATCGCCGCCGCCGCGCTGGGCATTCCCGCAGACGCCGTGCGCCTGGAACTTGGCGACTCACGCCTGCCGAAAGCGCCGATTGCCGCCGGCTCGCAGACCACCGCTTCCGTCGGCTCGGCTGTACAGAGCGCCGCGCGTTCTCTGCGCCGCCGCCTGCTCGCATTTGCGTTTTCGGACCCGGCTTCGCCGCTGTTCGGCCTCTCGGAAGGTTCTGCTGACGCGGACACCGGCCGCGTCTTTTCCCGCGCCGACCCCTCGCGCGGCGAAACGTACACGGATATTCTCACGCGTCACGCGCCGCTTGGCCTGGAAGCGGCGGCGGAAGTCAGCCCGGAGGCGGCGGACGCGAGGCCGTTTTCGGCGTACTCGTTCGGCGCTCATTTTGCCGAAGTGTCGGTTGACCCGGATTTCGGCGAGGTGCGCGTCACCCGCTACGTCGGCGCGTTCGGTGCGGGGCGCATCTTAAACCCGAAGACCGCGCACTCTCAGCTCCTCGGCGGCGTCGTGTGGGGCATCGGCATGGCGCTTCACGAAGAAACGCATTTGGACACCCACCTAGGCCGCCCGATGAACCACGATATGGCCGAATATTATATTCCCGTCAGCGCCGATGTTCCCGGCGCTCCTGAGATGGACCTGTTCTTCGTGGACGAAGAAGATGCGCTCGTCAACCCGCTCGGCGTCAAAGGCGTCGGTGAGATCGGCACAGTCGGCGCGGCGGCGGCGGTTGCCAACGCCGTGTATCACGCGACCGGAAAGCGCATTCGGGATTTGCCGATCACGCCGGATAAATTGCTTTAGGAACCCACCCCGGTTCGTTCCTCACCGACCCTCCCGAAACGGGAAGGTGAGGAGCAAAAACAAGAAAAGCTGTCCTGCCTCCTGTCCTAACCTCTTGACCTTCCCGTTTCGGGAGGGTCGGTGAGGAACGAACCGGGGTGGGTT
>CAXUNT010000165.1:0-2472 GCA_964252595.1 uncultured Armatimonadales bacterium
ATTCTAAACGACCTTGCCGAACCCGAACACAAACTAGCACCATTGGTTAGCTACGCCGTTATTCCCGAGGTGTCGCAGTTCCAGGACTGGGGGCCGAACACTGCTGAAGCCACCCACAGCTTTCTTGAACGCTGCGTCGACGCCTCCGAGCGCCCGGAGGAAAGAGGCTACTTCTTCGCAATCACGCTCCGCAGCGATGGAAGGATGATCGGCGGGTGTGACCTGGGGTCCGCCCACCGTGCAAACCGCACCGCCGACATGGGTTACTGCCTGCACCCAGACTTTTGGAGAAAAGGGTACGCAACCGAAGCCGCCAATGCTGTTCTTAGTCTGGCTTTCGGCACTCTGGGCCTGCACCGAGTGACCGCCACTTGCGACCCGGACAACATCGGCTCCTGGCGCGTCATGGAGAAGATCAGGATGCGGCGTGAGGGCCACGAGCGGGAAGCGGCGTGGTTCAAGGGCCGCTGGCACGACACGCTGAGGTATGCGATCCTCGACCACGAGTGGCGGGCTGCGAGGGCAGGAACCTGACCGAGGTGCTGTACTGTGCTTCGCCTCCCGCCGCAAAGCCATGCTCGCATCAGTCGCACTTCGAGGAACACCATCTAACATTTGAGAACCCGCAGCAAAAAAGAACACACGGACTATTCACCCAGCCACCCCTGGAAGTTCGTCGCGATGTCGCAAAGCCAAGCACGCCAGCGCAAGTTTAATGCCGACTATATTCTGATCTCAATCCAGGACCCAGACGAGGTGCCTGTCGAGTTGCCAGAGCCGCCCAACTGCCGCGGTTTCCTCCGCCTTCAATTCGACGACATCCTAGACCGACGCGACGGGCAAACGCTCTTCAGCAGTGAGCAGGCGCTTGAAATCTTAGATTTCGTTTACGATCACCATGCCGAAGTGACGATGATCGCCTGCCACTGCAAGATGGGAATGTGCCGCAGCCCTGCTGTGCTGTCAGCTTTGGCGGCAGTGATGGGGCAAGAAGACAGCTTCTTGCGGGATGAGCGGGACAGACCAAAATACCGCCCAAACCGATATGTCTACGAAGTGCTTCTGCAAGAAGGGCGTCGGCATGAACTAGGGCAAGGATGAGCGTAGACACTCCTAGACGCAATCGCGTCTTTTGATTATCGCGTCCTTGGGGTATACTTGCGGCAAGCAACCATACATGGGGACAGTTCTCGCAGACAAAGTGAAGGAGATTGAGCAATGCAACGCACGGATTACCAGCGTCATGATTCTGTCAGCAGCTTCCGCCGTGAGGGTTTCACCGAAGGCGTTCCTTTGCCGTCTCTGCCTCCTTCCCCAGAGGACTATGACCTGCCCGTAGCTTCTCCCAAACAAGTGCTGCCTGTGGAAGAAGCGATTGCAGAAGAAGAGCCGTGTCCTGCCAAGCCAATCCGCCCCGTTGTTCCTCGTAAGAAGAGTCGTCTTTCCTGGTGGACATTCCTTTATCTGGTGCCGACACTCGTGATGATCGGCTACGGAATAGCTCACCCTGACCCGGACACGGCGCTCGTGCAGGCGGCGAAGAACGGCAGTCTTTCCCAAGCCTCCACTGCCCTTGCTCAGGGTGCCAATGTCGATGCCGCTTGCGGCTGTGAACGCACTGCCCTTTCCTGGGCTGCGACGAACGGCCATACGGCAGTTGCCAGTCTTCTAATTGCGAAAGGCGCTTCAGTCAACATTCCTGATGACTCTAACGACACGGCTTTGACCATGGCTGCGTGGGAAAAGCACTGGAATATTGTTTCTCTTCTCGTGGCGCACCATGCGAACGTCAACCAGGTGAACCAAAAGGGTGGAACGGCGCTCTGGTTTGCCGTCCAAGATCACCAAGTAGACGCCTCGCGAATGTTGGTGGCGCATAAGGCAAATCCTAATGTTCCGGGGAAGCGCGGATGGACGATGCTGATGGAAGCGACGCGCAATGGGTCGCTGCCGCTGGTGCGGATGCTTGCGGCCCACGGCGCGGCGCTGAACACCCGCTCCCAGGACGGCGACACGGCCTACGGCGAGGCTTTGCGCCAGCACCGGAGGGACATTGCCGCATTGCTGCTGCGGGCTGGGGCGCAGTCGCCCGCGCTCGTGGTTCCGCCGTCCGGTGGGTAAAGGGAAACTCGCCAAACCAAGTACGTCTAGGAGACCATCATCTCGTATCGCACCTGGAAAACACAGCCGTCTTCCTGCTCTTCAGTCTTCCCTATGTCGGCCCCTTCGTTCTCCGCGCTCCCTTCCTCCGGCCACTCACAGCTTGCTGCTTGACGAATTTCGCAGGTGAGATGTGCGGCAACTGCCGGAGCAGTGCACATAAACTCAGAATCGAAGATGCGGTCTTGCTCATCGTCCTCAAGCAGGAAATCCTTATGCATCTCGGCGAGCCTGACCCCTACGGCCGGGTGGGGGAGGGGTGAACAAGAGACCGCGGGGCGGGCCGGTCTTCGGCGACGTACTTTTCAGCAC
>CAXUNT010000165.1:2572-4778 GCA_964252595.1 uncultured Armatimonadales bacterium
GCTTGTCTTCAGCACGCTTGTCTTCAGCACGCTTGTCTTCAGCACGCTTGTCTTCAGCACGCTTGTCTTCGGATCACTAGTCCCAGCAGTGGCAATCTTCTCGCTAGCTTTTGCCGCCGCCTTTGAAGCGCGGCTGCTTGGTGCCTGGACCGTTTCTGCACTGGTGTCCTCAGCTTTAGCACTGGTGTCCTCAGCTTTAGCACTGGTGTCCTCAGCTTTAGCACTGGTGTCCTCAGCTTTTTCACCGGGACGAGTGCGCCCCGATTTTCGGTATTTCACGGAGCGTTTTCGTTGTTTGCCGCCGTTTTTGTCAAAAGCCGAAATCATCAAGCGTTTTAGCCAAAAAATCAACCTGGCTGCTGTTATTAGCAACCAGGTTGATTTAATGACCCAAACGGGAAAGAAAAAGAAAGGGCGAACGATGGGACTTGAACCCACGGCCTCCAGTGCCACAAACTGGCGTTCTAACCAACTGAACTACGCTCGCCGCGAACTGTCATGTCGCACGCACTTTCTGCGGGCAACGAAACGATTCTAGCACATCGGCGCAGAAATTGCAAGCCGCCGGTTGTCCGGCTTTAGAAAAAGACACTTTTTTATGACCGTTATCTTGGAACTGAGCGCGGAGGAAGCCTCTGTGCTGCAAGAAATAGCCCACGCCGCAGGAGTCGGGGTGGAAACGGTCCTGCACGGCCTGATCGCCCAAATCGCGCCGCCGGAACGCGAAGCGCCGTCTGCCGATCTTGAAGTCTTAGCTGAACAGAAGCACGAGCAGGAAGAAGTTGAAGCCAACATCCGCCGCTGGCATGAAGAGCGGGCTGCTCCGTCGCCGGGTTCCAGCTAATCGGGCGCCGAAAGCGCCGCTTCGGGTTCGGCTTGGATTGTTTGGTTGCGGCCCCCGCGCTTGGCACGGTACAGGGCGCTGTCGGCCAGCGTGACCAGCGCTTGAACTTCTTCGGTGATGTCGGGGAACGTCGCGACACCGAGGCTAATCGTTTTGCACACTGCTGTGTCCGGGGCATCGGCATGGCCCGGAAAAGACGCGCGGGCGACCGCAAGGCGCAGGCGCTCGGCGGCCTGGTACGCTTCGTCCGCCGGGGTTTCCGGCAGCACGACCACAAATTCTTCCCCGCCGAAGCGCCCGACCCTGTCCACGCCCCGCACGCTCGTTTGCAGGATGCCGGCCAGCATCCGCAGCAGCACGTCGCCCTGGACATGGCCGTAAGTGTCGTTGTACGATTTAAACCCGTCTACGTCCAGCATAATCACCGAGAGCGGGTGACCATAGCGCTGGGCGCGGCGGCACTCATCGGCCAGCACCGTCTGCATGTGGCGGCGGTTATGCAGGCCGGTCAGCGCGTCGGTCACGGCCTGGCTGTAAATGTCCCGGTGGGTGCGGACATTGGCGAGGGTTGCCGCCGCCTGGCTCGCCAGCGCCTGGATGCGCGACACGTCGCGCCGGGTGAACGTGCCAGGGGCATCGCGCTTAAACTGGATGACTCCTAGTGTCTGGTTGCCCGCGACCAGCGGCACCAGCAGCAGCGCAAACGGATCGTCCCTGCGCCGCTGGTTATCCGTGACTTCCCGCTCTTCGGCAACCATGCGCGGATCGCTGTCACGGAAAAACAGCGGCCTGCGCTGCTCGGCTGCCCGGCCGGCTAATCCTTCTCCAAAGCGAATGCCACGGTCTGTTTCACTCGTGCTTTCGGCAGATTGGTCACCGGGCACCATCCGCTTGAGACGCATATCGGACTCATCGGTCAGCCACAAAATCGCCGCGTCGCAGGAAACCAGCTTCCGGCTCAGGTGGAGAAACTGCGACGTGACGTGCATGGGACTGGTCTGAGACACTGTCACGGCGCTCAGAATTTCCATCGCCCGCACTTGATCGCGCAGCGCCGCCGTCTCAAAGCCGAGATGGGCCACCACGCCCAGCAGCACAAACATCGCCGCCAGGCCGGACAAGCCCAGCAGGCCGAACCGGGGAAACGCCAGAACCATCAGGAGTGCGGTCGGCGCCGCCGCCGCCAGGGTCGCTGCTTCCACACGCCAGTCCTGCACCGCGCTGCTGCGCCCGGCTCGCGCCGCCGCCAAATGCCGCTCGGCAAAGAGGCGGCGGCTGCCGAGGTAAACCAGGGCATACACCGCCGCCGCCAGCAGACTGCCGCCGCTTTTCGCGCCAAACGCGGCGAGGCCGCCGCCGAGA
>CAXUNT010000166.1:0-4768 GCA_964252595.1 uncultured Armatimonadales bacterium
CTCATCTTCCATGCAGCGCCTGCGCGACCAGCACCAGCCCGTCGGCGAGGCGCGGGCCGGGCCGAGACGTCAAATCTGGCGGCAGGGCGTAGACCCGCCCGTGCATGACCGTCGGCAGACGCCGTAGCAGCGGATCGGTCCGAAACGCCGCCGCGACTGCCGCGTCGCCCAAGATCACATCGGGCGCGTTCGCCAGAACCTGCTCTTTTGAGAACGGCCCGTAGCCCGACACGGCGTGGCCGATGTTGACCCCGCCCGCGCGGGCGATCAAGTCGTCCAGAAACGAACCACGGCCTGCCGTCCAGAGCGGGCTGATCTGGATCACCACCAGCACGCGCGGGTGCGGGCGCGTGTCCGCCGCCGCAATTTTGGCCGCCAGCCGCGCTTGATGCTCCATCTGTGCAACCACTGCGTCGGCTTGTACGGATGTCCCCGTTCGCGCCCCGATCTGCCGCAGGCTGGTCTCCACCGCCGAAAGCGACGTCGGTGCGACGGCCAGCACCGGCTGCTTCAGTGCCGACAGCCGGGCGACGGCGCGGGCATTTGCGACGCTATCTGCGACAATCAAGTCGGGCCGCAAGGCCAGCACTTTTTCGTAGCTCGTGTTCACATCCCCGACTTTGGCGATTGCTTTCGCGGCAGGCGGATAATCACAGTAGACCGTATCGCCGACGACACGCTTTCCGAGGCCGAGCGCAAACAGCATCTCCGTCGTCCCCGGCGACAGCGAGACGATGCGCGTCGGCGGCGCGGCGAACGTGCATGGCGCGAAGCAGAGCAGAAGGCAGAGCGCGAATAGGAGGCGTCGGAGCATAGGCTTACTATAGCCCGGCGGAGTAAAAGTGTCAAGAGGCGATTGATAGTGCGGGCCGGCGCGTGGAACAAAGCGAAGCGAGGAGTTGAAAACTTCTGGCTAGGTAAGGCGTCCTGCGGACGGAAGAGAAGCCGACGCTTGCCGGCCTCTTCCACTCGAAGAGTGCTTCTCCTAGCGAGAAGTTTTCAACTCCTCGCTTTATACGTTCACACGGGCGGCATGATTTTTAACGCTGTCCGGGGTCGCCGTAAGGGTCCTGGGACGCGGGCAGGATGTTCTGGCCCGGATCGCCGTATTGGTCCTGGGATGCGGGCAGGATGCTTTGGCCAGTGTTCGCGGCGTGCTGGTTGAACAAGCCTTCTACTTCGCCGAGCAGGCCGCTGGGATCAAACCCCGTTTGCTGCTGCTGCCCGGCGTGGTTTGAGATCGCGTTCTGGACTTGTCCCAGCAAAAAATTCAGTGCCATGATTTTGTGTTTCCTTTTTCCAAAAGTTCTATTGACTCGCCGCGTTGGGGTCATACTGCGAGAACGACTGCGACGACTGGCCGGCCGGGACCGCCGGGGCAGCCTGGCCCTGGTACTTCTGGTAATCCGGGGCGTACTGCTGCACCTGGTCCTGCGGAACCGACATCGGCTGGTTCGGCACTGTCAGCCATGTCACCTTTTGCGGGTTCTGCGGGTCGCGGTAGTAGACCCCGCCGTTGCTGGAACGGTACAACTGCGGCGTCGCCCCGTTTCCCTGCGCTCCGGCCTGCGCCTGCTGGGCGGCTTGGTGCTTCTTGTACAGGTAATACAACAGGGCTGCGCCGGCCAGAACAATTACTGCCTTTTTGCCCGTACTCATGCCTTGCTTCGCCGGAGCCGCCGGGCTGCCGGACATGGCGGACCCATTCGGCGCGGTGGTGTCAGGCGGCGCAGTTTGACTGCTCGCTGCCTGCCCGGTATCCCCGCCCTTGTTGCCGCACCCGGCCAGCGTCACCAGGACTGGGCCACAGAGCAGAAGCGTCAGCGCAAGCGACAGAACGCGTGGGGCGCGTCGCGTTTGCAGTGTTTGTATCATAAGTATCCTTCCGCTAATGCCGACAAGCAGGCACTCGCGTCTATTGTTGGTTTGACGTTTTTTACCCACAATCGGCGGCAGTCAACCCGGACAAAAATCGGCGCACCTGCCCCGGCGTCTGCAAGTGGACCAGCTTCCGCCCCTCGGCGTACTCCTGCATGCGGGCCAAAATACCGGGCCGGCGGTCACGGCGGTAATTCCAAATCCACTTCAAGAAGACCCAATCCAGCTTTTCCGGGCAGCCGGCCGCCATGTCCGGGCGCGACTTCCTGCGATGCTTGAAAAAGCGCCGCAAGACGCGCAGGACGCAGAGCAGCGGGGGAAGGTCCAGAAAGACAATCGTGTCGGCGGCGGCCAAACGCAGCTCCATCGTGCCGCCGAAGTTGCCGTCCATGATCCACGCTTCTTGGGACGCCATCTCGCGCACCGTCTGCGCCCAGATGTCTTTCGGCGTCTCAACCCAGCCTTCATGCCAGTAGACCGAGTCCAGATGCACCACCAGCAGTTTCGTCTTTTCGCCCATCTGCCGCGCCAGCGTAGACTTCCCCGCCCCGCCGGGACCGATAATCGCAATGCGCTTCATAATCCCTGCTTCGCCTCTGAAACCAGTTTCACCTGCACTGCCTTGATGCCGGCGCACGGGACGCCTGCTTGATGCAGCGTATGCGTTTGTCCGTTGGCGCTTTCCTGCACACCGACGGTTGCCATGCAGACGCCGTTTCTCGTCTGCTCTGAAACGCTGATGCTTTCGCTGGTTGCACTGGATTTGCTGGTGGACGGAACGGAGCAGCCGCTTCCCGCTACTAAACCGGCAACGCCCAAGCACAATAAGACTATCAAACGCGGCATTATTTTCCTTCCAATCCATCGGTTCAAGACGTGAATGCGGCTTTCTGCACATGGAAGCAGCGGGGGCAGATGAGGCTGGCGGGGAAGCTCGGCAGGATGTCTTTTTTCAGCTTCGCCAGCCTCGCTTTCTGCCCGCCGAAGCCGAGCAGGTTCAGCACGAAGCTGTAGACAAATGCCATCCAGCCCCAAACGAGAAACTCCCATAGCTCAATGTCCGCGCCCTGGAACTCGCTGCTTTGGATCTCGTACTCGCCCAGCGGCAGCATGACTGAACGGCAGCGAGGGCATTCTACCCATTCGTCCCGCCGCCGCTGGTCGGCAGCCTGCACAATATCCAGCGTCATGGAAGTTTTTCCTTTCCGCACAGCGAGCGGCGGGACAGCCGCACGGTCAAGCCGAAGAATGTTGCGAGGCCGAGTGCGATCAGCATGTTCACGAATGAAGTCCATACGGAAATGATTTGTTCGTTATGTCCTTTGCCAAATTCTATAACATAACCGCGCAGCCCGCTCCCTTGCCACAATCCCTCGCCGACCCGGAAGCTTTGCAGCAAGGCAAACCCCAAGCACAAGAACGCGGCGACGGTGCATTGGCGGGCGACAAATTGAATGACAGTGTTCATCGTTAGCGGCGCTTGATGCTCATGCTGGTATCCGCTGGAATGGGAGTCGGCTCGGTGCCGTTAGTTTTCGGAATTGCTAGGGCGGGATCGGGAGCGTCTAGGCGAAGCTGGCCGCTGACGAGCTGGGTGGCGAGCAGGGTTTGGATGACGCCGGTGATCTGGTCGGTGGCTCCGCCCGCCGCGCCGCGCCCGTCGCCCGCGCCGCTGATGTTGATCAGCTTGGCGTTCGCTAAGGCTTCGGCGATAGCAGGAACGATCTGGGGCAGGATTTCAAGCTGACGCAGGGCCAAATATGCATCGCCGCCCTGACGGATGGCTTCGTTGACGGCCCGGATCGCGTCGGCCTGGGCCAACCCCAATGTGCGGACTTTCACCGCTTCGGCGTCGGCGGCGGCTTCGGCCTGGACCCGGACACGGGCGGCGTCGGCATTGGCCTGAGCGATCTGCGTGGCTTTCAGCTCGGCTTCGCGCTGAATGGCAAGCGCGGTCTGCTTTTTGGCTTCAGCGGTCGCAACCGTGGCGGCGTTCTCGGCCCGGCGCTGCTCCAAATCGCGCTGCTTGTCGTTGATCGCCTGCTCGGCCCCTAATTGGGCCTCGCGGGCGCGGCGCTCCTGGTCGGCAGAGACGATGTCGGCATTGGCTTTGGCTTCCACCGCCGACTGGCGGCGGCGGGCTTCGGCGACTTCGCTCTGCACTTCTTTGATATTGAGCGAGTTAAAGACCAGCCCCAAGTCTTGAAGCTCGCGGGAGCATGCGCCTTTGATGATCAGCGCTAATCGGTCGTCTTCTTCCACGGGAACGGCGGCAAAGGTCTTTGCCATGTCGGTGCCGGGAGCGAGCGCGGCGACATTGCGCTGGGCTTTGGCCGAGAACAGCTCGTCGTGGTTTAGAAGGTTTACGGCCCGGCGGCCCGTGGAGGTCAAAAGATCGCTGAGGGTCGCGGTCTGCTCGGCGGGCGGCTTGGAAAAGAACTTGTTCGCAGCAGTCGTGATCATCTCAGACGAATCGCCGACGGAGACAATCGCCGACGCCAGCACGCGGACTTTGATCGGCTTCGGCTGCCCGGCGGCGTCTACGTCGGCGGTCTGGTCGGCAATGTCCAAATCAATGTTGATGGCTTTGGACGGAATGGTCGTCCCGGTGGTCATCAGCGGCACTTCAATCGCCTTGCCCGGCCCTTTGTAGATCGCCGTGCGGCCGTTGAGCGACGACACTAAGCGAATCGTGCCGGCTTCTACCTGGGTCAGAAACCGGCTGATGATCAGCGGGATAAAGATCAGCGCCGCCACAATGGCACCGACAATGATGAGTGTGTTTTCCATGTGATATTCTTCCTTTAAGATATGTCCGAACCCACCTCCTTGGGTAGCCCCGGGGGGGCGGGCGTGGGGGTGGGGAGACCTCGGGGGTAAGAAAGAAAGC
>CAXUNT010000167.1:0-4690 GCA_964252595.1 uncultured Armatimonadales bacterium
AGGTTCGCCCCTACGGGGAATTAAAATACGGAACAGGATGTAGGGCGCGAACCTTGTGTTCGCCCTTTGCCTTTGTGTTCGCCCTTTGCCTTTGTGTTCGCCCTTCTTTGTCCGTGTTCGCCCTTCTTTGTCCGTCGTGGTATCTTAATAGCCGTGATACCACTTCTCGCCGGGCGCATACCCACTGCCGGCAGCCCCTGTGATGTTACAGGAAGGAAACGTGAGAACTGTGCCGGGATTGTAATTGCCCCCGGACGGGCAGACCGGCGGGCGGCGGATGTAGCCAGGGATCGGCGTGATGGTGACCAGTTGATACACCCCGGAAGGGCCGGAGGTCGTCGCCGTCGTGCCGTCCACAGAGAACGTCGCGGGCGAAGTCTGGCTGAGCTTGTAATCCATGATCGCCTGCTGCTTGGCGCTGTCAATCTGCTTCAAATTGCCGACACAGCTTCTCGCCCGGCTGGTTTCGCGGGCATTGATAAAGTTTGGGATCGCAATCGCAAGCAGAATTCCGATGATCAGCACAACAATCAGGATCTCGACCAGCGTGAAGCCGCGCGGCGCGGCGGGATCTGTCGTTCGGCGCTTCTTGTGAGGAGAAGTTTGCATAAGTCCGTTCTTTCTTTAATGCGCTTTAATGCGTGTCAAGGGAGGCAATGACATGTCCGGTGCGCTGCCGGCACTGGGCGAGGCCCTGCGTGGCCTCGTCGCACTCAAACAGCGACAGGACATGAGAATAGGCCTCAGCCGCGATGGGATACTCGCTTGCCTTGTAAGCAATCTGCGCCCGCACAAGGCTGGCATTGCCGTAGTTCAGCGCCAGCGGAGCCAAGTACCCGTCTTTTTGCAGATCGCCGTCGAACACGCCGCGCAGCGTGTAAGAGTTCCACATCCGCTCGGTCTCGGCGTACAGCGTCTCCGGCGAAGGCTGAGGCTGCGTCTTGGAAGAAACCTGCATGACCAGGCCGATCTCCGCGGTCTGATAATGCTGCTCCAAGTAAGCATCAAAGCTGATGCTTTTGCCGTCGTCATCGGTAAACGGAGCCATCTTGAACCACATATGGCCGCCGGCCGGGTTCAAGGCGCAGACCGGGGTTCCGTGCGCCACAGCGTCGCGGATCACCCGGCGCAGCGGGTCCTCCGTCAGCGTTTGCATGGCATCAACACCATAAGGCGGGTAAAGCGCCGTCATGCGGGGATAGCGCCGCTTGAGATCGTGCAAGTACCAGGCATTGACGAACTTTTCGTAGCGCGGGTCGTACAGCGACCGGAGCATCGCCCGGCGGATCAGGACCACATCCGGCCGCCGGTGTTCCACCATCTGCAAGTAAGTCACGCCAAAGCCAGCCGTGTCGTCACCGTTCTCAATGAGAAGTCCGTGCGCCGGGACCGAGGCCAGAATGTTACGGCTGTAATCGTAGCAGGTCCAGTTGCCGTGCAGGCTGACTGTCTGGTGTCCGACAATCTGCGTCGGCACCAGCGCCAGCGCACACGCCGCGCCGAATGCAGCATACGCCGGACGTTTCTCGGAAGCCAGGTGCGGCTCCAGCGCCTGCCATAAGCTCAGAAGGCCGCGCCCGGCACACGCGCTCATCACTGCATAGCAGGGGATAAAGTAAATGTAGGCGTTGTAGATGCTGTAATTGACGGCAAATACAATATCGGCCAGCACGATCCAGGTCAGCAGAAACGCCAGCGGCCGCTCTGTGCGCTGCCGCCAGAAGCAGCCGAGGCCGAAAACGCACAGCGCGGTCAGCGGCCAGGAAAACTCTTTCGGCAAGTTGGTCGCCCAGCGCAGCAGATTTTGGCCGACTTTCGAGAGCGGGTCGGTGAACATCCCTGCTGAGAAAGTCCGGCCTGTCACATGGTACCAAAACGCGAACAGCGTTTCAGGGTCACCCCAATTGTACGCCGGATGCATACGGGCGCGGATCGGCAGGTAGGCATAAACCAGCAGCGGCAGCGCTGCCAGGCCCAGAGTTTTCGCCCATGTCTTGCGGACGGAGGCTTCACGCAGGCGCAGCAATGCCGGATCAGTCCAAAAAATAAAGCCAAGGAAGCCGGGCAGAAACAGCGTGTTGGTCTGATGCGAAGTCAGCGTGAAGCCGTAAGCCACGGCAAGCGCGGCGAGATCGCCGGGCCGGCAGCCGCGCCCTTTCCATCGCGCCGCCAAAAATAAGTTCAGGCAGGTGAAGAACGCCGCCAGCGTGTACGTCTCGGTCAGCAGGCACTGCTGCCAGAACGTCGAGCAGAACGCCAGCAGTCCGGCGGCGGTCAAGGCCAGCGGGCGCGGCAGGGAAATCGCGCGGGCAAAGCCGTACAAGCACATGACGGCGAATGACCCGAAAATCGCGCTCAGCACGTTGAGGCGCCAGACCACCGAGCCGAACGGAAACACCAGGGTCCAGGCTTTGCCGAGCAGGCAGTACAGCGGATAGCCGGTCGGGTGGGGGATGCCCAGCGTCGCCGCCACCGTCGCCAGCTCGCCGCAGTCCCCCCAATAGAGGGTCGGGCAGAGCGTCCGCAGGTACACCGAAAACGCAAACGCGCCGAGCAGGCCCGCCAGGATTTTGTCGCTCTGCGCCGATAACAAGCGCATCAAAGTGTGTGCTGAGCGTTCACGCTGCATAGATGGTCCCAATCCTCGTCAAACTTCCCCGCACAAGTACGGGTTACAAAGATTGTCGGCAGATTGCGTCAAAACTAAAGCAAGAGCCAATACTTAAGCAAAAACGAAAGCAAAAAAGCGGGAGCGCAGTGCGCTCCCGCTGACAGGCTGACAGTCAAACTTAGTTGGTCAGGCCATGATACCATTTCGCGCCGGCCTCATAACCGGAGCCGGTGGAGCCGGTGATGGAGCAGGTCGGGGTCACGGAAACCGTGCCGGGCGTGTAGGTTCCGGCCGACGGGCAGACGGGCTGGGCGCGAACGTAGCCGTTGGTTCCGACAAGCTGGAACAGCGTGGTGCTGCTGGTCGTGGTGCCGTCAATCGAGAAGGTGGCGGTGGATGTGCCGGCCAGCTTGTTGTCCATCGCCGACTGCTGCTTGGCGCTGTCAATTTGCTTGAGGTTGCCGACGCAGGCTTTGGCGCGGGACGATTCACGGGCGGCGACGAAGTTCGGGATTGCGATTGCCAGCAGGATGCCGATAATCAAGACGACGATCATGATCTCAACCAGCGTAAAGCCGGTTTTGTTATTGGGGCGGAAGACCTTCATTCGTAACTCCTTGTGCAAGAAAAAGTGGTTGGGCTGCGCGATGTATTTGGGTCCGGTCCGCGCTTGAATGTCGGTGCGGCGCCGGTTCCCGGTGACACTTTAGTTATCGGGCGGCGGTTTGGGTCTCTGTAGGGCAAAGCGGCAGGCAGGAATACGGGGATTTTGGAACCGGCATGGGAAAAGAACGGCAGGCACAGGGGCCTGCCCCTACGGGTCATGTTGGCAACCCCGTAGGGGCGAACCCCCGTGTTCGCCCTTCCTATCCTATGTTCACCCTTTTCTTGCCATGCCGACTCCCACTTGACAATGCCTTCCGTCACCGTGTATACTACGCCTGCTCCTGTCCAGAAAGACGCCTTTGGGCTTCTTCCGCAGCGGGCGACCCGGAACGATGCCGTGCCGGTCGCTTTTCCCGTACTTCTGCTTTCTGATCTGTGTCTTTTCGCGCACCGCCGCGCTTCTTCTCTGTCCTTCTCTGCGAAAGAGGCAAGCCGACAACGCCGTCCTGCGACGACCCGTTGCCGCCGCTTGGCCTCTTTTTTTGTGGCCCGCTTGAATTTTCAGGCAACAAGATCTTCAGACAGAGAGACGTGCGATGGAACCTGTGAAACTCGATCCGGTCAAAGTAATCATTGCCGATGATGACCCCTTAACGCGCCTGGACCTGCGCCATGCGCTCAGCGGCCTCGGCATGCAGGTTCTCGGCGAAGCCGAAGACGGGCGGCAGGCGCTGGCTCTCGCCCGTTCCCTGCGCCCTGATCTGCTGATTTTAGACATTATGATGCCGCAGATGGACGGCCTGGATGCCGCGCGGGTCGCCCGCGCCGAACATTTGGGAGCGGTTATGCTGCTGACCGGCTACGCGGAGGAAGACATGGTGACGCGGGCCGATGCCGCCGGAGTGCTGGCCTACCTGCGGAAGCCGTTCCGTTCCGAGGATCTCGGCCCGGCGATTGCCATTTCGCTGGGACGCTACCGGGAGCGGCAGGCTTTGGAAACCGATGTTGAGGACTTGAAGGAAAAGATGGAAGCCCGCAAAGTCGTGGGGCGAGCCAAAGCGATTTTGATGGAGCGCCACCAGCTCACCGAGCGTGAAGCGTTCTACCGCATCCAGGCCCAAAGCCAGACCCTGCAAAAACCGGCGTCTGAAATCGCCCGCGCGATCATCACCGCCAGCGAGATGGGAATTTAATCACTCCATAAAGTTTCCGTTAAGATTTTGCCTGCACGCTTTCAATCCGCAACACCTGGTAAAAATATCGGGTAACATAACGTCCGCTATGCTGAAGTATCACAAACAGAAGTAAGAAGACACACGAGGAGGACAGCACACTTGCGACCCATCATGCCCAGCACCCTTTCTTTCAGCACGCTCTCGCTTCGGACCGCGCTCGCACTCGGAGTCGGACTTGCCGCCTGCGGCGGCTCGGCTTTCGCCCAAGACGCTCCGGCTCCCGCGACCCAGGCCACCC
>CAXUNT010000168.1:0-4632 GCA_964252595.1 uncultured Armatimonadales bacterium
GTTGTATTCTGTCATAGTGTTCACCAAACGAAAAAGCCATTCTGTAGGGCCTAGGGCTTGTCCCTACCCTCTAAAGCGCTGATGTCATGGGGCTGAGCCCCCGTGCTTCAAAGTGCAACTCCCCGCCTGCGCGGGCAGAAGCTGGTGTCCTGGTCTGAAGACCGGGTCTTTTGAAGTGCGATTGTCTGCCTTCGCAGACATAAGAGTTTAGGCAGAGGGCTATTCTTTTCCTATATCCACGCAGGTGGACCATCGCAGTTCAAAAGACCCAGATTTCAATCCGGGTGCCAGCCATCCAATCGCCTCCCAATCTTCACCCGCGAAGGCGGGAGTTTGCACTTCAAAGCTCTGCCGTTCAGGGCAGGGTGAGCCTCGCTAAACAGGTGAAAGTTCCAATGCCGTACACAATAGGGCGAGAGACGTCACCCCATACGCGAAGCCAACACCTCTGCGCTGCCGTTGTGACCGATCTTCGTTACCCATAAAATCACAAATCCTAGCAAGCAGAGAAAAACTCGGCACTAACAAAATGACATTGCCAACAACAAAGACATATTGAGCTGTATGATGGTTCAAGCCTAACAACTTACGCGCACACACGGCAATAATGGCCGATACCGCTAGTGCGTCGAACGCGCACACAAGGACAAGAACGGCACCTGCGAACAGCAAAATGCACCTGCAAATAATAAGCGCCGTGTCTTTTGCAAACTTCATCTGTACTGCCTTCATCTTGCCGTTTGTCAGATGAATAAGTCACTTCGGCGGCATCTCCCACGTCGGTATAGCGCGGGAGAGTTGTTCACAAAGCGCATCCAAGAGCGCCCCGCCGGCATCCGTGTTGGCGGCGCAGAGCGGGCCGGTGCCGACGATGTCGTCGGTGAGCAGGACAATCGGGATGCGAGCGGCTTCTTCTTCGGCTTTTAGGGCAGTCAGCAGGTCAAAGAGCGCGACGTCAGGCATGGCAGTGTCTAGGACGATGACGCCGGGCGTTTCGGTGATGACATACGCGATGGCGTCGGGTGCAGACTCAACAAGGGTCAAGACGATGCCGTGCTCGGCAGACAGTCTCGGTGCGGCGGCCTCAAAGTCTCGGTGGACCTGACTATCGGCGGCGCAGACGACCAGCGCACAGGTCTTGTCAAAGTGGCTGCTGAACGCCGCCGCGACGAGTTCAGGCAGAGCGGCTAGGTCAAGCGGCTTTTGCAGGAACGCGAATGTTCCCAGTGTCAGATCGCCGCGGGCGGGGTCGCCGAGCACAGACACGGCGACAACCGGGATGGGCGCGGTGGCGCGGTCGTTTTTCAGCGCACGGAGCGTTTTCAGGCCGTCCATGTCCGGCATCATCATGTCCAAAGTCACAGCGTCGGGCTTGTGCAGGCGGGCTTTCCCCTGCGCCTCGGCACAGTTTGACGCTTCCAAAGTTCCGTAGCCGCGCCGGTGCAGGGCATGGCGGATGAGGCTGCGGACGTAAGCGTCGTCGTCAACGATCAGCACCAGGCCAATGCCGCGCTCCGGCAGGGCAACGGGCGTGGGGGCAGGCGCGTTGCCGGTTTCTAAAAAGAGCGGCAGGGTGAAGTAAAACTGACTTCCCCGGTTCGGCTCGCTTTCCAGCCAGATCGCGCCGCCCATCAGCTCGATGAGTGTTTTGGCGATGACCAGCCCCAGTCCTGTCCCGCCGGCTTCGCGGGTGCTGCTGTTGTCGGCGCGAAAAAACCGCTGGAATAGTTTCTTTTGGTCTTCGGGGGCTACCCCGATGCCGCTGTCGGCGACGCAGGTGGTGACGCTGGCGTCTCCCGTGACTTCCAGGCTCACTTTCACCCAGCCGCCTTCTGGGGTATACTTGATGGCATTGGAAACCAAATTCGTTAAGACTTGGGTCACTTTGTCGGCATCGCCGCGTACTGGCGGGATCGTTTCCGGCAAGGCGGCGTCCATCGAAAGGTCTTTGGCATCGGCGGCAGCCTTCATCAAGCGCAGCGTATCGGCAACAATGCGGCGGTAGTCAATCGGCTCGTGCTTGATTTTCAGTGTTCCCGACTCGATCCGCGAGATGTCCAAAATGTCATTAATCAGATTGGACAAGCGGGTCGCGCTCATCTCGATGATGCCGAGGAACTCTGTTTGCAATTCCGTGTTCTCGCCCGCCGCGCCGGACAGCAGCAGGTCCGTGTAGCCCTTGATCGACGTGAGCGGCGTCCTGAGTTCATGCGAGACCACCGAGATAAAGTCCGTTTTCATCTTGTCCAGCTCGCGCTCGCGAGTGATGTCCCGGAGGGCAATAATTCGGCCGATCACTTCCTGGCCGTCTACGCCCGTGACCGGGGCGGTGTAAAATTGCAGAAAGCGCCGGTCCGGTTCTTCCAGCGCGATAATTTCTTCGGCCACGGCCCGCGTCTCAGCCGGAGCCAGCGACGCTAAACGGTGTGAAAGGCGATCTATCAGCAAAGGCCGCGCTTCTTCCAGCGTGTGATGCAGAAGCAGCGGGGAACGGGTGCCGAGAAGCTCACCGAAGCGCCGGTTGACCAGCACAAAGCAGCCGTCGGTGTCAAGCATGGCAATGCCGTCATTGGCGGCGTTCAGGACGGCCTCAAAGCGATGGTTGACCGACGCCAGTGTTTGGTTCTGCTCCCGCAGAGCGCTTTCGCGCGACGCCAGCACGTCCGCCATGTGGTTGAACGCACGGGCAAGGTCCGCGAATTCGTCTTCCGAGCTTGGCACGACGCGGGCTGAGTAGTCGCCCCGCTCAATCAGTTCGGCGCTGCGCCGAAGCTGCTCCAAATGCGCCGTGATGGAGTAGGTCAAAAGCCGCCCGATGACCAGGGCGGGAACCAGCACCAGCGCCATGCCGAGCGCGTAGTCCCGCAGCCGGATTTCGTCGCCGTGGAAATGGATGACGAGAATGCCCAGCGCCAGCATGAACGCGACCGGCACGAGATACGCCAGCACGATTCGATTTGCGATTTTTCGCCCAACATTCATTCGTTACAATTTAGCGCCCAAATCTATGCCAACAGAATACCCGAAAACCCGCACAATCGTGGTCATTCCGACCTACAATGAAGCGGGGAACATCGCCCAGATCACCGAAGAAGTCCTGAAGGCCGCCCCTGTTGACCTGCTCATCGTGGATGACAACTCACCCGACGGCACCGGCCAAATCGCCGACACTCTGGCCGCGTCGCCTCAGAATGCGGGCCGGGTCCATGTCCTGCACCGACCCGGCAAAGAAGGACTGGGCCGTGCCTATCTCGCCGGCTTCGCGTGGGCCTTAAATCGCGGCTTCGACGCCGTCGTCGAGATGGACGCCGACTTGTCCCACGATCCGCTGTACCTCCCCAGCATCGTGGAAGCCGCCGAAACCGCCGACGTGGTCATCGGCTCGCGCTACCTCAACGGCATCTCCGTCATCAACTGGCCCTTGCGGCGCATTCTGCTGTCCTGGGGCGCGAACTGGTATGTCCGCACGGTGACACGCCTTGCGGTCAACGACTGCACTTCCGGCTACCGTCTGTACCACCGGCGCGTTTTAGAAGCTTTGGATTTGCCCAACGTTCGCTCCAACGGCTACTCGTTTCAAGTGGAAATGACCTTCCGTGCCCAGCTTTGCGGCTTTAAGATTGTCGAGGTGCCGATTATCTTCATGGAGCGCCGTGCCGGCCAATCCAAGCTGTCCAAAGGCGTTGTCTTGGAGTCGCTGCTGATGCCCTTGAAGCTGCGATGGCACGCGCGGGCGATGAAGCGGCGGATGGGGCAGGCAGGGAATGGACGCAATGAAAGAGACCATGAAGCCGCCCGGTCTGGAAGACCGGGGCTATAGAAGTGCAGAATGTCCGCTTCGCGGACAGAGAACAGCACACAGCGGCATATCCTCATCCGACGTCACGGAGTGACATTCTGCACTTCTATAGCCCCGGTCTTCCAGACCGGGCGGCTTCATCGCACCACTTCTTTTTACAGCAAGTTTTCCAGGCCGTAGATTAGGTCGCCGCCGTTTGCCGCCAAAACAGAGGCATGGCGGATAGCAAGCAGAACACCAGGCATGAACGATTTGCGGTCTATGCTGTCGTGGCGCAGGGTCAGCGTTTGGCCGGGGCCACCGAAGAGGACCATTTGGGACGCGACAAAGCCTGGCAGGCGGACGGAGTGAATGGGAACGTCCCCTTCCCCTTTGCCGCCGCGTGCGCCGGGGAGCTTTTCGTAAGCGTCTGCGGGCAGTGCGGTGGGAGTGGCTTCAGCGCGGCCTTCGGCGATCATTTCAGCGGTCTTGGCGGCAGTTCCCGACGGGGCATCAAGCTTGCGCTCATGATGCATCTCGATAATCTCGGCGTCGGGCAGGTAGCGGGCGGCGTCGCGGGCAAAGCGCATCAAGAGAACTGCGCCAATGGCGAAATTGGGGGCGATGAGCGCCCCCATTTCGTACTGGCAGCATAGCTCGCGGACAATCGCGAGGTCGGATTGGGACAGCCCCGTTGTGCCGACAACCGGAACCACGCCAGCGATCAGCGCCGTCTCGATGCTGTCTACAATAGAGTCGGGAACCGAGAAGTCCACCAGTACGGCTGGCTTTGCCAACGCCAGCACGTCGGCCAGGCTGTCGCCTCGGCCAATCTCGGCGACCAATTCTAAGTC
>CAXUNT010000169.1:0-4410 GCA_964252595.1 uncultured Armatimonadales bacterium
CGTCCCGCCCGCGCCGCCTGCGCCGCTGCCCTGGTTCTGCTGGGCCTGGTAGTCGACCGGAGTCAGCGCCTCGTTATCCAAGTCTTTGATTGTCTTGATCTTGGCAGGGTCTACGATGCCGATGACGAGGTACGGAACGCCGCTGAAGTTGATCGTGACTTTGCCGACATCCGACGGCGTGATTTGCAGGCTGGTCGCGACCCCCTGCGGAATGATTGCAGCATAGGTGTCCGCCCGATTGAACCACCGGCCCGCAGTCAGGGCTTTATCTACCCCCGTGACCTGCGACTCCTGCGGGGTTAGGCCGTTGACGCCTTTGACATCGGTCGCGAAATGGGCGCGGGTGAGGTGCAGAAACGACTGCTGGCCCTGCGTGGTGCCGAAGAACCAAGCGCGGGGCGCGACCGGGAACCGCGAGCCGTATTCGTCGGACAGCAGCCGGTACGCGGGCTGCTGGAGCGAGTTCCAGGTCGGCAGACGGAGCAGAATGCCGTTGTAGATGGCTGTCCCCGGCGCGGCGACATCGTTGTACCGGATGGTGTTGACGATGGACGTGAACGACAGCACGGTGAATGTCAAGAGAACCAGCGTCAGGCATGTCAGCAGGGTCCGCTCTTTCCGCCGGCGCATGTTGGAGATACCCAGCGCAAACGCCGCGAACGCGATGGAAGCTTTGCCGACATCGGCTTTATGGACGCCCGACACGCTTTTGTTGAACTGCTTGAGCTGCTCCTCAAACTTGCCCCACACGAGAAGCGAGACAATCACCGACAGCGCGAGCATGACAAACGCAATCAAGATAATCAGCGGGTTGACCGAGCCGATGGAAAACGCCGGATGGATCTGCGAGAAAACGAAAAAGATCACCAAAAAGATGCCGAACGCCGCCGTAAGCTGCCGCCGCAGATCGGAATATCCGAACAGCAGGCGCTCTAAGAAATAGGCGAATGGGATCAGCAAAAAGAGGTAGAAAATGACACCCTGCACCACGTCATTGGCGGTCTGCTGGGCCTGCGGATAAACACGGGCCTCGTTCGCCCATGCCTGCCGGCTGTAGGCGTCGAACGCTTCGTAGTCCTGCGCCTGATACGCCGCCAGCGCTTTGTCAATGTCTTCTTTGGCAAGGTCGTGCAGATGGGTTAATGGGTTAAGCGGGTCGTGCAACTGAACAATTCGGAATTTGGCGAGGTTGCCGATCCGAAACTCGTCTAGGTTCCACATATCTTTTGCAACGCGCAGGGCGGTATTGGTAATCGCGCCGTTGCGGACAATATCGTTCGGGTTGTTCGGGTCCGGCGGGCGGTTGTCGGTCGAGCCGTAGCGGGCGGATTGAACCCCGACCGCGTAGCCGATGCCCTGGGCGTTGCGCTGGTTCTCCGACAGCGACAAATGGGGATTTGCCGGCAGGGAGTTGATCAGCAGAAAGCGCGGGGCGCTGATACCGGAGCTCATCACGACTTTCAGGCGCGTGTCCGGCCCCGGCGTCGAAAACAAGACGGCGACATCTTCCACATACGAGACGCCCGGCTCGGTCCCCGACAAGATAAACCCATACTGGCGCGGCTCGCCGTCGGAAGCGCCGTCGTAAACGCTCACGTTGGTCAAGGACGTCAGCGCCTGCTGGTCAATCAGGTCATAAATGGAAGTCGCGACGCAGGGGAACACAATTACCTGGGTCTGCTTGGCCGACCCTGTGAGGTCAAACTGGGTCGGGTAGTTCGCCGCGCCGTTGACCCCTTGGTCGGGCGCAAAGTCAATGTCCCCGCGCGTGCCGCTGGCGTCGTCAGCCTGATGAATATGGTATGCGCCGATGAAAATGTTGTTGGTCGGCGCGAAGCGCAAACCCGTACCGTTGGAGATGACGAGCGGCAGGCCATCGAACTCGAACCCGGCGTGGGTTGGGCCGCCTTCCGTGCCTTGAATCAGATTGCCGCGCACGCCCATCATGGTCTTGGACGGGTTTTGAACCACGGCCAGCGAGTCCGCAATCGGCTCGTCGGGGACAAAGTTCTTCTTTGGGTCAAACAGCAGGACGCGCCCGGTGAGCTTGGAAAAGCCGAGCCGCAGGCCCTGCCGGGTCCACGCGGGCCATGCCGGGACCGGCATCAGCGACGCGGTGGAAGTCGGGGTGATGGCGTTCGGGTCGTTCGTATCGTTGAGAACGTGCCAGTACTCGCAGGTCAGCAAACGAGTCTGGGCGACGAGATTGACGATGTTGACTTTGTCCGCCGTGTCGAGCGGCGTGTCGGTCTGCTGCCGGGCGTCGTCGGTCGTCGCGAACGTCACGCCCTTGCCGCCGGCCATTGTCGCGGCTTCGGCGTCGAAGGCAAACCGGCCCGGCAGGTAATTACGCCAGGTTTTGCCGCCCGCGCCGTTGACCCCATCGGCAAACGCCGTCGCCGGATCGAAGCCAAGCGTCTGCCCAATTTTTTCCGCGTTCTCACGGAACGTCCGGCCGATGTCGGAAAAGTCGCTTTGAATATCTTCCCGATAGTCGTAAAAACTGCCTTTGTAGAAGACGCCGACACTGCCGGTCTGCGAGGTCAAGTCAAGGCCCGAAAACAGCAGCACGTTTGTCCGGTCCGGCAGCGGCTGGTGAAACAGGGTGTGCTTTAAGCTATCCAGGGCCGAAATCGGACGCCAGCCATCCACATGCTGATCCACATAGCTCCGTGCGCCTTGAATGCCGAGAAAGTGCGCCCCGCAGGCGACAAACAGCACAGTTCGCTTCGGCGGGTGGGCTTTAAACGCACGCGCAATTTCCAGCAGCGACGCCAGTCCGTCGGCCGACTCCCCACCAGGCGCCTGCGTCGGGACGATGGACATGGAATCATAATACGACTCGATCACGACATTTTGATCGGCCAGTGGTCCGGTGCCGTGGATGGTGCCGACGATGTTTGCCGCTGCCGCCATCCGCCACGGGTTATCACATGACAGATGGACTTGAAAATTCGGCGTGGTCAGCACCGCCGACTGGAGCGCGGCGGCATCGGAGAGGGAAAGGAGAAAGCGAGGAACGGCCACCGGGATGCCGATAAACTTCGACTCGCCCTCGCCGCGCATGGTCTCGGTCGGGGCAGTGAAGATAATCGCTTTTGCGCCAAGCCGGGCCGCATTCAGCCAGTCCGTGCCGCAGTTGAAGTCGAGAAGAACGATGCTGCCCTGGACCGACTTGCCGCGAAAGTTCGCCAGCTCGCCGCGCCCGGCATAGATCAGCGGTCCCGAAATGCCCGCGGCGGGAAGGGTAGAGGTTCGCACCAAGTTCGGCCAGAGCGGCTGAAGCGCAAACGGCTTCGGCAGGCCTGCGCCCTGCACCCAGGCGCCGTTGTCCACGGGGGCCGTCACGGTGAACGGCTCTTCGGTGACATTACCCGGCCCGAAGATGGCGTTGAACTGCCCCCGGACATACGCCCGCGCCTGCTCGCCGCCGGGCGTCCCCGCCACGCGCGAAAAGGCCGTGACCGGCGCGGACGCAGGCTGATTGGGGACGGCGTAGTGGATGCCCGACAGATCGGCGATAGTCTGGGATAGACGCGCCGGGCTGACGCCCTGAGCGAGGGACACATAATTCTTCGCGGCGTCCGGGTCCACCTTGATCTTGGTGTCCTGGGCGTGTCCCGTCAGCGGCAGCGCACACAGCAGGCAAAGAACCGAAAGTGTCCGGGAAAACGCGGTCGCGCCGGCGGAGCGGCGGAAACTCTTCATGCGGTACGATCCTTCAGCAAAGGCTATGAGTGCTAAAATAGGGCCAAGAGAAATAGGGCTGAGAAAGCGGGAATGTTAAGAAAAGATTAACTCAGCGGCTTCTTTATCATATCACATCGGTACAGAAAAGGCAATAGGGGCAAAAGCGCAAAATATATTTCCCGGAACGATCTGATTTCGGGAATTGCGGGTATAATACAAGCGCACCGGGTTTCCCCCGGCAATCTTCCTGCTTTGCATCGGTTTGATGCCTTTCCCTGAAATTTCCCGGCTCCTTCGGCTCGTTTCCGTCGCGCTCTCGAATGTTACAGTGAGGCTCTACTCTTTGCGAATTAGGGCTTTTCATTCGAAAGGAGCCATTCCCTATTATGGCAACCAAACTTTATGTCGGCAATCTGAGCTATCAGACCACCGATCAGCAGCTCCATGAGCTGTTCTCCGAAGCCGGCAATGTCGCCTCCGCTCAGGTCGTCACCGACCGCTACACCGGCGAAGCACGCGGCTTCGGGTTCGTCGAAATGGCGAGCGAAGACGAAGCGCAGCAGGCCATCGCAGCCATCAACGGCCGCAACGTTGGCGGCCGCGCCCTTGTGGTGAACGAGTCCCGCCCACGTGAAGGCGGCGGTGGCGGCGGAAGCCGTGGCGGTGGCGGCGGTTCTTCCTATGGCGGCGGTGGCGGCGGCAGCCGCTCCGGCGGCAGTG
>CAXUNT010000170.1:0-4329 GCA_964252595.1 uncultured Armatimonadales bacterium
GTTCTACGGAGCGCGGGCGGCCTGGGGCAGAAGGGGAAGCGAGACGAGAACCGCGCGGGGCGCAGCCGCCGGGTCAGCGGCAAGCGGCACAGGCGGGCTGGGCAGAACAGAAAGACGTTTAGCCTGCCGCGTTTCCGTGACCGCAGCGGCGGCGTTCGGCGCGGGCATCTTGGCGGTACGGTGCCAGACAATGCTGACCACATCGCCTGTCACACCATGCACCGGCGGCAGGAGGGACCAGCCGGCCAGCGCCGGCGTCGCCAGAATCAGGATATTGAGTTGCAGAAAAGTTTGCAGAAGCATCGGCATTCAGTATAGCATAACGCCGAAACGATGTCAAAAGTTTCCAGCCTGCCGTTTTGGGTGAAACCCTGCCGGCACGGGTAACACAAGACAGCACGTTAAACACAAGAGAGAATTATGAGCCAGCAGGAAAATATCGCTGCCCAGCAAAAGTTCGGCGAGGCCGTCAATTCCGGCAATTTGAGTGCGCTTCGGGACATCGTCGCCCCGGACGCCGTAGATCACGACCCCGCGCCGAACCAGGGCATGGGACCGGAAGGCTTCATTACCTACTTTACGGAACTCCGCACGGCGTTCCCGGACCTGAAAATTGCCGTAGAACACATGGTTGCCGACGACGACAACGTCGCGTTCGCGTATACCGTGACTGGAACGCATGACGGGCCGCTGATGGGGATCGCCCCGACAGGGCGCAAAATCAAGGCTCGCGGAATGCAGATCACCCGCTTTAAGGATGGGATGCAGGTCGAGCGCTGGGGCAGCTCCGACCAGCTCGGCATCCTACAGCAAATTGGGGCAGTCGCGATGTAGCGCTCCCGCGAAAAGCCCCCGGCAGGAGCCGGGGGCTTTTATGTTTCAAAGCTTCCCGTCATCGGCAAGTCCCCGCCATGCCGGGTTGTTTCTGCGACGAGCAACCCGTGAAGGTCATGGAACTCAGTGAGCAGCAATCCAGGCACTTCCGCATAAGATGCAATATAGGTTCTCCATCCTCGTGCAGGCACGTCTTGAACGTTAAACCACAGCTCGAACCAGACATGGCAATGAGTTTTTCTGCTTTTAACATCGGGAGTCTGTCGGTAAAACCTCACAGCGGACGCAACTGAAGCCCCATTCTCGTCTGTGACAGTGACAGCAGGAAATGGGGTGGAGATAGGCCATGCCATCGCAACCGGAAAGACGGCAGAGCAGGATGCAGCGCCATCGTCTCTAAAATTGAAAACCACTAACGCACGGGTAGTTTCCGCATCTGCGCTCCCCGTATTGATACGGTCTGCGATACGCTGAAACTCCTCTGGAATGAGGCTCATTCGCCGGGCCAGCGTTTAAACACCAGTGTCGCGTTGTGACCGCCGAAGCCGAAGGAGTTGGACAAGGCGATGTCTACCTGCTGCTCGCGCGGCGTGCTGGGGACAAAGTCCAGGTCACATTCGGGGTCGGGGCTTTGGAGGTTCATGGTCGGGGGCAGAATACCGCGCTGGAGGGCGAGCGCGACGGCAATGGCTTCAATCGCGCCGGCGGCTCCGAGAAGATGCCCGGTCATGGACTTGGTGGACGAGACGGCTAGTTTGTAGGCGTGATCGCCGAAGACGCTCTTAATCGCTTGGACTTCCAGCACGTCGCCCGCAGGCGTGGACGTGCCGTGGGCGTTGATGTAGCCTACCGAAGAAGGCATCACACACGCGCTTTTGAGGGCTGCCGTCATGGCCCGTGCTGCGCCCGCGCCTTCCGGGGCGGGATGCACCATATCGTAGGCGTCATTGCTCATGCCGTAGCCGATGATTTCGGCGTAGATCTTCGCGCCGCGTGCCTGGGCAGTTTCGAGATCTTCTAGAATCAGGATGCCGCCGCCTTCGCCCAAGATGAAGCCGTCGCGGCCTGTGTCGAACGGGCGGGAGGCGTGCTGGGGGTCGTCGTTGCGGGTGGACATGGCCTTCATATTGGAAAAGCCCGCCATCGAGATCGGCACGACGGCGGCCTCGGAGCCGCCGGCGGCAACGGCGTCGGCCTCGCCGCGCTTGATCACTAAGTACGCATCGCCAATGGAGTTAGTGGAAGTCGCGCAGGCGGTGACGGCGGTTTCGCTCGGCCCTTGTGCGCCGAGAATTTTTGCGACATTGCCGGTCCCCATGTTGGCGATCATCATGGGGATAAAGAAGGGGCTGACCCGGCCCAGCCCGCCTTCCATCATTTTGCGATGCTGCTCTTCAAACGTCGCGATGCCGCCGATGCCGGAGCCGATGAAAACGCCGACGCGGGTGCGGGTCTCATCGGTGATGGGAAGCTTGGCATCGGCGACGGCCATCAGTGACGCGGCGGCGGCGAACTGGGCGAAGCGGTCCATGCGCTTGGCTTCTTTGCGGTCGAAATAATTTTCCGGCTTGAAGTCTTTGACCTGGGCGGCAATGCGGGTCGCAATGGCGGAGCAGTCGAAATCTTCGACCGGGCCGACCCCGCTCTTGCCAGCCAGCAGCCCCTGCCAGTAGGTGTGCGTGCCGATGCCGAGCGGGGTTACCGCTCCTAGTCCTGTGATGACGACTCGTCGTTCGCTTGTCATAAAATCAACCATCAAGAAAAGAAAAAGCGTGGGAGTAAACTCCTACGCTGTATGCCTTCGGCATTACTTCGTATGGGGCGAAGCGCCCAGTCTCCACCTGCGTGGAGAAAGAGAAGATAACATGGTTATCCGGCTCTTTGTCCGCTAAGGCGGACAGTAGGCGTCTGCGCCCCATACGAAGTAATGCCGAAGGCATACAGCGTCGCAATTTATTGCCACGCTTTTATGCCAAGTTTATTTGCTCTTCTCGTCAATGTACGAAACAGCTTCCTGGACCGTCGTGATCTTCTCGGCGTCTTCGTCGGGAATCTCGACATCGAATTCTTCTTCCAGGCCCATGACCAGCTCGACCACGTCCAGTGAGTCCGCACCGAGATCATCCACAAAGGACGCCTGCGGGGTGACTTCGTCCTCGGCCACATCGAGCTGCTCCACCACGACTTTTTTCACACGATCAAAAGTTGACATATTGTTCTCCTCAGATATACTTTTTGCTAAAACTTTGCTTTTTTGCTTAAATTGTCAGGCCGCCGTCCACGGTCAGTGTTTGGCCCGTAATATAGCTTGCGGCGGGCGAACACAAGAACAGCACGGCCTCTGCGACATCTTCCGGCTGGCCCAGCCGGCCCGCCGGAACTTCTTTCAGAATGGACCCTTTGAGTTCATCCTTCATGCTGTCCGTCATGGCGGTCTCAATAAACCCCGGCGCGACAGCATTGATCTGAATGTTGCGGCTGGCGACTTCTTTGGCCGCCGTGCGCGTAAAGCCGATCAATCCGGCCTTCGATGCTGAATAGTTCGCCTGCCCGGGGTTCGCGATCAGTCCCATCACTGACGTGATATTGACGATCTTCCCTTGCCGCTGCTTAACCATCGGTTTTAGCGCAGCGCGGGTCATCAGGAACGTGCCTTTGAGGTTACTGTCCAGCACCGTGTCCCAGTCGTCTTCGGACATCCGCAGGAGCAGGCCGTCGCGGGTCGTCCCGGCGTTGTTCACTACTATATCCAAACTGCCCCACGATGTCAAGACCTGAGCGACGAATTTTTCCACATCGGCGGCATCGCTGACGTTGCACTGAGCAGCAATCGCCGACCGTCCGAGCGCTTCCACTTCTGCCGCGACGGCCTGGGCGGCGTCAAGCGATGAATGTCCGGCGACCGCCACATCCGCGCCGGCTGCCGCCAGCGCCAGCGCAATGGCACGTCCGATCCCGCCGCCGCTTTTGCTCATGCCCGTAACGATGGCGTGTTTGCCTGCAAGTATCATGCTCTGAACGCCTCCACTGCCGCTGTATCCCCAACACTCACGACTCTCACCTCGGGCGCAATCCGCTTCATCAGCCCCGCTAAGACCGTGCCGGAGCCGACTTCGGCAAACGTATCAAAACCATCGTTCATGAGGCGCAGAATTGTTTCTTCCCAGCGCACCGGATGATCAATCTGCGCCGCCAGATTTGTTCGTATCTCGTCCGGGCTTTTTTCATATTCCGCCGTCAGGTTCGCAATTACGGGAATGCCTGCGCTCCGAATAGCCGCATCCCGCAGCGCATACTCCATCGCTTCCGCTGCCGGAGCCATCAGCGCCGAGTGGAACGCCCCGGAAACGTTTAAGGGCAGCACACGCTTTGCGCCCGCCGCCTTTGCCATCTCGGACGCCCTCGCGACCCCTTCCGGGCTGCCGGAAATGACCACCTGCCCGCCGCCGTTGAAGTTCGCCGCCGACACGGTTCCCGTGCTTTGAGCTTCCGCAC
>CAXUNT010000171.1:0-2046 GCA_964252595.1 uncultured Armatimonadales bacterium
GTCGCCGATACCGACCCTGCCGCCGAAGTTCTGTACGCTGCCGGGCTGTACCCCCTCTTCCCCGCCGACGTAGACGATGCCGCCGCCCTCTGGCACGATGCTCCCCTTACTGACTGGCTCTTCCCCCGCCGCCTCGCCCAAGCCTTCGCGCTGTTCGAAACCCTGCGCGGCTGACCGTTTCTCACCAAGTCGGGTATACTCACTCCATTATGGAAACACAAAAGCCGACCGAGCCGGCAAAGCCCGAAGCGCAAAATCCCGCGCCTGATGCCCCGGTTCTCAACCCGCTGGCCCAGCTTGTCAGCCACTTTGAGGATGATCCTTCTTGAGATGTGATGATGGACTCCATTCGCCGCCACCGCCGCGAACTGGACGCCGCTTTTGTATAAATGCTTCTGCTACTTGAGTAAGGCTTCTTGTACTGCGTTCTCTGATAAGGCCGAGTGCCGCTTTGAGAGCGTTTCGTAATCCATAAACTTGACCCGGCTTCGTATCGGCCTAAATGCTGTCGCGTCTATCTTTTTCTCAAACTCCGGTTTGCGGGCGGCATCGGCGACAATCCAGAACTCGGTGCGGAAATCTTGGAACTCCATGTATTTCAAGAGTGAGTTGTAAATATCGGTGGAATGCTCTACTTCGTAAAACGCCTGTGGAAAATGGCGTTCATTAAACCAGGCTACGTCCACCGTTTTTGCTCGGCCCATGATCTCCGCAAACGTGAACTCGTAGGGCTTGGCGAGGCTTGCCACTTCAAACAGCTTTCGCGAAAGAAATCGCTTGTTTTTGTCCTGAGCCGGAACCACGGTTTCAAACTTGCTCAGGTTCCCAAGCTCAACCAGCAGGCCCTGGTAATAACTGTGACTGTATTCTTCCACCTTCGGCGGCGGTGCGTACTCCGGCAACGCAAGCTGCTTCCCGATTGCCGTATGCATTGCTTCTAAGCCCCAGAGTCCAGGACGGATACGAAAAATGCCGGGTGTCTCCTGCACAATGCGCCGGATGTTGGCGAATGGCGTCAGGGAACTCGACTCCCACTCCGGCATCTTCGTCACGACATGATACAAATAGCCTAATGTCGCAAACCCGCCATTCCGCTCCAACGCTAACTGCACGACCTCATGCTGCTTCATACGACAACAGTTAGATCAATACCATGTGCTTTCCTGCAAAGAAAAGTGCAAATCATTTCTTCGGCGATCTTGCGTCTGTGCTGCTAGCTGTCTCGCGCCTTCCTCTGGCAAGACCTTCTTTGTAACCCTCAGCGTAGGCGCAGACAGCGCATTGATGCCGTTCGGGTTTTGCCTGAGAAAGCTGTAAGTTCTTGATCACTTCCACTGGGGCGACGCTGCCGTGCTGACACTGCCTAATTTCACTCATTCTTCCACTCTCTTTCTGTGTAACTTTGTATGCTACTTATTCAATCCAAGCAGGATGTTGACGAACTGGGTTCGGGCGTAGAAGGCGCGGGAAGTGCTGCCGTGACCCGCGCCTTTAGTACGAGGCTGAACCAGCTTGCCCATTTTGCCGGAAAGGGCGTGGAAGCCGTCTGTTCGCAGTGTTTCACGGATGAGTTCGTAGTCGCTGCGGACTTGATTGTAGATAAGAGGAATGTCTACCGAGATGTCGGCTTCACGGACGAGAGCGACTTCGGCAAGAGGAGAGTTAGGGAGGTAGATACGAGCGACCAAAACTAAGCGGCGCAGTTTTTTCAGCAGATCACTGTCTTCAAACGGCTTTTCTAAAACACGCTTGGGCGTGATCATAGTAATAGCCATCGTTTCTTTTGCCGTTAAAAAGCCTTCGGCCGTGCGTTTCAGAGAAACTTGTTTGAGTTCCCAACTTCCGCCGTTTGGTTCCGGCGACGAGTTGAGGGTAAGCCCCAAATGTACTTCGCAGACATGGCCGGCCCAGCCCTTGTTGCTCCCCAGAGTGACTTGAGGGTAACTCTTGGCAAGCTCGTATAAGTCTGTGCCGACAAGCTGGCGCAGACAATGCAGCGCTTCTTCTCGCTCCCTCTTGTGGAGGCGCCCCCGGGTGGGGGGGGTT
>CAXUNT010000171.1:2056-4042 GCA_964252595.1 uncultured Armatimonadales bacterium
TGGCAACCGCGTATAACGCTGTGGCGAAAAGCTGGCGCAGTAAATGCAGCGGTTGTTTTCGCTCCAACTTTACCCCCCCCCCCCCATGTAGCTTGAATTACATTTTCGGGGAACAACTGGTGCTGCTGCATGGTATATGCCTCCTCTATTCTCAGTTTGGCAAGCGCAATATGCTCGGTTTCACGCTCAATGCCAATAAATCTTCGGCCCCAGCGGGCGCAGGCGACGCCGGTGGTGGCGGAGCCGCAGAAGGGGTCTAATACCAAATCGCCGGGGTGGGTGGACGCCTGGACAATGCGGGTCAACAAGGCTTCCGGCTTTTGGGTTGGGTGCTTGCCGTGCCGCTTTTCGCTTTTGCCGGGCGGCATGATACTCCAGAGGGACTGCATCTGCTTGCCACCGTTCTGCTCCTTCATCAAGGGGTAGTTGAACGTGTGGCGGCTTTTCGCGCTTTTGGCGGCCCATAAAATCGTTTCGGTGGCGTGGGTGAAGTAACGGCAGGCGAGGTTCGGGGGCGGGTTGACTTTGTACCACGCGATGTCGTTTAAAATCTTGTAATCCAGCACTTGCAGGGCATAACCGACGCTGTGGATGTTGTGCGACGTTCCCGTGACCCAGAGAGTCCCGTTCGGCTTTAAGAGGCGGCGGCACTGGTCGAGCCACAAAAGGTTAAAATTGTGGTCGCCGACAATCCCCGCGCTTTTGTCCCAGCCGCCTTTGTCCACTTTCACCATGCGGCCCCCGACGCAGGTAATGCCGCCGTTGGACAGGAAGTAGGGCGGGTCGGCAAAGATCATGTCCACCGACTCGTCGGCCATCCGGCGCAGAAGCTCCAAAGCGTCGGCCTGGTACAAGCGCAGGGCGTTGTCGGGGCTGGCGTAGTAGGAAGGCGGCGGATCGGCATAACCGGGACGGGCTTCGTGGATTTGGGCCGTTTCCAAGCCCGGAACAGGAGCCAGCAGCGCAGCGGCACGGGGAGACGGATCGGCAGGCAGGGAGCGGGCGAATAAGTCACCGGAAAAGTCGGACACAGGGCGGATTTCCTCTCAAGCAAGAGCGATCCGATCCTACCCGATCTATGACCAACAGATCAACAAGTGGAACAGGAATGTACAATCTACTGAACTACTAATTTGATACTAATTTGTCATAAATTTGTATACAGAAGGAGGACGATTGAAGGACACCGGAGCAGCCATGCAGTTTCTTACCAAACAGCGCGGGTGGATTTGCTGAATTTGTCGGAACGTGAAGTCATGGACGCGCACAAAATCGGTAAAACTTGGTATTTCGCTCCCAAACCGGACTTTGAGGCACGATTGGCTCGCCTAGAATAGCTGGTCTCACTTCCGCAGCAGGCCGCTGAGGCGCCGGGTGTTCAGCACGACGCTGAGAGAAGAGATGAGCATGGCGGCGGCAGCGAAGATGGGGTTTCGGATGACGCCGACGACGGCCAGCGGCACACAGACAGCATTGTAAAGACAAGCCCAGAACAAGTTTTGGCGGATGATTTTCGCCGTGCGCCGGGCCAGGGTGAATAAGTCGGCGAGGCGCATCAAGTCGTCGCCGATGAGCGTGATGTCGGCGGCGCGGCGGGCAATCTCTGTGCCGGAGCCGAACGCGATCCCGGCATTGGCTTGAGCCAGGGCGGGGGCGTCATTGATGCCGTCGCCCGCCATCGCAACGATAGTCCCCCCCGCCCCCAATAATGGGGGAACAAGAGGAAGAAATCCTGCTCCCCCATTATTGGGGGTTAGGGGGCTTCCTGCCTGCGCTTCCTGGACCCGCTTGACTTTGTCCGCGGGGCGCATCTGCGCCGTGGCGTCTGGAATGCCGACGGAACGGGCAATGGCATCCACCGTCGCGCGGGCGTCGCCGCTGACGACTTCCAGCGTCAGCCCCGCCGCTCGGAGCGCTTGAACCGCGTCCGCCGCGCCGGGCCGGAGGGCATCGCCGAGCGTCACCAGACCGAGGACAGCCCCCACC
>CAXUNT010000172.1:0-3924 GCA_964252595.1 uncultured Armatimonadales bacterium
ACATTCTCGCACAGGTCGGCACAAAATACCGACTTTCTTTTGCATGATTACTTAGCATCGCGCCATGCTCAATCGCCGGGCCGAGCATTGCCGTTTGGTTCTCAAAGTACCAGCCGTTGCGAAGAAACACAAACGGCAGGCCGGCCTCTCGAATGTTTTCCTCCGTCTTCTTGTGCGTCGCCGCTAGCTTCAGCGGGGACGAGTCCGCGTGCAGAATGCTGGTGTACGCCAGCAGTGCGACACCCGCGCTATTTGCCGCCTCAATGACAGCTT
Source organism: uncultured Armatimonadales bacterium (assembly GCA_964252595.1). Classification (GTDB taxonomy): domain Bacteria; phylum Armatimonadota; class Armatimonadia; order Armatimonadales; family Capsulimonadaceae; genus JANXMY01. The sequence continues at coordinate 274 of CAXUNT010000172.1, forward strand.
GGTGCTGGGCGACCCGGTCCGTGCCCAAATCGCTGCCGGAGATAAGCAGCACTTTGTCTGCTTCGGCTAGTGCCGCCCCTAATGTTTCTGGCTTGGCATAATCGGCTTCCCGGACTTGTACGCCGAGCGCGGCTAAATCGGCGGCCTTTTCCGGAGTTCGCACTGCTGCGATGATCTCCTGCGCCGGAACTCTTTGAAGTAATCCGGCAACAACAAGGCGGCCCAGTTTCCCGGTGGCTCCAGTGACAGCAATCATTTCTTGTACTCCGTTCTTTGGTTCTTATCAAGAAGCAAGTTACTTCCCGTAACTTTAGGGTACACTCTTTCCCATGACGCTGTCAAGACGGCACTTTTTGATTATCTGGTTACCTCAAAGTAACCCGCAGGAGAAGACACAATGAGAGCAGAAAACGAAGGGTGTCCCATGCGGGACATTCTGGACCGGGTAGGGGACAAGTGGAGCGTGCTGGTGGTTATTCTGCTCAAAGACGGGCGGCTGCGCTTCAGCCATCTGCGCCGGGCGATTGACGGCATTTCCCAGCGGATGCTGACCCAGACTCTGCGCCAGCTTGAGCGTGACGGTTTGGTCAGTCGCACGGTCTACCCGACAGTTCCCGTGCGCGTGGAATACGAGCTGACGGCGTTGGGCCGGACACTCATCGAGCCGCTGTCCGCCCTGGCAAATTGGGCGGAAAGCTACCGTCAAGCCATTCTCGCCGCCCGCGCTGCCTACGACAGCCGGGAAGAAGCTGCTATCCCACTTTGATGCCGTGGCACTGCGCTAGCAGAACCGTCTGGGCCATGTCCATTCGCACACCGCGCAGGTTCAGTCCCGCGAGATCAATCTTTTCCAAGTTCGCGCCGCGTAAATCTGCGCCTGCGAGCTTCGCCTCGTCGAGATTGGCTTCGGTCAAGTCGCAGTCGCGAAGATCTACTTTTGTCAAATCCGCGCCGTAGAAGTCCGCGCCGACAAACTTCACTCCACGCAAGTTTTGCCCCGGCAACGCTTGATGCCGCAGGTTGACCCAGGACCAGTCGCCGCCCTGAATTGTCAGGCCGCTGAGGTCCGCTTCGGCAAACGATGATCCGAACAGGCGGCAATCGTTAAACCCGGCGGCAAAGAAGTTCGCGCCGATGAACACGCATCCCGTAAACGCCGACGCGCGGCAGTCGGTGGCGTTAAGACGTGCGCCCACAAAGTCGCATTCTTCGAACGAGCAGTCTGTCACCTGCGCTTCACTGAGCCGCGCTCCCCGAAAGCGGCAGCGGGTAAAGGTGCAGCGGGACAGCGTGATTTCGGACAGGTCACGCGCCCCAAAATCCGCGTCCTGATACTCCGCATTTGTCCAAACCTCAGCGGCCACTAAACTGCCGCCGCGCCGCGCTTCCACACCGGACGCGCGGTTTCATACGCCGTGATGTCCGGCTCATGCTGAAGCGTGAGGCCGATGTCGTCCAGCCCGTTCAAGAGGCAATGGCGGCGAAATGGGTCTACGTCAAACGCCGCCGAGAAACCCACTTCGTCGCTGACCGTCTGATTTTCCAAGTCCACCGTCATCGTGTAGCCCGGCGATTTGGCCCGTTCCAGCAACAAACTAATCGTGTCTTCCGGCAGCGTCAAGGGCAGCATCCCGTTCTTGAAGCAGTTGTTGTAAAAGATGTCGGCATACGATGGGGCTAAGATTGCCTTGAACCCGTAATCCGCCAGTGCCCACGGCGCGTGTTCCCGCGACGACCCGCAGCCGAAGTTCTTTCCCGTGATCAGGATTTGTGCGCCCTGATACTGCGGCAAATTCAGCTCAAAGTCCGGGTTAGGCGTCTTGCCGTCGGCCTCATAGCGCCAGTCAAAGAACAAGTATTGCCCAAAGCCCGTGCGCTCAATGCGCTTCAAGAACTGCTTCGGGATGATTTGATCCGTGTCCGCGTTCACCCGGTCCAAAGGAGCTGCCAGCCCCGTAAGCTTTGTAAATGGTTCCATAAGTTACTCCTGAAATATCGCGTCTACTGAGACGGTCACGCCGTCAAAAACTGCGGACGCCGCAGTTGTGCCAACGCTATAGATGCTGCTGCTGTCATCGGCAAGCGTCACCACTTCTACTGTCATCGGCAAGCGTCACCACTTCTACTGTCTGCGCGTCTGGGCGTACAATCCAAACTTCCTTAACTTGCACCGGTCGATAGTCGTTGATTTTTGCCGCTAAGACCGAAGCTGTATCGGACGCGGAAGCAATTCCGACCACCAATTCCGGTGCAGGCGCGAGGGGATCGTGCTCGTCCGAGGGCGCATTTTGTTCTAACCGCTCCTGGCTGATAAACAGCAGGTCCGGCTGACGGCATTTGAGCGGCTGATAAGTGATCTCAACATCGCAGGGAGCGGCAATGGCTTCCCCTCGTCTGGTTTGCGCCTCATAATCCTGAAGACGGCGCAGAAGCCGGCCTAAAATGCGCTGATGCCGTCGTGTGGGGCTTGGCACGAGATTGTCTCCATACAATCGGTAGACCTTCCAGCCGTCCAGAATGTCGTACCGGGCCATTTCCTCCGGCCCACTAATATACTCCTCGTATGTCGTTGGGCGTGTGATGCCCGGTACATCCGGTTTCGGTTCTGCAATTGTCATCTGCTGTGCCTCCTGTCAACTATCCTCTGCTGAACGCCCGCTCTTTAGAGCCGATATCAATCCAGCAAAGTAAGATGAAAAGCGTGAACCTGGTCGTTCCGGGTGATGGTAGTCGCTGGGCGTCAGCGAATGTATCTCCGCGAATCTTTGCAGAAGTTGTTCCATGTCGCCTTTCGGCTGCGGATAGGTGTTGCCGCTGGAAATTGTATAGACAAAGCTACGGTCATTAACAGTGACCGTAAAAGGCTTCTCGGACTTTCCTGTTGTGTAATACGTGCGTCCGGGGTTGGCATTCACAAAATTGATAACGTCATCTACGGTGATTGGCATCTGGTAGTCTCCTGATACAGCGACGGTTGTTCCATTGCTGTTGCTCATCTCGTCCAATGTTCGTTCGGTAAACTGGCTGACTTCTTGAAGAAGGCTCACGTCAGTGGCTTCCGCATCACCGTGAGCGATAGGTAAAAAGCGTAACAGCACACCACGATCCTCTGGGTTGATGACGCCATAAGCGACTGCTTGGATGGATAATCCTTGAGGCGTTTCGCTAATTTCGATGGGATCGTCAGTTTTCTGTCCCAAGTCCGTCAGAGATAAACGAACGGCAGCTTCAAATGCTGACCAGAGTAAGATGGCGGCGGTCTTTGATCGGCCGGAAGCAATTAGGTGTCGGCTGCTCGTAAGGCGCTGCCGAACTCCGGCAGCAACCTGCGGATCAATTATTGGGGGGGCAGCTAGTGTTTTCATTTATGTGTTCCTCAATCCCATTCTGCCAGGACGTGCAAAAAATCGTCGCGTGACCGCAAGCCGGCGGACAAGACCGGCGTGACGCCGGAAAGTAGAGGGCCTGCGGGAACAGGCCCCTTTTGACTGACAACTTTGACGACCTGTAAGTCATCCTGGTAGACTAGACCATTCAGTGCATCTAAAATCGGCTTGATGATGTTGTCAACATCCAGAACATCGCTTGTAAAGTAGTAGCTAACCAATGGTGCTAGTTTTACAAGCTGAACTGTGCTAGCGAGAGCGGCAC
>CAXUNT010000173.1:0-3689 GCA_964252595.1 uncultured Armatimonadales bacterium
CTGCACATCAGCGTAAAACATAACGACAGTATACGCTACTTATGCAAGAGGTCTAGTATTACGCCCGACAGTTCGCTTACGCTGTCCATGAAGTACCGGAAGGTGTTCTTTACGGCTTTGACGGCGCGACAGCAACAGAATGTCAGAGATGGCTGGATGACTTGGCCCTGTTCCGCGAGGTTGTGCAGAAGCGCAGCGTTGCGGAAAAATACGAAGCTGCAATGCGCTACTGGGATGTTCATTTTCGCGGCTATGCGAACTATCTCACGCACCGGGAGCAGTACCGGAACTACGCTGATTATGTCAGCCGGCATTGGAGCGAGTGAAGTCATAGGAAAACCTAAGCCCACAGCCAGGCAGAACTGCCGTGGGACTCAAGTCCTCGGTTATGGGGCGCAGACGCCTGATGTCCGCCTTCGCGGACAAGGGAGCCACCGTAGCGATTATCTACTCCTTCTCCACGCAGGTGGAGACTGGGCGCTTCGCCCCATAGCCGAGGACTTGAGTCCCACGGCAATTTCCTCTCAATCCTTTCAATGAGTGATGTCCATGATTCCTGCCCTGCCCCCCATTTTTTCGCGGCTTCGGAACGGCCTGGCGTCGCTGCTGATACTGGGCGGCGCGGCGGGCATTCTGGCGGGGACGCTCTCGCCCTGGGCGACGTTTCGGGTGTTCCATAATATTGAAGTCAATTTGCCTGGGTGGGTGTTTGTTTGGGGCGGGCTGTGTTTGGCGGTCGCCGTGCTGGTCTTTTTGGGGATGCGCCGGTCGCCGGTGTTATGCCTGGTCGGGGCGCTGCTGGTGCTGTCTTGGGTAGCCGAGGGGCAGAGGCGGGTGCCGGAGCGGGTGAAATTCCAGCTTGCCGGGGCGCAGATGAACTTCACCGTGTCCATCAACCGATTGTTAGACCAGTTTCATATTCCCGATGTGGAAGTCGCTAATCTGAACACACCGAACCCTGATCTGCTCGGCATTGGGCTGGGCTGGACTCAAAGCGGCGCGTATGCCTTGCTGCTGGGGGCAATTGTCGGCTTGCCGGGCGATCCCGTCGCCGTTTGGGTGTACCGGCGGACAGCCCGCGCCCGCTGCCGGGTCTGCGGCAAGCGCTGGCCCGTGTCCCGTGCGGCTCGCTTTTGTCCTCACTGCGGGGCGTCTACTCTCCCCAAGCACATCCGCCTTTGCCCGCACTGCGGGACGCAGGCCCGGCGCGGCGATCTGCACTGCGTCGCCTGCGGCCTTGCTCTTGACAGCCTGCCGGCTTTGTGCTAAAATAGCATATCAAACATTTGTTTGCTTTAGCTTAAAGGAGAACCCCTGTCATGTTACAGTCGCCGCACGTTCGCCTGCTCGTTTCCGATCTGCCTGCCAGCTTTCGCTTCTACCAGGAAACGCTGGGGATGACGCCCCGGTTTAATCTCGACGACGTTTACGCGGAGTTCGATGTGGCTGGTCAAACGCTCGCTCTGTACCGGCGTCCGCTGATGGCGGAAGCCGTTGGGAGCGCGGCCAAGCCGGTCTCCGCGGACACGCAGGACGCCGCAATGCTGGTGCTTGCCAGCGACGATGTCGACTTTGCCGCAAATACTCTTCAGGCGCGAGGGGTCACTCTGACCGCCGAGCCGACCGACAGGCCCTTGTGGGGCATTCGCACCGCTCATTTCCGCGATCCCGACGGCTATTTGATTGAAATCAACACCCCACTGGCGCAGTGACAAAAACGCCCCGGACGTACCACGTTCGGGGCTTTCTTGGTCGTCAGCAAGCAGTTTCAGCGTACCAGTGCGAGATCGGTCTGCTCCCAGTAGTCGGACAGGCTGCGATGCTCAAAGCAGTTCTCGTGCGGCTGGACAATCACTTCGCGCCGCGTTTTCTGAGACAGCAGGCCGCAGCGCCAGACGGCGGCGGTCTGCGTGCCGGTCGGGGCGCTCAGATACACCCGGTTCTTGTGGCGGCAGGAAGCGCACTCGTGCAAGACTTCCGCTTGGTCTATATCGTCTTGGCGGACAGGCCGCTCTAAAAGTTCAAGGGTCATCGCGTTCCTCCATATCTTTTCCGCAGCAAGAAGTTGTTTTAGCGGGCCGGATGTATTGTACCACGAACCCGGACGTTTTTTATATAAAACTTTGCATGAGAAAGTGCAGAAGCGGGAATGGCCTGCGCCGATAGGCCCGGACCCTGCCAGGTGACTTGGAGGCTGAAGTCGCCGCCGTCCTGGAAATACCACAACGTAATGGGATGTTTTCCGGCGGCGAGGGCGATTTTGCCGGACGCAGGCGTGGCTCCGTGCGGCCCGTTGTTGGCGATCACGAGCTGCCCGTCAATCGAAAGTTCTGTCCCGTCGTCGGCGACCGTGCCGAACGTGTACAAACCTGTCGCGGGAACTGTGACAAAACCTTCGTATGTCAGGCCGAAATTCGTGTCCCGCTTGCGCGGCGTCAGGCTAAAGTCCGCAATCGTGCCGGAGGACACCGGCATCTGCTCGGCAAACTCTGATGCGTTCCCAAACGCGGCTTCGTAGTAGGTGTAGGACAAGCCCGGCACGTCGGCGACCGCCGACGCGGGCAGAGGGACCAGAGGACGAAATGTGGCCGTGGATACCAGGCCGAGCGGCGTCTTTCCCCGGAATGCCTGCGCCTTCAGAGTCGCCGCGTGCGTAAGCGTCACTGGCCCTCGATACAGGGCGGACGTGCGTGTCGGCGCGGCTCCATTGGTGGTGTAGCGGATCGCTGCGCCCGGCATCGGCGGCGTCATTCTCACCGTCAACGCGCCGTAGAACTTGCGATCGGCGATTGGCAAAACGACCGGAGCGTGGGTCATGCCCTGATAGATCGCGCTGGCGAGCAGAACATAGCCCGTGTCGTTGGGATGCACGCCGTCCACAAAATCTACGTTGTCGCTCGGCACTTGCCCGTGAACGTCAATCACAGTGGCGCCTTTCTGCGCGGCGACCTGGCGGATCAAGGGCAGCTCTTCCGTGACCGCCGGATCGTTAATGCCGTAATTTGGCTTCGGCACAGGAGTCGGCAGGCAGGCATAAAGCTTGGGGTGTGTCGGCAGGGCCGCGTAGTAGTCCAGCAGGGCGGCGTAGTCCGCCGCGAATTCCCCCTTATGCGTTCCCCAGTTCTGCGGCTTGGAGTCGTTGGTTCCGAGCAAGATCACCACGACGTTCGGCAGAAACGCCGCGCTGCGTCCGTAGGAGCCGCGCTGTTTGTAAGGACTGTCGCCGTTTTGGAGCAGCGTCGCCCCACTTTCCCCAAAGTTCGCGACCGTGTAGCCCGGCCCCAGCAGGTCGCCCAGCAGGCTCGGGTAGTTGTGCGGGTCGCTGCTTGCCCCAACCCCTGCCGTGATGCTGTCGCCGACACAGGCGACTTTTACGGTCGCGCCCGCTGCGGGCGTGGGGAAGGTTTGGGCGGTGGCCGGTACGCAGAATGCCGTGAGCAGTGCGCCGCAGACCCAAAGTTGCTTGAAGTTCATAACTGATCATCCTTTGGAAGTGTTTTCATTTACTGTCGCCCTGTATTATTCGCTATAAGTGGCGCGGTATCCTGTTGGGCAGTGAGAACCCCTCCCACCTTGCTTCGCAGGGTCCCTCCCCCAGTGGGGAAGGGCAGGAGCATTAAAGTCCCGGCGGCCTTTCTTGACAAGCGGCACAAGGTCAAGGATTTTCTCTTGCCCTCTCCCTCTGGGGG
>CAXUNT010000174.1:0-3384 GCA_964252595.1 uncultured Armatimonadales bacterium
ACCCACCCCGGTTCGTTCCTCACCGACCCTCCCGAAGCGGGAAGGTCAAGAGGTTAGGACACGAGGCAGAACAGCCTTCCTTTTTCTTGCTCCTTACCTTCCCGCTTCGGGAGGGTCGGTGAGGAATGAACCGGGGTGGGTTCCTAATGCCGGGAACCGTCAATCCCTCGCCCCATGGAACCGAGGCGGATGGAGCCGATGAAGTCCAGCAGGTAGTCACGCTCCGGGCTGGCCTCCACCTCGTTTTCAATCGCTTCCACCGCCTGCGACATGTTCATCTGCGAGCGGTACAAGAGCTTGTACGCTTGCTTGAGGTCCGCGCGGACGGGAGACGACACGCCGGAGCGGCGCAGGCCGATGATGTTCAAGTCAATCACTTTGCAGGGGCGGCCATCGCCCATCATAAACGGTGGGATGTCCTGAACGACTTTTGAGTAGCCACCGATCATCGCGAGCCGCCCGATCCGCACGAACTGATGGACGCCGACAAAGCCGCCGAAGTTCACGCGCTCTTCTACGAGGCAGTGGCCGGAAATGCCGGTGGAGTTCGCCATTGTGATGCCGCTGGCGATCTGGCAGTTGTGGCCGATGTGGCAGTAGGCCATCAGCAGATTATTGTCGCCGATGCGGGTCTCGTTGCCTGCGCCCGCTGCCCGATGGATGGTGACATGTTCGCGGATAATGTTGTTGTCGCCGATCACGAGAAAGCTTTTCTCGCCTTTGAACTTGCGGTCCTGCGGGATGCCGCCGAGAACCGCCCCGGAAAACACGTCGCAGCCGGAGCCGAGCGTCACATACGGCTCGATGACGGCGTGGGCGCGAAGGCGTGTACCGTCGCCGATGACGGCTTCTTCGCCGATCACGACATACGGCCCGATTTCGACGTCGCTGCCGATCCGGGCGCTGGGGTCAATACAAGCGGTGGGATGAATGCTCATGCAGAATAGGTGTCTTTTCGTAGGTTAAAGAGCGGGCGCGGCGGAAGCGGACGGCAGAGGCATGACAAGCGCGAACATGATTTCCGCTTCGGCGGCTTCCTCGCCGCCGACCCGCGCGATGCACTTGACTTTGCCTGCGTTGCCGCGCAGCCGCAGCAACTCCACTTCCACTTCCAGCGTGTCGCCGGGGACCACCGGCCGGCGGAACTTGGCATTATCCACCGTGCCGATATAGGCAAGCTTGCCCCGATGCTCTTCCAGGGAGAGAATCATCACGCCGCCGATCTGGGCCATGACTTCAATAATGAGGACACCCGGCATGATCGAGCGCTGCGGGAAATGCCCCTGAAAAAACGGCTCATTGACCGATACCGCCTTCAGGCCGATCGCCCGCTTGCCGGGCTCCAGCGCCGTAATCCGGTCCACCAAAAGAAAGGGGTAGCGGTGCGGCAGGATTTGTTTGATGGCTTCAATATCCAGTTCAGGCAAAATGATCTCCTAAAAATACTGCGCCTCAGATGTCACAGTTCAGACAGCAGCCGCGCGAGGCGCACGTTCAACAGATGACCGGGCTTCACGGCAATGATCTCGGCGCAAACCGGACGCCCCGCCAGCGCCAAGTCGCCGATCAAGTCTAAAATCTTGTGCCGGGCCAGTTCATTGGAAAACCGCAGCGGCGTCTCGTACTGCGTCTCGCCTAGCACAACCGCATTATCGGCCGACGCGCCGAGGCCCAGGCCGGCGGCTCGCAAGGCGTCAATCTCCGACAAAAAGCCGTAAGTCCGCGCCGGAGCAATTTGGGCGGCATAATCTCCTGCGCCGCCGAAGATCGCCGCCTGTGTCCCTAGGTACGCATGGTGCGGGTAATCCAGCACAACCGTGAAGGACAGCGTTTCCGAAGGCAGAGCGGCAATCGTAGAACCGCGCTCGGAGACGAACACGGGCTGCGCCGGCGTGATCGGCTTAACGCATTGGGACTGCTCGCGCAGGCCGGCGTCGGAAATTGCCGCCGCAAACGGCGCGGCGCTACCGTCCATCGCCGGGACTTCCGAGCCGCCCGCGATTTCAATTATCGCATCGTCTACGCCGAGGCCGGCCAGCGCGGAAAGTACATGCTCGACGGTCTGCACCTCAAATCCACCCAGTTTCAGGCGCGTGCAGCGGGACGTATCGGAAACGTTCGACACCCACGCCGGGATTTCCTGCCCACTCTCCGCGCAGCGGAAAACCAGGCCCGTTCCCGATGGCGCGGGGAGCAGACGAACAGAAGCGCCGGCCCCTGAGTGCAGGCCGACGCCGGAAAGGACCGCGCTTGGCCGGGCAAGCGTCCGACGACCCCACTCGCTCATTCGGCGTCTTCCGCGTTGTTTGTCTTCTCCGCTTCCAAAGAGGCCAGACGCGCTTCCAATTCTTTCATCTGCTTGAACATCTCCGGCAGCTTGCCGTACAGCACCTGCGCCCGCATCTCGTTGCCGTGCGGACGCCCGTACATCCCGGACACAAACGAGTGCGCTTCCAGGTCGCCGATGACCGCCGATTTCGCCGCGACAATGGAGCCGTCACCGATTGTGACATGGTCTTTGACGCCGACCTGACCGGCTAAGATTACGCCGTCGCCGATGTCTACAGAGCCGGAAACGCCGACTTGAGCCACAATAACACAGTTCTTGCCGACGGTGACATTGTGGCCGATATGCACCAAGTTGTCAATTTTCGTGCCGGCCCCGATCCGGGTCGATCCGGTCCGCGCCTTGTCAATCGTGACATTTGCGCCGATCTCGACATCATCTTCCACAATCACGCGCCCGATCTGCGGGATTTTATAGTGCCTATTTTCAATAAACATATAGCCGAAGCCGTCGGTGCCAAGCACGCTGCCGCTGTGGATCACCACGGAATTGCCGATTTCCGTGTTGTCGTGCAGAACGACGTGGGGATAAATAACGCAGTTATCGCCGACCGAGACATTGTCGCCGACATAAACAAACGGGTACACGACGCAGTTCTTGCCGAGAGAGACATTGTCACCAATCACGGCCAGCGCATGGACTGAGGCATTGTGGCCGAACGTAACATTCTCGCCGATCACTGCCGTCGGATGGATGCCTTGATAGACCTTCGGCTCCGGCGCAAAAATCCGCAGAGCCTGAGCAAACGCAAAGCGCGGGTTCTTGACACGGATCAGAGGCTTGTTCGCCAGTGCGCCTTCCAGCTTCGGGCTGTTTGCGGGGGCGATGACCGCCGACGCGCGGGAGCGCCCGGCGCTGGACAGCAGCTTGTCGGTCTCGGCAAACGTGATGTCGCCGTCCTGGGCGTCTTCAATGCTGGAAATGCCGCGAATGGCAATGGTTCCATCACCGTCCACGGCCCCTTCCAAAAGCGCCGCCAGTTGTCCCACAGTCGTCTGCATGTCGTTTCCTTTTTACCCTTGTCCCAGTGCCTGCTC
>CAXUNT010000175.1:0-3212 GCA_964252595.1 uncultured Armatimonadales bacterium
ACCCTCCTCCCCAGCAATCACTCTCCTCCCCAGTAACCGCCCTCCTCCCCAGTAACCGCCCTCCTTCCCAATGATTGCGGGTTTTTCCTGTAAATTTCCGATTGGCATAAGTTCTGCAAGAGTAAGTTGTCAGCCTTACATTCCTGCAAACCGATATTTTCGCCGGAATCGGCAGAATTGTAACCCTGCTGTAACCTCGGTGCGGCCTCGTCGCTTTGTTTGCGGGCATACTATAAGAATGATGCTTCCGTCTCATGTTCGCGCAAACTCCGGTTTGATGAGATTGCACTTTGATGAGATTGCACGTCAAATGTACCGGGGTTTAGCAGAAATGCAAAATCCTCGTACTAATGCCGTAAGCAAACAAGCGTCATGCTGGTATACTGAGAAGTGTAAGGTTGAATGCTCTGGAAAGGTATGTAGTCAACGATTGAACTCCTTAATATCTTATTTTCAGCAGGTGCCAATGCTGGCGGCCCTGCCGGAAGACACCTTGAAACGGCTTGAGCGCATTGCCGAGCAGCGTCAGTACCGCCGCCGCCAGATTGTTCATTTTGCCGACCAGCCCGGCGACTTCGTGTACCTGCTTTGTACCGGGCGCGTCAAGATCGCTCGCGTTTCGGAGCGCGGACGTGAGCTGACGCTGTATCTGCTTGAAGACGGCGCGATCTTTGGAGAAGCCGGGCTGCTGAGCGCCACTGACCCGTATGAACTGGTGGCGGAAACGCTGGAAGACTCGCTGGTGGCTGTGTTCCGCCGGGCGGACATCCTCGCGGCGCTGGAGCACTCGCTGCCGGCGACCCGCGAGCTGCTGCGGCTGGTCAGCGCCCGGCGCAGCCAGGCGGAAAACCAGGTCGCCGACTTGGTCTTTCTGGAAGTTCCAAAGCGGCTGGCGAAACTGCTGCTGCGGCTGGGAGAAGGCTATACCGGGCGCGTCAGCCGCAACGGCCATCCCCTGCGTGGGAAGATGACCCATCAAGAGCTGGCGAACGTCATCGGCAGCACCCGCGAGACAACGACGCTGGTCTTGAACGATTTCAAGCGCCGGGGCTTGATTGACTTTCTAGGACGCAAGATACTCATTACCAACCGAAACGGGCTGGAAGAGCTGGTGGCCAGCGATCTGCCGCACTGACGTGAATTGCACCATCAGCGGGTATACTTGTCCCCGTTATGCTTATCACTTTGGTTCGTCACGGTCAGTCTGAAGCTAACGCCGGACTGACCGATCACTTAGACAGTTTTCTGACCCCTCTTGGACAGCAGCAGGCTGATTGTACGGCACAGACTCTCAGCGGCGAAGGGCTGACGCAAGCGTATGTATCGCCCCTGCGCCGGACCCTGCAAACCATCGCCCCGTTCTGCGGCTTGACCTGCCTGCGGGCGGAAGTCTACGCCGACATCTGCGAGTATTTTTCGGCGCATTGGCCCGGCTACAAGAACTTCCCCGGATTGACCCCCGACCAGATTACCGAGCAGTTCCCGTTTGCTTTTTTCGGCGAGACGTTTCCGTGCAGCGTGTCCTGGTGGCCGCAGACATTGGAAGACGATCAAAAGATGTACGCCCGCGCCCAAAAAGTCCGCGATGCGTTGATTTCGCTTCACGGCGGGTCGGACGACCATCTTCTGGTTGTGTCTCATGCCGAAACGGTAGGCCGGCTGACTGAGGCGTTTCTGCGCGTTCCCGTCGTCACCACCGAGCCGCCGTGGTCGGACAACTGCGGCATCACGCGCCTTCTGCTGCCTGATCCGGCAAAGCCTGCCGCCTTGCTGACGCAGAATGACACGTCCCATCTGGCGAGCTTGGACCTGAATGCGCCTGGATAAAGCCTTAGTTGCAGCCGGCGTCTGCCGCTCGCGCACCGAGGCGCAGGCGCTTCTCGGCGCAGAGCTGATTTCGGTCAACGGGCGGCGCGGACTCAAAGCCAGTGCAGAGACGTCTTCGGACGCGGTTCTGGCGCGGCATGATACCGGCCCGCGCTTTGTGTCGCGCGGAGCATTGAAGCTGGAGGGAGCATTGACGGAGTTCGGGATGGATGTAGCGGGGCTGAACGCTCTGGACATTGGGGCGTCTACCGGCGGCTTTACTGAATGTCTTTTGCGCCGAGATGTTCAGTCGGTGATTGCGATAGATGTCGGACATGGGCAAATGGCGCCGGCGATTGCCTCCGACCCGCGCGTACAGTCGCGCGAAGGGGTCAATGCCCGGTCGCTCACGCCCGCTGACTTCCCCCACCCGTTCGGCGTCATCGTGGTTGATGTATCGTTCATCTCGCTGACATTGATTTTGCCCTCGATAGCGCCGCTGCTGACGGACGACGGCAGCTTAGTCTGCCTGGTCAAGCCGCAATTTGAGGTTGGGGCCGCGCATCTCGGCAAAGGCGGCATCGTGCGCGACGCCAAAGCTCGCACCGAAGCATTAGAGCGTGTCGCGGCGGCAGCCCGCGCTCTGGATTTGCGCGAGATGGACCGCATGGTCAGTCCGATTGAAGGCAGCGACGGCAACACCGAGTTTCTGCTGCATCTGGAAAAGGCCCTATGACTCAATCAACATCTGATTTATCCGAAACAGCTCTGACGAAACTTGTTGCGGCAGCGCGGGAAGCGCAGGCGGCCGCATATGCGCCTTACTCGAATTTCACCGTCGGCGCGGCGGTGCTTCTCAGCGACGGAACGATCCATAAAGGCTGCAACATCGAAAATGCGTCATTCGGCCTGACCGTTTGCGCCGAGCGGGTCGCCATTTTTCACGCAGTCACAGCAGGCTGTATGGACATAGTCGCCATCGCCGTTTCGACCTCCGCTCCCAAGCTCTGCAAGCCGTGCGGCGCGTGCCGCCAAGTGATTGCCGAGTTTTCCCGCGCCGACGCCCCGATTGTCATCATCTCCACCACCAAGTCCGGCCTGTCCGCGACCGAAACCATCACCGACCTGCTTCCCGACAACTTCACGCTGCTGTAATCCTACGATACATCAAATTCCACCCGCAGGCGCAGGAAGCTTTCTACGGGCTGCCCGCCGCGCGTTGCCGGGCGGAAGGTCCAGCGCCTCGCGGCGTCCAGCGCCAGCGCGTCCAGAGTCTGGTTCCCTGTAGATGATACCATTTTAACGCTGGCTGTGCCGTCAGCATGAATGGTGAACAGGGCATTGAACGCTGAGTTAAAATCGCTGTCCCGCAGATCATCGGGGATCGTCGGCTTCGGCTCGGAAAC
>CAXUNT010000176.1:0-2916 GCA_964252595.1 uncultured Armatimonadales bacterium
GTGCGCGTCCTGCCAGGCCGGCTGCCGCCGGGCGGGGGACGGCACGACGGCGTCCGGCACGCGGTAAAACAGCACGGCGGCATTGTATCCCAGGCCGTTCAGCCAGCGGGCGATCTCAGCCCCTTCAATATCCGTGGTGACGATGCTGTAGCCGCCGCCGGGGCAGACCAGCACTGTCGGCTTTGGGCCTGTTCTCGGATTGGTTGTCGGGCCGGGCGCGGGGTAAAATGCGATTTGCGGCTCCGTGATCTTGGCTAGTCTGTGGATCGTCCCGTACTGTCCGGTGGTATCCGCGCTGAAGTCACCGGGAGAGGCGGTGGTTTCTCCCGGCGCAAGCCCCGGCCAGACATTGAGCGTGAGCGGCGCGGGCGCGGGAGCCGTCTGCGCCGGGACCGCCGCCGAAGCGAAGCAAAAGGCAAAAAGAAGCAGCCAAGACACGCCGCCGAGCGATTGAAAATTCAGCATCATGCACTCCTGACACAAACTGCGCCGCAAGCGTCGCGTCGCCTGCCGCTGACTCAACCGGGGCGGCGCTTGCACATCCAGCCGTTGGTGACGGCTTCGAGGCCGATCTTCGGATAGTAGTCCATCGCTTCCGGCGCGGATAAAAGCAAAAAGTTCGCGTCTTCCCCCGCTTCCGCCCGCACCCGCGCAATCAGTTCCCGCCCGATGCCCTGTTTTTGGTACGCTTTGTCTACCGCCAAGTCCGACAAGTAGCAGCACCAGCAGAAGTCCGTCAGCGCCCGCGCGACGCCGACCAGCACTTCGCCATCCCACGCCGTCACGGTCAGATTGGCATGAGCGATCATTTGTTGCAGCCGCGCGATGTCGTGAACAGGCCGCGCAATGCCTGACCTTGCAAACACCCTGGCCAATTCTTCCGGCGTCAGTACGGCGTTTACTTGGTACTCAATCGCCATTCTTCAAGAACTCCTTTCCGTTATGTTATACTACAGCACATTGGCGAGGGGATCAAGATGGACTCAATCAATCAGCGCCTGCTTGGTATCGCGCGTCGTTTAGCAAACGCCTCGGCGGCGCTGCCGACAGTGCTGGCCGTCGCACTCACGGGGTCGGCCGCGACGGGAAACGCCGACGAAATCTCCGATGTTGACCTGATTGTCTTGCACACAGCCCTGCCGGGACAGACGGCATTAGATGAAACCCGCGTCCAAGCCAATGGCTCAGAGCGGCTTTATTTGTCCTCAATGCAGGATGCAATGCGCTTCAAAGAAGGTTATTTCGTGGACGGCATTCGGTGTGATCTCAGCCACCTGACGCTTGCTGCCCTGGAGGACGATCTGGCGCTTGTCCTGGAAGCCCACAGCACGGACGCCCACTCTCAGTCGCGGGTCGGCGGCATACAAAAATGCCTTCCACTCTACGGCGACAGTCTTATCGGCGAGTTCCAGCGCAAAGCCGCCTGGTATCCTGCCGAACTCCGGCGCAAGATGGTCGAGACGCATCTGCGCTTTCAGCCGTTTTGGACGCTGACCGAGATGGGCGTGGGACGCGGCGACCTGCGTTCCTGTATCAAAGTCTGGTAGACGTTGAAAAATCCATACTCGGCGTCCTCTGCGGGCTAAACTCGGTGTATCTGCCCGGCGACTTCAAGCGGTCCGGCCTGCTTGCCGCGCAGTTTCGGATTGCGCCGGAGAACCTCACGGCGCGTCTCAGCGCCACGTTTCAGCTTGCACCAGCAGACGCGGCAGAAGAAATCGGCACGCTGATCCGTGAGACACTTACACTGGTAGACCAGCAGATGCCGGAAGTCAGCACCGCCTGGCCGCGCCGCTGGTTTGACCTGCCTCGAACAGAGGAGAGAAGTCGGCACTGACTGAAGAGCCGAGCGCTGCCGGCATTCAGTCCCGTAGGGACTTTCACTCTCAAGTAGCCCGGCACTGCACTGGTCAGCACTGGCTACCCGGAGGGCAGACCTGGAAGGCTTGAGTGCCGGGTATATAATCCTGCCCCTACGCTGGGTTCTTGTTTTGCAGCACCGTATCATGGCGCTCGCTGTCTAGCGTCTGTGGGTAGTCTGTCGTGAAGTGCAGGCCGCGCGATTCCTTGCGGGCCTGGGCGCATTGGATGATGAGCTGGGCGACCTGGATCATGTTGCGAAGCTCCAGAATGTCGTCGGCGAGAATGCTGCCATCGAACAAGGAACGGGCTTCGGCATCCAGCGCGGCCACAGCGGCGGCGGCTTTTGCGAGGCGGCTATCTGAGCGGACAATGCCGACATACCGCTGCATCGTGCGCTGCAAGCGGTTCCGCAGCGCTTCCACCTGGGCATGGTCCAGCGCCCCGACACGCCGCGCGGCACCGGGCAGGGGCGGAGCCTGGCCGCAGGCGGCGGGCAGATCGGTCCGGCCCTGGGCGTCTATCGCGGCCCGCTTGCCGAAGACCAGCGCTTCCAGCAGCGAGTTCGACGCCAAACGGTTCGCGCCGTGAACCCCCGTTGACGCGGTTTCACCGCAGGCGTACAGGCCGTCAATCGTCGTGCGGCCCTGAAGATCGGTCACGACGCCGCCGCAGGAGTAATGGGCGGCGGGAACCACGGGGATCTGGTCGGTCGTGATGTCAATGCCGAACGACAAGCACCGGGCGTAGATGGTCGGGAAGTGTGCCTTGATCTCTTCAGCGGGCAGATGCGTGATGTCTAAATAGACGCACTCATCGCCGGTTTTTTTGATCTCGCTGTCAATCGCGCGGGCGACAATATCGCGCGGGGCCAAATCTTTGCGCTCCGGGTCGTACTCGGCCATGAACGCCGTGCTGTCCTTGCGGCGCAAAATGCCGCCTTCGCCGCGGACGGCTTCCGAGATCAAAAAGCTTTTCGCATCCGGGTGAAACAGCGAGGTCGGGTGGAACTGAATAAACTCCATGTCGGCGATCTCCGCCCCCGCCCGCCAGGCC
>CAXUNT010000177.1:0-2769 GCA_964252595.1 uncultured Armatimonadales bacterium
CCCGGTGGCCGGTGCGTGTCCACGGCTGATGTATGACGGGAAAAGAGCCGACTCCCCAGCCCCCCAGCGGCTTTTCGGCAATCATTCGCCGGGTTCCGGCCCAGACTTGTTCCCGCCAGAGCCGCGAGTCATAGGCGCTGTCCGGCGCGTGCGTGACCGACTGAAGTCGTGCCACGACCTGATCCCGGTTCGGCGAAAGCAGGGCAACTCCCAGCATGGCTGCAAAGACAAGCAGGGCAGGAACAAGGGCGCTGGGCCGGATCACGGTTTTCAGGCCCAAGACGAACACGTTCAGGCCCGCAAAAATAAGCAGAGACGCGATTAAGCCCAGCCATGCCGAGCGGTCCTGCGCTTCCCACGCGCCCGCCAAGCAGAGCAGCAGCGACGCCTGCCCTGTCAGCCGCTGTGCCTGCGAGCCGCCGCCAAGACTGAGCGCAAGACTCAGCAGCAGCGGAATCGGCATAAACGCGCCGAATAACTGATGATCGTGCAGCGGCCCGGAGGCGAGCGCAGACGCCGGACCGCTTCCCAATCCAATGAGGCCCAGCCCGCAAACCAGCACGGCGGCCAGCAGAAGCGCGTAAACCAAGAAGGTCATGCGCCGCCGATCGGTGATCTGCGCCGCGACGACATCCGCCGCAAGAACGCCGAACGCCAGCGTCAGCAGGCTTTGAACGGCGAACGGGTTTGGGTCGCGCCCGCAGGAAACGAGCGCCCAAAACAAAAGCCCGTGCAGACAAAGCAAAGAAACTTGCCGCAAGGGCGGCGGCAGCCTCAGCGGCTTCGGCCACAGGCGGCAGAGCACCGCCATGAGCAGAAGAACACCGCCGACTTCCACGGCGACGCTTTGTATTCCGTGCCAGCGCAGGCTGTCCATTGGAACCGGCAGCAGCGGTGCCAAAACAGCCGTCACGGCCGAAATCGGCAATAGGCCGAGGCCGCGCAGGACATTCAGTTGAAAGGGCAGGCGCATCCATTTCATCTTACCCTGAAACGGGCGCAGCCCGCCCGTGTCTCACCCTTGACCCACCGTGCTATACTAAGGGTCTATTATGAGTAT
Source organism: uncultured Armatimonadales bacterium (assembly GCA_964252595.1). Taxonomy (GTDB): domain Bacteria; phylum Armatimonadota; class Armatimonadia; order Armatimonadales; family Capsulimonadaceae; genus JANXMY01. Next base: position 1,061 of record CAXUNT010000177.1, read on the forward strand.
TTTGAACGTGACCAATCTCGGAAAAAGCTACGGGACCGATCTGCTGTTTCAGGACGTAAATTTCTCGGTTGCCGCCGGGCAGAAGATGGGCCTTGTCGGGCGCAACGGCTGCGGCAAGACGACCCTGCTTCGCATTTTGATGGGGCAGGAGATCCCCGATACCGGCAAAGCCGCGCTGGCTGCCGGACGCTCTTTGGGCTATCTGCGGCAGGAAGCGCCGGTTCACCCGGAACATACGATCTGGGAAGAGATTGAAACAGTCTTTGCGCCCCTCCGTGCCTGCGAGGCTGAGATGCAGCGCTGGGAGGAAGCGATGTCGGCGGCGGAAACCGATGACGCGCTGGAAACCGCGATGGAAGAATACGGCCATGCCCGCGAGGCGTTTGAAGCCGCCGGCGGCTACCGGCCCGATACTGACGTGCCAATGACCCTGGAGCGGCTTGGCATTACTGAGGCGGATTACGGCAAGCGGGTCGGGGCGTGTTCCGGCGGTGAGCAGACACGTCTCGCGCTGGCAAAGATAGTTCTGGCCCGGCCCGATCTGCTCATTTTGGACGAACCGACGAACCATCTGGACATCGCCGCGACCGAATGGCTGGAAGGCTTTCTGAAAAGCTACGAAGGCGCGGTGCTTTTGGTGTCCCATGACCGGTACTTCTTGGATGCCGTCTGTGATACCATCGCCGATGTCGAGCAGCAGCGCTTGACCACCTACAAAGGCAACTACAGCCATTTTCGGCGGCAAAAAGAAGAACGGATGGCCCGTCAGCAGGACCAGTACGACATCCAGCAGGCCGAGATCGCGCGTCTCGAAGCGGTGATCAAAAAGAACATGGGCGGGGACTCCGTGCAAAGCAAATTACGCTCCCGCATGGAGACCCGCATCGAGCGGATGGACAAAGTGGAGCGCGTCTTCAAGGACACCACGACGGTCCGCGCCCTGTTTGACGCCGACGCCGCTGGGCGGATCGGACGCGACGTTCTGCGCTCGGAAGAGCTGACCAAGACGTTCGGCGACCGGACGCTCTTCCACAACCTGTCTTTTCTCGTGGAGCGCGGCGACCGGGTGGGGCTTGTCGGTCCCAACGGCGCAGGCAAGACAACGCTGGTCAAGATGATTTTGGGCATGGAGCAGCCGACGCGCGGCTCGGTCGGCCTCGGCCACAACGCCCGCGTGTCGTACTTTTCCCAGCACGCCGCCGACAGCCTCAGCCAGAACCTAAGCGTCATTGACTCCATTCACGACATCGCGGATATGACCGAGACTGAAGCGCGAAATTATCTGGCCCGCTTTTTGTTTACGGGCGACGACGTGTTCAAGGGTGTCGGGATGCTGTCCGGCGGCGAGAAAAACAAGCTGGCGCTGGCCCGCATGATCTTGGAGCCGTGCAACCTGCTGATTTTAGACGAACCCACGAACCACTTAGACATCGCGAGCTGCGAAGCTCTGACCGAGATGCTTTCTCGGTACGACGGCACCCTGCTTTTAGTCTCGCACGACCGCTACCTGCTGAACGCCACGACCACAAAGACGCTGGCCTTAGACGGCCATGCGCATGGAACGCTGTTCGAGGGTTCCTACGCTGCCTGGCGCGAGGCTCAAAACGCGCCTGCCGCACCGCCGAAGAAACCCACCCCGGCTCGTTCCTCGCCATCCCTCCCGAAGCAGGAGGGGAAAGAGATAACTACGAAAGGCAATGGGACAGATA
>CAXUNT010000178.1:0-1343 GCA_964252595.1 uncultured Armatimonadales bacterium
TGATCATGTTCTTGATGTAGTCGGCGTGGCCGGGGCAGTCCACATGGGCGTAGTGCCTTGCTTCCGTCTGGTACTCGACGTGGGCGGTGTTGATGGTGATGCCCCGCTCGCGCTCTTCGGGAGCGGCGTCAATGGAGGCGTAGGAGCGGGCGGTCGCGCCGCCCGCTTTTGCCAGGACATTGGTGATCGCCGCCGTCAGGCTTGTCTTGCCGTGGTCCACATGACCGATGGTGCCGATGTTCACATGCGGCTTCGAACGATCAAACTTTGCTTTTGCCATAATTTACTCCGATATCATTGCGTAGCCCCTTCCCTCTAAGGGAAGGGGTTATAAGATTCCTATCCCTGCTGGCGAACCAGCGTTTTGCCTGCCGATTTCACCATCAGCTCTTCAGAGACGTTGCGCGGCACCTCGGCGTAATGCGACGGCTCCATGGTGGAAGACGCGCGGCCCTGCGACATGGAGCGCAGGCTCGTAACATAGCCGAACATTTCTGCCAGCGGCACTTTGGCCTTGATGACCATTGTCGCGCCGTGGCTCTGCTCCTGGCCTTCAATCATGCCACGCCGGGAGTTTAGGTCGCCGACGACGCTGCCCAGGAACTGGTCTGGGGTGACGACTTCGACCGCCATGATTGGCTCTTTGATGATCGGGGTCGCTTTGCGGGCAGCCTCTTTGAAGGTCATCGAAGCGGCGATCTTGAACGCCATTTCCGAGGAGTCCACTTCATGGTACGAGCCGTCGGTGACACTGACCCGAATGTCCACCATCGGATAACCTGCCGAAACGCCAGTTTCCATGGCTTCTTTGACACCCGCCTGAATTGGGCTGATGAACTCTTTCGGGATCGAGCCGCCAACAGTCTTGTTGACAAACTCGAAGCCGAGGCCGGCTTCCAGCGGTTCCACGATCAGCTCACAGTCGCCGTACTGGCCCTTGCCACCCGACTGCCGCTTGTAAGGCACACGGGCTGTCGCCTCGCGCTTAACGGTCTCTTTGTACGCAACCTGCGGACGGCCCTGGTTCGCCTCGACCTTGAACTCGCGGCGCATCCGGTCAATAATGATGTCCAGATGCAGTTCGCCCATACCGGAAAGAATGACCTGACCGGTTTCTTCATCGGTGCGAATGCGAAGAGTCGGGTCTTCCGCGGATAAGCGCTGAAGCGCCATGCCCATCTTTTCCTGGTCGGGTTTGGTCTTCGGCTCAATAGAAACCGAAATGACCGGCTCTGGGAATGTGATTGTTTCCAGCAGAACCGGCTTCTTTTCGTCGGCCAGCGTGTCACCCGTGGTCGAGAGCTGAAGGCCGACAGCCGCTGCGATGTCGCCGGCAAAGACTT
>CAXUNT010000178.1:1353-2601 GCA_964252595.1 uncultured Armatimonadales bacterium
GGTATCGCCCGTCACGACCTGCTTCAGGCCAACCGCCGCGCAGATATCGCCAGCAAGAATCTCCGTGATCTCTTCGCGCTTGTTGGCGTGCATCCGCAGAATACGCGAAATCCGCTCCCGCTTGCCCTTGTTCACGTTGTAAACGTAAGAGCCTTTGGTCAGGGTTCCCGAATACACCCGGAAGAACGTCAGGTTGCCGACGTGCTGGTCGTTCATCAGTTTGAACGCTAAAGCTGAGAACGGCTCTGAGTCGGACGGCTCGCGCGGCTCTTCTTCCTCAGTGTCGGGGTTGATCGCGGTCACAGCGCCCTTGTCGAGCGGCGACGGCAAGTAATTGATGACCGCGTCAAGCAGAGGCTGGACGCCCTTATTCTTGTAGGCCGAACCGCACAGGATCGGGACGATCTCCAGGTTGATGGTCGCTTTGCGGATCGCCGACTTCAGCTCAGCGGCTGTGATCGGTTCTTCCATCAGGAACTTCTCAATGAGCTGATCGTCGGTTTCGGCCACCTTCTCAATCATCATGGCTCGGTACTTGGCGGCCTGCTCCTGCAAATTCGCCGGAATGTCCACGACTTCAAAGACTTTGCCATCATCGCCCTTGTAAACAATCGCTTTGTTTTCCACAAGGTCAACCACGCCAGCAAACTCGGTTTCGGCCCCAATCGGGATTTGCAGCATGACGGCGTTCGCGCCGAGACGGTCTACAATCGTTCCGACAGCAAAGAAGTAGTCGGCTCCGGTGCGGTCCATCTTGTTGACGAAGCACATACGCGGAACGCGGTACTTGGTGGCCTGACGCCAAACAGTTTCCGACTGCGGCTGAACACCGGCGACGGCGTCAAACAGCGCGACGACGCCGTCCAGAACACGCAGCGAGCGCTCAACTTCGACGGTGAAGTCAACGTGTCCGGGCGTATCAATGATATTGATACGATGCGTCGGAACTCGCAGACCGGTCTTAACATCAGCCGTCTCCAGGCCCCAGAAACAAGTGGTCGCCGCGGACGTAATTGTGATTCCGCGCTCCTGTTCCTGCTCCATCCAGTCCATTGTCGCCGCGCCTTCATGCACTTCGCCGATCTTGTAAGAGCGGCCCGTGTAGTACAGAATGCGCTCGGTGCAGGTGGTCTTGCCGGCGTCAATATGGGCAGCGATGCCGATATTGCGCGTTTTTTCTAGACTATATTCTCGTGCCATAATAATATGCTTCCAAAGCCCCAGGAGTACCCCTCCCCGCCATAGGAA
>CAXUNT010000179.1:0-2479 GCA_964252595.1 uncultured Armatimonadales bacterium
CCTGCGCCAGCACCCCGCCGAACCCCGCGAAGTCCTCGTACCCCAACTGGTTCTTAGTTGTCCCGTCCAGCGTCCACAGGTTGCCCAAGCGGTCAAGGGAGTAGTAGGCGGCAGTGCCGTTCCGGTTCTCGCTGAGGCCCGGCGTGTACAAAGCGTGGCCGTCCGCCAGCACGGGAGAGCCGGGGGAAGTCCCGTCGCAGACGTAGGAGTAGGTTCCCGTGCTGTCCGTCTTGCCCACCCGCAGGCCCAGCCCGTTGTAGACGAACGTGTCCACAATGCCGCTCGGCAGCGTGAGGCTCGTCATCCGGTCTTCGTCGTCATACACCTCCCGGAACGTGCTGCCGCTGATCGTCGTGCTGGTCTCGCTGCCGTTGGCGTCATAGCCGTCCGTCTCATTGCCCGCCGTCCCGCTCACCAGCTTATCGTGCGCGTCGTACCCGAACGACTGCGTCTGCGTCCCGTTCACGGTCGTCGTCAAGCGGTTGCCGTTCTTGTCGTAAGTGTACCCCAGAGACGGCGGCGGAGTACCGCCCGTGCTGCTTTCACTCGTTAACTGGTCCGCCCCGTCATACCCATACGTCGTGGCGTAGTAGCCCTGGTTCATCGTCTTCACGTTGCCCGCCAGGTCATACGAGTACGTCAGGCCGTTCTGCATTGTCCCCCCGTAGAACCAGTACCCGATAGAAGTCAGCTCGTTGCAGGCGTCGTAGTCGTACAGCTCGTAGTCCCCGCTGCCCTTCGTCTATGTAGACAACAGGCCCCGCTGCGTCAAGCCGGCGGCGTCCTTTGTTCCCCGCCCGCCCACGCCGTCGTAGGTGTAGGAGGTCGGGCCGTCCGTGGGCGATTGCAGGCTCGTCAAGCGCCCGCCGTTGTCGTAGCCGTAGGCCCACGCGCCGGACTGCCCGGCGAGGCTCATCTGGGAGCGCCGCCCGTCGCCGTCGTAGAGGTAGGAGACGACCCCCTGCGGCGTGGTCTGCTTGTTGAGGTGCAGGCCGTCATAGGTGTAGTCCCAGGAGGTATCCCCGGTGGCGTCGCTCATGTGGGTCCTGCGCCCGTCCGCATCGTAGTCGAAGTGCGTGGCGTGCAGGTGCGGGTAGGTGATGTCCGTCAGCCGGTTGTCTTAGGTGATCTTCGTCAAGCGGTTGTCTCATGTTCTGCTGCTGAGCTATATTCCTACAAAGAACAACAGAAAAAACAATACCATAATCAAACCGCTACCACATAATACACCCATTGCAAAGGAAGGATAATTCTGCCGCAACCGGATATATGACAACACGGGAATGCTTAAAGTAGCTAGCTCTACTAGCTTCCCAACATAAAATACAGAAAGCCATTCAGAATGCGATACCCCGTCAAGCACTTGCTCAGCCCGAATCTTAACAAATATTAGAAACAGGGAAGTTTCACATACTGAGTAAAGCATAGACCCAGACACAAACCCCAAGAGGAAGAGGAATATATTTCTAAGGCTGTACCGACTATCCCTGTTGCCAAAACTTTTTTGTGTTTTCGGACCTACTGCTGGCGGCGGAGGCCAACTAAGATTGGGTTTATGTTCATCACAGTCAGTCATCTCAATTTTATACCTTTCTCTGTAGGTAATGAATTCAAAGATTGGCCCAATGGTTTGCTCGTCAAACTTCGGGCTATCATTACCTCTACCATAAACCTCCAGTTGCCTTATGCACAAGCTCTTGCCAAGCAAATGGAGCAGCGGATGACATAAAATCCGAATCTGTCCAAATGCCGGGGCCGGGATGGTTCAAGTGTTGATCATATCCCCAGCCAGCATACTCCCCATTTTCTTCTTCTCCTGGACTAAGGGGGTGCATAGCATCATGCACTCCAACTTCTCCATCTATAATGGTAGGAAGAGTAACCTGTAACTCTGAGGCAGCGGCGGCGTATATGGCATGACCATAGGCATCATACTGCTTGCCATATTGCTTAGGGTCGCCCAGAGTGCCAGGGCCATAATTGTTGATCAACCAGTCTCCTACTTTCTTTGGATCATGTGTGAACACTTTCTGCCCATGACCGATGCTGCGCCAGTCTCTACTCGCGTTAGATTGGTAAAACTGCCGTGCAGTTGCAATGTCGTGGTTGATATTGGAACCCATTGGCGCAACGAAGCTCTGCCCGCCAAAGCTAAAGCCGGAGACAGTAAAAGACAGGCCGGGAATTACGTTGCCATTTGCGTCTTTTGTCTCGTATTCTTCACCCGGCAAGCCGCCGTGAGACGTCACATAGTCGTACATCTGGCCTATCCCCATCCCCGTGCTATTGAACGGGTCGCAAACGAGTCCAAGCGGGTCAGTAAGATTGATAGGATTGTTGTCGCAGTAGGCATACCAGTTTGTGCCATCTTTAATCGGGTCTCGGCTGATGAACCTGCCGATGCGCGTGTCGTAGTACCGATGCCCCATCAAGACCAGCCCTGTGTCCGCGTCCGTCTGGCACCCACTCCCCCCGCCGT
>CAXUNT010000180.1:0-2317 GCA_964252595.1 uncultured Armatimonadales bacterium
GTCCGGGGCGGGGCGGGAACCGCGCTTGTCGGCGACGCAGCGACGGTGTATGCCCGGATGCAGGAGTACGCCGCGCTGGGGATCGACACGTTTGTCTTGTCCGGCTATCCGCACTTAGAGGAAGCCTACCGTTTCGCCGAAGCGGTCTTTCCGCTGCTTCCATCGGCCCCAAATGCCGGCCTCAACCCCAGCGCTCCCGGCAATGCCGCCGACCGCGAGCGTGACCTCTTGATGCTCCCGCGTGTTGGTTCCGGCACCGAGAACTTGACTGAACTGGTGAAGTAACGGAACACCCTGCGCTAGACTTGAAACAGCGCCGTCAGTGTCTGAAGCGCCGCATCTACAATGTCCGTTTTCATCACGCCGACTTTACGGCTGACACGGTTCTCGCTGGCGGTGAACAAATAAGCAGGCCGCAGGTAGCTTTGTTTTCGCAAGACGCCCGGCGTAGCGTCGGTCATGCGGAGGGTAATGCTGCTGGGGTCGGGCGCGTTCTGACTGCTGATAATGCACACAACATAACCAGTCTGCGCGGCATAAGGCACGGCGGTCAGCACAAGTGCGGGGCGCAGTTTCTCGCCAGATGCACCGGAATAAGGAAATGGGAGAATGCTAACGTCGCCGCGTGTGTAGAAGCTCATGGCAGATCTTTCAGATGCGCCCATGCTTCATCTTCTTCCGGCGTGTCCCAATTCTCCCCAATCCGCCCGGCCAGCGCCGCTCGGGTTGTTAGTTCGGCCAGCGACTCAGCTTCGGTCTTGACCTTCTTTGCTGCCAATCGCTGATTTGTTACGTTTGTCATTTTGCTTGTTCTCGTCAGCGGGATGTTCCGTCTTTTGGTCGCCATATAGTTCTTCTCGCTGAGTGCAGGCCGTAAAGCCGGCCATGAGGCCGGGCATTGAAATACCCGTCTCCGAGGCGCGGACGCCGAACGTCCAAAGGACGGAACTAGAACTGGATAAAAAGTAGGAGTGGGCGGTTGAAACCGCAGCAACAAGGACACGAACCCTGCCTTCGCAGGTTAAGAATTCAGGATTAACTTCTGAGTCCACGAAGGTGGACTTTGTGCTTTTGTTGCCGCGACTTCAGTCGCCCGATAGACTTTTAACACAGTCTCTTAACCTTCTCACCACCGCACCCGGCGTCTGCGGCTTCACTGTGACACTCGCGCTGGACGTGTTTGGCTGCAAATACATCTACTTTGCGGGCGGCGCAGGGGCGGCAGGCGTCGGGCTAACGGTGATGGCGGGAACGGCGGCGGTGTTGGATTGCAAGTACATCTTTTTGGCGGGGAAGTCCATCAGCACACGGTAGCCGGAGAGGATGTCCATGCCGAGAGTAGGTGGTAGTTCTTCAGAGACAGGCCGTATTGTAAGCGAGACGTGCCGCAGTGTCAGGTCACCCAAATTTATCTGATCCGTTGTAGAGATAGCAACACTTTGAGTGCCATAAGCATTTTTGCTGCCTCTTTTACGCTGGGTCTTCAACCCGATCTCTTGCCCTAATTGTTCTGAAACGTCTGTGCCATCAGAGCCGGTGTCCAAAAGAAGGTTTTCGTTGCCTTTAAGTCTGCCGTTGAGAAGCTGCGCTGAAACAAACCATTTATTAGTGTCAACATTCGTCATCGGCAAAACATGAGGCTGAGACATTCCGAATAGCTTGACTTGATGCTCAGATAGGTTGCCGGGAACACATAAGCCGAGTGTGAGCTTTTGGCTATCCAAGACCACAGCGAATTGTTGTAGCAAGTTACTTCCGATAATTCCCTGGTAAGGAGCGGCATCATTCCCGCTGGGAGACAACGAAATGTCTTTGGCGTCTAAAACTAGAAGCGCTACATCTGTGAACCTAATGTTGCCAACTTTTAACACTGGAACCCGTGTAGTCATCGCTTGCTTGCCCTTCCACAAGATCGGTTTGCCGCCGCCGCCAACGCCAGGCTCCAGGTAAAGGTTCATCTGTTTCGCAAGTTCTGAACTGATTATGCTGAATGTGGTGCCGGTATCCACCAGGAATATAGATGCCTGGTTGCCGTCAAGACTGACTGGAATTAAAGGTTGGCCGCCGTCTATTTGTCCTAGCTTGAGGGGAGTGTAATTTACTTGATAGATAATCTGATGCTGCTGGGTCGGCTGATCATCCGCGTAAGCCGCGCGGTTGCTAATATCAATGCAGGAGAAAACGAGCAGCAGGGTCAGCGAGGCAAGGTTTATAGTTGCTTTGCACATCATGCCCTATAGTAACAAATGGAGGCACGCTCTGTCAAGCTGTTTTCGCCGCGAGCAGGTACAATGAAGGCAGAGGACACAAAGCATGG
>CAXUNT010000181.1:0-2020 GCA_964252595.1 uncultured Armatimonadales bacterium
GGGTGTGCATGTCTAAGCGGTCCATGTAGGACTGGGTCAAGTTATAGAACGTTTGCAGTTGGGCGGGGCGGTTCTTGAGGGCCTTGGCCCAGTCGGTGGGGTAGATGTAGCCAGCCCCGGACACGTCGCAGAGGAACTCGTTGCTCGGCGTCGCGTGCTGGTAGTACCACTGGGCCTCGTTGGGGGCGACATCAATGAGACTCGGTCCCATGCCGAAGGCGACGGGGAAGGTGCCGAGAAGCGGGTCGGTGAACAGGGAGCGAAAGACGCCGTTCCAGGGGGCGAAATTGTCGCCGTCGGAGACAGTGATCGCGACATAGACTTTGCTGCGGTCTAAAGCCGGGGCAGGCGGCTGGGGCTTCTGGGTGAGTTTCGGCAGCACGAGGCCGCTGGTGACGGAGTAATTAGAAACGTAATCGCTGACGGTGGTGATCTTGCCGTAGCGGGAGCCGAGCGCGACGCCGGGGGTCTCATCGAGGCCCATACCGTCGCCGTGCCACCAAAAGCCGCGCACGACCGAGTTCATCGGCATCAGGGCAAATGTGCGGGCGATTTCAGCCCGTTCGGCGGTCTCGTTGGCTCCGGGCCGATCTTGGGCTTTCGGGCCGGTGATCCAGAAGCAGGTACCGCGTGACGAAATAATGTCGTCTACCTGGGAACCGAGAAGCGGCGGGTCGAGGCACAGCGAGACGTAAGGGTTCAGGCGGGGCAATAAATCGGTACGGGCGTAGCGCAGGGCATCGGCGTCGCCCATAAAGCGTCCGCGCAGGTCGGCCCGGATCGTCAGATGCAGGCGGGCGGCAAGCTCCGGCGTGGCAATGGCGAAGTCGTGCAGGCCGGCGATGTCGACGGCGATGCACGGGGAAACGTAAATCTTCGGGTCGGCCACGACCGCGCCTTTGATCTCGCTGCGGAACGTCTCTACCAAAGACAGCGGGTCGGCGACGGGAATGGGCGCGTCGGTCGCGCCCGACGCCACCATCTGGTCTAGCCAGAACTGGCTGTCGTCGCCAGTGATTAAGTAAATGCGCGGCTGTTTCCGGTTGACGATGCCCTGAACCGACGCCAGCAGCAGGGTTTGTTCCTGCGGCAGATGGCGCACGTCGGCGACATACAAATGACGGGCGGGCGGCGAGGACTTCGGCTGAAGCGTCGGGTACGGGCGCGGCGGGGTCGGTAGGACCAAGTCGGCGTCCACCTGCGGACGGGGCAGGGTGTCCAGCGCGGCCAGGGCGCGGGTCTTGGCGACAGCAGGGATAAGGCCCTGCGAGGCGAGTGCCGCGACCGTGCCGCGCACCAGAAGCTGGGTGTCGGCGTAGGCGACAAGCGCATCGTCGTTGCGGACGGAGCTGGGGGTCCAGACGTCCACCGCGCCGTGCCAGTCCGGGCCGTGGGTCAAAAGAAGCGCGAGTGGCTGTCCGCCGGAGTTCAAAACCGGGGTGATGCGAGCCGAGACGGGCAGCGTCGCTGGGTCCAAAGTCTGGGCGTCATGGCCGTCGCCCCAGTCAATCTTGAGCGGAGACAAGCCGAGCGGGTCGCCGGGCGCGACCGTGGCCGATCCCGGCGCGGCCCCGCGAAATCCGCCGACTCCGATGCCGTCGGGGCCAAACCGGGCGGGGGCGTCGGCGTTGCCTAAATCTTCCCACTCCCCTTTGGCGTTCTTGCGGATCGGGTGCGTGAACGGAATGCCCGATGTCACCAGATCGCCGCCGGCTTGGTGGAACACGCGCAGATTGGCAAAAGCCGCCTGCGGAAACGCATTGCCGTAGGGCAGGACCACGGCAGCATACTTGCCCGTGTTGAGCTGCGCCGGGTCACTCAGGGCGTCCACTGTAAGTAAGTCCGCCTTAAGGCCCGCTTTTTGCAGGTCTTGGGCGACTTCTTTGGGCGACACCAGGCCGGAGATGTTGTTGGCGGGAAAGCCCGGCTCAGAGAACACGGCGACGCGCGGCGCTTGTGCGTTAGCAGCGTGGGCGGCTGTCAGGGGGGAGAGGAAGAGAAGAAGCCCCCACCCCCGGCC